>CP065009.1:600000-1200000 GCA_016699755.1 Candidatus Peregrinibacteria bacterium | reverse complement strand
CAGTGGATTGACTTGGGCGAAACCAGCTCTGTTACACAGATCACGAACACCCTCAAGAACTAATTCTTGAGAGTGACTGATCAAGATGTGTTCCTGTAAAAGGGGACTACGCAAAAACCCCTCTCTGGAGAAATTCGGAGAGGGGTTTTTTGTTGTGGAAAAAATAACTGTCATGCCGGACTCAATCCAGCATCTCTTTCCGAGAACAAAATAAACAGATACTTTCTATATCCATTTCCTCTGAACCAAACTTTCTTCCTTTTGCAATGGAAAAAAAGGAACATTAGTTGTCGAAACAGAAAAAAGCATTCGCTTTTTCCCTATTTTTTTTGGCATTATTCCCGTAGATTTCCTCTCTTTTTATTCTCTATGTCAGCAAAAGCAGATCCTCGTCAGGAAGCACTAAAAACCGCACTCGCACAAATTCAGAAGCAATTTGGAGAAGGTGCGATTATGAATTTGTCAGATGCCGGAAAAATGCGAGTAGAAACCTTTTCCAGTGGAGCTCTTTCGCTCGATCTCGCTTTGGGAGGCGGTATTCCAAAAGGACGAATTATTGAGGTCTATGGTCCAGAGAGTTCTGGAAAAACAACGCTTACCATTCATGCCGCCGCAGAATGCCAAAAATCCGGTGGACAGGTGGCATTTGTCGATGCTGAGCACGCACTCGATCCACAGTATGCAGAACGGATTGGGCTCGATCTTGCTCGATGCATGATTTCTCAGCCCGATTCTGGAGAAGAAGCACTCGAAATAACAGAAATGCTTGTGCGGAGTGGCGCAGTAGATCTTATTATCGTTGACTCTGTAGCGGCACTAACGCCAAAGGCAGAAATAGAAGGAATGATGGGAGATAGCCATATGGGGCTTCAGGCGCGCCTTATGAGTCAGGCACTTCGAAAGCTTACTGGTGCTGTTTCAAAATCAAAATGCACCATTATTTTTATTAACCAGATCCGCCAGAAAATTGGAGTAATGTTTGGAAACCCCGAAACAACAACCGGAGGAAATGCCCTCAAATTCTATGCTTCTGTTCGTCTCGATATCCGTCGTGCAGCAAAAATAGAGCAGGGGACAGGAGATGCTAAAGAAGCTACGGGGCATCGTGTTCGGGTAAAAGTAGTAAAAAATAAGGTGGCACCACCTTTTCGCCAGGCAGAATTTGATATTATGTTCAATGAGGGAATTTCAAAAATAGGAGACCTCATCGATACTGCCGCACGATTTGATATTGTAAAAAAAGCGGGAGCATTTTTCTCTTTTGGAGAAACACGATTGGGGCAAGGGCGTATGAACGCGATTGCCTTTCTTGAGAAAGATCCAAAGATGACGGAGGAAATTCGCCGCCTTACTTTTTTGAGGGCATTTGAAATGCCAGAATCAATTCGAGAGGAAGAACAGGAATCTTCGGAAGAACAGGAATAGTAGCCATCCTGAGTTTAAGATCTCAAAATAGTGCATCAGTAGATGGAATTTTGAACTACATTTCGGAATGACACCTTTTTTTTGTTCATGAAATCAAAGCGAGCACCGGCTCCTTATCCAATTTTTTCCGAAACAGAGATTTCCTTGCAGATAGAGACGTTTTTGAAAATGAAGTCTTCTCCGCTTCTCATTATCACCGGACCAACGGGAAGCGGAAAGACAAGTGTTTCAATCCGTATTGCGAAACAATTTTCTGGAGAAATTATTAATGCCGATTCACGTCAGTTTTATGCGGGATGCGATATTGGAACTGCAAAAATTACCGAACACGAAATGGAAGGTATTCCGCATCACCTCCTTAGTTTCTTACATCCCAACGAAGACTATCCGGTGGCGTTTTTTCAGAAAAAAGCAGAGGAGATCATCTCGAAAATCCATTCCCAAAAAAAGCTTCCCATTCTTGTGGGCGGTTCGGGTCTTTTTATCGATGCTGTTCGAAAGGGCTTTTCTATTCCTCCTGTTTCGCCTCAGTTCGATATCCGCAAAGAGTTGGAGCAATGTTCCACAGAGTCTCTCTTTGCGCTTCTTTCACAAAATGATCCAGTGCTTTCTGCTCGTATTGATCCAAAAAATCGCCTTCGCATGATTCGTGCCCTAGAGGTTTTTCGTACAACGGGGAAGCCTATATCGAGCCTTCAAAAAAAAGTGCAACCTATTTGGAACGAATTTCTTCTCGGGGTATGGTGTGAAACAGATATTTTGGAGCAGAGAATTGCTGAGCGCACAGAAAAAATGTGGCGAGAAGGTTTTCTTGATGAAGTTCGTCAATTGCTCTCACAAGGCTACCAAGAATCCGATCCAGCGTTTATTGCCCATGGTTATCGAGAAGCGGTCAGTTTTCTTTGCGGAAAACTTACAGAAGAAGAGGCAAAAAGTTTAATGACGCGAAATACGCGTCGTTACGCAAAGCGCCAACGGAGCTGGTGGCGCAAGGAAAAAGATGTGGTGTGGATGGACCCCTGTTCTGAAGTGATTATTTGAACCACAACTTTTCTGAATTAAGAGTAAAAAAACTCCGCCCCGCCGCGCATGCCCTTCTCACTTGTTCCCCCTAAGAGTAAGGTGGGAGAGACTTCGAGAACGCCACGGCGCGCTCGAAAATCAGGTCCCTGGGGTTATGCGATAGAGAAAATATGATGAAAGAGGAAGCGAACGGCGCAGAGTTTTTCTACTCAAAAGTATGGCATGATTCTTTTTGAAAAAACAAGAAGAGGGCACATTCTTGCTGTTGTTTAGTGGCATTCTTTTTTTGCGCCACGCAACTGCTTGCTTTTTTCAAAAGAGAAGACTAAAATCTCACAAGAATTTATGAGAGAAAGAGGGGGGGAGAACGGAAAGAGGGGGGATTCCTGTGTTTTCTGAATGAAGCTTTTCAACACACTTCAACACATTTTTCACATTCGAAAGGCACGAATTGCCCGTCATGTTCGTACTTTTATCCCTGAAGAGAGTGTTTTTTTGCGAGAGAGTGTCCGTCAAGTAGAACGCGTATTTTTTTGGCGTGTTGTCACTATTTCTACGCTTGGACTCTTTTTCTTCTCCATTATTCCTCAGTTTGCCGTCTCAAGTTCGCCTTCACTATCTCCTCCGCTAGAAACCCTTGGCAATGAACCAAGAGAACCACTTGTGTTTGCAGAGGATGGTTTTCTTATGAAACCAGAGCTGTGGACAGAAGTAGGAGACCGCAGTGACGTTTCTGGTGCTATTGAATATGTGGTAGAAGGGGGAGACACTATTTCGAGTATTGCTAGCCGATTTGGAGTAACACAACGAACCATTTTGCAGAATAACGATTTTCCAGATCCCAAGAAAATTCGCCCTGGAACAGTGCTCAAAATCCCTGCTTCTGATGGGTTGTTATATATTGTTGCTGAAGGAGATACCATTACTTCTATTGCAAAAAAATATAGTATTGAGGAAGAAAAAATCCTTCGACAAAATGAGATTTCCGATTCATCTTCACTCCAGAAGGGAGAGGAGATCATTATTCCTGGCGCAAAAAAAACAGAGCCAAGGCCTGTTCAAACTGCGCGCATCGCTGGAGGAAACACCTTTTCTTCTGGGGCGGGTGTTCCTCTAGGAAGAGAAACTTATGGACGACTCCTTTTTCCCACCACAGGGGCCTACACACAATACTTTCATTACGGACACTATGCAGTTGATATTGCCAATAGCGGTGGTGCTCCAATATGGGCGGCGAACGGGGGAGTTGTGGAACGCGCTTCTTCTGGTTGGAATGGGGGATATGGGAATATGGTCGTTATTGATCATGGAAATGGGATGAAAACACTTTATGCGCATTTAAAAGAGATTTATGTATCAGTTGGAAAAAATGTCGATCGCGGAACACCTGTCGGCTATATGGGAAACACAGGGCGTGTTTACGGAAGAACGGGGATTCACCTTCATTTTGAGGTTATTGTGAATGGTGCAAAGAAGAATCCGGTTGCGTACTTCTAAATAAGTCTGGAGGAATTTCAAATGAACACATGAGGCAAGCTCTCTAAAAAATTCTCCTAAAATATATAATCGGCAAGAGGGAAGTATGCAGTGCAAATTTTTTTAAAAAATGTCATTCTGGGGATGGCTTTTTATTTTTCCACCATGAATCCTTTGCGGCACATTAATGTTTTGGCTTTTCCGGGAACAAATTGTCAAATCGAAACTGCTCGCGCTCTTCGCAAGGCAGGGTTTGCCTCAGAAGTTCTCCGCTGGAATGATGATCTTGAAAAAGTTGTAAAAAGTGACGGACTTGTTATTGCCGGAGGATTCTCTTATGAAGACCGAGGACGAAGTGGTATGGTGGCGGCAAACGATCCGGTGGGAAAAACCCTTGTTGTCATGGCGCAGGAAGGAAAACCAATTCTTGGTATTTGTAATGGGGCACAAGTTTTGGTGGAACTTGGTATTGTTCCGGGATTTCACGTGGGGAATGTGGAGATGTCGCTTGCGAGGAATCGACGCGTAGATAGGAATGGGGAAATCTTGGGAACGGGATTTTATCACGATTTTGTTTTTCTTAAACCCTCTACTTCACCATGCGCTTGGACACACTTTTCTGGAGTTTTGCGCCTTCCTATTGCCCATGGAGAAGGGCGATTTCTGGCAGAAGAACATGTGCAAGAGGCGGTGTGCCAAGGGGGACAAAACGTGCTTATGTATTGCCAAGAAAACGGTGAGGAAGACGCACATTTTCCAATTAATCCGAATGGATCTATGCTTAATGCTGCTGGCATCAGCAATCCCGAGGGAAACGTTCTCGCCATGATGCCACATCCAGAGCGCGCCGAGGATGGGCAAAAAATATTTATGTCGCTCCATGTCTTTTTTGAAAAGAGCTCTCCAAAAAAACAGGTGTCTCGCCCTTCGCTTCCTCCTGTTTCTTCTTTTCAGAAAAAACCGGAATTTCCCATTGAAATTTTCGTTTCTTTAAAAATTACCGATACTACAGAAGTTACCCTTCAGAACACTGCACGAAGAGTATTTTCTCGTCCAAACCTTACTTTGAAAAGACGAATATTTTGGGGAATTTCTGTTGAGGGAGATGCCTTGGAAACAGCAAAAAAATTGATTGCCTCTGAAGAGTTTTTCAACGAAAACAAAGAGTTTGCACTCTTCCATATCGAAGGAAAATGGTATTCCGTTCACGAAAACACTCTTGTTCCGACAGAAAATCCGCTCCTTACCGGTGCTGTTCTCTCCCGAGAAAACGATGATCTTTCGGGTAAAGAAAAATCTGCTGTTCTCCAAAAGCACATCAAAATTTCCGCAGATGTCTCCTTTGGAGTGTTGTGGCAGTTTTCAGAAGTTGTTTCTGAAGAAGAAGTCGCAAAATCTGGACTTTTTGGAAATCCCATAAGCTGGCATTTAGAAAGGGTTTCCTGAGTACTGCAATCTTTCTCCTCGCAAAATTTGTGTCGCTTTTTCGAGGTTCTCTGATTTCCAAAAGAACGATCCCGAAACAATCCAGTTTGCTCCAGCATTTAAAACCTGCTGAATTGTCTCTTTACGGATTCCGCCATCTATTTGAATATCTTTTTCTGGAAATCGTTCCCGTATTTCTCGAACCTTGGGAAGCACTTCTGGTAAAAAATCTTGACCAGAAAATCCTGGATTCACGCTCATAATAAGCACATAATCCGCTATGGCGATTGCCTCTTTTGCAAAATCAAAACTCGTTGCAGGGTTGAGCACTACTCCTGCCCGCATGCCAATTTCTCGAATGCATTGGAGCGTTCGGTGAATATGGGGGCACACTTCTGTGTGAACACAGAGTGAGGAGGCACCGGATTTGGCAAAATCTTCGAGCAGATTATCGGGGTTGCTCACCATGAGATGCACATCGAATGGTTTTTTCGAATGTAAGCAAGAGAGTACCGGTGCGCCTGCTGTTAAATTTGGAACGAAATGTCCATCCATCACGTCAAAATGAAATCCATCTACAAATGGTTCAGCACGATTAATATCACTTTGGAGATGACCAAAGTTTGCCGAAAGGAGTGATGGTGAGATGTGAATATTTCGCATGCTCTACGAAGAAAGAATCTTTTCAAGAAGGGTTGTTATGGCAATCAGCGCCCATGCCGTATTGAGAAGAACTGCCGGATACGCTCGACGATCCCATACGTGAATCCCCATGCATACAGCGGCAATGAGATTCATTCCCGAATACAACACAGTATCTGTAGAGAGGATATGAAATGAACTCAAAAAATAGGCAAGAAGAATTCCCACCATTCCCAGCCAACCGAATGCGCTACTCAGAAATGGATTCATCATGTTCAATATCAGAAAATTGAGCGACTCGCTTTTCATGACGCCCTCCTTCAAAATTGGTAGAAAAAAAAGTTTGCACGACATCTCTCGCCACTTCGGTTCCAGTAACACGCGCGCCAATCGCTAAGATATTGGCGTCATTATGCTGACGAGCAAGGCGAGCGTGGGTGGATGTTGCGCAGAGCGCGACACGAGCGCCAGAAACCTTATTCGCCGCAATAGAAATGCCAATTCCTGTTCCACAAAGAACAACTCCCAATGCTTTTGGAGTTTCTACTACTTTTTTTGCTACAAGCGCACCATAATGAGGATAATCAACCGATTCTTCCGAATATGTCCCCAAATCTTCTACGGAAAAACCAGATTCTTCTAGAAGATCAACAACAAAGGTTTTCATCTGATATCCCGCATGATCAGATCCAACAAATATCATAAAATAAAAATATTGATAGAGTTATTTTGCCATTTTTTGGAGTAGAGTTCTAGGAAAAGCATCTTTCTTAATCACAAAGACAGAATATTGCACGGAGATGCTAAATCTTTTTTGCTTTCCGAAGTGCCGAAAGAATATCTTTTTTTACTTGTACAAGGCTCCCCATCGCTGCACAGAAGACGAGAAACGTAAAAAATGAACCAAAATATGGAAGTGAACCAAGAACAAAAATGGTTCCCACTCCGGCGGCAAATGATCCAAACAGTTTTCCGAAAGAAGGATTTTTCTTTAGAGGAACAAGCGCGGCGCCGAGCAAAAATCCGCTTGTAATATAGGAAAAAACAAGAAAAGCACAGTAAGAAAAGAAGACAAGCAAAAATATTGGAAAAAGAGGAAGAAAGAAGAGGCTTGCAATCGGAGTAAGAAAAAGAACAAGAAATCCAATTCCCAAAGAGATAAACGGTTTTTCCTTTCCAATGGCTCCATACGACACACTAAAGAGTGGCATTTTCCAGCAAAGAAGAAGTCCAACAAGGAGGCTCGTAATCAGAATGGAAAGATGAACACCAGAGAACATTTCGGAAAGTATATTTTTTGGGTCGTGTTTTCCATGAAAAGTTCGCTCATGAAATATGGTGTTCCCCGCTTTTCCTTCTGGAATAGTATTTTTTGGAGCAGTGAGAGTGAGCGTTCCGGCAATTCTCCCCTGTTCCCCAAATTCCACCTTTTGCGCCACAATGTGAGCATCCCCTCCAATGGGACTTGCAATAAATACCTTTTCGGCGGAGATAGTAACATTTCCCTCTACAGGAGTATAAATGGATAACTGCTGACCAGTGGCAAGAAGATCTCCTACGATCTTCCCAGAGCCCCCTCCTTCGTCAACAGTAATCATTTGTCCGGCAACAGCGAGGTGTCCACCTATAGTGCCAGAAACAGTAATAACTTGTCCGACGATACGAGCATCGCCCCATATGTTTCCCGATACGGTGATGTTCTGCCCAAAAGCGGCAAGATCTTCTTGTACATCTTTTGAAATCACCACCGTGTGTCCAGCAATAACGAGATCGCCTTTTGTTTCAGATGGAGCAACAGGAGATTCTCCTACTCCGTATCGATCACCACCAGATGTTTCGAAAAAAAATGGTGAATGATAATCTTCGGAAAATGCGAAAGCAGTTGGTGCAAAAAGCCCAACACAAAAGAGGGAGAAGAATCCGAAAAGCCATTTCTTTCTGTTCATGGGAGAAGGGGGAGCATCAAAAAGTATTGTGATGTTTTATACGAAGAACTGTCAATTGTGGGAATCGCAATGCACATATTCAGAAGTCGTATGACCATGGATTTTTTCCTCATTTATGGTACTTTTCATTGCATGAAGAACGAAATACTTCTCGTTGGCTCGCTCGCATTTGATGTTCTTTTTTCCATTCCACACGACTTTCGAAAATCTATTCCTTTTGAAAATGGAGAGATCCGAAGCTTTAATGCCACGTATGTTGCCTCAGAAAAACAAGAACATTACGGAGGATGTTCTGGAAATATTGCCTGGTGGTTAGGGAAGAGTGGTTTTTCATCCACCATATTTTCTGCATTTGGCAAGGATTTTTCCGAAAAAGGATACCGAAAAAGACTTGAATCACTCGATATTCGTATCGTTGGCTATGAAGGAGCGTTTACTGCTCATGCCTATCAGGTTTCTGATCCGCTTCACCAGCAGCTCATTATTTGGCAACCAAATGCGTATGAGCAAAATGCATCTCAGAATCTTATTGATTTTTTGACGCCAGAAGAAATTGCCTCATTTCGATTCGCCGTCTTTTCTGCTGGAACGCCTCTTTCGTTGCGAAAACACATTGAAGAATTTCGAAGGTATAATAGCGTGGCGACTGTTCTTTTTGATCCCGGACAAGTAACGCCACTTTTTTCTCAGGAGGATTTTGTATTTTGCGCAGAAAAATCGGATATTCTCGTGGGAAATAATGTTGAGTTCCGCCTATTCCATTCACTCGGAATTCCCGAGAAAATAACTACTATTGAGACATTTGGAGCAGAGGGTGCTCTGTTAATAGAAAAGAAAAAAGAAACTCGATTTCGAGCAGAGCTCGTGAAAAATGTGGTCGAAACTACCGGCGCCGGAGATGCTTTTCGCGCGGGGCTTACAAGAGGGCTTTCTCAGGGAAAAAATTTTTCCGATGCCATTTTGCTTGGGGTAAAGTGGGGGGCAGAATGCGTTCAGATTCCTTCTGCTCAGGAGGAATAGAAGAGCGCCTCCGATTGCAAAAGGGTTTTATGAGTTTATTTAACCTATCGATCCTTCCATTTCGAGCTCAATAAGTCGGTTCATTTCCACGGCGTATTCAAGTGGAAGCTCTCGCGTGATGGGCTCTAAAAATCCGTTCACAAGCACCGAACGAGCCTGTTCTTCCGAAAGTCCGCGAGAGCGAAGATAAAAAATATCGTCTGGAGAAAGCCTTCCAACACTTGCTTCATGGGACACAAATGCCGTGTTGTCGCCAACATCAATATCGGGAATGGTGTTACTCTGTGACGTATCATCAAGAAGTAATGCGTCACACTCGGTGTGAACACGACAGTCTTTTGCGCCATTTTTTATCCGCACCATACCCCGATAGGTGGAAATGCCTCCTGCCTTACTAATACTTTTGGAAATAATGGTACTGTTTGTGTTATCAGCCAAATGGAAGACTTTTGCGCCGGTATCTTGATTTTGTCCGGCATTCGCAAAGGCAATACCAAGATGATCTGCCGTGGCGCCCTCGCCTTTTAAAATGGAACATGGATAAAGCATAGTAACGCCCGACCCCATATTTCCTCCGACCCATTCCATGCGTGCGTTTTTTTCGACAATGGCACGTTTTGTATTGAGATTGTACGTGTCGCGCGACCAGTTTTCGACTGAGGAGTAGCGAAATGAAGCACCTTCTCCCACAAACACTTCTACACATCCAGCATGAAGCGCACTCGTGCCATATTTTGGTGCAGAACATCCTTCAATATAATGTCCGTGGGCATTTATTCCAATGATAATAAGGGTGTGCTCAAATTGTCCCATTCCAGGGGCATTCATACGAAAATAGGCTTGAAGTGGCTCATCCACATCTGTGTCATCGGGAATACAGAGAAACGTTCCTCCGCTCCATACTGCTGCATGGAGTGCCGCGAACTTGTGGTCACGAATAGGAACACAATGCATAAAGTGCTTTTTTACTAAGTCGGGATATTTTTGCACCGCCTCATCCATATCTAAAAAAATAACTCCTTTTTGTTCCCAGTGTTCCTTGAGCGAGTGGTAAACCGTATCACTTTCATATTGTGCTCCGGCACCGGCAAGCATTTTTCGTTCTGCTTCGGGAATACCAAGACGTTCGAAGGTTTGCTTAATTGATTCTGGCACCTCCTCCCAGTTTTTTGCGTTTTTTCCTTCTGCCGCACGGGCATAAAAACAAATATCCGCAAAATCAAGTGCGGAGAGATTTGGCCCCCATTGTGGAAATGACATGTCGAGAAAGGCAGTGAGCCCCTTCAGTCGATATGAAAGCATCCATTCTGGCTCATTTTTTTCGCGTGAAATCTGGCGGACGAGCTCTTCTGAAAGTCCACGGGAAAACTTTTTCATGTATTCCGAATCGTTTGCTGTATCGAATGTTGCGCGATTCAAACCCGAAAAAATTCCGTGTTCACCTCCTTCTCTTTCTTTTGATACAGATGACAACATATGTATTTTATAATCATTCTCATTTTTTCAAAAAATCCGTTTGTTTGCAACGAACATTGTGTTACAATTCTTGGATAAAAACATATCACTCACAAAAAATGTTTCATTCAGAAAAAGATCGACAGGAGTTTGCATTTCTCTGCGAAAAACTAGAAGGACAATTTGTACACGAAAAAGGGATTCCCGAAGTGTACCATCACTCTCTTTTTTGTGGATTTTCTCGTGCAGAAGAGCAATATCCAAGCCTCAAAAAAGCACTTGAAGCATTAGATGATGAACATTATTTTGAAAAACTCCTTGGAAAAACTCGTGTAGCACGAGAACATCCCACAAATATCCGCTGGGCAATTGAGGCAATTTATGTATTTCGATTTGGAGAAAATCCTACAGAAGATGACCGCATTCCTCTCGCCGAACTTCGTCGGGAAGTAGGAGAAGAATTTTTTCTCGAAAACGAAACACCTTGGTTGTAGGTTATGGTGCCTGCTGACCACCGAGTACAGAGACGATCTTTTCATCAACTTCATTTTGAAGGTTTTCGGGAACCCTTGTGCGAAGTTCTTGCAATAGCCCAATATTTTCTGGTTTGTCTTCAATATATCGCAAATGGGCGCGAAGCGTATTTTCTTGTCCACGTTCGTTGGAATATTTCTTCATACGGAGAACAATATCTCGTGCCTGTTCTGCTTCTGAAATCTGATCTCCAGAGGGAAAGTGAGGACGAACAAGCTTTGTCGTTTTTTCCACAAGAGTGTCTTCTGTTTCCTCAAGGATATTCCTAGAAATATCCGTCTTTTCCATGGCCCCAACGGCAACCATTTGTTCTTGTCGCTGATCGAGAATTTCTGTTGCTACTTCGGGAGATGAAATGCCAATACCGATATTGGTGTCCGAAGTTTCTTCAAGAATTGCTTCAGCAAGCACAATATTTCCACTATCTGCGAGTGTTTTTGCTTCCCAAAGCTGTCTTGTACGAAGTGTTTCTTGAACCACTTCAGGTTGCTCAGCAAAGGATGTTTGAAGAGTATCAATGATTTCTTTGGCAACAAAGAGTGGAGAATTTTGCAGGATTGGTTGAAGTGTTTTTTCCAAGGATGCGAGTAGTGTTTCTGTTTCATGAGGGTATTTTTTCCAAGCTTCCTGCGCCATAATGAAAAAAGGATTCATAGCATCTTTTGGGTTCAGGTCTTCTGCAGAAATATGATCAAGTCCTTCAAAGAAAACGGATTCGAGCTGGAGAATATCATCCGAAGCTTCTTCTTTTCCCATAAGAAAGAATTGTTTTTGAATTTCCTCTCTTTCCTTTTTCATTTCCTGTTGGCGTTCGAGCATTTTTTGCTGAGCAAAAACACTTAAAAGATGCTCATCTTCCGTTTTGTTGGCAAGAACCCAGGAGGCAGAGGATTCCTCCTCAAGGAGGGGGGCGGGGTCTGAAATATTTCCCAATAAAATTCCCGCTTCTCTTCCTTCTGCAAGTACCATCTCTGACATATCGACAGATATTCTGGCAGAGCGAGACCACGAGCGAACAATTGTTTTTGCCCCTTTTCGCTCGACATCAATGGCTGATCCGGCAAGAGGAGCAATTTCTCCTGATGTTTTCAAAAGAAAACGAGAGTATTTATCATCGGCAGCAAAAGTCTTTATCCAAACACGACCAGAAAGGAGTTCCACCTCCACATTTCCCAGATCATTTCGCAATGGATTTTCATCAAGTCGAAAAATAGAGACCGTTGTATCTTCGTCCATTCTGAGTACTGAATCTTCAAAAAATTCAAGTGTGGCAAATGAATGCTCTTCAGTTGAGATGATGGTTCCCGAAAAAATCGGAGTGTCATTCCCAGAAACTGCTATGTCTTCGCCGTGTCCGTGATTTATTTTAATGGTTCCTGTAAAAGCAGCAATAAAGCTTTTGGAGGACGCTTGTGAAGTTCCCGAAAGACCAAAGAAAAATGCACTCACAAAGAGAGAAAGAGCAGTTGTAACAGAAATGATTCTTCGAACAAAGGATGATGGGGGGGGTTGAGGCAAAAATCTTCTCCAAAATCGAGGGATTTTCCTTGTTTTTGGGGCAAGAATAGGGCTCTGCATCAAGCGATACCGAAGATGAGTTGCAAATTCTGTTCGCGGAGAAAGAAGGCTCCCCCCTTCTTCAAGCCACTTATCAGTATTCTTTGGAATAGAGAATTCTTGAATAAGCCGATCTTTCAGCTTTTTTCGAAATTCAGAATCTGTGCCAGAAAGTATCTCTGGGGAGAGATGAAAATCAGGGGGCATATAAAAATAATGACTCCATCTTCTCTAACGAAAAAAATCAATTTTTGTTTCAGAGATTTTTCGATATTCTCCCTGTTTTTTGGAACAGAAAACCGGTTATTTCTAAAAAACCAATGAGAGACACTGGTTAGCGAATTTTTCCTTGGTATCGTGCAGATGATCCAAGCTCTTCTTCAATGCGAAGAAGTCGGTTGTATTTTGCAATACGTTCTGAACGACAAAGGGAGCCGGTTTTGATTTGTCCGGTAGAAAGTCCCACTGCAAGATCGGCAATAGTCGTGTCTTCGCTCTCTCCACTTCGATGGGAAATAACGGCGGTCCATCCGGCATCTTTTGTCATTTGTACTGCCCGAATAGTTTCGGTTACAGAGCCGATCTGATTAAGTTTGATGAGCGCAGAATTGGACGCTTTTTTCTCAATACCTTCTTGAATACGCTTTGGGTTGGTCACAAAAACATCATCTCCCACGAGTTGAATACGATCTCCAAGAGCCTCTTGAAGTTTTTGAAATCCATTCCAATCATCTTCTGCAAAACCATCTTCAATGGAAATAATATTCGGATAGGTTTCAACAAGTTTCTCGTAGTACGACACCATTTCGCTTACTCTTTTCTCTCCTTCAAAATGGTAGATGCCGTCTCGAAAAAACTCCGATGCTGCCACGTCCATGGCAATGTCCACTTTTCCGGTATGTCCCGCGGATTCTATGGCTTCGAGGAGTACAACAATGGCATCTTCATTCTTGCCGAGGTGCGGAGCAAATCCTCCCTCATCTCCAACAGCGGTAATGTCTCCGCGTGAAGCGAGAATTTTCTTGAGAGCATGAAAAATCTCCGAACCCATTCGTAGTCCTTCTGCAAAAGAAGGAGCACTAGTTGGGCAGATCATAAATTCTTGGATCTCTAAGCCACTATCGGCATGAGAACCTCCGTTAATCACGTTCATGAGTGGCAAAGGAAGAAGGTTTGCCTTCGTATTCCCCGAAAGTTCGGCAAAATAACGATACAGCGGAATCTTTTTACTTTCTGCTACTGCCTTCGCTGTAGCAAGGGAAACACTCAAAATGGCATTTGCACCAAGTCGGGATTTGTTTTCTGTTCCGTCGAGTGCAATAAGCGCCACGTCAAGCCCTTCCTGATCTTCTGCACTACGCCCTTTTATATTTTCTGAAATTTCCGTGTTCACATTTTTTACTGCGGTCAGAACGCCTTTTCCCTGAAATCGACTTTTGTCGCCATCTCGAAGCTCAAGTGCTTCGTGCACGCCAGTGCTGGCTCCAGAAGGAACAATGGCGCGTCCGAATGAACCGTCGCTTAGCGTTACATCTGCTTCAATAGTGGGGTTTCCGCGAGAATCAAGAATTTCTCGTGCGTGAACATGGGAGATCTTTGGCATTTTGTATGGGGAGAAGTATTTATATTATACCTGTTTTTTCTCTGGTTTTCCATACGCTTTTTCTCTTTTTCATGAGAATTGATGTCAAAAGCATCTGCCACGACAAACTATGATGTTGAGTATAAGAATTTAGCAGGAAAAAATGAAAAATCTCTACTAGAAAAAGATGGTTTTCTCTGGCAGTATTCCCTTCGATTTTTTTCTTTCCGGTGAAGATTTCTCTTGAGTGGCTTTCAGATTTTATTTCGTTTACCGAAAAAGACCCCTTCATTATCGCCGAAGTTCTTACAGAACGAGTGGCGGAGATTGACGAAGTTGTTGATGCTGGAAAGGATTTTGCACATGTTGTTTCTGGAAAAATTCTCGAAATTTCATCACACCCCGATGCCGATCGTGTTCGCGTTACGCAGGTGGATGTTGGTGACGGAACCCCTCGTCAAATTATCTGTGGAGCAAAAAATATTGAAGTGGGACAAGTTGTTCCCACTGCGCTCCCAGGGGCAGTACTTTCGGGAAATTTTTCCATTGAAAAGCGAAAAATGCGAGGCATCACCAGTGAGGGCATGCTCTGTTCAGGAAAAGAACTTGGGCTCACAGAAGACGCACAAGGTATTCTTCTTTTTGATGAAAAAACACCTATAGGAGTTCCCGTTGCCGAAGTGCTTGGGCTTTCGGACGTCGTTTTTAAAATTGATAATACTGCTATCACCAATCGTCCTGATCTTTTTTCGCATTTTGGTTTTGCTCGAGAATGTGTTGCAACAGGACTCGCAACTTGGAAACAAAAGGAGTTCGATTTTTCCGCTCTTCGTCAGACTCTCCCCAAAAAACCACTTCCGGTACACTTCCGTGTCACTCCTCCAGAAATTTGTCCGGCGCGTGCTAATATTGTTCTGGAAAATCTCTCTGATCAGCCAAGTCCCGACTGGATGCAAAAACGATTACGAGCATGTGGTATTCGCGCCATCAGTGCTATTGTTGATGTTTCAAACTATGTCATGCTTGAGCTTGGCATGCCACTCCATATTTTCGACCTTGATCACATTGCTGGTTCCGATATCACCATGCGCCTCTCTCAAAAAGATGAGCGCGTTACAACGCTTGACGGAAAGGAGCGAGTGCTTCCTGAGGGGGTTATTCTTCAGGAGGATGCCGAAAAAATTTTTGATCTTGCCGGAATAATGGGGGGTGCCAATTCTGAGGTTTCAGAGACCACAAATCGTGTTCTTGTGCATGTTCCGGTGTATGACCCAATTGCGATTCGCAAAGCGTCATTAGCACTTGCGCATCGAACAGATGCCGCCACTATTTACGAAAAACGGGTTCCGAGTAGTTCTGTTCTTCTCGGAATGATGAGAACCATTCAGCTTCTCCTTGATATTTTTCCAAAAGCAACGCTTTCCTCTGATATTGAGCACAAAGAAAGTGTTCCCGAAGAACAGAGAATCATTCGCTTTCCCATGAGCCTTGTAAGACGTATGCTTGGACGAGATATCTCCGAAAAAGAAATCCGAAGTATTCTGGAAAACCTTGGATTTTCTCTTTCCATGGGAGAAAAAGATGTATTTCTCGCAGAAGTTCCGGGACATCGTTTGGGAGACATCACCATTCCAGAAGACATTGCTGAAGAAGTTGTTCGTGTTTCAGGGCTCAGAAACATTCACGAATCTGCTCCTGCCGTTCGCACCCGCCTTGCAAAACTTCCAAAGGAACGCATTCTTCGACGAGAAGTTTCGGATGCGCTTGTGAATATGGGATTTTTCGAGTGCGTCACCTATGCATTTCTTGGTCCAGATCTCCTTACGAAGAGCAAAATCACTCCGCAGGAAATGGATGTTATAGTGGCAAATCCAATTTCAGAAGACATGAGCCGTATGCGCCCATCGCTCTTGCCTCGTCTTCTCGAAAAGGCAATGGAAAACCGTCGACATCATACCTCCTTTCGTCTTTTCGAAATGGGACATATTTTTGAAAAGGAATCAGATTCTCAAAAAAAAGAGTGTCTCCAAATTGCGGGAGTGCTTCTGGGAGAAGATTTTCTAGCGGTAAGGGGAGTGCTCGAAACACTTTCTCGTGCGCTTCATATTCCATTTCGGTTTCAACCAAAAGAAGGGCTTCCTTTTGCGAAGCATGTTGCTTCCGTTGCAGTAGGAGCAGGAACTGCCGGCTATGCATTTTCCTTTTCGGAAGAGATAAAAAAAGCATTCGATCTTCCGGAACATTCTTCTGGTTTTTTTCTCAACGCACCAACACTTCTTTCCTTCCCTCAAAAGCACGCTTCATATCATCCTCTTCCTAAATTTCCATCACTTGACTTTGACCTCTCTATTGTTGCAAAGTCATATACATTTTCAGAAGATGTTTTGCGATGCATTCGGAATATCGATCCACTCTTGGAGTCGAGCGCTGTTCTGGAGACATTCATGGGAGAAGGGATTCCTGATGGAAAAAAATCTGTCACGCTTCGCGTTATCTTTCGAGCGCCAGACAGAACACTTACAAGTGCCGAAGGGGAAGCATTGCGAGAAAAAGTACTCAAGACACTCGAAAAAAACGGTTATCCTTTTCGGTTTTAATCGCCATGATTACCATGAAATTCGGAGGGACATCCATGGGATCCGCCGAACGTATTGCTTCCGTTGCCCACATTGTCCGTAGCTCCATTTCTCGCGAAGAAATGCCAATTGTTGTCGTTTCCGCTATGAGTGGAGTAACGAATTTACTTCTCGATGCGGCATATTCCGCAGTACAAGGAGAACCATCTGAAAAACGGGAAAAAATCTTAAAGAAGTTGAAATTTCAACACATGGAAACCGCAGAGTTACTTGTTCAAGATGCTTATCAAAGACGGCAGATTGACACTTTTCTCCGATTGGAATTTGATCATCTTCGAGAATTTTTGAGCGCCATTGCTATTATTCGCGAACTTTCTCCACTTTCACATGATGAAGTGGTCTCTCTTGGAGAAAAACTTTCTGCCGCGCTTCTTGCGGCACATTTAAACGATTCTGGAACTCAGGCAGAATATGTCGATTTGTCTCATCTTGTTTCCAAACCTTTTTCCCAAATCGACTCCGACTTTTTCGATCACGTAGAGGAAGACATAAAGCGAAGGGTGCGCCCCATCGTAGACAAAAAATGCATTCCCGTACTTACTGGGTTTTTTGGCAGAATTCCGGGGGGAATTGTGGAAGGCGTGGGAAGAGGATACTCCGATTTTACTGCCGCACTTTCGGGCGCCGCATTTAACGTACAAGAAATTCAAATTTGGACTGATGTCGATGGACTTCTCTCTGCCGATCCACGACTCGTGAAATACACATGCGTCCTTCCTGAGGTGTCGTATGATGAGGCGGGAGAGCTCGCACAGTTTGGAGCTAAGGTTCTTCATCCGCAAACAGTGTGGCCAGCGGTAAAGCGTAGTATTCCGGTTCGCATTAAAAACACCATGAATCCAGAAGCACCCGGAACACTTATTACTCGGGATGGTACTAGGGGGCAGTTTCTCTGTAAGTCTGTTGCCTCTAAAAAAGGTGTTACCGTTATTACCCTTACCTCTTCGCGCATGCTCATGGCAGTGGGGTATCTGGCAGATGTATTTGCCATTTTCAAAAAACACGGCGTTTCGGTTGATGTAGTGGCAACTGGCGAAATCTCGGTCACTATGACGGTTGATCTTCCGCTCGAAAGTATTTCAGAAAAGGCACTAGAAGAACTCAAGACGTTTTCCCGAATTGACATTCTCGAAAAACAGGCAATTATTTGTGCGGTCGGCTCCGAACTTACTCACCAGAAAGGCGCCGCCGCTCGCATGCTCGATGCCATTGCCGATGCCGATATTTCTGTTCGTGCCATTTCTCAAAGCGCACAAGAGATCAACATTAGCGTTATTATGAACGAATCCGATGCTGATGTCGCCCTTCTTGCTCTTCATAAGGCTATTTTTGAGGGAGATCATCAGGAAAGATGAGCATACTCTTTTTTTGTGGATATGAATTCGGAAAATCTCTCCTTTTCAAAAATCGGAGAAAAAGTTCTTCTCCACTGCTGTTGTGCTCCTTGCTCTGCCAGCATTCTTGAGTGTGTTCGCTCTGAAGGAAAAGCCGTAACTATTTTTTTCTTCAATCCAAATATTCATCCCAAAAAAGAGTATGAGCGTCGGAAGCAAGAACTCGTTCGCCTCGCAACTGAATGGAATATTCCATTTTTTGATGCTGATTATAGTGCAGAGGAGTGGTTCCAGAAAACAAAAGGCATGGAAGAAGAGCCAGAACGCGGAAAACGATGTGAATGCTGTTTCTTATTGCGTCTTAAAAAAACAGCAGAGTATGCAAAAAAAAATGGATTTTTCGCTTTTTCCACCTCACTCTCGGCATCTCGCTGGAAAGACAAAGAGCAGATTCGGCGGAGTGGAGAAAAAGCCTCAGAAGAATATGACATTCTGTTTTGGAATCGTGATTGGCGAAAGGGCGGTCTTTCTGAAAGAGGTCAAAAAATTTCACAAGAAAAACAGTTCTATCGTCAACAATATTGCGGATGCATATATTCTCTCAGAGATACAAATAGGTGGCGAAAGGAAAAAGGATTTCCTCCAGTATAAAACATTTGCTGCGATTCCTTACGGCGCTACAAACATATCGGGATTTTTGAGCACCGACATGCTTTGGAATGGCCAAAATATAAATCGTACTTTTCCAGCAATCTTGTCCAGAGAAACGAGCGGAGTTGGCTTCCCGTCTTTATTCCACGCACGAGAATCGGAACTTCCGGTTCGATTGTCTCCTAGTACATATACGGTTCCTTCTTCCACCTCTACAAAGACACCGTTGATGTCTTTTTGGCTTTGGCATGAGGTAGAAAAGCAGGTTCGATTTTGATTCTTGGGAGACAAGAACGCATCAGAAACTTGCTGACGATCTCCTCCCCGAGGAGTAACAAAGACCTGTCCATTTTGAATTTCTACCATATCTCCCGGAAGACCAATAACTCTCTTAACAAAATGCTCTTGGACAACACAGGGATTTTCCGTTTTGTTCCCCAATAAGAAGAACCCAGCACGACGCACAAGACACACAATCCCTTGCTTCGCTACTTCTTTTGGAATGGGCGGAAGAAATACAATAACATCGCCACGCTGAGGCTCATGAAAGCGATAAGAAATTTTATCAACTAAGATAAGATTTCCGCTCACAAAATTTGGTTCCATTGAGGAGCCTACCACAGAAAATGGTGTTACCAAATAGACACGCACCAAAAGTACTGCGCTAATGATGACAAAAATATTCAGAAATCCAATAAGGAGAGAGGCAATAACACCATGCTTCTTTTCTATCGCCCCCTTTTTATCCTCTTCAATGCTTCCGAAAAAATTCTTTCGAATACGATTTCGGTGTTTTTCGGCTTCTGGTGAATGCTCCTGATGCTGTTCGTCCATAATTTCAAAATAACGAAACCATTCTCCTTCTTTTCTGTTTCTGGATCAATCAAAAAATCCTCTCCAATGGCAAGGGGGTCTTGCACTGCTTTCAATGTGTATAAGGCATTCTTTGATATCAGAATTTTCTTCGAAATCTCGTAAAATTCCTTTACGATTTTGCCATGCAAAAAAATATCATCCATATAGAAGATGCAGATGACGGCATGAAGCTCAAAAAATGGATTCGAAAAGCATTTCCTGCTGTTCCGCTTTCTGCACTTCATCGTCACCTGCGAAAAAAGAACGTAAAATGGAACGGAAAGCGCGCCAATGGAGAAGAGGTACTCGCAACAGGAGATGCCATTGAGTGCTTTTTTGGTGAAGAAATTCAGACGCCAAAACAAAACTCGCTAGAAACCGTAAAGGTATTTTCGGGACCGAAATTTTCAGTTCTTCTTGAGGATGATTTCGTACTCGTTATTAATAAACCAGCAGGCGTTGCCGTTCAGCCAGGAAGTGATATTCCAAAAGGATCAAGTGTTGTGGAGCGTCTTTCGGCGGAATATGCAGAGCAGGTCATTCGCCCAGTACATCGACTCGACAAAGACACCTCTGGAGCGCTTGTCTTTGCAAAACGAGGAAAAGCCCTTCGTACTCTGCACGAATCGCTTCGGAATGGTGAGTGGAAAAAGGAGTATCGGGCAGTTGTGGCAGGAATATTGCCAAAAAAAACAGGCACCATTGATGCCTCTATTCTTCGCGAGAGAGATGGATCACGACAGGATTCTGAGGGAAAAAATGCCATTACCCATTACCGTGTAGAGCAGACAGGATCTCTTTTGCTCTCAGACGAGACTAATATCGATGTATCAGAACTTCGCTTGCAAATTGATACCGGACGAATGCATCAAATTCGGATTCATCTTTCGGGCATGAAAAACCCTGTTTTGGGAGACAAAAAATATGGCGATTTTCCTCTCAATCGACTTCTTCAAAAAGAAATTGGTCTTCGACGACAATTTCTTCATGCGGAACACCTCTCATTTCCGCATCCAGAATTATCAGAAACAATCTTCATTGTTGCTCCACTTCCAGAGGATTTGGTGAATGTCTTCAAAAGCTTCTCTTTTTGATTACAATTCTCAAGAAGTAATGTTACTGAAAAACATTCTTGCTGTTTCCTCAAGCTCATTTTTTTTGTTCCGAAAGAATCGGCAGGAAGAAAGCCATATTCAAAAAATAGCGTCTCCTTGCTTTCCCCCTTTAGACACAATATATTGACCATTAGTGAAATAAAAACCACAACATGTGGTGTTTTCTTATTTTCTCTTCTTCTCTCATGTCCATCTCTAAAATTCAAAAACGCAATGGTGCTATTGTTGATTTTCACCCAGAAAAAATTCGAGGTGCCATTTATTCCGCCGCAAAAAGTGTTGGAGGGCATGATGAGCCAACTTCTCAGGATCTTACAAAAAAGGTAGTTGTGCTTTTGGAAACGCTTTTTAGAGACACCATTCCTACAGTGGAGCAAGCACAAGATGCTGTGGAAAAAGTTCTCATTGAAGAGGGGCATGCACAAACCGCAAAGGCATATATTCTCTACCGTGAACGCCGAAGCGAAATGCGAGAAGATCGGGCTGTAGTGGTAGAAGTAGAAAAAACTATTGGCGAATATCTCAATCAGCTCGACTGGCGTGTAAATGCCAATTCAAATCAGGGGTACAGCTTGGGCGGAATGATTTTAAATACTGCCGGAAAAATAACGGCAAATTATTGGCTGAGCCATATTTACCCGCGAAATGTAGGAGATGCACACCGAAATGGTGATTATCATATTCACGATTTAGATATGTTTTCTGGATACTGCGCTGGGTGGTCACTTCGGGCACTTTTAGAAGAAGGATTCAACGGTGTTCCCGGAAAAACCGAATCGCTTCCACCACGAAATCTGAGCAGTGCCGTTTCACAAATGGTGAATTTTCTCGGAACCCTTCAAAATGAGTGGGCAGGCGCACAAGCCTTTTCGAGTTTCGACACGTACCTTGCGCCATTTGTCAAAAAGTATGCACTCGAAGTGGAGCGAGATTTACAAGAAAGCGGTGCTTCATTTGCAACTGAAGAAGAAAAAGAAAAATATATCGATCACAAAACCTATCAATACGTTCATCAGAATATTCAGTCATTTGTGTTCAACCTCAATGTTCCAAGTCGCTGGGGAACACAAACGCCTTTTACGAATATTACCCTCGATTGGGTGTGTCCCGAAGATCTCCGTGAAAAACGACTAAAACTTGGTGGGGAATTTTTCGCTTATCCGTTTGGAGAGCTCGAAAAAGAAATGGGGATTATTAATCGAACGTATATTGAAGTTATGACCGCAGGGGACGCCAAGGGACGAGTATTTACTTTCCCGATTCCCACCTACAATATGACGCCAGATTTTGACTGGCATGGACCAAACACAGACCTCCTTTTTGAGATGACGGCAAAATACGGTATGCCGTATTTTCAGAATTTTTTGAACTCCGACCTCAAGCCAAATCACGTGCGCTCTATGTGTTGTCGATTACAACTTGATCTTAATGAACTTCTCAAGCGCGGAAATGGACTTTTTGGATCCGCAGAAATGACGGGCTCCATTGGTGTAGTGACGATTAATTCTGCTCGTATTGGCTACACAAAAAAAGGAGATAAAGATGCTTTTCTTGAGCGCCTTGGGTATCTTATGGAGCTCGCAAAAATATCACTTGAAATCAAACGAGAAGAAATTCAAAAGTGGATGGATCGCGGACTCTTCCCTTTTACAAAAAGATACTTAGGAAGCCTAAGAAACCACTTCTCCACGATTGGTATAAATGGAGTAAATGAGGCGATTCTCAATTTTACAGATGGAGTACACGATATTTCTGATGAGTGGGGGCAAAACTTTGCGGAAGAAATCCTTCTTTTTATGCGGGAAAAACTTACGGAATATCAGAACGAAACGGGAAATATGTACAATTTAGAGGCAACTCCAGCAGAAGGAACCACATACCGTCTTGCAAAAGAAGATAAAAAACGATTTCCCGATATTCTACAAAGCGGAACAGAAGAAGCGCCGTATTACACCAATTCTTCTCAGCTTCCCGTGGAATACACGGACGATGCATTTGAAGCCCTCTTTCTACAAGACCGACTTCAAACGCTCTATACAGGAGGAACTGTTTTACACCTTTATATGGGAGAGCGTATTACGGATGCGGAATCTTGCCGAAATCTTGTGAAAAAAGTCCTCACTCAATTTCGTTTGCCGTACATTACCATTACGCCGACGTTTTCCATTTGTCCAAAACACGGCTATCTCGCTGGGGAACATGAGTTTTGCCCAAGGTGTGATGAAGAAATTGGGTACGCAGGAGAGAATGAGGGAGGGGGTACAAAGGAGCGATATGTTTCTGAGCGAGCAAAAGCGATGGTGTAGCTTTTTTGTGTCATTCTGAGAGGCAAGAATAACATTCCTTCAGAACAACTGAACTAAAAACTGTACATTTGGTATGAAAGTCCCCTCCCAAATTTTGCTAAACAGGTTGAAGCAAGAACAAACGAGTTAAATTATAAAATTTTACAAAGATATGTTAACGACTCAAAACAATAATCATACTTTTAAAAAATCAGCTCAATACAGAAAGTGGCTAAAACTTTATCGTCCACAGTTTGACGCGATCAATAATTTTCATATTTTTATTGATAAATGTGTGAAGGCAGACAATCGTGTGAATATGATTTTAAATAGAGGTGAAAGATTGATTAAACTCGCAGATAAAAGTCGTTTTTCATCCTTAAAAATATTTTTTTTATTAGTTTGTGTAGAATCTATTATGAGAATTAGTGATGGTAAAGAATATAAAATAGGAATATCTCAAAAGAGTATTGTAAATTTTTGTGAATCTAACTTCTGTGAAGGTGATAAAAAATTTTTTGAAAATAGTTTTAAAAATTTACTTTGTAAAAATTGTGATAATGAGAATTTATCATTTGAAGAAATAATAAAATATTTTTATAAGATCCGATGTAAATTGGTACATAACGGTAAGTATTGGGGTTTTTGTTGGGGTGGAGACAGGGTAGATTCGGTAAATTCTTGCTATTATGAAAATGAAGAAGGAATAAAAAAAGATTATCTTGTCGTAAAGTCTGGAGTTGGCTATCAGCAAATTAAAGTCGCATTTGTTCGAGCAATTATAAATGCTGTGAATAATCTTTTCTCTTCCAAAAGGTAATCCCCTTTGATAAACCAAGGGCATTCGGAGTCCGTTTTTCAAAATAGCTCACAAAGTCAATTTTCTTTTTCCCTCTCTTATGACCCCCGTTGCTACTGCCGCTCCTGTTCAAGTGGAATCTCTTCCTAAAAAAGAAGACCTTAATAAAAAACGTACCAAGTGTGAAGTGTGGACACGCGTTATGGGCTATCATCGTCCAGTGCAAAACTTTAATATCGGAAAAAAATCGGAGCACTACAGCCGAAATCACTTTTGTGAAAACAAAACAAGCAGTTCGTGTTTTTGTGAAAGCGTGTAGTTTGAGATATCATAAAACAACTGTATTACGGAGCTATTTCTCCTAAAGAACTCTCAGTAGAAACATCTGCTTCAGAGTTCTCTAATACAGAATTTTCTTCCGAATCATTCTCGTCAGAATTGGAAATACATCGAACTTGGGGAGGGTAGCTCTCGAGAATAGTACATTCTGCTTTAGCATCGCACGAAGCACACGCAGTAGCTTCATCTGGAACACAAGTGGGAATTTCTTTTTCGGGGAGTACTACACAAATTCCTGTTTGGCAGGGGGTAAGTGCATCACAAAAGACAGTTGCTTGAGAATCTATCTCTTCTTCTGTAATTCCCTCTTCTACCGGTAATTCTCCCTCAGCATTTACGGACTCATCCATCTCCTTGCATTCTGGAACCATACCAGAGGAAAATCCGTAGAGATTTATGGACTCACAATTTATTTCAGATTCGTCTGAAGCCACAAGTCGCCACTCCCCTGATATTTGTGCGGCAAGAAAGATTTTTTGTTTTCCATTAATAACATATTCTCCACGCATCAATGTCTTTTCTTTCTTTTTTTGAAGAAGAGTAATAGACGACTCATCAATATCATATTTTTTGGCAAGAAGTGTTAAAACCTCTTCCGATTCTGTCTCTGGTGTGGTTTCTAAAACGTCATTCTGTTCCTCCTGATTATTCTCTAGCGGAGCATCAGTGTGTTTTGAGCATCCTTCTAAAGACATAACAAGAAGAAGGCTTGCAATAAGGAAAACAACTTTTGCATGTAAAGTTTTTATGAGCACTGTGCGTTCATTAAAGAAATATTCACAGAGACCTTACCATTACTTGGCAATGTTCTCCAGTTATTGTGTATATGCATATATTATTTTCATGGGGCGAACGATGGGTTTCGAACCCACGACCTCCAGAGCCACAATCTGGCGCTCTAACCAACTGAGCTACGTTCGCCACAAAAACCGTTCCGCTCTGCTCTTTCGCAAAAAGCGTGAGGCAAGTATCCGTCGAAATCAGAAAAAAATCAACCCCTGTCATACTCCTCTTTTTGTATTCTTCTCAAAAAAAAGATACAGTGAAATACCTCTTCTTTTTGATATGTCCAATTCCGTGCGTTTTGAACTGATTTCAGAATTCCAACCTGCGGGTGATCAGCCGCGTGCGATAGCAGAAATGACCAACCGCATTCTTTCTGGTGCTCGTCATCAAACACTTCTTGGCGCTACTGGAACCGGAAAAACATTTACTATGGCAAATATTGTGGCGAATGTGCAGAAGCCAACATTGGTCATCGCTCACAATAAAACTCTTGCCGCCCAGCTTTGTTCAGAGTTTCAGGAATTTTTTCCGAATAATGCCGTAAGTTACTTTGTGAGTTATTACGATTATTATCAGCCGGAGGCATATTTGCCAAAAACCGATACCTACATTGAAAAAGAAGCAACCATTAATGAAGAGATCAATCGATTTCGCCATGCCGCCACGTTTAACTTGCTCACAAGGAAAGATGTACTCATTGTGGCGAGCGTCAGCTGTATTTACGGACTTGGCGATGTAGAAAGTTATGAGGCACTCGCGATAAAAGTAAAACGAGGAGAAATAATGAAACGAGATAAATTCCTTCGAAAACTTGCGGATATTCAGTATTCACGAGTACACATGGACTTTAAACCCGGTATGTTCCATGTACTTGGTGATGTGGTGGAAATTCTCCCTCCGAGTTCGGAAAATGCTTTTCGTATTGAATTTTTTGGGGATGAGGTGGAAACCCTTTCAGAAATAGATAGTTTTACGGGAGAGGTGTTGAACGATTTAGAGGAAGTGGTTCTCTTTCCGGCAAAACACAATGTTTCCACAGAAGAAAAGGTGCAAAAGGCAATTGCTGGAATTTCTCGCGATCTTGATATTCGCGAAAAAGAAATGCGAGATGCTGGGAAAACACTTGAAGCACATAGGCTTCGCACCCGAACGGAATACGATTTAGAGCTTCTCCGTGAAGTTGGCTATGTGAACGGAATTGAAAACTACACACGATACTTGAGTGACCGAGCGGAGGGTGATCCTCCTGCGACACTTCTTGAATATTTTCCGGATGACTTTCTCGTTATTGTAGATGAGTCGCACATGACTATTCCACAAATTGGCGCTATGCATGAGGGAAATCTTTCGCGCAAAAAAATGCTTGTTGAACACGGATTTCGTCTTCCAAGCGCCATGGATAATCGTCCACTTAAGTTTTCTGAATTTGAAAGTCTGGCTCCACAAATGATTTGTGTTTCTGCTACTCCTGGAAAATATGAATTTGAAAAATGTGCGAGTATGCAAAAAGATGCATATTACCAACATATTGCTGAGGCGATTCGGAATGAAACGATTCCAGAGATTCCAAAGAACTTTTCTGAGCAAATTATTCGCCCAACAGGACTTCTCGATCCGACTATTGAGATCCGTTCTACCAAACACCAGGTCGATGATATTCTTGAGGAGATTCGAATCCGAAAGAAAAAAGGAGAACGAGCACTCGTAACCACACTGACTAAAAAATCCGCAGAAAACCTAACAAATTATCTGAGAGATGCAGGAGTTTCTGTAAAATACCTCCATTCGGATGTAGAAACCCTAGAGCGTATTGAGATTATCCGTGAACTTCGTGAAGGTAGCATTGATGTGATCGTGGGGATAAACCTTCTTCGAGAAGGACTCGATATTCCCGAAGTTTCACTCGTGGCAATTTTAGATGCCGACAAAGAAGGGTTTCTCCGAAGTAGGGATGCCCTTATTCAAACCATGGGGCGCGCCGCACGAAATTCCGAAGGAAAGGCTATTCTTTTTGCCGACAGGGAAACAGAGGCAATGAAACAGGCCATTGCTGAAACCACTCGTCGTCGATTGGCGCAAGAGGCGTTTAATAAAAAGCATGGTATTACCCCACAAACCATAAAAAAGAAGATTAAAGACATTGCTCCATCTCTGGGAAACACTATAGAAGGGCATAATACCAAGAAGATTCGAAAAGACCGAGTGAAAGATTTTATTCGAGAGCTCGAAGCAAAAATGGAAATCGCTGTACAGAATTTGGAATTTGAAAAAGCGGCAGATTTACGAGATGAAATCGAAATGCTTAAAGATCAAGCCTTAAAATAGGAATTATTCCCACTCAATCGTTCCGGGCGGTTTGCTAGTGAGATCCAAAAATACTGCACTAATTTCTGGAATTTCCAAAAGACAATTCGCCATTTTTTGGAGCACCTCTTTCGAAAATAGAACGGCTGTTGCGGTCATGGCATTTTCGCTCTGAATGGGGCGCAAAATAATCGATTCCGTATCGGGAGAAATGCCAATCGGAGCAAGTACTACCGGAAATTGCCATACAGAATTTTGCAATCCCTCTTCATCTAAAATAGTTCGAATAATGGCATCTGCTTCTTGTAAAATTGCGATTCGTTCTCGAATCATTTCTGCAGGAAATCGAGAGAACACCTTTTCTGGCATACTATTTTGCGAAAGGCAGAGGAGTGTACGGTTGATTTCTGGAAAAGAATTGGGAATTTCGGATGCTAAGCTAAGCTGATGATTATGGAAGAATTCCGACGAAAATAGTGCCACCGGATGTCGATAGCTTCGGGCATCACCCTGAACTCCCACAGATTGCACGGGAAGTACTTTTGCAGAAATGGAATATTGCTCTGCGATATTTTTTTCAATTTCTTCCGCATGAAAAAGTGGTGAATCTGTTTTTCCGCAGAGAATACGAACTCCAAGCCCTGGTCCGGGAAAAGGGTGTCGAGAAATCATTTTTTCGGGAAGTCCAATTTTGCGCCCTATCTCTCGAACCTCATCTTTGTAGAGATCAATAAGTGGTTCAATCACTCGTCCTTCTGTAATCATTCGTTCAATTTCTGGAACACGGTTGTGATGGGTTTTAATTTTACTTGCGTGTTCACTTCCTCCGGTTTCGATGTGATCGGGATAAATCGTTCCCTGCCCAAGTATCCAGTGATCTCCTTCTATTCCCAACTTTTTTGTCCATTTCTGCTGAACGGCAAGAAATGCATTTCCAATGCGCTTTCGTTTTTCTTCTGGATCAGTTACTCCACGGAGTTCTTCCAGAAAAAATTCCTCCTCATGCGCCACAAAAAGACCAGAAAATCCGTGCTCGAGAAGCATTTTTTCCACTTCATCTGCTTCATTTTTACGAAGCAGTCCATGATCAACAAAAAGTCCGCGCACACGTTCTGCCCCAAGCGCTTTTACGAGAAGTGCAAATGCAACAGAAGAATCAACGCCACCAGAAACAAGGAGAAACACGTTTCGGTCTCCTACTTGTTCTCGAGTACGGGTGAGAATATGCTCAAGTGCATCCGATAAATTCCAGCCTCCTTCTGCGCTACAAAATCGAATAAAGTTCTGAAGAATGGTCATACCATATTCCGTATGCGTTACCTCTGGATGAAATTGTATGGAAAAAATCTTCTGCGATAAATTTTCAAATGCGGCAATGGGACACACGGAGGTGAAGCCATTTTGACGGAATTCTTCTGGCAACGCCGTTATAGAATCGCCGTGGTTCATCCATACAATCGACTCCTCTGGAACTCCTTCAAAAAGCACTCCGTTCTCATGAGAAAAACGAGCTTTCCCAAATTCTTTTTGGAGCGATTCAATATGTCCACCAAAATGATGCGCAATGAGTTGATGCCCATAGCAAATACCGAGCATGGGAATACCAAGGTCAAAAATTTTTGGATCAGGTTGTGGAGAGTTTTTTTCAAAAACCGATTGTGGACCTCCCGAGAGAATGATGCCACACGGGTTCAGTTTTTGGATTTCGCTTGCCAACGTCTTCACAGGAAGGATTTCGGAATAGGCAGAGAGCCGTCGCACACGATTTCCGATGAGATGAGCAAATTGACTGCCAAAATCGAGAATAACAATGGGGCGCACTTATTTTTGGAAAAGTGATGAGAGTATGTCACAACGCGCTCTTTATTGCCACTCCTCACGATATATCATGAATTTCGGTGAAAGAGTTCTGTAATTTTTCCAAAAATACGTTGAAAAAACGATGGCTCTTCTTGAGAAGCAAGTCCTACCGCGGCGAGAATGGCAAAGGAATAGGAAACGACAGAGGATTCCCATGTATGAAGAAAGCATGCCGCCGCAGAAATGCCAATAAGCGAAAAGAGCATGGCGCGCGCTAAATCATTTTTTGCGAGAAAAAGAGATCGTCCCAAAAGGATGAGAATAATGAGAAAAAGCGCAAGACCTAAAAATCCAGATTCAAGCCCAACTTGTAAGTACCAGCTCTCTGGTAAAAATCCTGTTTCTCCAAGATTGGCAAACCGAGCACTCGCTGGACCAGCGTCTCCAAGCCCCAGACCCAATGGATACTGAAGCATATATTCCGCACCATCCTTCCAACGCTCCCAATGTCCCTGACTGCTACTCGGACGAAGAAGGATATTCCAAAAAAAGGTATCGAAAAAAAATCGAACTGCAACAAGCCAAGAGAGGAGAAAGGTGAAAACAAGTCCCATCCCCTGAAAAAACCATCTTTTCTTTAGGTTTCCAATGGTAAGAACAATGAGCGATATAATAGATATACTGGCAAATGCAAGTGAGACCGGCTTCCATGCATCCCAAGGGGTAATGGAAAATATAGGAGCGAAAAGAGCAGTAGTACCAAGTCCAAATAGAGAAAGCGCACCCGTTGCCACCAGTGGGCGATGTGCCTGAAGCACAAATACTCCTGCTAACATGGCGATCACCCCAATCCACGCTGATCGCGACCACGTCATGAGAAAAACAAAGGCTCCTCCTAGCAGAACAATGCCGAGAAAAAATCGTTCCACGGAATATATTTCTGCTTTTCGGAGACGCATCCACAGGAGAGGAAAAAGGAGCAAAAGATATGCTCCCAGTTGATTTGGACCCGAAAGGGTTGATTGTATCCGACAAAACTCCTCACGAGTTATAGAATTTTCAATTTTATGACAGTATGAAATGGCTCCATCTGGATGAATATTTCCATATTCTGGACTATATCCGAACTGGACAAGAAAATTTTCCGGAAGAATAGTGATCTGAAGTATTCCAAATACAACAACAATGACTCCAGAGGTAAGCGCAATATTTTCCAGAATATTTCGTTCAACAGTACGAATGGGAATCCACGAAAGAACAACAAGAATCAGAAGAAAAAAGAGCCCATATTTTGCTCCAAGAGCTATTTGTGGAATATTTTCAGGAAAACCAGTTCCAGTAAAAAGTACTCCTGTTATAAGAGAGAGAAGTGCAAAAAAGAAGACGACGAGAGAAAGAGCGTTCCACTTTTGAAAAAACTCTTTTCGAGAGAGCACGAAAAAAAAAGAGAGTGTCATCGCTACGACGAGCAACACTTCTTTCCAGATTCGGAAGAGAACAAAGGAGTTTGAAGAAGTGTTTCCTTCGAGAGCAGTAATGAGAAACGGATGAAACGGTAGGAGTGCCAAAAGAACTCCAAGGAGGATAACAATTGTTTTTCGCACGAAATATTTGGGAGAAATACAGACTATATTTTTCCCCAAAAGAGAACGGTGAGCAAGTTTATGATGATTATTCAGCAATCATCATTTCCATGTTTTTCAGTTCAGTCTATAGTGACCTGTAAACGATCAACCATAAAAAGCACAAAAATATTCCTCTGGGAAAAGAAGCCTTTATTATTGCGCTTTTTCATTTTTTTTATCACCATCATTCAGCTTTTTGAGGGAGTTTATGCTTGCGCTTGTTTTTGAAAACGTTAGAAAGGAATATAAAGACCTTACTGCACTTTCTTCTGTTTCATTTTCCGTAAAAGAGGGGGAATTTTTTGCACTTCTCGGACAAAACGGGGCGGGAAAAACAACACTTATCAGTTGTCTCGCAGGGACGGCATGGCGATCTAGCGGAAGTATTTTAGTGCAAGGGGAAGACCCTGAAAAAAATCCAAACTTCACAAAAGCGCATCTTGGAATTGTTCCACAAGAAATTACGTTTGACCCCTTCTTTTCTCCGCTTGAAGCGCTTCGTATGCGTCGTGGATTTTTTGGACTTCGAAAAAACGACACATATCTCTTTTGGCTTTTGGAAAAACTATCACTCTTCGATAAGAAAGATGTAGAACCGCGTTGGCTTTCGGGCGGGATGAAACGTCGACTCATGATTGCCTTTGCTCTCGCACACGAGCCAAGAGTTCTCATTCTCGATGAACCGACTGCAGGGGTAGATGTAGAACTTCGCAAAAGTTTGTGGATTTTTCTGGAAGAACTTCGAAAAGAAAAGGGAATTACCATTCTTCTCACCACACATTATTTGGAAGAAGCAGAAGCTCTTGCTGATCGTATTGCTATTTTGCACAAAGGAAGCGTATTGGTGTGTGAAGAAAAGAAAAAGCTTCTTTCTCGCCGAAAACGGGTTCTCGAAATAGAAACTAATTCCGGAGAAATTAAGACATTTGAAATGGAAAAAGAAGACAATATTGTGGAAAAAATACAATCTTGCCCGAGTATTCGAGATATTCGTATTCGTGAACCAAAACTAGAGGAAGTTTTTCTAGAGATGACCCAATCTTAATTTTTCTTATTCGCTCATGCCTGCTACTCTCATTCGACTTTGGGCGCTCACCGAAAAAGAATGTCGCCGTTTCTTGCGGGTCTGGCTCCAAACGGTCATGTCTCCTGTTATAACAGCTATTCTTTATTTTGCCGTTTTTGGTGCCGCACTTTCTCCACATATTAGCGGATTCTCAAAGGTGTCATATCTCGCCTTTATTGTTCCCGGACTCATTCTTCTTCAGGCGACGAATAACGCATTTCAAAATCCATCAAGTTCCCTCATTATTGCGAAATATCACGGTAACATCGTCGATCTTCTCACAGCACCGCTGAGCGCACTTGAGAAAACACTAGGATACCTCTTTGGTGGCATTATTCGAGGAATGATGGTTTCTCTTGTTATTTGGGCGGTGGCGGCATTTTTTGTCCCTCACCTATTTCCAGAGCATCCTCTCCTTCTTTTGCTGATGCTTTTCTTGGCGAATGGAGTGTTTACGCTTCTTGGAACAATTGTTGGCATTTGGGGGAATACATTCGATCAAATTTCTGGATTCACCACATTCATTATTACACCAATGGGATTTTTGGGAGGCATCTTCTACTCTATTGAACTTCTGCCACCGCTTGCACGAACCCTTTCACTTGGAAACCCCTTCTTTTATTTTGCTGATGGTGCTCGTTGGGCATTTTTTGGAATAGCAGATGTCTCTCCAATCGCCTCCTTTTCGGTGTGTGGAGGAATGTTCCTTGTACTCTTTACTATTAATTGGTTTATGTTTGCGAAAGACTGGCGACTAAAAGAGTAGTACCAATAAGACAAATTGCCGCATATATTCCTGCGAAAACATCATCGAGAAGAACTGATATTGGGGTATTTTTTTGGTCAATAGTGCGGATTCCAAGCGGTTTTACTATGTCAAAAAACCGGAAAAATACAAATGTAACTCCTATCTCCCAGAGGAGTGGCATGCGGAAAATGACTATGGGAAAAATGGTTGTGAGCATGCCAAGGAGTTCATCTACAACAATAAAATGATGATCGACTTGTCCATCTTTTTTTTCTGCAGTGATAAGCGGAATGCTCACAAAAAAAAGGATTCCAAAAATAGAAAGAAGAAAAACTATCCTTAGAAAAAATGAATGAGGAAGAAGAGGAAAGCAGAAAAAAAAGAGTATCGTCGAAATAAGGCTTCCCAGTGTTCCGGGGAGAATAGGTGAGAATCCAACACCACCAAGAGAAAGAAAGACCATTCGAAAAATCTTCATTTGGGTCTAGACTAGTTAAGAGATTTTTTTCGTAATGTCTCCAATATTTTATCATAGAGTTTTTTATTCCGATAATTGAATCGGAATTCTGTTTCTTTCAGATGAAGAAAGAAGTTTTCTTTTTGTATTCCATTGAATTTCCTGAGCCTTCTTTTGGCATAACTCCAGAACGATTCGATGCCATTGATGTGCTTCTTTCCTCTCGCAAATTCATTCTTTCCGTGGTGTACTCGATAGTGCTTCTCGAATCCAAAATCCACCAGTCCGTCATATGCCTTCCAACCATCAGAATGGACATGAGAATCTGGCGACACTTTTCCCCTGATTATAGGAACCAGACTCTTTGCTTTCGCATCAGGAACAATCTGCGAATAGACTTTCCTTCCTCGTTTGAGAAACCCAAAGACGATTGTCTTTCCTCTTCGTCAAAATTCACTGACTCTTCAGGAGCAGGAATCAGTGTATTCGTTGTTGTCTCCTGTATCTTGCGGAAGCACTCACTTTTCCCTGCCCAGTTCAGTCCATAGTATTCTTCCTCTTCCGAAATCACCACTTCTTCTCCTAAAGTCTGGCGAAGAGCCTTTGGATCAAGTTTTCCTTCACGAAAAATTTCTGACATTTCGCTTTTGAGTATTGCCAAAATATTTTCCTGCGGATAAGAGAGCCTCCGCGCATGGGAAATGTTTTCATACTTTTTGTTCTTCGGAAAAAGACTGTCTTTGTAACCATAGCGAATTCTTTCGTTTTTCAAAAACAATGGCATTTTTTCCAAAAAAACAGATAAGCTTTCGAAAGCCTTTTTTATTCCCGTGAAATCTCCCACCACTCGCCTGCTCTTTTCCTCGGTTTTTGCTATTGGACTATTTTTTCCAAACCACGCTTTTGCTACTCGTTTTTTTACCGATATTCCTCCGACACACCCTGCTTTTGAAGCAATTTCGGAATTAGAAGAGCGAGGAGTTATTAATGGATTTTCTGATGGATCGTTTCGTCCAGATGCCACCATTACTCGTGCGGCGGCACTCAAAATTGTACTCCTTTCTGCTGGAGCAGAAATGAACGGTGTTGTTTCCATATCTCCGTTTCCAGATGTTCCCACTGGAGAATGGTTTGCTCCAATCGCTCGCAAGGGAAAAGAACTCGGCATTGTTCAGGGGGATGCCCAAGGGAATTTTCTCCCTTCTAAAAATGTTTCTCGCGCAGAAGCGCTTGCCATGCTCTTTCGTACTCAGGGAACCTCACTCGAAACACCAAACGAATCTCCATTTTCGGATGTTTCGCTCAGTGCTTGGTATGCGCCACATTTTGCAGAGGCGAAAAACCGAGGTCTTCTTTTGGGAAATACTGCGAATCCAGATGCCTTGCTCACCCGACAGGAACTTGCGGATTTAGCATTTCGGTTTTTTCAGCCAACATGGGAAGAAAGTGAACTTCGCGGACAGGCAAGTTATTACGGAAATGGACTGGAAGGTGGAGGAACAGCAAGTGGAGAAACATTTTCTAATGCGGAGTTTATGGCGGCGCATCGCACGCTTCCTTTTGGAACTCGTGTAAGAGTAATAGATCCAGATACGCTTGCTTCAGTGGTAGTTAAAATTGTTGACCGAGGTCCATTTGTTTCTGGAAGAGTAATAGATCTCTCACAAGCCGCTTTTCAGGTGCTTGCTCCTCTTTCACAAGGAGTAACAGATGTTAAACTCGAAGTGGTTCCCGAATCAACTCCCCTTGGTCAAACTCCCCCTTGTAATAATAGTATTGAGAAAGTGGAATTTCTTCCTGAGGATGCGTTTCCAGGAATAGAACTTCTTGGCAAAACACCGCGTTTTTTCCGTGCCGGCGAAGTAGTTCATATTGCAGGGAGATTTTCCGAACAAAATCCACCAGAAGAAATAACCGCCTTTTATGAAGAAGATGGTGTTCAACAAACCTTTCGGGGAGAAATAAGCGGAACAGTTTTTGCAGTAGATGTTTTTTTTCCTCATGCAGGTGATTTTTCTCTTGCCATTCTCCTTGGCGCATCTGGTTCCGCAAAAACTACTCCAGTAAATGTTGTTGAAGAAAACTGCCGTATATCGAATGAAGAAAATAAAAATGCCCCAACAAATCTTCGGTTTGAAATTCGAAACGGTTCCACTCATTTTCAGTGGGATGGCAACGGAAATAATCTCTTTCGGATAGAGTTTTCTCAAGGAAACAAAACCGTTTCATTTTTTCGATCAAAAGAACAAGAAATCCTTCCTCCTCCAATAGCACTTGCAGACTTTCAAGAAGGGTTTATTGATGTCCGTCTCTGGGGAGCACAGGCAGATGATTCGCTTCACCAAAAAGGAGGATGGTCGGCAAGCGAATCGCTTCATACTTACGCTGTAAAGCGAGTTTCCCGTGAATACAACAAGCTTAAAGATGTTCAACTTACCGAATCATTTTCTCTGGGAGAAAAAATTTCTCTTTCGGGAACGACCCCCTCTTCGCTTGAGCCGACAATTGCGATTGTTGATCCACTCGAAAATATTTTTGAGGAAAACCTTTCTTTTTCGGGGGAACACTTCTCTGCTTCATTTCAACCAAAATTTTCTGGTTCGTATCTTGTAGAAATCAATCGTGCAGATGCTCTTACACTTTTTGTGGGACTCGTTGTTCCAAAGGGTGTTGCCCCTCTGCTTCCTGATGGATTTGACCTTTTAATAGGACGCGAGAGCAAAGAAAATATTGAAGACATGCCCTCTATCATGCTCGGTATGCTCAATCGTGAGCGGCGAGATCGAGGCATACCAGAGCTTTCAGAAAATGATGCGCTTAATGAATTGGCACAATTTCGTGCCCAAGATATGTGTGACCGACAATATTTCTCTCATCAAGATCCAGATGGAAAACAGGCAGAAGACTATCGAGTGCTTTACGGAGTACAAACCACTGTCGGCGAAAATATCGCGAGAAACTCAAGCGTGTTTCTTGCTCATGAGGGACTTATGCGCTCACCTGCTCACCGAAAACTTATTATCGATACTTCCTATCGCCAAGTAGGGCTTGGGTTTTGTCGAGATACGAGTGATTCTGAAGGCATTATTATAGTGCAGATTTTTGGGGGAGATCCATACAACAAGGAAAAACTTTCGGAATGGCGAACGGAAATCCTTCGAGAAGCAAACGAGAAGCGACAACAAAGCCCTATTGTTCCAAATGCCATTCTTGAAGGGGTTGCTCAGCAGTGGGCAAATCGAATGTCCGAAAAAGATCTCTGGGGATTTTCGGATGGAGAAGATACGCTCGAAAAGTCACTCCGAGAAACCGGAATAAACGACTATGCACGCGGAATGGTGCTTCGCATTGGTTCGATAAGTCAGCTTTTTGGTCTTTTTTCTGAGAATGAAATTGATCTTGGAGAAGGAATTCAAGAAAATTTTCTCCTCGACACTCGTTTTGACAAAATGGGGATTGGTGTTGCGCAAAGTAAGACATGGGAAATCTTTGTAGTAATTCTTGCTACAGAATCGTAAGTCCCCATTTTATGCATGCTTCAGGTCAACTTTTTTCTGCGTTTGTTGTTTTTTCTGTTGGAGCCTAGAATGAAAAACGTATTTACACAGTGTCCCGATGCTTGAACAGATTGCTCACTTTTCTATTGGTCCCATAACGATCCACTTTTATGGGTTTATGTATGCGCTTGGAGCAGTAAATGCTTTTTTTCTTACGCGTTGGATTTTTCGGAAAAAAGGAGAATTCATTTCTTCAGAAGCAATGGGAGATCTTCTCTTTTGGACAATGCTTTTTGGAGTTCTCGGCGGAAGATTCTTTTATGCATTTGTGTATAATCCTTCATATTTTTTGGTACATCCGATTGATATAATCGCCTTCTGGAAATCGGGAGGAATTGCCGGCATGTCTATTCACGGAGGGCTTATCGGCGGAATGATGGGGCTTTGGTGGGGATGCCAAAAACAAAAGCTTTCATTTTGGCGTATGGCAGACCACTTTCTGCCTGCTATTGCCATTGGACTTGCTCTCGGAAGATTGGGCAACTTTGTCAATGGAGAGCTCGTGGGGCGCATAACAGAAGTTCCTTGGGGAATGGATTTTGGAGACGGGGAAAACCGACATCCGGCACAGCTCTATGCGGTGATGAAAGATGTTCTCCTTTGTGCAATTTTTCTTCCTCTTGTTTTTCATCTTCCTTCTGAAAAAAGGGAATCAGAGAAAGGTTCTCCACGAGAATTCATTCAGAAATCCCCCTTCGGAACACTCTCTGCACTTTTTTTGATGACACTTGCTGTCTTTCGGTTTATGGTAGAATTTTTTCGTGCGCCAGATGCGCATATCGGACTCCTCGCCGAAGGACTCAGTATAGGGCAATGGCTTTCAACTGGACTTTTTCTTACGGGAGGAATTCTGCTTTTGTTTCTTCAGATATTTTCTCCGAAGAAAGCCCCGAAGAAATCCGTGTAACAACACCTTCAATATCGTTGAGATTTTCAATACTCGTCATTTGTCCACGGAGTTCGCGCGCGCCCGAAAATCCTTTCGTGAATGAGAGGAGATGTTTACGAAATTCAAGCATGGCGCGTTTTTGTCCTTTTGTTTGAATAAGAATTTCTGCATGGCGCCGAATAATATTCCCCACTTCTTCTGGAGAAGGTGGTCTATAAGTCTCACCAGAAAGCGCGCACGCAACTTCTCGAAAAATCCAAGGATTTCCAAAGCTTCCCCGCCCAATCATTACACCATTTAGGTTTTTGATTTTTTGATGGGCATCTTCTCCTGAACGAATATCTCCATTGCCAAGAATGGGAATGTGAGGAAATGCCATTTTAAGCTCATAAATAGGATTCCAATCCGCACTTCCACTGAAAGATTGTTTGACGGTTCGCCCGTGAATAGTGAGCATTTCTGCACCAGCAGAAATAAGATTTTTTGCAAAATCAAGAAGGGTTTCCGAATTCTCCCACCCAAGCCTGGTTTTTACGGAAACAGGAATACGAACAGATTTTTTTATTGATGCGACAATCTCTGCGGCTAAACAAGGATTTCGAATAAGGTCAGACCCGTGTCCGCTCCCAATTACTTTTTTTGCTGGACAACCATAATTAATATCAATACCATCTGCCCCAAATTCCTCAATAAATTTTGCCGCTTCCGCGAATGCTTCTGGATTTTTTCCAAATACTTGCACAATGTAAGGGCGTTCTACTGCTGGATTAAACTCAATAATACGCGACATTTTTTTTGGAGCACGCGACAATCCATCCGCCGAAACAAATTCACAAAAAACAATCGATTTCGGTTCAATAATTTTGACAATTTGCCGATATGCCGAATCGGTGTACCCATCCATGGGAGCAAGTGCTACAAGAGGACCTTTTTGCGCCCACGTGTTCCAAGAAAAGGATGGTTTTTGATTCATGCAATTTCAGAAAAAAAGCATGTTTTTCCCTTTTTTATAATGGGGTTTTGAACATCGGTGTTATCAATAAGAACATCGGCTATTCCCCGAACATTGACGTTTTTAAGATAGAGTTTTTGTCCCGGAATATACCGATTTCTATACCTTTCAAGAATTTTTTGCTCTGCGCCAATGTATTCTTGTTCAGTGCTTCTTTGGAGTACTCTTCGGAGTGTTTCTTCAAAATCAACATCTAAAAATATCCTCATATCCCAATATTTCAGAAGTTCAGGTCGAAACAAAAAAACTCCGTCCATAACAAGGATGGTGTCAGGAGTGGATTGTTGAATGGGCGAATTGGTTTTTGAATTCGTTCGATAGTCAAAAGTTGATGTTCTATATTCTCCTACTCCCGAACGCAAGGGTTTGAGGAGTACTTCAGAAACCTCTCTATAGTTAAAAGAATCCGCATAGTATCCCTCTGGAGAATCTTTTCCTTTTTGATACCTCACGTGTTCGGGATTATGAAATCCATCAAGAGAAGCTCGTACGACTTTTTGATGTTTATTGCGAAGGTGTTCTGCAAGTTCATCGGCAAATATGCTTTTTCCAGATCCATCCACCCCGTCAATTCCCACGAAAAAAGGAGTGTCTGATCTGGCAGTCAATATTTTTTTCTTCAAAAACTGCAATAAATACTCTCTTGTCATTATGGGTTGGAAAATATGGGAAACAAGCGGTACAATACAAATACTCCCTTTCTTCATGCAAATGAAAAAATTCATCACCCTCCCCTTTTTCGTGATGGTATGCCTCTTCGCACCTTCTGCTTTTGCAGAAGATTGCACAGCACGTCTTTCAGAAAATGCCACAGAGGATAGTTGGCAACATCAGTATATGGTGCCAGATCAAGACGGTTTTGTCTGGCAGCGCGCCATTATTCAAAAACCAGAAGAAAAAATTACCCTAAAAGAGAGAGAACCTATTTTTATTAAGGGAATAGCCCAAGAAAATATGCCAGTGCAGATATATCTCTTCTCTGGAAATGGGCAGGATTCAGTTTCTCCTCCTTCAGAAAATGGGACATGTTTTTTGGAAAAAGCAGACAGTACCGGATTTTTTCAAGTGGAAATTCAGCCGGAATTTCTTTGGACACGCATGGGGAAAAATATGTACATCGATGCTTTTTACAAAACAGATGAAGATTGGGAAAGTAAAGCCTCCGAAGATAAGCAGGCATTTGGAATTGGAACGGGAAACACCATGAGAACAGTTTCTGTAGAAGCAGATCTGGGAGATACAGGAGCCTGTCCTGTGGTGTGTGATTTTGGAATTACCCTAGGAGCAGAACTTAATCCCGAAGACATCGATCACAAATTTATTGAGCAGAGTTTTTCAGGTATCGGCTATATGCCAGTCACCATTGGGAGGAAACCGGGGGAGAATACGTTTTACGGAAAAACTGAATATGAAAATGCGGATCCTTATGCCCTTCAGAATATTAGTGTTCAGGCGGTACTTTCTGAAGGAATAAAGAGGTCTCTTCTCGGAAACAGAAATGTTGGCGGAGAAGAGCCAGCACTTCAGAAAAAAGATATAGAGGATCCAGATACCATAAAAAAAGTACTAAGTGATGAGAGCACATATTCCGAACCCACAAAGAGCATCTTAGCGTTAATAAAAACAATGCTTACGGAAGACAAAGATAAAACAGAACGAACGGAACTCGCAAAACAAATTCTTCATCTACTCGGGGTGGATGCACTCAAAGAACCGGGTTCCCAAGAAGCACTCCAAAAGAGTATGCTTGAGCTCTTCCCAAAACAGACGAATGAGGAAGAGTGGAGTGCCGATTTTGTGAAGCTTCTCAAATTTTGGACAAGCTCCACAAAGCCAAATGAGTGTCTTGTTGCCGATGATGAACACTACTATTACAACTTTTCCCACGTGGGAAGTGTGGGGTTTAGAAATTTTAATAATGGCTTCGATTTATGCGATTTTATTTTTGTAGAGGGAATTGATCCAATACTTCTGGTAACCAACCAATCGATACAAACACTTCGTCCCATTTTTCACGAAAGTGTACACATGAGTCTTGCAAATCGATTTTTTACTAATGGAAATGCATGGAAATTTTCTCCAGAAGAAAAGAAGACTGTACAGTACGGATACCAACTAAGAGGGAAAACTTCATCAGAAAGCGTAATGAGCTCCTGTGTTCAGGGGGGAGAGGTCTCAGAACTTCTCAGTGTTCTTTCAAATTCTTTTGTGCTTTCTGATGCAGAGCAAAAAATTCTCAAAGATGAACTCCTCGCACTAACGCCAAATGCGGATGTGTCTTACCTTCTTGAGCTTCAGGATCCAAAAAGTATAGCAGAGCTTTTCTCGTGGGAAGGCAATGGGTTGCCACTAAAGGTGCTCCAGTTCTTTTTCCGTGTCACACCAAATGCCTGCTCATCGCCAAAAGTAGGAGAAATAACAGACTCCGCACAAAACTTTTGGGAACCACTTCATACCGAAAGAGACGCATTTGAAGCAGGGATTTTTACAGAGTAAGAAGTGGTTCAAGACAGGGTGGTGAGGTACAAGAAAGAGATATTACTCTTTCGATAAAAAACTCTCTTCGCGGAGAGCAATTCCGCTGATATCAACTCCCGTCACAGTGGCATTTTTTCCAATAACACTATTCCGAACACTTGCGTTACGAATGGTAACGTTAGACTCAATAATGGAATTCTCAATAGTGGTGTTTTCCAAAACAGATCCTTTTGCTAAAAAAACACTTCCTCGAAAAACATTTTTTCCTTGTTTTTTTGCACCTTCATCTACTGTATTTTCTCCAACCACATGCCGATGCGCCTCCAGAAATGCAGGAAAACTCCCAATATCAAACCATGGATTATGAAAAGGAAAATACTCCACTCGCTCTCCTGTCTTTAGGAAGTGCTCAAATATCCCTCCAAGATTATCGTTGTGTTCCGTAGAGAAGCGAATGATTTCTGAAAGGAGGTGCTTTGGAAAAAATAGACAACCAGTGCTCACGAGTGTGCTTTCGGGGTCACTTGGTTTTTCTTGAAACTTCGCGACAGAAAAATTGTCTTTTGGAACGAGAACTCCAAATTTTTTGGCTTCTTCTCGATCTTTAATATCATACGCCGCGAGGAGTGGGTATTGGTTCGCTTGGCGTAAAAACGCTTCCATATCAAAAAAGAAGAGGTTGTCTCCTGCAAGAACGAGAACATCTTCTTGAATATTGAGAGAGGAAATAACGAGCGCCACTGCGGCAAGCGCACCTGTTTTTTTTTGTTCTCCCAGACAATCTTCAGAGAAAATGGTAATATCTCGATCCGAAAAAGAGGTCTGCCACTCTTCAAAATCTGTGGCGAACACGGCATTTGTGGAAACAATAACTGGAATTTTTTCTGGAAGAGACTCGAGCAAAAAAGAAATAATCGGTTTTCCACCAATAGAAAGGAGCGGTTTTGCTGTTTTTTCGGTGAGCGGCCAAAGTCGTGTTGCAAATCCGCCGGCAAGTATAATCGCTCTCATTTAGGAGCGGTGAAAAAGGAGGAGAAAAAAGCTTTTTGCAAGAAGAGCAATGTCCTTTCGAAAACTCCAATGAAGAATGTACGCGGTATCAATTTCTGTTGAATGACGAGCATCACACTGTTTTTTCTCTAGCAAGCAGAGTTGAGATGGACCAAAAATACCTGGCTTAATGACGAGGCGACGTCGTTCAAAAAGAGGCATGTTTTCTCGTTCATCCTCGGTTCGTGGACGCGGTCCCACGAGAGACATTTGTCCACAAAATACATTCCAAAATTCTGGAAGATGAAAAAAATATCTGTTCTTCGTGTGAAGAAAAGCGAGCTTTTCAAAAACATCTGTGCTTGGACCGGTTGCACATATTATTTTTGTTTTTTTGCAAAAAAGAAGCCACGGAAAGAATATGAGGAGCACAAAGAAGGAAATCAAAAGATCAAGTCCTCGTTTGGCAACCTGTCCCCATCCAAAAAGCGGAGAAAGCCCAAAGCGAATAACAGGATACTCTCCAGTATGCTCCAAATGAAAACGTGTTCGAAATGCCCCAATAACAGAGGGGGCAAGGAGAAACTCAAGATATTTCCCCTCGGCAAATAAGAGCAGATTTGGCGTTTGCTCGGGTGCTTCTGTTTGAATAATGGCATCAATTTTCTGTTCTTTGCACACTCGTTCGAGTGCATCAAGTTTTCCGAGCACGGGAACATTTTTGGAAAGGATTTTTTCTCCCCCTCCATACGGAGCAAGTGCGGCAATGGGCTGAAAGCGAGATCGTTTTTTCTGAAGCTCTTGTGTCAACATCATTGCTGTTTTCCCATTTCCAACAAGGAGCGTGCGGAGTACATTTTTCCCTCTTTCGTATTGGCGCGCCCATATTTGTTGAATTCCAAGGTGAAACCCAAATACAAATGTAGTGGAAATTCCCCAGATAAAAAGAAGAATGAGTCGTGAAAAGAAAATTTCGCGCTTAAAAAAAAATATAAGCACGAAGAGCATGGAGCCAGCAAGACATGAAACGCTAATAGCCCTGAGAAGTTCGAGCGGTCGTTTTTCCTCTAATGCGTAGAGACCAGACCACGCAAAAAAGAAGAGGAAAGCAGGTGTAATAATAAGGGAAAGAACAATGTAGGGCGAAAAAGGGAAATCGGTACTAAAATATGATCCCACTCGTAAAAAGTAAGACACAACAAATGCGATTGGAATAATAATGCTGTCTACTGCCATTTCTCCTATTTTTCGGAGTAAGAGCGGGCGCGCGTTTTTCATCAAAAGGAGTGTGCCGAATTTTTTCTCTTCTCTCAATCAAGAGAAGGAGTATTCTCACTGCTTTTTGCAAACACCATTGCTCCCACCGGAGAAAATCCAGCTTTTTTAAGGACAGACGCACATTCCTGAAGCGTTGTGTGTGTTGTGGTGACATCATCCACCAAAATAAGAGGATTCCCTTGGTATTCTGATTGTATTACATGAAAGGCTTCCGAAAGATTTTTTCGTCGCTCGTTTCCCGTAAGTGTGGTTTGTGGTGGTGTATTTCGTGTTCGCCGAAGAAGGTTTTTTACCGGTCTCTTGAGGTGTTTACTTATTGTCTCTGCAAAAAGTTCTGCTTGATTGAATCCTCGCATATTTTTTCGAAAAAAATGAAGTGGTACCGGAACCAAAATCGCATTTTTAGGAAGAACAACGTTCTGAAGTCGGTTTTTAAAAAATGGATCAAGATCTCTCAGCATTTCTTGGCAGTATCCAAATTTGATGCGTCGAATAGCACGAGAAACAAGTGGATTATGATAATCGGTCATGGCGAATAGTTTTCCAATACCAAGAACTTCCTCTGGAAAAGCCCAGTGTCCCGAATAAATATTTTTTTGACAATGCTCACAAAGCCAGACATCTTCCCGCTGGCATCCGATGCATTCAGAAGGAAAGAAGAAGTTGATAAGCACCGATAGACCAGCAGTAATATTTTTCATAGGGAGTTTGGGAAGCATATTATCAAAGTTCGTTTTGAAGAAAAAACCTTGCCAGATGATGAAAAATGTATAGAATGCATTGTACGTTCTTTAAAGTTATATGAAAACTGATATTCATCCACCGGTATTTATTGCACAGTTTACCTGCAGTTGTGGTGCAACACACAACATTGGTAACACAACGCTTAAGGAGACGCATGTGGAAATATGCTCAGAGTGTCATCCGTTTTACACGGGAAAACAGAAATTGGTCGACACAACAGGGCGTGTTGATAAATTTCGTAAAAAAGAACAAGCGGCACAACAAAAGTAGGTCGTATATTCTTCGTCTCGATACAGAAAGCCTCCCCAAAAGGGGGGCTTTCTTTGAAATTTTAGGCAGGTGTAAGTTTTTTGTGGTCTAAAATTCAGGTTTTATCCAGTTACAAGCTGACTTAAACTAGAATCATTTTTTTATGATAAAAAACGATGCCCGAAATGTGGCGTAAACACATGCAAGAAAATCGGGAACAGAAATGGAAAACAACGATACGAATGCAAGAACTGTAAGAAGAAGTTTCAGCTTAAGTAATGGAGAAGAAAAGACAAAGATAAGCTCCGAGATACATATACTGTCGGCAAACAGACACAACAACAGATTGGAGAAGATATCGGAAAAAGCAGATGGTGGGTCAACCGTGAGCTACGGGATATTTACTGCTTGAAACATGGAAGAATACTTTTCTGGAACGGCAGAAAACGCAGTAATCGACGATACCACATACTTCGAGCAGTTCGGTCTCATGGTCTTTCGTTCGGCATGTCTTAAGAAGAACCTCCTCTGGTATGAAGTGAAACACGCGACGAATAATCTCTATCGAAAGGGTATATAAGAGTTCCTTGATGATGGTTGGTATATCAGTGGGATCATAGCCGATGGCAAACAGGGTTTTCCCTGATATTCCATTCCAGATGTGCCAATTCCACCAATTCCAGATCATTGCTCGATACATCTCCAAGAAATCAAAGCTTGCAGCCGGTAAAGAACTGTGTGAACTCACATTCCTCCTCAAAGAAACCGATAGGACAAGCTTTGGGTATTGGTTTAGGAAATGGCATGGCAAATGACAAGGCTTTCTTACAGAAAGGAATATGAATCCAATCACAAAGAGACCATGTTTTACACATCAGAGGTTGTTACAAGCCTGCTTCTCGATCATAAGAAACATGGATACAGCTTGTTTGCTTTTGAACAGTGTTTTACAGATATTCCGATAATTGAATCGGAATTCTGTTTCTTTTAAATGAAGAAAGAACTTTCTCTTTCTGAACTCCGTTGAACTTCCTCAGTCTTCTTTTTGATATAATTCCAAAAGGATTCAATACTGTTGATATGTTTCTTCCTTCTCGCAAATTCATTCTTTCCGTGGTGTACTCGATAGTGCTTCTCGAATCCAAAATCCACCAGTCCGTCATATGCCTTCCAACCATCAGAATGGACATGAGAATCTGGCGACACTTTCCCTCTGATTATATGCACCAGACTCTTTGCTTTGGCATCGGGAACAATCTGCGAATAGACTTTCCTTCCTCATCTAGTCAAGACCCTTTTATAAAGCAGACCCCAAAAAACTTACACCTGCCAAAAATTCATAAAAAATAGTCGAAAGTGAGGAAAAGAATATTTTCCGCTCTGCTTTGCTCTAAAAAAACTCCTCCAATCTCCTTATTTTTTTACTATACCCCACCTCATTTATTTTTCCACCCTAAAAAGTTGACGAATGAGGAATGAGGATGGCAGAGTGATACGAAACATCGAGACCAAAAAAAACACCAACGGAAACACACACATCCCCAAACACACACATCCCCAAACACACACATCCCCAATCGACCAAAAAACCTACGACCCTTAACACTCCTCGTTCCCCACACACTTTACTCTCCCACAACAAGAAGCAAGCAGAGAATGTCCCGAGCTCTTCGACCCTCGACGTGACCATCTCGTTTCTTTTACTCCTTCTGAATTTATATTTCTGAAGTTCTGAAACGAATCACGTTCGTCTTCCCGAAGAGTTCTCCTTTCTTTGCTTCTTTCTTCTTGCTTTCCAAGTAGAATCAAAAGAACCGTCTCTTCCCTTTGATTCTCACCCCCCATCTTTAATGTTCTCATTAGAGTGTTCGCGTTTCGAAAGAACCTTGTTGTTCTTTGTCAGAAACGAGTAACGGACAAGCCGCAGGAACGGCTCAAAACCTCTCCGGAGGAAGGCAGAAGAACCAAGGAAATGGCACCCCTCAAGAGACACCGCCACCCCCTCCTTCCTTAGAGAAGAGGAAAACAGACATCCATCAGCAGAGAACCTTCTTTCTCCGTCTTGATGATCCCCCTGTTTCCCCATCTCTCAAGAAGAAACATACACACAAAAAGCATCCGTATTTTGCGGGTGTTTTTTTGTATGGAAGGAAATACGAGACTCCTATGAGCGCTTTTTCTCTGCCGCCCGAATCGTATTTTCCAAAAGACTTGCCACCGTTAGGAGCCCAACCCCCCCCGGAACAGGAGTAATAAAACCGACTTTCTGAGAAACAGCTTCAAAATTAACATCCCCAACGAGCTTTCCGTTGGGAAGTCGATTCATTCCCACGTCAATTATTACCGCGGCTTCTTTTACCATATCCGCAGTAATAAATTCTGCCTTTCCAATCGCTACTATTAGAATATCTGCTCGTTTCGTGTGTTCCGCAAGATTTTTTGTTTTTGAGTGACACACTGTTACCGTGGCACTTCGATTCGTAAGCATAACGGCAATTGGTTTTCCCACAATATTTGAGCGTCCAACTACCACCACTTCTTTTCCTTCAAGATTAATATCGTATTCTTCTAGTAAACGAATAATCCCTGCGGGAGTTGCTGGCGCCAATATTTCGCTTTCTTTTGAGAGAAACGTGTGACCTACATTGAATGGATGAAACCCATCTGCATCTTTTGTGGGGTCAATAGCCTCAATCACCTTTTGTTCAGAAATATGCGAGGGGAGAGGGAGTTGAACAATAAACCCAGTAATAGATGTGTCGGCGTTAAGTATGGAAATTTCCTCAAGAATCTCTTCTTCTCTTACTTCGCTTGGAAATTTTTTCGTGACAGAACGGATTCCTGCACGCTCACAACTTCGTTCTTTGTTTCGTACATAGACAGCACTTGCCGGATCATCTCCCACCAAAAGAACAGCAAGTGTTGGTGGAGAAGAAAGAAGTTCGGATCGCATTTTGCACTCCGCAATAATTTTTTCTGAGAGAGTCTTTCCGTCAAGAATCGTGGCACCCATAAACAAATAGAGAGAAGAAAATCACTCCAATATTGCCGTTTTGAAAGAAAAAAGGGAATGCGAATGTTTTTGTTTTTCTTCTCGAAAATACTCTCTTCAATTTTGTATATGAGAACGAAAAATAGCTTGCAAAAATATATAAATATTATATTCATTTTTTTGGCTTTCTTGTGAATTAAAAAAAGTTTTTTTTTAAAAAAGCAAATGAAAAATACTCAAAAATTATTGACTTTTTTACCATAAATTGAAACAAAATGAATATTTAACGACCTTTTTCTTTTTTCGTAAAGACTATGTCTCTCTTTTTCATTATTTCAAAAAAAATTTTTCAAAAAAGAAAAAGCGTGTTTCGTGGAATGTTTTTTATTCTTCTTTTTACGCCGTTCCTTGTTAACGCGGCAGAAAATTCAAAAACCATATTTTCCTCCGATGCTGTTTTTACTCTCTCCCTCACCAAAACCGGAACGGGAAATGGAACGTTGACCAGTGCTCCTGTAGGAATTGATTGTGGAGCAACATGCACCACTTCTTTCACCGAAGGAACGGTAGTGACTCTTACTGTAAGTGCTGATGCCGGAAGCATATTCTCTGGATGGAGTGGAGATGGAGATTGCTCTGATGGAGTAATCACAATGAATGCTCCTGTTTCTTGCACAGCAGATTTCTCTCTCTTATACGCCACTCCCGATCTCTGGACACAAGTTCTAGGAGGATCAAGCATCTTTCATCTCCTCGGAAATGTAGGAATTGGAACAAGTACTCCCAGTGAAGCACTAGAAGTGGTAGGAAAAGTAAAAGCAGATGAACTTTGCATCGGAAGTGATTGTCGTTCCGCATGGCCCGTAGGAGCAGCAAATACTTCTTCTCCTGTCCTTTTTGGAGCTGAAACCGTAGATCAGGGAACAATGGCGGAACTGCTCGAAAAAATAAAAGCTCGACAAGAAGAGATTGATACTCTTCGTCAATCGATTGAACAACTTGAGCAACAGATTACTCTTCTTGAAAAAGATAAAGAAAACGTTTCAGAAGGCGAGAGCGTGCCTGAATAAAAGAGTGTGTTTGTCATTTTCCTTTTTTGCATCCCGTTATGAAACACATGCTCTTTCGAAATAGTATTCTCGTCTTTTCTTTTTTTGGAATACTTCTTCTTTTTGAAACGCCAGTCTTAGCAAATCAGTACATGAGCCAATCGGATATCGAAATGCAAATGTTGCGATATAAGGATTTTACGTTTCAAGAGCCACGAGGAGGACTCAATTTTTTTCCGGTATTCTCTTCATTTTTTGAACCGGTTTTTTCTGCACTCGACACGGCACTTACGAACAAAAAAACTGCGTCCGATGGAGTCTCTTACGACACCTTCGGTGCCGCTATGGCGATGGAAGGAGACACACTTGTTGTTGGGGCGGATGCTACAGAAGATTTTTTTACTTCAAATCTTGGAGTAGGGGCAGTCTATGTTTTTGAAAAAATTGGAGGAGTGTGGACAGAAACCCAGAAATTAACCGCAAGTGATGGAAATGACAATGATCATTTCGGAAATAGCATTGCTCTTTCTGGAAACACCATGTTTATTAGTGCTATGACGAAAGAGGTTGGTACACATCAATCAGAAGGGGCAGTCTATGTTTTTGAAAAAATTGGAGGAGTGTGGACAGAAACCCAGAAATTAACCGCAAGTGATCCTTACGAAATAAATCACTTTTTTGGAGATAGTGTTGCATTTGACGGAGGAAATTATGCGGTTATTAGCGCGCCTTGGACGCCAATTTATGCTGTCCACGGAGATGCCTATGTTTTTGAAAAAATTGGAGGAGTGTGGATAGAGGTGCAAAAACTTCAAGCGAGTAATGGCTTTAACGGAGATCATTTTGGAATAGAAGTTGCTATGAGTGGAGAAACAATCGCCATCACCTCTTGGAATGCCACTCCCAGCGGAAATGCTACATACTCTGGGGCAATTTATATTTTTACCCGCAACGCCACGACTGGTGTGTGGGAAGAGACCCAAGAGGTGGCCCCCTCCACGTCGTCTCCTGGTCAGGGATTTGGTTTAGCAATGAATATAAAGGGTAATACGCTTATTGCCGGTGCGCCGTTTTACAAAGAAGGAACTACAGGGGATGCAGGGCGGGTTACTGTTTTTCAAAAACAGAGTGGCAATTTTGTGGAAACACAAATCCTTTCTCCGAGTAGTCCTACAACGGGGAGGAAATTTGGCTCTTCGGTAGCGTTTGAGAATAATACCCTTCTGGTTGGTGCGTATGGTGACAGTACCCCAAAGGGATCTGAAAGAGGCTCGGCCTACCAATTTGAGCTTTCTGGTGGGACATGGTCACAGCAGGAAAAATTTTATGCGTCCGATGGAGCGTATCAAGATCGATTTGGAGGACGGGTAGTTCTCTCGCAAGGAGAGGCAGTTGTTTCTGCCCCACTCGATGATGACAAGGGAACCTCTTCTGGCTCTGCTTACTTTTTAGGAACGATTAGCACTCCAATACTTCAGACTCTCTCCCTCACCAAAACCGGAACGGGAAATGGAACGTTGACCAGTGCTCCTGTAGGAATTGATTGTGGAGCAACATGCACCACTTCTTTCACCGAAGGAACAGTAGTGACTCTTACCGTAAGTGCTGATGCCGGAAGCATATTCTCTGGATGGAGTGGAGATGGAGATTGCTCTGATGGAGTAATCACAATGAATGCTCCTGTTTCTTGCACAGCAGATTTCTCTCTCTTATACGCCACTCCCGATCTCTGGACACAAGTTCTAGGAGGATCAAGCATCTTTCATCTCCTCGGAAATGTAGGAATTGGAACAAGTACTCCCAGTGAAGCACTAGAAGTGGTAGGAAAAGTAAAAGCAGATGAACTTTGCATCGGAAGTGATTGTCGTTCCGCATGGCCCGTAGGAGCAGCAAATACTTCTTCTCCTGTCCTTTTTGGAGCTGAAACCGTAGATCAGGGAACAATGGCGGAACTGCTCGAAAAAATTCATCAACAAGAAGAAGAGATCACAACACTTAAAAGCACCTTTGAAGCACTAAAAGAAAGGGCAGAGAATTTGTAGATTGCTGCACAGCTCCCCTCTCTTTTTTTAAGGAGAGGTTATGCAAGCGCGTGATTCGCACGATAATCAAAAACTCAATATGCCCAACAATATTTTTTTCATGAGTTGTGTAGAAAATATATTATGGATGCACATAAAAGGTGGTGTTTTTCTCAAAAAAACGGTACCAAGAAAGAAATGACGTGGAACGAATTGCAATCGGCAATACAACAACAGGGAAATTTCGATGAAAAGCGTATAGAAGGTGCTTATCAACTTGCAGAAAAAGTACACCATGGACAAAAACGAAAAACAGGAGAGCCATATCTCTCTCATCCCGTTGCGGTTGCTCAAAGTCTTTTTGATATTGGAGCAGATGAAGAAACCATTATTGCCGCCCTTTTGCACGATACTATTGAAGATACAATACTTACTGTTCAAGAAATTTCTTCTCAATTTGGTGAATCCATAGGACATCTTGTTGATGCGGTAACGAAGGTCTCAAAGACAAAGTTTTTTGGGAGTTTTGATTCTCAAAAAACAGCAACTTTTCGAAAAATACTTTCAGGAAGTGTTCTTGATGAGCGGGCAATTATTATAAAATTGGCAGATCGAGCGCACAATGTGGAGACTATCTCTGAATTTCTCAAAACAAAACAACAAAGAATTGCTCAAGAAACAATGGATATCTACTACCCTCTTGCAAAAGTTTTTGGCATTTGGAAATTTAAAAAAACCTATGAAGATTTTTGTTTTCCCATTATTCACCCTGACGTTTTTCAGGAGCTTCATAAGAATCTTTCGGGATGGAAAACTGAGATTTTCAGGGACTCCAAAAAGGTTATTTCGGAAATAGAGAGCGATTTTCAGAAGCAATTTTTGTACTTTGAAATACGCCCCTCTTTTTACTCTCCTGCTGATATTTTTTATGAAATGGAGGCAAAAAATATTCCGTCTTCAGAAATTCATCCTTTTCATATTGATGTTATTGTTGAGAACGCTTCTGAATGCTATGCAGCACTTGGAGCTCTCCATAAAAAATATTTTTGGAAAGAAAAGGAATTTGCAGACTACATTTCTATTCCAAAGAGTAATGGATACCAAGGGATTCACACCTCTGTATTCACCAGCATGTCAAAGCCTCTTGAATTTCACATAAAAACAAGAGCAATGAATTACTCAAACCAAAGTGGGTCATATTTTTTTTCACCAGAGAGTTTTTTGAAAAAACCATTTCAAAACTCCCTTCATGCGCTTGATAAAAACTATTATTTTTCTCAGCAATTTTGGTCAGATCTTCATAAAGATGTTCTTCAAAAAAAAATATTAACATTTACTCGTCAGGGAAAAGCAATGGCACTTCCTGTGCACGCCTCTGGAATTGATTTTTCTTATGTGTCAGATGCTAAAAAGGCACACTATCTTGAGGACATTAAGATAAATGGAATTCTTCAGCCCATCACCACCATTTTACAAAACGGAGATGTGGTGGAACCAATTTATAGCAGATTTCCTAAGGCAGAGAATTTTTGGCTCAATCATACTCGAACAGGAATTGCAAAATATCACATGCTGCATTGGTTTTCGGGACTGACCAAGCAACAAAAATATATCATGGGAAGAGCGGCTCTTGTGAGGGAGTTCTTAAAAATTGGTGAAAGCTACGAAAAAATGATGAGTAGAAAAATGAAAAAAATACTCGACAATGAATATCCCGAAAATAGTTTCCGACAAATTATAGAAAAAGTGGGAGAAGGTGTTATTAGTCCAAAAGAATTTCTGGAAAAATATCTCGAGTGCAAAAAGAAAATACGAGAAGAATCCTTTTTTCTTTCTCATTTTGACAAATGGAAAGAGGCTTTTTATGCAAAATTCTTTTTTCTTTTTACCGCCAATGTTTTAAATCCAAACTCACAAATAGTTCAAATAAATATTGAGGCGAAAGATAGACAGGGGATGCTCTATGATATTTTGGGAATATTTGCAAAAAGGAAAATAAATGTTGCTACCCTCAGGGTATATTCTCTTCGTCCTTCTCGAAATGCACTTTACAAAATAGGAATTGAAGTGGAGCGCTATAGTCAGGTAAGTGAGATATTCGATGAACTTCTTGAGGTGCATGGAGTAAGAAACTTGACAAGAGGTTGATTTTTTTAAAAAATCAAATACTTTGTAAATATAACTTAAAAAAGATGACGCTCGCCCTCTCGGATAATGTGTCGGCTAAAGGATATCGTCCTGTTGCAGAAAAAAGAAGTGGAAGAATGCAGCGACATGACATAAACAGAATGAATCCAGGCTCGAATCAGGAGTTGGCGCAAAGGTTGTATTCCCTTTACATGGAAAAAGATTTTAATACTCTGCCCCAAGATAATGAGCACTATGGAAATATTTGCAAAAAAGTATATGAAAGGCTTATTAAGGTTACAGATATTTCGAAAAAAACATTATATTTTTTGGGCGCCACCCCGTTTGATCTCGAGAGAGGCGGCTTGCAACTTGATTATCAGGAGGGGGAGCGTAAAAAAATGGGCGACATTATTGCATGTGCCCAAAACCTTGTTTTTCATAGTATCAGTCGCTCAGATCTTCAGAAGGTTTATGAAAAACTTGAGCAAAAATGGAGGAAAAAAAAAGATGTTCCAGAAAATATATGTCTTCTTGCGGATGATATTAGTGGGGGTGCTGATGGTTTTTTAATGGAATTTTTTGATGATCAAGGAGAAGCCTCGAAGAGTGTCGAAGAAATATTAATCAAAATGCGAGGAATCTGGTCAAACACTGCTTCTTGTGTCTCTCACAATGGACACTACGATGACGAAAGAATTCCCTTTGCAGATATTGGATTTTCACTCATGGTGCAGAATGCAACTATTGTCCCAGTAAGAAAGGCACTCTGGAAAATTCTTGAGAGAGATTTTCCACTAAAAACATCGGATAAGGAAAAACGTACACAAGTGGAAGAGTCTATTTTCAATTTTATGAAAGAGTATAATCTTTGGCTTTTTAAATCGTCACTGAAGAGCTGGTTTAGAAAAAGTCCCAATGGCGAGCTTATTATCTTTATGGATACCGGAACGGAACATTATGAGAGAGAAAATGGAGAGATCCTCTATGGAAAAGTTGACAAGACAAGAGTCTACAGAAATATTGAGCCAAATTATGAAAACGATCTTGCAAGAATCGGTCTTAGTGCTCAAAAGAGAAAGAGCTGGTCATGGAAAGATGACAATGACCATCAGCATCCAGTAGAAGTTGTGACAGTACAGAAGGAAGTATAATTTTTGGCTCTTGAGTAGGAAAATCATTTCGATTATCCTCTCAACATGCTTAAACACGCCAAAATATCAGACTACAAAATAAAAAAAATATTGATGTGTTTTTGTGAAGATATCGATGCCTCAAAAACAGCAAGAATTCTAGAAATAAATCGAAGGACTATTGATCGGTATTTTAATATCTTCCGAGAAAAAATAACTCTTCACGCCATCGCTCAAAGTAAGGAATCTGGAGAGTTTGAACTTGATGAAAGTTATTTTGGAGCTAAAAGAGTACGAGGTAAAAGAGGAAGAGGGGCAGCCGGAAAAACACCAGTCTTTGGTATACTTAAACGAGACGGAAAAGTATCAGTAACCATCGTAAAGAAATGCAGTAGAGAAGAGTTATTGCCTATCATACAGGGAAAAATACTCGAAGGTTCCACTATCCACACCGATGGCTGGAGGGCTTATGACGGACTCATTCTAAATGGGTATGATCACTATCGTGTCTACCATTCCCATGATGAATTTGCTCGAGGAAAATGCCATGTGAATGGCATAGAATCTTTCTGGTCATTTGCCAAGAGAAGACTCTCTAAATTCAACGGTATTGCTTCTCATAAGTTTAATCTTCATCTGAAAGAATGTGAGTTCCGATGGAACTATAAAGATCAGAATCTTTATGATAAAATGCTAAAGATTTTGAAGAAATTTTAAAATCTGCTACTCAAGAGCCTAATTTTTATTACGAATATCAGTAAACTTTATGGCTGGAAAATGGCATAGTCGAAGATAGGAGCTAGCTCTTGTGGTTCAATTTGCACTTGCACCTTTTGTTTGAATCCTTCTGCATCTCCTACTGCCTCAATGGTGACTTTATCGTCTGGCAATGAGAAATCTTGAAAAAACTGGCCGATATTTGTTACCGAACTCCCGAGTACAAAACCAACACGAACGTATGCCTCTGAAATATCATGTGATTCTGAGTCTATTTCTACCATTGGTTTTTTCCCCAACTGCAGGGTGAGTTTTGGGAAAGCAAGATTATAAATTAGCTTGTTACAAAGGTAATTCATCCGAATAATATTAGTAAAAGATTCTTTACAAAAGTTTTGGTCTCCTCCCTTGAGAATACCCGATGGATTAAGAATTCGCACCCATCTTCCTTGTATTCCAGAACTCCCAACGGAGTTAACATGTCGTTGAACGAACAAGGAGGGGGCGAGAGAGTCACCGGAAAAATCTGAAAGACAAATAGCACCCGGAGTAGATGGTTCATCACATTTACTAATAGAGTCTAGGAAAACGGTTTCAAACTGACCAGTACTTGTTTTTGCTTTTGCCTCAAGACGCCAAGAGAGAAGTGGTCGATCAGCACTATTGTAGGGAACCTCAAAATCCCCCGGAATAAAAAGGTCGATAAAAAAACTTTCCACACTATTATTAGGATCTCCGTATTGATTTCGAAAAATACTCTTTGTGTTCTCCGGACAAAAACCATTAATGGGGGTGCTGTGATCGGAGCACATTAGGGTCTCTGTCATGCATTGCCCGTTGACGTTTACGTATCCAGCGTTGCAGTTTGTTGCTCCTCCCATGGGGAGCGGTGCTTGCTTATTGCTAATATCACTATATAAATTAAACGAAGCCGTTGTTCCAAAGCGAATAGGGCGCCAGTTAGAAAGGCTAAAATAAGTTTGATAAGTATCTGAACAGTTGTCCGTAAGATCGGCACACTCTCCATATTGCGGATCATCGTTCGCAGGAATATTTTTTGTTTTTCTTGGTGGAATAAAGAGTACTTTTTGGTAAGGATGGTCTTGGGTGCTATCTACAAAGTCTTCCTGAATTTTTTCCATAGAAAGTTGTGAACGGGCAGTCCAATTTGCCTGGGTTTTGTTAATACGATTCATAGGAACAAATGCGGCGTCTCCGGCGGTTGTTCCAGCAGATACTTCATAACCAGAGTCTCTTGCCGATGCCTCATATAATGCACTCTCTACAGCACTTTCTGCGGCATAAAATGCTTTACCAGAATTCACCAATTTGGGGGATTGCTGAAGAGAAGATTGAATAACTTGTGTAGCCCCTGCCGCGGCGATAAAAAGAAAACTCGTTATGGCAAGTGCAATAAGAATGGCATTTCCAGAGGTGTCATGAATAAGTTTTCTCATTAAGGGGCGGGTAAAAGAACATTTTGAAGATGACGTTGAGAGATGGTGGTCTGAACAGAGAGAGTGAATGGAGTTCCTACCATTTGTCGCCGCAATAGCACACCAGGACGAGTAGTGAGAAGGATAGTAACATGCGGTTGAATTTGGTTGTCTTTTCCGGTTTCGCTAAATGCCTTTCTTGGGTCATCGAGCGGAGAAATATAAAATTTGAGATCAACAATATCGATATTCCGAGGGCTTATGGCAATAAAATCTTCAACTTCGGGACTTGTGTCTCCATCTGCTTGAAAATCATCAGCGTTCGAAAGAAAATCGAGTTCTCCATCGCTATCGACATCAGAATTAGCATCGAGTTGAAGAATGCCGAGTTGTTCTCCTCCATCTTCTGCTGTGGTCTGCCAGAAGGAGTTGTCATCTTCATCGGTATCTCCATCGACATCATCATCGATTCCATTTCCGATGCGGCGCAAAACAGTTTTTGTCGTTCCAGAAGGAGAAATAAGGTAGAGCTCTCGTTGGAGATATGATACTTCTTGAGCTGTTCCAGAAGAATCTTGAAGTCCATAGAGTGCAGAAGCATCTGGCGCATCGTTTCCAATATCGTTATCAGCTTCGGTAGAAAACGTTCCTTCGTTAAATGCATTTGGATCATCACGGTCACAGTTGCCGTCTCCGTGTTTTTCCCCTGGGTCGCAGGTAGGATAGAAGAAAAACTGATGTTCATACTCTTTTGGCTCATTGCCGTAGACAATATCTTCACGATCATCATTTTCAGGGACGGCGTCTTGAGCGTATGCTGTTCCTCCTCCGGTCTCTTCTAAATTATTTGAGTAGTATTCTGAGTAGTCGATAGCATTATCTCGAATGAGATTGGCAATACGATTGAGAAGAAACTGTGTCTCCTCAATAGTGGCATTGCGAATACGTTCTCGTTTTTGGGCATTGTAAAAATTGACTGTAATTACCGTTGTCATGGTGAGGAGCATGGAAAAAATGCCAATCGCCACGAGAATTTCTATAAAGGTGTAGCCAGCAGTTTTTTTTTGCATCATGATGTCCATTCGCTCCGGTCATAGAAATCAGTCATGATCGTGCTAATGGTCACATTTTTTTCTACTCCTCGATGAAGCCATGTTACTTTTGAAATGACAAGAATGCGGTTGTCATTTGCTTTTTGTCCTGCTGGGAATTCTCCCCCAATAATCTCATTTTCGTCACAATCACTTGGCCATCCTCCTGCACCACATGATGAACCAGTATCATCAAAATTATTATCGATATAGTAGAGATATATTTTTCGAGAAAATTTTGTGCGAGTGACATCTCCCGATTTATCGTGTGTGTAAAATGTTCCACCACTCGTTGTTTTTTCGTAGAGACGAAATCCGTCAGTGTAATCGGGGAAACCGCCGGTTCCATCAATATCATCAAATTTCTCCTCGGGAATAATATTCCAGCGAAAATTGTTCGTATTTAAATCGACCAAGAACGCGTTTTGATCAATTCCTCCACTTTTGTCGCTTCTTCCCCACGGATGATCATTTTGTCCATCTGCATTCGGAGTGCAATCGGCATCCGAATCGTCGGCAATTCCATTTTCATCTGTATCATCCCAAAAATTCCAACACTCTCGCAAGTTTGTTGAATACGTCATCCAGTTGGTGTCTCGAAGTGTTCGCACCACTTCAATGCCTTCTTGCGCTAAATTTGTTGCCATAAAACGATTCTCGTTCATAGTATTCGACTCAATGGCGGCAACAATAAGTGCAGCTGATCCCGTGAGTCCCATAGAAAAAATAAGGATGGAAAAAACAACCTGAATGAGAATGGATCCCCGTTGATGTCGAAAAGAATATTTCATATTAGCAACTTTGATCACCAACGATCTCTAAAAAACGAGAAATACGATTGAGGCAAATGTTTTTTATTGTTTCCCGATACTGAAAGCGAAGGTCAATGCTCCGCAGATCATTCTGATCATCGCCACCATGATTGATGATGCTTTCGGCATTTGGTGGAATGAAAAATACGGTTATTGCCCCTTCATCATCTACCGTGGCGGAAGGGTATTCTGGATGATCGGGATCGGGAATAGGATTTCGAGGGACAAATGTCCAAAACATTTGTATTTCTCGCTGTTCTAATCGTGTGTCTTGTCCTTCTGTGTATACCCCGTCATTTCCAGCACCACCAATATCATTATCGTAGTCATCAACAAAATATGTCATGCGTATTTTATTGTGTCCATCAGAGCTTACTTTTTGGAGTTGCACCCCAAAACCACCCTCGGGAACCTCGCCGTTGACGAGTCGGTTTCCAATAGCGTCCGACCGTGCACGACGAAAGAATGTCAAAATCTCTTCCACATCTGTTTGAAATTGACTTCGTTTTGAGCGCTCTGCCATTGTTTGCGAAAAGGCGATCATGCCAGTTGTTAAGAGCGACACAATTGCGATGCTCACAATAAGCTCAATCATGGTAAACCCGCTGGTACTTTTGTAGGAAAATAACATGTGGTGTTTGTGTTCTTATTCTTCTTTATTCTCGCATTTTTCTACTTTTTTGTCAAAAACCATCGAATGAGCGTTTCTGTGTCCATAAGCCGATCTGGGGCATCTGAAAAGACCCGAAGAATATCCGCTTTTTTAAATCCAAGTCCTTCTAGTGCATCAGTCGCTTCTGAGAAGGCATCGCTTTTTCGTGCGATTCCTGTATTCATTTTTTGTGGTGCAGTAACTTTTTCTCGAAGTTCTACAAGCACTCGTTCTGCGGTTCGTTTTCCGATACCACGGACAGAAGTAAGAAGAGCCACATCTTCTGAGCAAATGGCATTTCGTACGGATTCTTCTCCAAGAGAAAGTATTTCAAGTGCCGCCTTTGGTCCGATTCCAGAAACCGACAAAAGTTGCAAAAAAAGCTCTCGTTCAGACTCCCCCAAAAATCCATAGAGAGAAAGCTCATCTTCTCGTACATGGAGATAGGTTTTTAGGACACATTCTTTTCCAATGGAAAGGGTAGAAAGTGTCTGAAGACCACACGAAAGACGAAAAGAAATTGCTCCCAAAGAAAGACTAACATGCCGATCAGAAATAGAGGTTGGAACCCCTTGAACTTCGTCGATCATTTATAAAGAAATTGCCAAATTACTATGCTTTGTTTTTTGGAGACGAGCAAGAAAGGTTTCAGAAGGAGGAAGTATGCTGACATTGCCGAAAAGTTTTTTTTTTGGTAATATACGATGATGAAAAAAAACACAGAAAAAGAAAGGGGCTCTCTTCAAACGCTTTTGCTCTCAGAGTTGGCGGCAATAGGGGGTGCACTCCTTGGGAGTATTGTGGCGCTTCTCTTTTTCTCTCTCATTCGAAGCATCCCCATGATCACCGGAAATGAGAAGGATATTCTTTCTGGATTCAGTCTCTTCTCGTTGACGTTTGTTTCGGCACTTTCATCCAATATTTTTGCCACTCTCCTCATGGCGCTTGCCCAACAAGAATCATTTCAAGGAAAATTTCGAGAAGCTCTTTCTGCCATTTTCTTTGTTATTATTGGAGTAATGGCACTCGGAAGTCCCTTATTCCTTTTTCTTCCCACCGAAAACGGACTTCCTGTTTCTCGATTTCTCTTACTCTTTAGTGCACTTTCTTCTCTCTTGCTCTACGAAACCTACGCGAATCAATCGAAAAAAGGAGCGTACAAAGTCATTGCCGGCGGACTTCTTGCCTCAGTATGTTTTTTCGTGATTTTTCCTCACATTATTCCGTTTGATATTATGCCATTCCTTTTTCTTCCTGTTGTTTGGGCGACTGTTCCACTCTCTTCGCATGCTACTGACCGCATTTTTCTTTCCTTTTCCCGATGATTATTGTGGAAAAACCCAGCGTGGGAGATGCCGAAGAAATCGCTCGAGTACATCGCGTTTCGTGGCACGAAACCTACGATGGCATTTTGCCAGCAGAAAGTATTGAAGGACTTCTGAATTCTTCCGAAAAAGCTCAAATAACCCACTTTCGTGATGTTTCTATGGGGAAAAAGCCGGAACACCTTTTGCTTGTTGCACGAAATGAAAAAGGAATTGTAGGATTTTGTGATGCTCTGAAAAATGATGATCTTGGGGAAATGAAGGCAATTTATATTCTTCGAGAATTTCAACGACAAGGAATTGGGAGTGAATTTATGAAATATATTTTTTTCCACCTGCGAGAAACCAAGGAAATTTTTTCAGATCTTCTTCGAGAGAATATTCCTGCCATTCGGTTTTTTGAACGGCATGGGTTTGCTCTTTCGGGAAATCAAGAATTTATTCGGGGAATTAATCTCGTCACCATGATTCGACACATGAAGCAGTAAGCCTTTGACTATTTACAATCAGAAATAATTCCACCACCCAAGCAGTATTCGTTATCGTATAGTACTGCTGTTTGTCCAGGAGAGAGACCGCGATCTGGCTTGTTGAGGTGAACAACAGCACCTCCATTGTTTCCAAAAGCAAGTGCGCCTTCTTCAAAAGATTCGGAATGACGAATTTTGACGCGATAATTTTTTGCTGTTGGACAAACAGGAATCCAGTTTTCACTTGTGAGAAAAAGCGTATTTTTCCCCGATTTTTCCGTTGCGTTTTTGGAAACAAGAATCTCATTTGTCTTTGGGCGTTTTTCTACTACAAACCACGGTCCACCCGAAAGTCCAATTCCTTGGCGTTGTCCATGCGTGTAAAACCAAAATCCTTGGTGTTTTCCGAGGATATTTCCTGTTTCTCGTTCAAGAATATTTCCCTCTTCTTCTCCGAGATGCGTTTTGAGGAAATCGGAAAACTTGAACTTCCCTAAAAAACAAATGCCTTGGCTATCGGGACGATTTTGAGAAGGAAGTTTTTTTTTCTCCGCAATGTGTCGCACTTCTTGTTTTTGAAGGTGTCCAATAGGAAACCATGCCCGTGAAAGCTGGCGCTGACTGAGGCGACTCAAAAAATAGGTCTGATCTTTTTTGGCATCGGCAGATGTTTTGAGGAGAAATTGTCCATTTTTTTCTTCAACTTGCGCATAGTGACCGGTCGCAACTTTTTCAAATTCATCGGGAATCTTTTCGTAAAACGCACCAAATTTAATCCGCTCGTTACACCAAATATCTGGATTTGGCGTTCGTCCTTCGCGTACTTCGGCAATGGTTTCTTGTACCACTGACCGCCAATATTCCTGCTGAAGGGAAAAAACGGTGAGGGGAACATTGAGTTTTTTGCAGGTTTCTTCCACAAATAAAAGGTCTTCTTCCCATGCGCAATCTCCCAAATGCTTCAGTTCGTCTTCGAGCCAAATTTTTAAATAAAATGCTGTCACGTCGTGTCCGGCGTCTCGCAAAAGCGAAAGTGCCACCGAGCTATCGACTCCACCAGAAACGAGACAAGCGATTTTCATTATTCTTCCATAAGATCACCAAAATCGAGCACTCTCTTTCCTATCCTTTTGTGATAAATATTGCGAAATGTGAGCAAGCTCAAAAGAGCAGACTTTAGTCGTCGAGGCGAAAGTTGATCAACTTCTAGGAGGTTGAGGAGGTCTTTTTTTCCGATTTTTTCGATATGAGAAAGGGGATTTTCTTCCATTTCTTCCGACAGGAGACTCATAGCGGCAATGGTAATAAGCCGTCCTTCTCCCTCGAATCCAATTTCCTGAACAGTGTTGTTTTCTCCTAATTTCAAATCGAGAGAAAGCTCCTCTCCACAGGAGATGTTTTTTTCCGTGTGAGAAATATCTGGTGTCGCAAGTCGTCCCCAGTTCACCGGATTTTTGCCGTATTCGTAGAGAAGTTCTCCAGACATAAAAGAAGGGTATCTTGAGTTATTCTACTCTTTTTTTAGGATTTCTTGAATCTCTTTCATTTTTGCAAGCAAGGGGTTTTAACCCCTTGCTCATTTCTATGTATCGAAACTATTGGCGGACTCCTTTTTGCAGTGCCGCAATACGTGCTTCAAGTGGTGGATGACTGGAGAAGAGAGAAAAAAATCGATTTGGTTGATCGGAAATTTGCATCGAGCGAAATGATTTTCCCCGCGTATCGTCCACTGGAACTTTTGCGGTGAGCACTTGCAACTTTTGAAGTGCAGCAATCATTTTTTCGCTTCCAGAAAGCTGAGCGCTTCCGGCATCTGCACGAAACTCACGCCAACGAGAAAAGCTCATTACAAGAATACTCGCAAGAATTCCGAAGAGAATTTCAAAAACAATAGAGGTGAGGTAATACGCCAAACCGCCAACATGTCCGTTATCATCTCGTTCGCGACTCAGAAAGCTTTGCACTACATAGGCGGCAATGCGCGCAAAGAAAATGACAAATGTATTTACCACTCCTTGCAAAAGTGCCATCGTCACCATGTCCCCATTTGCCGCATGAGAAATTTCGTGTGCCAATACTCCCTCGAGTTCATCTTGAGTCATGCTTTCAAGAAGTCCGGTAGAAACCGCCACCAAAGCGTTGTTTTTGCTGTATCCGGTGGCAAAAGCATTCGGCTCGGGAGAGACGTATATTCCAACCTCTGGCATGCTAATTCCCGCCTTCTCAGCAAGCCGTTTAACGGTCAAAAAAAGATTTGCTTCTGCTCCTCCTCTTGGGTCAGTAATAATTTGAATGGAAAATGCCATTTTCGCCATCCACTTTGAAATGAGAAGCGAAACAAGCGAACCGGTAAATCCAATAATAGCAGAATAGATGAGGAGGCTTTCAAGGTTGAGTCCATATGGTGTGAGATATGGTTGAACGTTCAAGACAGAAAGAATAATCGAAAACACTGCGATAATCGCAATGTTTGCCGCCAGAAAGAGGAAGACTCTTTTGAAAATAGACATAGTTTTTGGAGAAAGAAATTTTTGAGCAGAATATGTAATAGGATGATTTTTAAAAAAAATCAACCTTGGCAAATTGACAGAGTTCTCCTGCATAATGAATAATGTTATGGAATTTTTGCCACCTTAGCTCAGCTGGTAGAGCGCTCGCCTTGTAAGCGAAGGGTCGTCGGTTCAAATCCGACAGGTGGCTCCATTCCAAAACGGAGTGTGGATGGGCGGATAGCCAAGCGGTCAACGGCGACAGACTGTAAATCTGTTCCCTTACGGGTTCGGGGGTTCGAATCCCTCTCCGCCCACCATTCGACTCATTATTTTACAAAACGGAACCTCTTACTCATAGTACTCCACCATCAAGGTCCCGAGGTTCGCAAATATTCATTTCAGTCATTTGATCAGTATGTCTGAATATTTTACTTATTTGGCTCGCTGTTCGGATAATTCTCTGTACGCTGGTTATTGTCGCGATGTTCACGCCCGAGAGCAGAAACACAATTCTGGAGAAGGAGCGAAATACACCAGATCAAGAAGACCAGTAAAAATAGTATACTGCGAACGTTTTTTAGATCGATCAGAGGCGATGAAACGAGAAAGTCAGATCAAGGGCTGGACGCGACAAGAAAAGGAAAACCTGATTCAACATGGAAAAATAAACCCAAAAAATGGGAGGATGATTCTTATTTTTAAAAATTCACCTTTCTAAAAAAAATTTTGAACGAATCTTTTTCTTTCTAAACCTATCTTGTGGCGACCATTGACGATTTTTTGAAACTCGATATTCGCGTGGGGAAAATAGTGTATGTAGAAGATTTTCCAGAAGCGAGAAAACCAGCATATAAATTGACAATCGATTTTGGTGAAGACATCGGGATGAAAAAAAGTTCTGCAAAAATTACCGAAAATTACAAAAAGGAAGCCCTTCTTGAGGTACTCGTTTTGGGAGTAGTAAATTTCCCACCACGACAAATCGGATCATTTCTTTCGGAAGTTCTTACGCTCGGTGTTCCCGATAAAAACGGAGAAGTGATTTTGATGTCGCCACAAAAAGAAGTTCCTCTTGGCGTAAAACTTTACTGAAGAGGTTATTGTATTTTGGTAAAACCGATAGCACTAAAAAAGCACAAATAATTTTTGCGAGTCGTCTTGATTATTGTCTGGCGGAGAGAGAGGGATTCGAACCCTCGGTAACATTACTGCTACACACGCCTTCCAAGCGTGCGCCTTCGACCGCTCGGCCATCTCTCCGCAAATCAGAAGGCATTTTAAACAAAAATTCCTTCCAAAGGCAACTGTCTTTATTCCTTTTTCCTGCAGGTTTTTTCTTTTTTGAAAAAGGCGTATAATGCTCTTGACAGGGAGTGGATTATCTTCCAAGATTGGCGCTCAAAAAATTATGAACAACCCCACTGCAGAGACAGAAATCGGCACCAAGGAACAACTTCAAAAAAGCGGAAGAGTTTCTCTGTCTGAGAGTCTCGGAACTTCACGAAAAGGAGTGGAAGGAGCGGTGTTTAGTGCAGAGGTTCGAAGTGAGAGTGAAGCAGTAGAATTTGTCGATTCTCGAATTTCTGAAGTGGCAGGAGAGAACAAAAATAAAAAGTCAGAGCCTTCCACGGGTGGCGGTAGTGCTGTAACTCGCGATGATGAAGAAGAGGTATTGGAACTTCCAGAGATTGGAAAAATTGTTATTCCTCCAAAAAAAGAGGTGATTCGACAGATTCGTATGGAGATAAAAAAAGAAATTCGAGAAGTAGAAATAAGTGTGAAAGAGCTTTCGAAGTGCCCTACTACCAAGGCACACGAACTTTCGACTGCGGTTGATCTTCTTCGAAAGCTTCGGGGATTTTTGGCAGAGCTGGCGTATCGCTCCATGGAATATCTCAAGAACATTTGGATCAACGTGAGTCAAGGGCGACGTGTTAGCGATTTATTGAAATAGTGTTTCTTGCGAAAGCCATTTTCGTAGAGGGTTAAAGCTTTTTCGGTGAAGTGGTGTGTGTCCGTGCTCTCTTATTGCTCGAACATGTTTCGCAACGCCGTATCCTTTGTGTCGATGAAATCCAAATGGGGCATATCGCTCGGATATTGTTTTCATATATCTGTCGCGAGAAACCTTTGCGATAATACTTGCTGCGGAAATTTCTGGAAATTGACTATCTCCACGAATAATTTCTTGTGATGGAATATCAAATCGAAAGTGATCTCTTCCATCAATCCGAAGAAAATCTGGTGTTTTTTGGAGTTTTTTAATGGCTCGCTTCATAGCAAGGTATGTTGCAGGTCGAATGCCAAGATTGTCAATTTCTTCTGCACTTGCAAATCCAATGCCACAATACGCATGATTCACTATCCACTCGTACGATTTCTCTCGCTGTTTTTCCGTCATTTTTTTGGAGTCGCCGAGCATTTCTCCTGGAAATTCTGGTGGCAAAATAACGGCTCCGGCAACCACTGGTCCTGCCAAACATCCGCGTCCGGCTTCGTCAACGCCAGCAATGAGAGGAAAGTTTCTGTTCATTGCGTGCAATAATGGCAAAGAAGATCTTGTGGGGGCAAGGGGGGGATTAGGGCGTGATGTCCAAAGAGCCATCAGTCTGGTCGTAAATCAGGGTCAAGATCTTCAGGGTCAAACGACCCAAAGTTTGATTCAAAAAGAGAAATTCCCATACTTCCAACAACGACTGCTGTTCCGGCGTATGTTCCGTATTTTGCGATTTTATCGAATCCGCCACTCAGCATCTCGGAAAACTTTTTCGCAAAGTTTTTCCAGCCCCCCATTTTTTCTGCAATCTTTGCGATTTGCGGAAGAATATCTGTAATCATTGTTGCTATTTTTTCTCCCCTTCTTCCCATTTTTGCTGTTGTTGCTACCACTCTTGCAAGTGTAGCGGGAACGACTCCTGCTCCAAGGCTTGCGATAGAAGCCGCATCAAGTGCTATTCCCACAACGCCAAAAATGCTGTTCGCCACTCGTTGCCCAAAAGAACTCGCATCGTTTCCGGTAATCATGTCTGTTCCAGCAAAGGCAGAGTGAAAACTCGAATAGGTTCCAACAAGAGGAAGACAATCCACAAGAATTTGAACTGCTTGTGGTCCCATATTGGTCATGAGTTGTGCGAGTTCACGCTCAGGATCATTTTTTATCTTTTCCCAATTGAACGCAGTATCGGTGGCGGCAGTAATGAGTGCCATTACTCCCATCATTTTGACACGCCCTGTCGCGGCTTTTTTAAATTTTGCAAAACTCATCCCTTCTTTTGTTCCGCCATAAATGGTAGAACGAACCGCCGCCTTGAGTTCTGGTGTTTTGACGCTCTTGGGGAGTTTTCCGTAGTGCTTATTGATCTCTGCAATCTTTTGAAGTTTTTCTCTTGCCAGAGGAGCGATCATTTCCTCATTAATATGTTTGAGTTTTGCTTGAATATCGGGATGATTATGTGGGAGCTTATTTTGCTTTGCATAATCCGCTACCTTATCAAGTTCATGCTGAATACGGGCGTTTACGCCTTTCTCTGCGGCGACAATATTTTCCGCATTTTTTTGAAGAGCAGTAGCTTTTTCTTCTGGAAGAAGTTCATCAAAATTTTCGGGAAGATCAATTCTCGGAATACTTTTTCCGTCTGAAAATGCCTTCTTCAGATAATCATCTGTTGAACTCAGTGGCTTTCCTTCCATCTCACGAGCAATATCATCTGGATTTCTAAAAACTTTTTTTCCATCGACTCCTTCTTGAAAAAGAGGGGCATCGGGTTTTATGTTTGGAGTGTGAAGACTGCGCATGTCGCGAGTTGCCCGTTCGGTTTTTCCCTTGTTATAGAGTGAAATGGTTTTGAGAGGAAGCTTCACTATTTTCATTGGAAGGTATGTCAGAACACTTCCTATTCTTGCTCCGAACTTTGCCCCACTTAAAACCTTTGAGGGTGTAAAGGGGTGTCGCAAGAAGCTTGTTGTTGCCCCTGTTACCGCTCCAATAGTCTTTCCGCCAAAGAGCAAAATGGCACCACCAGATTGTGCTATTACTTCGTTAAAATCTTCTCCAGAGAGCAATGAAAATGCTCCAGAAATAGCAGATGAAAAGCCTTCAATGGCAAATTCGTACGATCCGATTACGAGTGATGCGCCACCGGTCCAGAGTTGCATTCCTATGTTTTCATCGCTAGTGACAATGGTAGCAATAAATTGGGCAAGCCATGTTGCGTCATTGAGTTTCTCTGGGTTTGCAAGAAGATCGTAAATTTTCTTTTCCATATCTGATCCTGCTGGGACAAAATGAAGAAGTAGACGGGCGGTTTTTTGATTAATATTTTCAAAGGCATTTTCCATACCTCTTACTGCTCCTGCTGCTGTGGGCGAAAGCATCGCTACTCCCTTTTGCAAAAAACTTCCTTCTCTTTGAGAGAGATTATTGAGGAATTGTTCTCGGGGAATATTTGGAGCAACTCCCATATCAACACGATCTCCCGCCGGAAGGGTGACGTATACCGTTCCGCTTGTTTTTTGAACGGATGCTCCAAAAATAGTGAGTGCTGAGACAATTTTTTGATAGTGCGTTTCATATTTATCGTACGACCAACCTGGTTGTTCTAGTGCATCTTGCACGGTAGAAAGCGTTTGGAGAATTGTTTTTGCATTGTTTTTTTGTGTTTCATTCTTATTTGCTTCTGCACTATAGGGAGCTATTTTTACAGAGAGGCGATGAAGTCCAGCTTGAATGCTCATTTTTCGCTGTTCTTTTTCTTCTCTTTCTGTCATTTCAAATGCAGAAGAAAAAGGGTTTTCTTGGAATCCCGGAAATGAGAACGTGTCAATGGTGAGGACAAAAGTTCCATCTTTCCCGTCTGCAACAGAGCAGGAAAACCCAAGTTCTTTTGCAAAGAAAATGAGTTTCGTAAAGAGCGCAGAAGAAAGAACAACCTTTTCTTTGTTAGAATCGTTTTGAATTGCCCTTCGTATTTCCGCAATGGCTTCTCGAAAATACTTCGTTTTTTGGTCGGTGTTTTTTTGTGTTTTTGCTTCAAGCGAATTGAGGGAAGAAAGTATGGTTTTTGAATCTTCTTTCCTCAAAGCCGTATCTGGAAATTCCACTCCCATTTCTTCGAGACTTTCTTCCATCCACTTGGGAAAAACTTCGTTGAAGACGTCGGGATCAAGTTCTCTTCCAGACCCCCTGAGTGTTTGCCAAGTTTTTGAAAAGGCGGCATAAAATCGAGTTCTTCCTTCAGCGCCAATGTTTGCTAAATATGCCCCTAATCCAAATGCCCCTGCAATGGCGCTGTATTTCAAAACATTCCCTCTTGCGTGCCCCATGAGTTTTTTTGAAATTACAAAGGCAATCAGAACTCCTGCTCCCATTTCTACTGGGTATGTTTTTATTTTGTCCCAAAGTGAACCAGCTCCGGATGTTGTTTTTTTTGCCAGTTCTTCTGCCACTTTAAGCGTAATGTTTTCCGAAAACCATGTTTGAATTTCATTGAGTGCACCTCCCCCAAATCCGTGATGTTTCCAAATTTCTAAAATTTCAGAGGTTCTTTTTTGAAATGCTTCGGCAAGTTCTGATGCGGTTTCTACTCCAGAAGACACCATTTCTTGCAGTCGTCCCCACAAGCTTTTCCCCTCTTCGTCTTGTTTGGTAAACTCTTTCCAATCTTCTGCAACGGCTTTTCTATCGGCGAAGAGTCCAATTCCCACGAGTCCCGTCAAAAGAACAAGAGGATTCATGATGAGTCTTGCGACTCCGATAGGTGCGCTGACTGCTTTTCCTAAAAGAAAACGAAAGAGTCCTTTTTTCCCTTCTTTAGAAGAACCGGAAAGGAGTTTTTTCAGCGTGAGTCCTCCTGCGGCAGATACTCCTAAAATTCCGAGAAGACTCCCGAGATTTTCGGGGAGCAATTTTGCTAGATCTGGATGCTCCTTAAGAAAATCTGCATATTCTTTGTGTGCCGTTTCCATCCCTTCCGAAATCGCCCCTACAACTCCACCGCCTTTTCCATCGAGTCCTAAAATACCGTGCATGCTTTCGGGAATTATTTCCTTTACTTTTTCCATAAATTGTTGCGCCATTTTGTCGGTCAATCCCGAGATTTGTTCTTGTACCCATTTTCCTACGGCTCCTGGTCCTTTTCCAATTGCCATGAAAATGCCGGCACCAAGTCCACCAATTCCGAGCCACTTTAAAAGAGAACCAAAAAATCCCCCTTCTTTTTCGGCTTCTTGTGTGGCTGATTTTTTATTTCCTCCGAATATTTTGCTCAACATCCATGCTCCCCCTAAAATGATGCCTCCTGTAACAAGCGCTTGCTTTGGGTTTTTTGAAACATACTCCCAAATTCCTTTTGCCTTTTCTTCCGCAGTGTTCCATGCCTTGCCAATCGCTTCCTGAGGGCTTTGGAGGAGATCTTCAAAAAAATGGGGATTGTCTTTGTTCGTTTCCAGAGTTTTTACCGTTGCCTGTACCGCGGAAAAGAGCGCAGAAAATCGCTCTGAGACGAATTTTCCAACAGCAGTTCCTGACTTTTCACCAAAACAAGATTTGAGATTTTGAAGACTTTCTGCCAAAAGAGGATCCCTTGTTTGTGCTGTTTTCAGAAAATCTTCTGCAGTAAGATCCGGTTTTTTTTGAAGGGCTTGAGCAATAAGAATTCCTAAGTTGATTGCCATTTCGTCAAGTTGCTCCACTTGGTTTTCGGGAGAATTTTCAAAATCCAAAGGTGTTTGCGGTGTTTGCTCTGTTTTTGTTCGAAGAGTGTTAAGAACGATATCTTCTCCGGTTTTCCAGTTTTGTTCGGCACGCCGATGAAAGTTTGTGAGAAGATTTTTGTCAGAATCCCTGAGAAGATCCTGTTCTCTTTGTATTTCTGGTGAAATTGTTTGTTGTTGAGGGGTTCCCATGATGACCTTTAGGAGACAGAAATATTTGGGTTTGTTTTGAGAAATTCAAGACGAATATCTCGAGTTTTTTTCTTATATCGCATGCTTTCGCGGATAATTGCGTCGAGCAATTCTTCTGCTTCTGTAATATCTAAAAGGGAAATGCCATTGTTCCACTTTTTTCTTTGTTCATTGTTTAGAAATGGAGCACCAGCAATGGCGATTTCTAGATTTTTTAGAATTGTTTGGCGATATTGTTTTCGCTGTGCCTCCGAGAGAATGCCAGATATTTCCGCTTTTTGGAGCGCATCATCTCGTGCTTCAAAAAGGGCAAAAGAAATGTCGTCCGGTGAAGGATTGGGAATATTTGACATAATCGTTTCATATTATATCACTTTTTCTCTCCAAAAAGGGAGAGCATATTTCTTTTTCCAAAGGAAAAATTCTTTCTCTCACAAAAAAGAAAAAAAGCATAAAAATGGCTTCTGAAAAAACAAGAAACAAATTTTCTTTGTTGTTGTATTTTTTTACTATACCCCACCTCATTTATTTTTCCACCCTAAAAAGTTGACGAATGAGGAATGAGGATGGCAGAGTGATACGAAACATCGAGACCAAAAAAAACACCAACGGAAACACACACATCCCCAAACACACACATCCCCAAACACACACATCCCCAATCGACCAAAAAACCTACGACCCTTAACACTCCTCGTTCCCCACACACTTTACTCTCCCACAACAAGAAGCAAGCAGAGAATGTCCCGAGCTCTTCGACCCTCGACGTGACCATCTCGTTTCTTTTACTCCTTCTGAATTTATATTTCTGAAGTTCTGAAACGAATCACGTTCGTCTTCCCGAAGAGTTCTCCTTTCTTTGCTTCTTTCTTCTTGCTTTCCAAGTAGAATCAAAAGAACCGTCTCTTCCCTTTGATTCTCACCCCCATCTTTAATGTTCTCATTAGAGTGTTCGCGTTTCGAAAGAACCTTGTTGTTCTTTGTCAGAAACGAGTAACGGACAAGCCGCAGGAACGGCTCAAAACCTCTCCGGAGGAAGGCAGAAGAACCAAGGAAATGGCACCCCTCAAGAGACACCGCCACCCCCTCCTTCCTTAGAGAAGAGGAAAACAGACATCCATCAGCAGAGAACCTTCTTTCTCCGTCTTGATGATCCCCCTGTTTCCCCATCTCTCAAGAAGAAACATACACACAAAAAGCATCCGTATTTTGCGGGTGTTTTTTTGTATATCCCCTTGTTTTTTTCTTTGAAAAATCAATATGCATTCGGGAAAAAAGGAAATCAGTTGAAAAGAGTAAAAAAAAGCAGGCATACTTTTCTGGAATGCACGGTCAACTTCTTCTTTCCGACGGCACACAATTCTCCGGAACACTTCTGGGGGCACCTGTATTTTCTCATGGAGAAGTGGTGTTTAATACCGGTATGTCGGGATATGAACTGTCGCTTACCGATCCGAGTTATCGCGGACAAATTCTCGTCTTTACCTATCCTCTTATTGGAAATTACGGCATTCCTTCAGAAGAAAATGATATACATGGTATTATTTCTCATTTTGAATCCTCTAATGTGCATGTTCGAGGGGTAGTGGTAGGAAATGCTTCGGAGCAGTTTTCGCATTACTCTGGAAAAAAATCTCTTTCGGAGTGGCTTTTGGAAAAAGGAATTCCCGTGCTGAGTGGCATAGATACTCGTGCACTTACCCAAAAGCTTCGAGAACACGGTGTGATGCTGGGGCAAATTGTTCCTGAATCAGAAAGACCACTTTCCAATATTCCCGATCCGAACGAGATAAATTTGGTAGAAGAAGTCTCTGTAAGTGAGGTGAGTGTTTTGGAGCCAGAAGAATTTTGTGGCATTACGATTGCCATTATTGATACAGGAATTAAGAACAACATTTTGCGAAACTTCCTTCAACGTGGTGTTCGCATTATCCGTTGTCCGTGGAATGTTGATTGTTCTGCACTTCCGTATTCTCTTGATGGGCTTTTTCTTGCAAATGGTCCGGGAGATCCCGAAATGGTAGCACACACTATTGCTCCCAATATCGAATGGGCAGATCAAAAAGGAATTCCTCTTTTTGGAATTTGTTTAGGAAATCAAATTCTCGCACTTTCGCTGGGAGCAAAAACCTACAAACTTCGTTATGGACACCGAGGAGTGAATCAGCCTTGTCTTGATGTATCTACGAAAAAAGCAGTGATTACAAGTCAAAATCATGGCTTTGCCGTGGACGATTCTAGTCTTCCTGACTCACTTGAGGTCTGGTTTACAAATCTGAACGATGGAACCGTGGAGGGATTACGACATAAAACGAAGCCAATTTTTTCCGTTCAATTCCATCCAGAAGCATGTCCTGGTCCGAAAGATACAGAATATCTTTTTGACGTGTTTCTAGATGCTATTCGTTCGGGGAAATAATGCGCCAACAAAACTCTTATACAGTCATTTTGAAATACTCATTCAAAAAAAAAGTTTTCAATTCTCCTTAACTATGAGATGAAAGAAAAAAAAATTGGCGTACTGGCATTACAAGGGGGCGTTCGAGAGCACCTTTTTGCCCTTTCTCGTTGTGGCACAGGAGTGTGCGAAGTTCGTGTTCCAAATGATCTTGTTGGACTGTGTGGCATAATTCTTCCCGGAGGCGAGAGCACGACTATGGGGAAGCTCCTCGAAAAAAATAATCTCCAAAAACCTCTTCAGGAAGCTCTTAAACAAGGACTTCCCGTGTGGGGAACGTGTGCGGGGGCCATTCTTTTGTCGAAATCGGGGAGCGAATATTCCTTGGGAATTCTCGATGCAGATGTTGATCGCAATGCGTATGGCTCGCAGATATCTTCCCAAATTGCTCCGGTTTCTATTCGGGGTATTGTAGGTCGGTTTCCGGCGGTGTTTATTCGCGCTCCTCGTTTTTCCCGAATCGGATCTAATACAGAAATTCTTTCAGAGTGGAATAACGAACCTATTTTTTTGCGGCAAAAAACAGTGTGGGCGACTAGTTTTCATCCAGAGCTTACTGATGATATTCGGGTGCACAAGGCGTTTATGGAGATGTGTTTCTCATAGCAACTTCTTGTTCTAAAGAATTTTTAAAAAAAGTATTTGACAGAAAAACGCACTTTTGAAAGAATCTTCTGGCGCTTCTTCTGAGTTTCGACATATCTCCGTTCACACGTTTGGGGATGTGTTTCAGAGGCGCTCTGTTCTTTAAAATCAACGGAAGGAGAAAGTGTTGTGATGATTGACATCACAACAAAAGTCTAACAAAGATAATTTAAAAAAATTTTCCTGAAAGATATCTTCCTCAAATGATGGAAGTTGTTTATCAAGAGGGAGGTTTTGCGGAAAAGAAAAGTATTGGCAAGAAATGGATGCCTCGATTCTAGATTCCGATGAAGGACGCGGAAGCCGGCGATACGCCTCGGTGAGCGGGCAAATACGCATTGACCCGAGGATTTCCGAATGGGGGAACCCATCCCGATACGTCGGGAAAGCTCCGGATGAATAAAATAGTCCGGTTGCAGGATACGCAGTGAACTGAAACATCTCACGTAACTGCGGAAAAGAAATCAAATAGAGATTCCCTGAGTAGTGGCGAGCGAAACGGGAAAAGCCCAAACCCTGCTTTAGCGGGGGGTTGTAGGACTCCAACATCTGAATATTCCAGGAAGCCGAATGACTCCTGGAACGGACAGCCATAGCGGGTAAGAGCCCCGTAGGCGCAAGCGGAATATTCGGTAGGATGTTCCTGAGTAGGGTCGGACACGTGGAATCCGGCTTGAATCTGGGTGGACCACCATCCAAGGCTAAACAGATCTAGAGATCGATAGTGTACCAGTACCGTGAGGGAAAGGTGAAAAGAACCCCGGAAGGGGAGTGAAATAGAACCTGAAATTTCTTGCCAGAATAAGAGTCGGAGTCTCGATTTATCGGGATGACGGCGTACTTTTTGTAGAACGGCTGAGCGAGTAAGCTGTCGGTGGCTTGGTTAAGGGAGTAATACCCGGAGCCCAAGCGAAAGCGAGTCTTAAAAGGCGTTTGTCGCCGGCACTTGACCCGAAACCGGGTGAGCTAACCATGGGCAGGGTGAAGCGAAGGTAACACTTCGTGGAGGCCCGAACCCACGCGTGTGCAAGACGCGGGGATGACCTGTGGTTAGGGGTGAAAAGCCAATCGAACCCGGAGATAGCTGGTTCTCCTCGAAATAGCTTTAGGGCTAGCCTCGAATGTTAACTTGCAGGGGTAGAGCTCTGTCACGGCTAGGGCCCTCCACAAAGGGTACCAAACCGTAACAAACTTCGAATACTGTAATGTATTGTTCGGGAGTCAGACTGCGACAGCTAAGTGCCGTAGTCAAAAGGGAAACAGCCCAGATCGCCGTCTAAGGTCCCTAATGAAGTCTCAGTGGTAAAGGAGGTGGAAATGTCGAGACAACCAGGAGGTTGGCTTAGAAGCAGCCATTCCTTTAAAGAGTGCGTAACAGCTCACTGGTCCAACGTCTTTGCGCCGAAAATATAACGGGGCTTAAGGCTTCAACCGAAGACGCGAATTCACGCTTATGCGTGAGTGGTAGAGGAGCGTTCCGATCTGCTGTGAAGTCAAACTGTGAGGTCTGGTGGAGCGTTCGGAAGTGAAAATGCTCAGATGAGTAACGGGGAATGAAAGTGAAAACCTTTCACACCGCAAAACCAAGGTTTCCCACGCAATGGCAATCAGCGTGGGGTTAGTCGGTCCTAAGGCGAGGGCGAAAGCCGTAGTCGATGGACATCCGGTTAATATTCCGGAACCAGAAATAGTTCGTCCAACGTGAACTTGTTTTAAAGTGACTCGAGTTCATGCCCTTCGGGGTATGTTCAAGATGATCTGGCGAATAGGGGAGCGAGAAGCGGAGGGACGCCATTTGGTAGCCCAAGCCCGTTAATGAATTCGGGTGCAAGTCTCTAGGCGTTGATCCCGATAGGTAAATCCGTCGGGAGAGCTAAAAGATTATGCCAAATACCACCCCGCGAGGGGAGGCGAGTTGGGTAACCCAAGTGGACAAGAAAAGCTTCGCTTCGAGAATTATTTTTGACCGTACCGCAAACCAACACTGGTGGTTGAGTCGAGTAGACTCAGGTGTTCGGGAGAATTGCGCTCAAGGAACTCGGCAAAAAAGCATCCGTAACTTCGGGATAAGGATCGCTTCTGCCCTTTTGATTCATCAGGAGGTTGGAAGCCGCAGCGAAAGAGCCCGGGCGACTGTTTACCAAAAACACAGGTCTCTGCTAAGTCATAACGACGATGTATAGGGGCTGACCCCTGCCCAGTGCCAGAAGGTTAAGAGGAGGAGTTCACGCTCCGAATCGAAGCCCTGGTGAACGGCGGCCGTAACTATAACGGTCCTAAGGTAGCGAAATTCCTTGTCGGGTAAGTTCCGACCCGCACGAATGGGGTAACGGTCTGGGCACTGTCTCGAGCGCGAGCCCGGTGAAATTGCAATCTCGGTAAAAATGCCGAGTAACCACAGTTAGACGGAAAGACCCTATGGAGCTTTACTACAGTTTGACATTGGGGTGCGGCGTAACATGTGTAGGATAGGTGGGAGACTTTGAAGCCTTGTCGCTAGGCGGGGTGGAGTCACCCTTGAAATACCACCCTTGTTGCGTTGCGCCTCTAACCTGAGCCGCATTCTGGTTACTAGACCTTGTGTCTAAAAATCTAGCAGCTAGAATCCGGTTCAGGAACAGTGTTTGACGGGTAGTTTAACTGGGGCGGTTGCCTCCTAAAGAGTAACGGAGGCGCGCAATGGTTGGCTTAGCACGGATGGAAATCGTGCTGAATGTGTATGCGCAAAAGCCAGCCTGACTGCAAGACCTACAAGTCGAGCAGGGACGAAAGTCGGTGCAAGTGATCCGGTACTTCCGCGTGGGCGGGGTATCGCTCAACGGATAAAAGTTACCCTAGGGATAACAGGCTTATCGAGTCCAAGAGCTCATATCGACGACTCGGTTTGGCACCTCGATGTCGGCTCGTCGCATCCTGGGGGGGGAGCACCTCCCAAGGGTATGGCTGTTCGCCATTTAAAGCGGTACGCGAGCTGGGTTCAGAACGTCGTGAGACAGTTTGGCCCCTATCTGCTGTGGTAGTTTGGAAAACTGAGGGAATCTGTTCCTAGTACGAGAGGACCGGAATGGACGAACCTCTGGTGTACCGGTTGTACCTGTCAAGGGCATGCCGGGTAGCTACGTTCGGAAGGGATAACCGCTGAAAGCATCTAAGCGGGAAGCCTATCCTAAGAATGTTTTCCCTATGAGACCCCTTGGAGAACACAAGGTTGATAGGCCGCAGGTGTACGCATGGTGACATGTTTAGCCGAGCGGTACTAATGGTCCATTGTTCTTTTTCGCTCTTTATACCTCCCTTTTCTTGATAAACATCTTCTGCAATTTGAGAAGTGAAAAACTTTCTTCTTCCGCGTGATTTCTTAAAAAAGATCGCGTCTTGGTGGTTCTAGCGACGGGGGTACACCTGATCCCATTCCGAACTCAGAAGTTAAGCTCGTCAGCGCCGATGGTACTTGGACCCTTGGTCCTGGGAGAGTAGGTCGCCGCCAAGACACGGTCTTTTTTTGTCTCTGATCTTCATGACAGCAGATCCTCTTTTGAGTATCGCTCTTGTTGATGATAAATCCTACGGTCTTCAACAAATTCAAAATGCTATTCCTGCTTCCGCAGAGTTAGAATGGTTTTCTTCGGCGAATGATTTTTTGGCAAGTGGAAAAACTTTTGATTTTGTTTTTCTCGATTACTATCTCGATGAAGATGGCATTACAGGAGATACTATTGTTTCTGCTGTTCAGCAATATGCAAAGGAAATTATTGCTTTTTCCAGTGTTCCTTCGGGAAATAAAAAAATACTTTTAGCAGGAGCACAGCGATCTTTTCTCAAGCTTTTAGGAGATAACAATGATGCGCTTCATACTTTCTTTTTAACATTCTTGGTAGAGAGAAGATCTGTAGATTGAGGATTTCCAGAAAAATACCTACGCTCCCACTATCTTTTTTTCAGATGGCTATTGATTAAAGTCGGTTCAGGGTTTTTCTCCTTCAAAATCGATATCATCTTTTTATGCGTCAGGATGAGTGGCGGGTTTTTGTTTTTTACCTGGGACTCTCTCTTGATCAAATAGGTGTTCTTAATACTTTTGATACTTCAGATTTTTCTGAAAAGGCTATGGAGGGGGTATGATGCGCTTTTTGTGGTTGGTCCCAGTGAGGTTTCGGTGAATCCTCCCGAACCCCTCCTTTTTTTGTTTTTTAGTGTCAAGATCTTCTCCGATTTTGTGCGGGAAAAGAAATTCGGTATTTATTTCTTGTTTTGGATTTTAGTTAGTATTCCTTGCTTTTGGAGCGGGGATTATTAAAGATACAAATGGGTACCAAATGCGAAAGGCTCCCTATACGAACTCTTCCTGCCACAAAAACCGATCTACTTCTCCGTGATATTCCCAATGGTTTTTTGGCGATTTCGGTACACTAAGAAAAAGTACTTTCCCCCCCTCTTCTCTTGAGCTCTTGGCGGAAAGTACAAATAGATCTTTCATTTTAAAAATAAGTGTTTTTTTGGGGTTTCAATTTTATCCTGAGATTGATTATTTTACCCTTGTTTCGTGTTTAGGTGTCTATAGGCAAAATTCTACAGAAGGAGAAGGGCACTACCAAAAAACACTTTTAAAATTCTCTGAAATACCAGATTCAAATCGAATTCTGCAAATTTTTTTGACAGGGTTCTTTCGGCACAAATGTCGCTTTTTATTTGACTTTCTTGGGAAAAAAAATAAGAATTCCCTGCGTCAGTTTACGTTTGGGCGAGTGGTGAAATTGGTAGACACGCAAGGTTGAGGGCCTTGTGAACGTTATTTGTTCGTGGAGGTTCAAGTCCTCTCTCGCCCACCATCATCACTTTTTAATGAGTAACCTCTCTTACGGAAAAGATGACAACCAATCATCTTTCTTTTTGACGGTTTATGAATACAAGTGTTCGTGGTTTATATGAAATAATCATTTTGTAGATTTGAGTAAAAAAATGACTGTGAAAACTAAGAAATGATCATAATTTAACTATTGGAAGAAGAAGGGGAGAATTTATTAGCGGTTTTTTGAAGGCATTGCGAGTTCATCACCACTATCGCATGAGAAATACGATGGGTATTAAAATGGTGTTCGGCTGTTTCACCCCGAAAAGCATTTGACACTTTCAGGAAGGGCGAGATACAATCGTTAGCGATATTTTTTCTTTCTCTATTTTTATCAAATGTCAACTGGAGTGTTTAAACGAACGAAGCCACATGTCAACGTTGGAACTATTGGACACGTTGATCATGGAAAAACAACTCTAAGTGCTGCCATATCCCAAGGCTTTCATAAGCTTTTCGGTGGAGAAAGTAGCATTAAGAACTTTGCGGATATTGATAATGCTCCAGAAGAGAGAGAGCGTGGAATTACTATTAATACTTCGCACCTTGAATATGAAAGTGCAAATCGTCATTACGCTCATGTGGACTGTCCAGGGCATGCTGACTACGTCAAAAACATGATTACTGGTGCTGCTCAGATGGATGGAGCTATCCTTGTGGTTTCTGCCGCTGATGGTCCAATGCCTCAAACACGAGAGCATATTGTTCTCGCTCGTCAGGTAGGAGTTCCTGCTATTATTGTCTTCTTGAATAAGGTAGATCAGGTGGATGATCCCGAACTTATTGATCTCGTGGAAATGGAGGTTCGTGAGCTCTTAAGCAAGTATGAGTTTCCGGGTGATGATGTTCCCGTTATTCGAGGATCTGCACTCAAGGCTCTTGAGAACCCCAATGATGAGGAGGCCATGAAGCCGATTAAGGAACTTGCTGAGGCACTTGATAACTATATTCCTGAGCCAAAACGTGAAATTGATAAGACCTTCCTCATGCCAGTAGAAGATGTTTTCTCTATCAAAGGACGAGGAACAGTGGCCACTGGTCGTATTGAGCAGGGAATTGTAAAAACAGGAGAAGAGGTGGAAATCGTAGGAATTCATGATACGCGAAAAGTTATCGTAACAGGAGTGGAGATGTTCAAGAAAACTCTTGATGAGGGACGTGCAGGGGATAATGTAGGAATTCTTCTTCGTGGTATTGAGCGTGAAGAAATTGAGCGTGGACAGGTTATTGCAAAGCCAGGAACTATTAAGCCTCACACAAAGTTTGAGGCGGAGGTGTATGTGCTTTCAAAAGAAGAAGGTGGACGACACACACCTTTCTTTAAGGGATATAAACCACAGTTCTATATCCGAACTACGGATGTTACCGGTGAGGTTATTCTCCCTGATGGTGTTGAAATGGTGATGCCAGGAGATAGCATTAAGATGAATGTTGTTCTTGGGGCACCCATTGCTCTTGCTGACCAGACAAAGTTTGCTATTCGCGAAGGAGGCCGAACGGTTGGTGCTGGAGTTGTGACAAAGATTATTGAGTAAAAAAGCCGATTTGTTCTGAGTCGGAAAGCATCCGACTCAGTATCAAGCTGGTTTTCTGTTCCTTTCCAATTTTTTTCTCCAAAAAGGATGTGACTTTTTTGGGCAGAAACCATGTCTCACTCTTCCTCTTGGAGATTTTTTCTTTTTTTGTGTTTCATGTCCTCTGCGGTTATGCAAAAGATTCGTATTATCCTAAAGTCTTTCGATCACACTGTTGTTGATGATGCCGCTAAGACTATTTTAGAAACCGCAAAACGCACGGGCGCATTAACGTCTGGGCCAGTTCCACTTCCTGTAAAAATTCGAAAGTTTACAATAAACCGATCAACGTTTGTTAACAAAACAGCACGAGATCAGTATGAAATTCGTGTACACAAGCGTCTTATTGATATCACAGAGGCAACGAGCAAAACAATTGACCAGCTTCAGAATCTTCATCTTCCAGCGGGAGTAGAAGTATCTATCAAGATGATTTCCTAGTCACCTCAACATCCTTTTTGTTTCATGAGAAAACCGTTTCAGAGAAAAAAGCTTTTTGCCAAAAACTCTTCCGGATTTTCTCGTCGTCTTCAAAAAAGTGTACAACGTCCGCAGACACGAGAGAGGGTTGACCGTGGAAAACCGAAAGGTATTTTTCGAAGAAAGTTCGGTCGTGCGCTTTTAGTAATTCGCGCGTTTCTCTTTCTTGCGCTCTTTGCTGGAATTTTTTTGGGAATCGTCTCTTTAAGTGCGTTTTTTGCCATACAACATGTGCTCATTTCTCGAACCGATATGAGAATGCAAACGCAAGATTTGGATGCCTATGTTAAAAAATTTTTCCGAAAAAATCTCGTTTTTTTACAGAAATCAAAAGTACAGGAAGATTTTTTTACCGCCTTTCCTGAAATAAAAGAAGTTGTCATTCACAAGAGTTTTCCAAATACCCTTCAGATCAGGCTCTCCTCGTATCCAGTGGCATTTCGATGGGTGTGTGAATACGAAAAGAAAACTATTTCTGAAGAAGGAAAAATAGAATCCAAAACTCTTCGGGAAACTTCTTTTGTAAATGAAAAGGGTTTGGCGACTGCTTCAGATAAAGAGGATCAGGATGTATTTTCTGTCTATGAAAAAGATCCATGTCGTCCAAGAAATGCGGAGCAGAAGAGGGTTATTTCCGAGGAATTTATTCGTTATCTTCAGAATACCAAAGCAGAACTTTCTGAGATTCTTGGAAAGCCAATTGTTCGAGCAGGATATTTTCGGAGTGCTCGTGAAGTCCATTTTATTTCTGAGGACGAAACTGCCTTTTGGATTGATTTTTCCTCTCCGCCTGAGAAGCAACTCGAGAAGCTTCGAACTGCCCTTTCTGCGGAACCTTCATTAAACAAAGAACTTGACCATGTTGATCTTCGGATAACGAATAAGATTTTTTACGCACCCAAAACATGATCATTGCTTCTCTCTTTTTTTCTGGCTTTCTCTCATTCTTTTCTTTTTTTGGAGACGAGAAACTTGTTGTTTTTGATCATATTTTTCAAAAGAGCTCTCGAATTATTCCCACACTTGAAGAGCATCTTCTTCCTCCTTCTCAGGAGCTCCTTCTCAGCGATATGGAGATTTCTGCTCGTTCGGCTGTTCTTCTTGATATACAAACGGGCTCCGTACTCTTTGCGAAAAACGAAGGTGAAAAACTCCCTATAGCGAGTCTTACAAAGCTGATGACCGCTATTCTTGCGCTCGAGCAGGGACAGATAGAAAATCCTATTTCAGTGCCAAAACTGGCGACAGAGGTTGAGGGGAGTCGAATGTTTCTCCTTTCGGGAGAGGAGATGATAGGGGCAGATCTTCTTCGGGGGCTTCTCATTCAATCTGCAAATGATGCGGCGGTAACACTGGCATATTCTGTGGGAGGAACAGAAAAGCATTTTGTAGAACTCATGAATCGTCGAGCACACTATTTGGGGCTGACGAATACTCATTTTGCAAATCCACATGGTCTTGATAATCCAGAAAATTATTCTACCGCTAGAGATGTTGCCTTTCTTGCGAAATATGCACTCACGTTTCCTTTTGTGCGGAATACGGTGTCCGTAAGGAGTATGACAGTAAACGATATCTCCCATCGCTTTTCTCATGAGCTCAGGACAACAAATGAGCTTCTCGGAAGCACCTTTCCCATTTTTGGTCTTAAAACAGGAACAACAGAAGCGGCAGGAGAATGTTTTGTTGGGCTTGCCACCATTCATGAAAAAGATTTTCTTATTGTGCTCCTTGGAAGCAGGAGCCGTTTTCAAGATACAAAGGCAGTACTCTGGTCTCTTCAAAACGCTTTTTAGCTCCTCTTTGCCGAAAGATATTCTTCAGAAATTTGCTGAAAAATTCTATTTTGAGAGAATGTTCGCATGAAATATATTCACGAAGTAAAAACCATTATTCTTAACGTTTTTCCTTTGGGAAAAACAAAATTTGTAGAATACAGAAGTATTGATGAAATGTTGGCGCTTGTAAAAACGGTGGGAGGAATTGTCGTAGAAAAAATTATTCAAAAGCGCGGACGTCCATCAGCAAAAACTTTCCTCGGAGAAGGAAAAATAGAGGAAGCCACTGTATTTGCGAGAGAAAACAATATTGATCTTGTTATTGTTAATGGTGTTTTAAAGCCAAATCAGCATCTTCATCTCAGTAAACTGTTTCCAAAGAACATAAAAATATGGGATCGCATTGATCTTATTCTTGAGATATTTGATCGGCATGCCAGTGCTCCCGAAGCTAAAGCACAAATTAAATTGGCACGACTCCATCATGATATTCCCAAAATTTATGCACGAGAAGCCACAACACTGTTTGAGCGTTCTGGAGCTGGAATTGGAACACGTGGAGCAGGAGAGAGGGGGATTGAAGAGGAAAAGCGACATATTCGAAGGCAAATAAAATTTCTTGAGGAAAAGCTCGCGGTTACCCGAAAGAAAATGCTCTCGCAACAAAATAATCGAAAAAAAACAGGGATGCCGGTGGTGGCGCTTGTGGGATATACAAATGCCGGAAAATCTTCCCTTATGAAAGTCCTCACAAGAAAACCAGGAATAAAAGTGGATGATGCCCTTTTTGTGACGCTGGAAACCAAAATTGGAGTGCTTTGGCTTCCCTCTGTAAAGACAAGCATCTTTGTAGCGGACACCATTGGCTTTATTCACGATCTCCCACCACAGCTTATTCAATCGTTCCTTACAACGCTTACTGAAGCACGTGAGGCAGATATACTTATTCATGTTGTGGATATTTCCGACCCCGATTATCGCGAAAAAATAGAAACTACAGAGGACATTCTTCAGCGCATTGATTGCAAAAATCAGGCACGCATCCTCGTGTTCAATAAATACGATCGAATTCTGGAGCGAAAACAAATTGCAGAAGGAAATGCTTCTTTTCTTCCGCTGCGGGAATATTCCAATCAAAGTCCGATTTGTCTTTCTGCAGAGCAAGGAGAGGGGATGGATCAACTCAAAAGGCGAATTGAAAGCATGCTCTTTCCAGAAAGATAGCGAGTCCTATGCCTTTTTTTCTATGAGCTGAATCCCGAGTTCTTCCACCTGATTTTTTGGCATTGGACTTGGGGCACCAAGCATGAGGTCTTGCGCACTTTGATTTTTTGGAAACGCAATAACTTCTCGAATATTTGGCATGCCGGCAAAAAGCATAACCAGTCGATCGAGACCAATGCCAAGTCCTCCGTGTGGAGGGGCACCATATTGAAATGCCCGAAGCAAATGTCCAAACCGTCTTTGGGCATCTTCTGGGGAAATCTTTAAAATATCAAAAATCTCTGCCTGCAAATCTGCTTCATGAATTCTCATAGAGCCTCCGCCGAGTTCAATGCCATTGAGCACCACATCATACGCCACTGATCGACAATGAAGAGGGTCAGTTTTGAGCTTAGCGCGGTCTTCCTTGTGGGGACGGGTGAATGGATGATGCACGGCGCCAATGCTTCCGTCATCTCCTTTTTCAAACATAGGAAAATCTGTCACCCAGAGATACGCAAATTCCTCGGGATTTCGCAGTCCAAAACGATCACCAAGTGATAATCGTACTTGTCCGAGAGGTTCGGTTGCTTGTCGAAAATCCCCTGCACCAAAAAATACAATGTCTCCCGATTGGCTTCCAGTTTTTTCTGTAACGGTTTTTAGGAATTCTGTTTTGGAGTTTTTCGCCACAGGACCGGAATCTTCTCCAATGCGAAGCCAAGCAAGTCCACCAGCACCATGGTTTCTCGCAAGTTCTGTAAGATCATCAATATCTTTCCGTGTCAGCTCTCCTGAAGATTTTGGAGATCGCAAAGCAAAGAGTCGCTCGGATTTCTCAAAAATGCCAAATCCACATCCTTCTTTTGCTTCTGTAAGATCGGTAAATTGAAGGTCAAATCGAACATCAGGTTTATCGGAGCCATATTGTTCCATGGCTTCCTGCCAAGTCATTCGTGGAAACGATTTTGGAAATTTTTTCTCTGGTGCGTGTTTTTCGGTAAGGGCAACAAGACATCCTTCAATAACTTGTAAAATATCTTCCTGTTCGCAAAAGCTCATTTCGATTTCTGCTTGTGTAAATTCTGGCTGGCGATCACCACGCTGATCTTCATCTCGAAAGCATCGGGGAATTTGAAAATATCGATCAATTCCCGCTACCATAAGGAGTTGTTTGAGCTGTTGAGGCGATTGCGGAAGAACATAAAAACTTCCGTGATGCAATCGTGAAGGAACAAGATATTCTCGACTTCCCTCTGGCGTACCTTTTACGAGAATAGGAGTTTCAATATCGAGAAATCCGTGTTCGCAGAAATAATCTCGAATGGTTTTTGTCATTTCTGCACGGAGAATAATATTCCGCGCCATGTGTTCTCGACGAAGGTCGAGGTATCGGAATTCGAGTCGTAAGTCTTCTCGAACGTCTTTGTCTTGATCGATTTCAAATGGTGGTGTTTTAGCCGTATTTAAAATTTCTACTTCTGATACCAATATTTCAATGTTTCCTGTGTCCATGTTCGCATTTTCCATGCCTTCCATGCGTTGACGAACGGATCCGGTGATGCGGAGTACATATTCCGAACGAACCGTTTCTCCAATGTGGTGGGCATCCCCACTTGCTTCTGGATCAAATACAATTTGGGTCAATCCGTGGCGATCGCGCAAATCGATAAAAATAATACCACCATGATCGCGACGACGGTGTACCCATCCACAAAGTGTTACTCTTTGTTGATCATCTTCTTTGCGAAGCTGTCCGCAGGTATGTGTTCTGAGCATTACTCCTTATAAAAAAGAATACAGAAGAGAGTATGGCAAAAAAGAAGATCTTCTCCAATAGGGTTTTTGTTCCCCCTTATTCGCTCGCACGATCCACAATAAATAGATCTCCTTCAGAAGTTCCAAATACTTCTGGTCGATAAATCTGTTCTGCTTTTGCGGGAAGAAGGCGGAATTCCCCTTCTGTCGTTGCTCGCGCGAGAAACTCAAATTCATATCTTCCTTGTGGAAGCCAGTCAGCAAAGAGAAAAATATGATCATCTCGGAATTCTCGATGTCCAAAGTACCAAAGGTCATTCTCTGGACACCAATGGAAGTCACAAGAATTGATCAATGATTTGAGTGATTCATCTTCTGTTTCGAGTGCAAAATTAATGCCCTCCAGACCGGCAGGAAGTGGAATGGTGATACCGACATAATTTCGGTTTTCTGGAACGAGAAGAGAAATTTTTCCGCGGAGTAGTTCTCCTTTTTTTGCGGAAAAGACAGGAGTTTTCTCTTCTTTATCTTCTGTGCGAAAGAAGGCGCGCACTATACCAAATCCATTATTTTTTTCTGTTACATCTTCTGCAGGGATAAATGTATTGGCAACAATGTCGTAGTACGCTGTCCCTGTGCTAGAGCTGATATCGATACTATTTTTTGAATTGAGAATAAGATCACTCACAGGAACGCTTCCGGTTGTCTCTGGTGTTTCTGATGAGAGCGTTGCAGAAAGAACTGGCGAAAGATTCACGAGTCCACGGATTTCTGTTTCGGTTGTCGAAGAATCTTTAAGAATCTCAAGAAATGCGAGGAGCGCCCATGAGGTACTTTGGGTAGACCCCCATGCTCCGCCAAGATATTCTGCTGGAGATTTTTTCTGTCCACGGAGGTAGGAGAGAAATTTTGGAAGAAGTGGATGATCAGGGTTTGCTTTTTTTAGTGCAAGAAAGCCAATGGCGGTCGAGCGAATATCGGAGCCAAAATTTGCATCGCTTCCTCCCGGAAGAAATGTGTCTCGATCGGTTTGGACAACGGATGCTTCTATTTCTGTAGTGAGTTTTTCCTCTAGTTTTTGTGCTGCTTCTTCTGAGAAGTCTCGGCTCAAAAGAGCAAGCAGAAGAAAGCTCTTTCCTTCGGAGGTGAGTTTATCGGTATTTCCTGCAAAAACAGAAAAAAGCGAGAGATCAAAAGGAATGCCTTCCGAAAGCGCATAAGCGGCAAATGCCATCGTATCCCACTGCGAAAGTGTATCGGGAGAATTTTTTAGGGGGGGAGTTTTTAAAATATTCCACACATATTCTCGAAGATTATCAAGTGCCTGTTCGTCCACGGAAAATCCGGAAAGACGGGTTTGCTCCAATCCAAAAAGAATATAAGAGGAGAGATAGGGGAGACTCTTTTCAGAATCTTTCCAGAGTGCAAAACCACCATCAGATTGTTGAAGCGGAAGAATACGCTGAATCCCTTCACGAATATTCTTTTCGAGCTCATCCTTTTTTTCTGGAGAAAGAAGAGAATTTTTCTCTTGGTACAGACGCCAAAGGAGGACATTTGGAATATGCGCGCTCATAATCTGTTCTGCACACCCATAGGGATAGTGAATGAGTGAATCGAGATCGGCAAAGAAATTCTCGCCAAGTCCCGTAAAAACGGAGAGAAAAAGGGATCCTGCGTTTTGAAGTGTGTTTTTTGAGAGCAGAAGTGATTCTGTCTTTTTTACATTTTCTCCTGAAAGTATTCCATTTGTGGCGAATGATTCTCCTAAAATGGGTGCTTTTACCGGAATGCTCCAGTCTATCGAATCTATAGCTCGTTCGGCATCACCCCTTGCAGAGAAATGAAGATTGATGGGAAGAGGATCTCCTTGGCGGTTTTCCTTGTTTGCTTCTGCGCGAATGAGAAACCAAAGGCTTCGACTTTCTCCTGCAGAAAGTGTGAAACTTTCGGTGTCTTTTCGAAGAACTTCCGCATTTTCTGCCGAAAAATTAAATCCAATAATACGTTCATCTTCTGTGCCATTGTGTACCAATGCCCCTATAAGTGCCGTATCTCCTGCTACAAAAAATCGAGGAGTAATGGGTTCTATAAAAAGAGGTTTTTGACTCACAAAATTTTCCTTGGCACTTCCAAAGCGAGAATCAGGGGTATTTGCTGTTGCCCATGCTTGCCATGTGGTGACATTGTCTGGAAGTGTGAATGTTGCCGTTGCTTTTCCACTGGCATCTGTTTTGAGTTCCGCTTGCCAAAAAGCAGTATCTCGAAAGTCACCTCGTCGTTTTCGAAGAATCTCCAAATCTTCACCACCACCACCACCTTTTTCTCCTTTTTGTGAGGTGACATCAATCCGGTTAATGAAGTACACGAGAGAGTGTGCGGTGCGAACCCCAAGGTCACGGAGAGCATAAAATACCGCAAAAGGATCTTCATTTTCTCGTGTTTTCAGTGCCAAGAGCGATTCATCTACCACGGCGATCGAAAGATCGGCATTGCCTACTGGATCACCATCCGCAGTTGTTACTAAAAAGTAAAGTTCTGCCTCTTCTCCGGGAAGGTATTCTTCGCTTCCAGAGGTAATAGTAAGAGAGAGTCTACGGCTTTCGGGAGAAACTCGAACAGGAATCATCCCCATCTTCATTTCTGGGCGAGGTGACTCTGCTCCAAGTTCGGGAATATCTTTGCTTCCAAAGAGTTCTTCAATGGTTTTTGTGAGCGATGCGTCTTTTTCTTCTGCACTCTTTTTTTCTTGAGAAATGGTTTGAATTTGTTGTGCTACGGATGATATAGCTTTCTGAATACCTACTTCTGCAGAATCCCCTGTTTCTACAAGTTTTTTTGAAAGTTCTTCTTGTTGGCGCATGAGGGCGGTAATTTTTTCCGAAAGCACCCCAATATTTTCTTTGACATCCTTTCTTTCTCGAATCATATTTTCTGCTTCCCCCAACTTTCCTTTTCCCTTCGAGAGAATAACAGAAACAAATACATTGGGGATCATATCTTCTGTTGTTTGGAGAATGATGGGCTGTCCGGGAAGAAGCTTTGTGACTTGTGTTTGAAGGACATTTCGTCGTTCAACGGTAATGAGAGCATAGGCTTCTTCTGCAAAAGGAGATTCTGGAAGGATAGTGATGCTTTCTCCTGGCTTTACTTCTAGCTCACTCGACTGAAGCGAAATGCGATCATTGTTTTCTCGTCGCCATGGCGAAGGATACTCGGCAGAACTCCTCCAGACACTATCCGAAGAGGAGCCAGTGTTTCCTCGGTCATCTTCCCATTCTACGAGAATACGAAGTTGACCGTAGTAATTAGCACTTTTTTGGAGTGAAAACGAAATATCTGTTTTTCCTCCAACGTTTGTTGTTCCAGAAGCTGTTTCGAGTTCTTTTGTTTCCTCTGCGCTCTCCCAGTAGAAATTTCCATCAACATCTTGTTTCTGAATGCTGTTCCATGTCACCTGAAGGAGTTTTGCAGAGAATTTCTTTCCAGACAGGAGATTCCCGTTGGTATCGCTCGCAATAACATTTGCAGAAACTGTTTCATCGGTATCATCGAGAAAAAACTGATCACTTCGGACGCCAAATACAAATGCGCTCGAAAATGCGGGAAAAGTGGCACTTTCGGAAACAGTTCGTTCTTCTGCGTCGACTGCTGTTACCCGAAGTGTAAGAAGGCGGTTTTCAGAAAGTTTAAGGGGAAAATGAATGGCGAGCATTCCATTTTCATCAGTGACCCCCTCCCCTTGAAAGCGCACCTCCTGATTTTCTTCACACCCCCATTCACACCAACCCTTTTCATTCCCAAAAGAATACCAACCTTCTCCTTTCCAGCGGTCGAAGGAAAGATCTGTCTCTACTACATGCCAAGAGATACGTGCATTTGGAAGCGGTGCATCAAAAAAATAAGAAGTATTGATAGTTGCAGAAAAATCGTCTCCGGAAACATATTCTTTCTGTGCTGATGTAATATTCACTCGAAACGGTGGCTTCTGATACTCTTCCATCCAAAATGTTGTATCAGTAATCCAGTCTTCTTCTTTATCCTTGGTGACAAAAAGAAAATATCTTCCTGTAGGGGCAGAGTCAGGAGTAGAGAACGATCCATTTAATGTCCCAGAAGAAGAAATAGGATATAGCTCATTTATAACTTCTTCTCCTTGACTATTCTCAATACGAACGCGAACCGATTCTGCTTTTGGAAGAGAAAGGAGCACATCACGATCATCTCTAAGAATTGCCTTAAATTGTACAGTATCACCTGGACGATAGATGGGGCGATCAGTAAATGTGGTTCCAATGGTGCGGGTTTCAAATGAATTCCAATCGAACGGAATGCCAAAATCCCAATTTGAAATACCGCGACTCCACTCAGTTCCTGCTACTGCAAAAAGTTCATCTTTTTGCCCCATGGCGAAAAAACGAGAGTGCTCTTCCGAAAGCGAAAATGAGGCAATCCCTGTCGCATCTGTTGTTCCCTCTGCAAATGTCTTTCCATCACTTCCAGAGAGCTTTACTTTTGCTCCCGATACCGGAGCGCCACTGGTAAAATCTGTCATCCAAACAAGTGCCTTGCTAGAGCCTGTTTTAATGGTGAGTGATGCATTGACACGAAAGGCAACTCCCGAAAATACAAACGGTTTTTTGCTCCACGAATCTACCACCTGAGTAGAACTCGCTTCCCAAAAAAGAAATGGCGTGCGTGCATTGGCTTCTTCTAGGGGGGCTTCAAAAGTAATGAGTTCATTTGGTGTTCCTGGAACGGGTATATTTTTTTCTTTGCGAGTAGGGTTTCCCACACACGAAAACTGATACCATCCCCATCCTCCTTCTCCTTCAATTTGGCGAACTTTTTCTTCAGGAATTTCGCATGTTACAAATCGCACGTTGTCCACGTTTCGTGCGCTCAAATACACCGATGCCGGCTGATCGGAACGATAAACTCCTTGAACATCTCCTCGAGTCATTACGGTGAGAAAAGGAGCATAGTCGCCAACAGAAACGGAGAGGTCTTTTTCTGAAGATATCGGTTGTCCAAAAACATCTGTTAATCCTTCAGAAAGAGACAAGGAATATTCAGTTTGTGGTGTTTTAGGAAAAGTAAGGGAACACTGCGTCCCAGAGCAAGAGACGGAGATATCTTTTGGATCTATCTCTGGTGTGAGAGAAAGGTGACGAAGCATATCTTCGGATTGGTTTTTTTCTTCTCCTTTTTTCTCATCCCAATATGTCATCAGCGTACAGAATTCGAGTGTCACCGATGATCCTGGACGAATATTTTCATGAGAAGTTTGATTCCCATCATCATTCACAAGAGAGAAACAAGGGTCTCTTAGAGTTTGAAATGAAATGGAATACGATTCTTCTGTGGGAAGATCTCCAGATCGAGGGGAAATACCCGTTGAGATATGAAGAACAATATTTTCTTCGCGAACAAGAGGAGGGTCAAAATCGAGAATAATTTCCTTGGGATTTTCGGGGTTCTGAATAAGAATGTCGTCCATTGCCTGATCTTTTTGCTGTGAATATCGATCTGGAGTAATGGAAAAATGTTCATAAAAACTGCCGAGTTCTACCGGATCACTCCACGTAAGGACAAGCGTTGAATTTGGGGAAATATGTTCTGCATGAAACGTGTTTTCTTCGGAATCTTCTGAAAAAGAGATATTTCCGGTACGCACGGAAACAAGCTTTGGAACCGGTGTTTTGAGCTTCCATGATGCTCCAGAAAGTGTCTTTCCACCATCTTCTGTGGGAAAACCCTCATGAAGAGTCATTGTTATTTCTTGTGCCACTGGCCATTGTTCCTCATTTATGCGAAATTCGAAGGCACTTGTTCCCAGAAAACGAAATTCCCCTGAAACAGGTGGATCTGTTGTAAGAAATTGCTGAAGTGTGGTAGCAGATTCTTCTCCTAGCGCATGAATAGGACGATCAAAGAGAACGGTAACAGGTTGTCCAGGACGAATAAGCGTTGTTTCGGGAATTTGCTTTCCCTCTTCTCCGGACTGTGCTCGTTGAACATTTCGCCATGAGGCGGAATCTATGGGGGTGATAAGCGAAATTTTTGGAGGACTCACAACGCGATATATGAGTTGTACTTCTGAAAGAAGCTCTTTCCCTCGATGACTTTTTGCGGAAGGAGCAATGGTAAGCGTTATACGATCTCCTTCTGTAAGAGAGTTTTTTGGAACATATCGGAATGCTGCATTACTTTCCCATTCAAAATCGCCATCAAGAGAAGGGGAGAGTAAAAAGGCATTCTCCACACTTTTCCGATTCATTGGCTCTGTGAATGAAACAAGAAAGGAACCATTGCTTGCTATATCTCGTTCTACTCCAGAAACAAATCCACTAGACACCTCTGGTGAATCAGCAAAAAAAGGAAGGAGAAAAAATAAAGCACTTCCCAAAAAAGAGAGAATGAGAACACCAAAAAAAATCCTCAGAATATGGGGAGAAAATCGACTGGTTTTCAGAGAGGAACCCTCAGAAGTGTTCATGGGAGAAGACGGCAAATACATACCGCACGTTGCCGTTTTTATAAGGGAAAGTCAAAATCCGGTGATGTATCTCTTTATACTAAAAATCTCGCATTTCTTTTTCTTGATTTTTCTCAATTTCCTCGGCAGGATTGGAGCGTATGAGAAAGTGGTTTTGGTTTTTTGGCTTTTATCAATTTGCCTGAAAGAGGGGCAGAGAGCTTTTGGAAAAACCATTTTTCTCCTCCGTCCCCCTCAAAAAAAAGTGAAGGGGTATTTCTTTCTTTCTCAAAATATGACAACGACCGGAAAATATATCAGAAGAGAACGCATTCTTGATCGAAATACAGGAAAAACTATTATCATCCCCCTGGATCATGGTGTGAGCGAAGGACCTATTCCTGGTCTTATTGATGTAGGAAAAACCGTGGATGCCGTGGCAAATGGAGGAGCAAACGCTGTTATCGGACACTTAGGGCTTCCTATGTATGGGCATCGTCATCATGGAAAAGATGTAGGACTCATTCTTCATCTCTCTGCTTCAACATGCGTGAACCCTGTTGATACGAACGATAAGGTTCTTGTAAATACTGTAGAACGTGCTATAAAAATGGGAGCAGATGCGGTATCGGTTCATGTAAATATTGGTTCAAAAACAGAATCACAACAACTGCGAGATTTGGGAGAAATTGCAGGACAATGCTTAGAGTGGGGAATTCCTCTTCTCGCCATGATGTATCCGCGTGGAGAAGGCCTGAAACATCCCGAAAAATCAATGGAATCAGTGGCACTTGCCGCTCGAGTGGGAGCAGAGTTAGGAGCGGATATTGTTAAAACCTACTACACGGGGGATCCTGAATCAATGCGAGAAGTGGTAAAAGGGTGTTCTGCACCCATTGTTATTGCGGGGGGGTCGAAGCTTACAGAGGAAGAAACGCTCAAGATGATTCGTGGTGCTATGGACGCAGGATGTGCCGGACTTTCCATTGGTCGAAATGCTTTTCAACATGAAAATCCAGAGCGATTTGTAGCGGCAATGGCAAAGATAGTTCATGGAGATGTTAGCGTTGAGGAGGCACTTTTATTTCTTCGAAATGGATAATCTTGCCAAGGCGGAAAAAAAGAGGAAGAATAGCTCAGTATTTTTTTGTGAGGCCGGGTAGCTCAGTGGTAGAGCAGTGGACTGAAAATCCACGTGTCGGCAGTTCAATTCTGCCCCCGGCCACCATTCAAGACTTTTTCTTCCGAAGAGGTCTTTTTTTTGTTTTGCTCAAGCCCTTTTCCGATTCTATCCCCCTCCTGCCCATTCACAAACTTCTGAGGGTTGAACCGAAAAAAGATTTCTGCACTCACTTTCCATTTGGACTCTTCTCGTGTTCGGTTCATTTCAATTCGATCCACAAACAAATGACAAAGAATTTTCTTTTGCTTTGGGGTCAGGTTTTCCAACCGGTATTTTACTTCTTCTGATGCGCTTTTGAGCTTTTTCACTTCAATATCAAGAGAACTCAAAAAAATAAGCCTGTCTTCCCTTTCTTGTATCTCCTCTTCAATTCGGCTCATTTCTTCTTCTTTCTCCATAATTCTTTTTGCCATCTTTTCCTCTGAATAGCTTCCGTTTTCAAAGGCGTTTTCAATTCTGGCGATATTCATTTCCAAATTCATTTTCTTTTCTCGCAGGAGTGCAATTTCTTCTTCGATTTGGAGAATATTGGTTTTTTGAGAATATTCCTGAGAAAGGTAGGTTTTTATAAAGATTTCTGGATTTTTCATGGCTTCCATAATCTTTCCCCAAACATATTCTTCAATCTGCTTGGCAGGAATCTCAAAAACAGAGTGATGCGTTCCATCTTTTCCTTTGAATTGCTTTCTGGCGTAAGAATAGGCGTTGTCAGAGCGTTTTTTTCCAACAAATGATTTTGGCTTTTCAAGGCTCATGTCTTTGATTTTTCCGCTCAAAAGGTAGTCTGTCCCTGATCCGCTTCCTTTTCGTTCGCTACGAGCATTCTGAGCTTGTTGAAAGGTAAATTCAGAAACACAAGAAGGAATCTCCACTACTGTCCATTTATCCTCGGGAAGCATTCTTCCGTTTTCATCTTTTTTGTTTGCCACAAATTCCCCTCTGTATATTGGATTGGAGAGAATATTTCTAATCATCTTTTCTGTCCAAAGACCCCCTTTTCCTTTTGTTTGATTTCCTCTTGGAACTGCAAGTGTATTGAGTCGATTGGTAATTTGCCCAAGACCCATTTCTTCATAAATTGACCATTCGTACATCTTTTCGACCCACTTTTTTTCTTGTGGAATAATCTTGAGACGCTTTCCTTTTCCGCTTTTATTCTTTACGGCTTCATATCCATACGGAATAGCATTTCCTGTATAGTTCCCCATTTCTGCCGAAGCGATCTTTCCCATTTGCGTTCTTCCCTTTATGAGTTCGCGTTCAAATTGGGCAATAGCTCCGAATATCTGAAAAATCAATTTGCCAATAGGACCCTTGAAATCAATGTTCTCCTGAACCGATACAAAACTCACATCATGCTTTTCCATTTCTTCAAACATCATGAGGAGATGCTTGAGACTCCGAGAAAGGCGATCAATTTTCCAAACCAAAACCGCGTCAAATTTCCTTTCTCGAACTCCTGCCCGAAGTTTTTCCAGTTGTGGGCGCATCAGATCACTTCCCGTGTGAGTATCCGTAAAAATCCACTCCTCTTTTGTTGTGAGATTGAGCGCAGTGTTATTGTTTACATAATCAAGAAGTTTTTTCTGTTGTGCCTCAAGGCTGTATCCATCTATTTTTTGTTCAGCAGTTGAGACACGAATATAAATAGCAACTCTTCTTTTTTCGCTGTTTTCACTTGGAAATTCTTTCATTGAGCCAACTGTAACCCAAATAAATTTTGGTATCAATCTTGATATTTTTTCAAAGTATCAAAAACGCCAATATGAGAAAGAACACCTGTAATGTCCTTTTCTGCCCCCCTTGGGTTTTCTTCAGGGTAATGGCAAAAAAACTCAAAGTCACTAAATGCCGTTTTTATTCTCGTTATCTCCGTTTCCATGCCCCTATTCTTCCAGAGGGGCTTTCCTAAGAATACTCCTATTCCCCTCCTTTTTCTTCCTTTTTTTCCCTTTTTTTGAATATTTTTGGATTTAGGGTTATTTCTCCATCTTGTACCGAGAAAAAGAGTTCATTTGTAGGGAAAGAAAATTTTTCTCGAAGTGTTGCTCTGAAATTCTCAATTCCTTTTTGAATCTCTTTTTCCTCCACTTTCATCAATGCCTTCAAATCCTCTATTTGAACGCTTTTTATTGCCATGTCATCAAAGGAAACACTCATGAGTTCATAGGGAAATTTTCCCTTGTTCATTCGGTATTCTGCTTTCGGTGTCCAAAGCCGAAAGGGAGGATCAAAGAATATTTTTTTATGCTTTTCTTTTGTGGTGAGTTCCCTGAAATCAAAATGTACAAATCCTGTTTTTTTGCTGTAAGTAAAGTCTTCAAAGAATTTTTCTGTAAGGGAAATACGGAAATGAATTTCTTCTTTGTCACGAGAAGCAAAATAAACATCTTTTGAGAAAAAACCTGTTATTTCAATATCTCCAATACTCTCCAGATAAAGAACAGTAGCGACAAAATCTATTTCATTTTTTATTTTTTCTTCTTTTGGTTCATGAATGAGAAAGTTTGTATGAGAATGATCTTTTATGATGGAAAAAATATCTTTCACAACTATTTCCATTTGTTTTTCTCTTCGTAAAATATTGTATTCTATGAAATACAAATCGTTCTTTTCCCACTTTTCGAGATATTCAGAAATATATTGATCTGCTTTTTTTTCGTTGACCTCTGCCAGAATGTCATAATACTGAAAATCACTATTCCACCCTCCAATATCAGGAAATTCTTTGAGAAATCCTATATCTTTTGGGAGTTATTTTGGTTTTTCTTTTCCGAAAAAAAAGAGTTTATCAATATTTTCTTCTTTATCTTCCTTCTTTTCTATTTTGTAGTCCCAAATATAAAAAGAAGTCAGGATTTCTTCTTCATAGAAATCATTGAGGCTTTGTTTTATTTCCTTATCCTCCAAACACGCCCTCGCTCCTACATCAAGAAAAACATATTTTCTTTTGAGCCTTTCTTTCCAATCCTTTTTTTTGTGGTAAAAAAGCGCGTAATACACAAGAAAGAGTTTTTCGGGCTCTGCCAGTTCTATTTGAAAGTTGGTCATTTTTGAAACCGAAATCATTTGGGATTCTTCCGTTTTCTGATAAGAAAAAATCCTCCAAAAAGTATCAGAGAAATACCCAGAGGAGGGAATAAATACAGCACAAAAGCCGTAATATTATACAAAAAAGAAATTCCTTCGTTTATTATTCCCACACACCAAGGAACAATTTTAAAATACATCAAAAGAAGTAATCCTCCCCAAATAATACCTTTAATCTCTTTGTATGCCCTAAAATCTCCAAGTATTTCTACAAAGAGAAAATGCAATAATTTATAAAACTTGATCCAATATAAAAATGCTCCAAGAGAAACAAAGGTCAATGCACTATACAAAAGGCGTTGCCATTCCAGAGCATCAACAACCTCAATTTCTTTCCACTCAAAGGGTTCTCCTGAAAAGAAATACCAAAGGAGGCTTATCCCCGAAAATAAAAGAACAAACAAAGCCTTTGAGAGGTTTTCTTTAAAAAATGCCAAAAGCGTAACTCTTTGCCAGCTCATTCTTTCTCGTACAATGAAGAAAATTCTTTCTCAAAACCCCCCTTCTGCTTTTCGTTATACAAAGGAAGCCCAAAAAGCAGATAGTCCTTCCCTTCTTCTTTCAAAATATTTTCTTTTCCGTACTTTTCAGAGATTTTTTGTAAAAACTGTTCTTTCCATCCTTCTTTTGAATTTTGAAAGCCTCCTTCATTGTCGGAAAATTGTCCTCCTTTTGGTTCTATAAAAATTTGATAAGAGAGCTTTTTTTCTTTGGTCTTGAGGAAGAGTAAAAAGTCTGGCTGAAAGCCCTTTCCATCTTCAAAAGAAAAGATTTTATATACTTCCTCATTTCTGAGGAGATACACTTCTTCATATTTCTCTTCCAAGTTCCCCATATGGTTTTTTAGGGAATTAATCAGATTTATTTCTTCACCCGTTCCATGAAAGCCGTTCAATACATACCAATTTTTTTGCAAAAGCTCTTCTTCAAGTCTCTTGTTCTCATCTTCTTCCAGAATGCTTTTTTCTTTTGGTTCTTCAAAAAATGTACTGAGTTTTTCGGGAAAAAACTCGCTTCCGATATGAGGGCGTGAAAATGCCTTCATTTCATTTTCTACTTGCCCAAAGAAGGCAAGCAAAATACTTATTTTTTGCCCTCCTGAGACATTTTCCCACGCTTCTCCTTTGGGGAGTATCACATTCAAAGAAAGACCACCAAAAAGCTCTTTTTTGAGTATTTCTTCTTTGCTTTGTATATCGAGCTCCTCTTTGAGTCTTTCAAAAGATAAAAGGGAGCCTGCTTTTCTTCCGTGTGCATGAAGGGCTTTCAAAACAAGGTGTCTTTCAAAGTCAGAAAGATATTTTTTTTCTGTCTTTCCTTCTTGCATTTCGCTTTTATAGAGTGTTTTATCTTTTTTATCTTTATCTCCAATTCCCACCTGTTCTTCTTTTGTTCTTTCTTTTTTTATAGCGTGAGAAAACTCCCAGTCTGCTTGTATTTCTTCCAATGTTTTTTTCTTTCTTTTTGGATTTTCGAGCTTTTCATTCACAAAAATTTTTATTTCTTTGTAAAAATCACTTTCCTGAAAAAAAGATTTTAAAGAAAAGGTTTTAATCTTTTTATTATCCTGAATGAGTTTTTGTTCTTTCAATGCCCTTTTGAGTTCATCAATATACCGTTCATCATTATCACTATGAAAATAGAGCTCTTCCAGTATTCGCATTTCATGCTCTAAATCTCCATCAAATTTTCGTTTTCGTTTGTCGTGGTCATTATACGCAAAAGGAAAGTATCGTACCCCTCGCCCAATGAGTTGCACTTCGGAAGTGGTTGAACTTCCTGCTTTTCTTTTTCCTGAAGCTTCTTTTCCCTCATCTCGCCCTGTATAAAGCCTCACAATATCGTAAAGATTGAGCACATCCCATCCTTCAGTAAGCCTTTGGACGGTGAAAATTGCCCGTATATGGTTGTTTTTGTCTTCGAGGCTATTAAGAAGCTTGTCTTGTTCTGGCGTTGTTTTATCTGCTCCTCTTGGTCCTTTTGCCCCCTTGTCTTTTGAGTTGGTAATAATGCAGTGTTTTTCTGAAAAGTTATACTGCAAAAACTCAATAACTTCTTGAAAGGAAATATCATTTTTTTCCAAGAAAGATACAATTCCCTGAATGCGGCTTTGCCCTTTTTGATAGATTTCTTTTCCTTCGGTGATTTTCTCTTCTATGCTCAAAAGAAAATCAAAATCTTTTGAAGTAAGATTTTCAATAATATCCAAAAACTCTTGATAGTCCGCTTCTGATTCGGCAATGGTTTTGCTCCGAAAGAGAATAACGGGTTTGAAATTGGGGATACTGTTTTTGAGGGCAATTTTGTGCCTATACCAATGAAAAAGAAGGGCTTGTACAATTCTTCTTTTTTTATCAAAAGAGGAAGAAATAAGGTTTATTTCTTTGGTATATCCGGCTTTTAAAAATGCCTCTAAATCAAATTTGAAAATGGTTTTCTCTCGGTACTTTTCTTGTACGCTCTCATCTTTTGGAACCGTCGCCGTAAATTCCAGAAGTACATTGTTGTTTTTCTTTTCTTGTATTGTTCTCCCTTTTTTCAAAATCTTGTTCATCACCGTATTTTCCCAGCTTTTTTCAATATCCTTTTGAGAAGCCCCCTCTTTGAGTTCTTCCATAAATTCAAGTCCAAGCTCTTCCGCTTCATTTTTCTTTTTCTTCGTGTCAGCGTTCAAATGGTGTGCTTCATCTGCCAGCATGACAATATCTTTATTTTGGAGATCTTCGAGGTACACGGCATTTTCTCGGACCGTGTAAATATCATTGTGAAGCTTGTGAATCGAAGTAAATTTTATTTGTATGTCATCACTATTATCCGAGAAGGTTTCCACTTTTTTTATCTTTACGGTCTTTCCATCCAGAACAATATTTTCCGCAAAGAGGTATTTGTTATGGTTCGGATCGCAAAAATTATTTTCTGTTTTATCGACAATATTATTTTGGTTTACAAAGAAGAGAAAGTTTCGGTGTCCTTTTTGGTAGTAATACAGCATCAAACACGCCATAAGAAGCGTTTTCCCTGTCCCTGTTGCCATATTGAAGAGAAGGTGGCTCGGATCATTCAGTGGCTTTTCATACTCAAATTCTGGATCATCAAACGCCAAAAAATATTGAAGAGCTTCTTTTTGCCAATCCCAAAGAGGGAAACGCAAATTTTGCGTGATATATTCGGGGACTTCAATTTTGGAAAGGACTCGCCTTCCCGTGTTTTCCAGTACTAAATCAAAGAGGTATTTTTGGTCGGTCATGAGAAAGGAGGAAAACAAAATTATTTCGTATTATCTTTTTTGAGTTTTTTCAGCTCTTTGTACTCAATCATATTCGGAAAGGTATTCTGTAAATAGGGAAGAATATAATCATCTGTTCTGTCGATAATATATTTTGCACATCTTTTTTGAAGCCAGTCTTTTTGGAACCATTCGGTAAAAAGAGGATACAAAGAATCAGGATATTGTCGCACCCCGGGGATTTGTCTTCCATCTGGATAAATATGCGTATAGGTTTTGCATATTCTTTCTGGATCATGCCCTTTTTCTTTCAAATACTTACTAAAAAGCTGTCCGGTACTAATATCTGGAATAACATTTTCAGGTATCTCAAAGCCGTTGTGTTCGAGCGGAAGAGCAAAAAGCTCCACCATTTTATTGAGCATGGACCAATACCCCAAAGTACTGTTTTGTTTTGAGTTCAAACTAAACCGCATCATCATAGGACTGAGGGCTTTTGTCGTGCCATAGCTTCCTGTTTTTCGGATAGTTGGCAAGACTTCTCCCACCACCCAATCACTAAACTTTTCTGCTTCTGGCTTTCGAGACTTAAAAACAAGTTTATAAAGCCCTGGCTCTGAAATAAGCGAAATTCTCACGGCATTAGGATCCTCAGTAATACTGAGGATGCTTTCTTTTCCCTCCAGTGTCATTTTCATTTTATCCGACAATGAACGCATAGACTCAGTAGGATTCGTAAGCTCTAAAACATCACAAATATCCTTCGCAACAAACCAAATTTCACCGTCTATTATGACGGTGCGAACCTTTATATTTTTATAGTCAAAGAGGGTAAGCATAGTATTTTTCATGGCATAGAAAATAAATTACAAAATTCCATAAAACTCTTCCATCACCTCCAAATCTTCTTTTGAAATGCTGTACAGAGCATCTTCTCGTTCGCTAACGGGAACATACATTTGATTGAGATCGAGCATTTTGCAAAACATTTCTTGTTGCCGTTTGAGCGGAAGAGAGCGAAAACGAGGATCGGGAAGAACCGTTTCACGGAATTTTTTCACCGAAACCGTGTAATTGAGGAAATACCGCTCATACAGCTCTTTAAAAAGCGTTTCCAGCTCTTCTATGCTTCCACACGCCAAAATCTTCTGCTTTGCTTCTTCATTCCATTCTTTTAGCTCGCAATACACAAAACTTCCACCGCCTTGCTGTTCTATTACTTTTTCAACTCGTGGAACCGTCACTGTTTCAATATAGTCCATTTGTTCCACTAAAATAAATTGCCGATTTCCACCATCCTCTTTATTCAGATCTAAAACGGCATGAGCAGTGGTTCCAGAGCCAGCATGATAATCAAGAATAATCGCATTTTTTTCATTAAATGTAAGCATATTTATTATGTATTTCAAAAGGGAAGTTGGCTTATTATAAGCAAACATTTCTCCAATCCCTGAACCAAATATCTTTGCTAATTCTTGAGTAGCATCTTCATTTGTCCCGACCCCATTTTCTTGATTAATAAGAGTCGAAGGAGTTTTTATTTTCTCTGATTGATTATATCTCAAAACATTGAAACCAAATTTACTTGATAATGATATTCTTGAGCCATTTTTAATCTCCTCATTAAGAAAATCTTGTGTCCAGACAAATCTTCCCTTTATGTCTAAATTTGTAATAATCACCCCTTCTCTCACTTCAAAATTATTTAAAAAATCAATGCCCGTTTCCGTTGTACCTTGAAATCCTTTTTTATATATCCCATCTTTTAATACAGTAGAAACTGTATTTTGTGGAATTTTCAACTCTTTTAAAGAGTTTGTTCTTTTTACTATGGGTTGCCATTTGTCAGAGTACGCATCTTCTCCATAAAAAGAAAAATTATTAGGAGTTTTTGTATAACAAACAATAAACTCTGTCATTTTCCTAATTTTTTTGGATAAGAAAGATCCTTTTTTCTTTCTTGTCCAAATAAAATTTGTTATAAAATTTTCTCTTCCGAAGACCTCATCCATCAATACTTTTAAATATGCTTGTTCGTTATCATCAATTGAAATAAAAATCACACCATCATTTCTCAAAAGTTCTTTTGCCAATTCCAGCCTGTTTTTCATAAAGCTCAGCCAAGTGGAATGGTTGAAATTATCGTTGTATTTAAAACCATCGTTTCCCGTGTTATACGGCGGATCAATATAAATCAGCTTTACTTTGCCCGCAAATTGCTTTTTGAGGCTATGCAACGCCAAAAGGTTATTTCCTTTTATGATCAAATTTTCTTTTATCGTTCCATCTTCATCTCTCTCCAATTTCTCCACTTTTTCCTCCCCGTCTTTGGTCCATTTCTTCCAGTTCACCAAAGCCTTTGCCTCTTCCAGTCGGTCAATTTCATCCCTCGCCAAAATCTCATTAAAAAAGATCTCCTTCCTCTTTTTTTTGGTTTCAGAAAAGTCTTCTGCCTTCTCATCATACTCAAACACCGTTTCCATGCCCTCCTCGGTCGTTTGTCCTCCTTCCAGTACGCAATCTTTATACGGAAAATTCAGGACCACTTCACTCCGCTCCCTCAAAAGTTTATTTCCTGCCGTGAGACCGATTTTGTTTTCAAATTGCGTGTAGCTGTTATCAAGACTATTTTCCTCAAGAAAAAATTTGAAATCATTATTCTTAAAAATCCACGCTTTCCCCACTGATACAAAAAACCGCTCTTTCATAGTCTCATCATTCATAAGGAGCTCCAAAAGCTCAGTATCGAGCTTGTCGGCGTGGTCTTTGAGCTTCGTTTCATTCAGCTCCGTTTTTTCTTCATTCCAAAAACGAGAGTCTTTTTTCAGCAAAGAGAAAAGTGAGGAAATGATTGAATCATCTTTGTACATATCTTGATGGGAATTTTTTCCATCGTGCCAAAAAAAAGAAAAAAATGGAAAAAATCAAATATTCCAAAAGTCCCGGAAAAAGCCGCCCTACACTTTCCCTGTCCAGCTTCGGGCGGCTTTTTCCTCCTTTTGTGCAAGACAAGAAAACCCCTCCCAATCTCGAAACATTCCGCTCCAACCGCTTTTACACAACTGATATTGTGTAAAAGTCTTGTTGCTGAAAAAAAGCCAAAGCCCACAAATAAAAAAACCCTCAAAAAATCCCAAAGGAATAAGGGAAGACTTTACACGAATATAAGTTGTGTAAAGTGACGCCGCCTTTTTCGTCTTCTCTTTTTCTTGAGATTCTCTTTGTTCTTCTGATTATTTTGGGGCGGCTTACACACACTTTCTGAGTGCCTCATTTCTCCGCTCCAAACCTTTTCCCCAAAAGAAAAATGCTCTGTCTATCTTGTCCGAATGACGCAAAAGCCTCTTATACTTTTTTGTTTTTCTTCCTCGATAATATCGCCTCTTGAGCTTTGAAAACTCTTCATCAAGATCAGGAAAGCAAAGAATTTTCCCCATTCTTCTTTCAAGACCCGAAGCATTACAAATGCTGTAAGTGAGATCCCAGCATTGCCGACAAGCGAAAATATATTTTCCACCAAGAAAGAGTTTCCCCACCCTTCTTTGGCACTTTGGGCAGTGCATCCAATACCGAACCCCACCATAACGGCACGGAGTAGTGCTGAGGTGTATTGTGTAGTCCTGTTCTGCCCTTGGGTCGTCAGGATCACTTGTGAAAGTATACTGAAGCCGAAGCTTTTTCTCTGGTAAAGAAAAAGAATATTCCACTCTTGTTTTATTTTGACCATTTCCCCAAGTAAAAGAGCCACTCCGAAAACTTTCTTCAAAAAATCCCCATTGTTTCATTTTTACAACGGAAATACTGTTACATTGCTCCACTGTTGCCTTTGTGTTGAAAAAATATCGTGCCATTTTTAACCGAAATTATTTGAGATTCTCAAGTTTTTTCAATCTTTTCTCTGACATGTTCCAACCCCTTCTTCTCTCTATGATTCAAAGAACCAGAAGCGGCACTTGAAATGGGACTTCTCTTTTCTACCAAAAGAACTGCTTCTGTGTAGTTTTTCCCCTCTTTGTTTTTTGCAATATAACTCTTTCGCTTGAAATCAACGGCAAAGCGAAAACAAAAAACACCCTTGTATCCTCTATGCCCTGTTTTACCATTCAAGACTTTTTCTTCCGAAGAGGTCTTTTTTGTGAGTAGAAATAGAAAAGGAAGAACGTTTTTATAGATAATCCTTCTGAGTATTTGTTCTATTTGAAAGTTTGTTTTTTTAATATCAAAAAAGTTCCTCCATACTTTTTGCGGTAGCAGATTTGTAGAGAGTTTGACGCTTATTTTCTGTGTTGTTTCTCCCGAACAATATTCATGGCTCTTTGGCGTTTATTTTTTCTGCCATCATCTGCTTTCTCTGCCAAAAAAGGTATGTCAAAATTCCTCCCAAAGAAATGCAAGAAACAATAATTTTAGAAGAACCAAAACCAATGCGCGCTCCTGGAATATCTGCCAGAGATTCAATCACCAAGAAACATATATGAAGAAGTGACCAAGCAAAGAATCCAAAAATATTTCCCACAATGTCAAAAATTTCCCCGCCAAGTACTGTGAGAAATGAAAGAAGCATTCCCAAGGGAATAAGGGGAACTACGAGAAGGTTCGCGAGTGGTGCGATAAGCGAAATCTCTCCAAACAAAAAGGAGAGAAGCGGAAATACGCCAATTTGTGCCGCAAGAGTAGCAACGAGAATTTCTCGCCAAAATCGATTTGAAATTCCTTTTTTGAAAACATTATCCAGTGGTTTGGAGAAAAGGAGGAGCCCCAAAACACCGGCAACAGAAAGCTGAAATGATGGGTCTGACAGAAGAATCGCCGGCTTGATGAGCACCATAATGAAAGACGCAAGAAGGAGTGCATCTCCCCCTCGAGAAATTCTTCCCGAATGCACAACAAAGAGACCAATCCCGCCCATAACAGAGGCACGAACAAGCGATGATCCGCCTCCAACGAAGAGAAGAAAAAAAACAAGGAAGAAAATAGTCAAAAGGATTCTCGCTATTTTTGGAATCCAAAAAAATACCCAAAACACTGCAATACAAAGAATGGTGACGTTGTACCCCGAAAGTGCCACGAGATGAGCGAGTCCTGTCACACGAAAATCTTGTTCTCGCTCGGGAGAAAATCCACTTCGGTCGCCGATGAGAATACCGGCGGCAAGTGCAGATTCTGGCGGAGGAACGTGTTTTTGCAGAATATTTAAGAATGACGTTCTGAGGGAATATAGGAGGCGCATTCCAGAGAAGGGGTTGCGTTCGAGAGGCGTGATATTTGGGCGACTCATAACAGAAAAAATACCATCCTTGGCGAGAAACGTTCGATATGAAAAATCTGGAAATTCAAAGGGCGTCTTGAGCATGCCATGAGCGCGGATCCGTTGACCAACTTCTATTTCTGCTCCACGGCGAGGAATGCTGAGGAGCACTTTTCCTCTTGTCAATTGCACGTCTTCTTCTGGAGAAAGGCGAAGGGATTCTGCGGTGAGAATCCATTTTTCTTGGGAGAAACGAATATCTGGCGGAGAAGAAAGCATTCCCGTAATTTCCACACTTATCCCGTCATTTGTAGCAAAGTTTCCTATATCTCCCGATGGCGGCAGAAATGGAATATAGGTGGCGCGCAACATTCCGAGTACGAAAAATATCGTCCAAAGAAAAAGCGGAAAAAACCGTGCCTTCTGAACACAGAGCATTCCAAAAACACATCCAGTACCTACTATTCCAGCAACAGGAATAGAAAAAAGAGAAATAAGGGCAACACCAGCAAGAAAACTCGAAAAAGAGCCGAAAAGGAGAAAACGACGCTTCACATTTTGTTTTTTGAGTATTCTCGAGAGAAGAGAAAAAGATCATCCGCATGAATAAAGATTTTTCCTCGTGTTTCTCCAGAGTGAAGAAGATGGCTCATTTCTGCTGAGGAAATTTTGGCAACTGCTCGTCCTAAGTGTTCTCCATCTTCCGCATCAATACGAATAACACTTCCCTCCTCAAAATCTTTGCCCACTGCCACTACTCCTACTCCCAAAATAGAGGTTCCGGGATTTGTTTTGAGTACCGAAGCAAGGCAATGGTTCACTACAATATTTCCGCATTCCGTGGCACCTGCCGCAAGCCATACTCGAATACCCGATTGTTTTTTTCCTCTAAGAGGAAGAAAACGAGTTCCAACGCCTGCTTCTCCTCGAAGAATACGAGAGAGAACATTTGGCGTGCGACTTGTGGAGATAACAAGTTCGATACCAATATTTCCCATGAGGTGTGCGGTTTCCATTTTGCTTCGCATACCGCCGAGTCCGTGCTCACTCTTCTCTTCTGAAATGAAACGCAGGATTTCTGGTGTTATACGCTCGATGACGTCAATTTTTTTGCTTTTTGGCTGTTCTGGATTTCCGCTGTACACACCATCCACATTTGAAAGAAGCACGAGAAGGTCTGCTGAAAGAAGCCCCGCCAAAAATCCAGCAAGCTGATCGTTGTCGGAAAAATCGAGCTCTTCAGGTGTCAAAAAATCATTTTCATTGAGAATAGGGAGAATATTGCTCCGAAGCATTTTATCGAGAATATTTCGCATCGAAAGATGCCGTTCACGACTGGAAAAATCTGAACGCGTTACGAGTCCTTGTGCTACGGGAATACCATGTTTTTGAAAAATATCACGATATTGTTTCATGAGCATAGGCTGCCCAACAGCACTCCGAATTTGTGCGAGTTCCGTGGCGGATACTTTTCCGAGTCGTCCAGCATCAAACTCTTTTTTGGCGGCACCCACAGAGCCAGAAGAAACAAGTACAACACGCCACCCTTCTTCTCGTGCACTCGCAATGCTTTTTGCAAGGGAGGTGAGAACCGATTCTTCTATGTTGCCGTGTTCATCCAGAAGAGCATTGGTGCCGATTTTAACAACAACAGTTTTTTGCATGCAAAAATCGTATCATGAGAAAAGGAACACGAAAAGACTCCTTCCTTCAAGAGAGAGGATTTTTAGAAAGGAATTAAAATCCTGTTCCGGTATTTCCTTTTGCCACTGCTGTATCTCCACGAATATACTTTGGCTGTTCCACTTTTATCATTGCTGCAATAACCTCATCTTTCCCCATTGCATCTAGCGAGAGCATATCGGCAACCTGCATGGAGAGTACTTCATTTTGTTGCACGAGATTTGCTTGTTTTTGTTGTAATACCTTGAGTTCGTATCCTCGTGTTGCCACCCGATTGCTGTGTGAGAGAAACAGGAGTGCCAAAATGCAAATAAGAGAAACGCTCACAAAGAGAAAAATCCCTACTCCAAGCTCCATTCGCTCCGAAAGAGAACGACGCTGGACAGCCTTTCGAGGTTTTGAAGAATCCTGTGGGAGAATAAGGGAGCTCACGGGCGTTATATTATGAAAGAGGAATACGTTCCAGAACACGAAGTTTTGCGCTTCGAGAGCGCGGATTACGTTTCTGCTCCTCATCATCGGGGATGATAACCTTCTTGTTCACTCGTCGCCATTTTTTTTCCTCACTCTGCGATCTCTCCAACCCTCTAAAAAACTGTTTTACAATACGGTCTTCTAGTGAGTGGAACGATATTACTGCAAGCCGTCCACCAAGAGAAAGAAGCTCTGCGGCTTGAGGAAGTGCTCTTCGGAGTTCTCCGAGTTCATCATTGACGGCAATGCGAAGTGCCTGAAATATACGAGAAGAAACTTTTTTTGAGTTTCTCGGACATACCTTATTAAGAAGTGCAAAAAGTTCAGATGTTGTTTGAAGGGGGAATTTCTTGCGTTCCTCAACAATGGCAGATGCAATACGGCGAGCTTGTGGTTCTTCTCCAAAATTTCGAAAGAGCATTCGGAGTTCCTCTTCAGAAGATTCTTTAAGGAGAAGCTCTGCCGTTACAGATTGCTTTGTATCCATACGCATATCAAGCGGACCATCATTTCGATATGAGAATCCGCGCGACGCATCATCTAGATGAGCTGAGGAGATGCCGATGTCAAAAAGGATGGCGTCCGCCTCAGAAATACCGTGTTCTCGACAACCAAATTCTAAGTGTGAAAAAGATTTCGGAACAATATATTTCTTCTTCCATTTTTCAAGACGTTTCTCTGCTTGTAATCGGTTTCGCTCATCCCACTCAAAGGCAATAAGTTTTCCCGTATCGCCAATGGCGTTTAGAAATGCTTCTGAGTGACCGCCAAGACCAAGTGTTGCATCAACGACAGTAATGCTAGAACGAATATTGAGGAGATGAAGAACTTCTTGAAGAAGAACAGGGTGATGTTCAAAAGAGCTGGGCAACGAATGTGTTAAGGAGCAATACTCATTTTTCATTGGTTCTTGAATATATTTTGTGATCAAAAACCAAAAGAAAAATCAACTTTTAGTTTATGGGAAGAGGAATTTCTTCGTCAAGAAGTTTAATTCCCTCTTTTTTTTATCGTTCATTTTTTGTATTCAAAAATATAATCTTCTCCTTTTTAAAAGCCATATATCATAATTCCATTATTTTTGTTGCGATTTTTGTATTTCGTGTTCTGGTATTACTCCAGATCGAATACAGGTAACACCATCCGCCCCAACTCGCACAATGGTGCTCGGAAAAATGCTATGTTTTTGAGGATCTTTGGAGTGAGAAGCAAGTATCCCTTCTTCTTTTCCAAAAATAGAGAGAATTTCCTCCGAAGATACGAGTGGCAGAGAACCCGAAATATTAACACTTGTAGAAGCAATGGGCTTGCCAAAGAAGTGAAGAAAAGAGCGCACCAAGGCATCTCCTGGAACACGAATAGCAAGTTCGAGAGATTCTGGAAAGAAGTGTGAAAGCACTCCTTTTTTTCGAGGAAGAAGGAGTGTGAGCGGACCTGGCCAAAAAGTGCGCGCTAACTTTCGGGCAAGAGGAGAAAAAACGGCAACTTTTTCTGCGGAAAGAAAATCGGGGACAAGGAGAAGAAGTGCTTTTGCCTCTGGACGATTCTTGCATCGGAAAATATTCGCTATTCCTTTTTGGTTGGTGGCATCCGTCGCAAATCCCGGAATAGTATCGGTAGGAAGAATAAGTATTTCTCCATGACGAAGCGCTCCTCCGAACACATGGAAAAACGCCGGCTCAAAAGGAATACTTTTCATTTTTGTGATTCCGTTTCGGCAATATTTTGCAAACGCTCTTCTCCTCGAATCTCTTCAAGAATGCACGCTGTTCCTGCTGGCACCATCACTCTCCAATTTTCCCCTTGGAGCATAGCATTTCGTACTGTTGTGGCATTTATTTCGATGCGTTTCTCGAGTGCAATTGGAGTAATGCCCGACAAAGAAGAAAAGAGTTGGCGAATGAGTTTTGATCCCGAAAAGACCCGAGAAAACGGAGGAAGAAGCTGACGAACATGTTCTGCCCATAAGGCGTAATGATTGATATTTCGCACTGGGCAAATAAAAAAAGATTCTCTGGGAATGCCAATTTCTGCGAGACTTTCAGCAATCATCTGAAATCGCTCTCCAGCGGTAAACGGATTCTGTGGAAGGTAGTTTTCTTCTGCAGAGCCAATGCCAATGAGAAGGCATTTTGGCGGATCGGTTTCAAAAATTTGCCGAACTGCATCAAGATGTCCCAGGTGAAAGGGTTGAAAACGGCCGATGTAGAGAGCGGTTTTTTCTGCGTGCATACGGAGGATACTGTAGCATGCCTTTTCGCTTGAAGAAAAAGAGAAAACGGATTACAAAAAATAAGGAGAAATTCTGGGATGTAGCTCAGTTGGCAAGAGCGTGGCGTTCGGGACGCTGAGGTCGCTGATGCGAGTTCCAGTCGCCCCAGTCAACGCAATGAGCAAAAAACAAAGAAATAATAGTCATCAAACCGAAATGAGTGTATTCGACGCTTCCTAAAAGAATCGTTATTGTACAGCTGTTTTTTTTGATACACGATGAATGACGAAAAGAATTCTATTAAAAAAGCGAGTGCTATTCTTAGTATTTCACTTTTTCTTGGTATCTGTTTTCGCTTCTTCTTCTACGAAAAGATACTCGGTATCTCGTTTCCGCTCTATATTATGCTTATTGTTGCCGGATTATTCTCCCTTTTTGCGCTTCTTGGCAGACGAATACGAAAACAGGTGCTTTGGCTTTTTCTTCCACTTTTTTTTCTGAGCGGAATGGTGTTTGTACGTGCAAACGAACTCCTGACATTTCTCAATATTGTCGCTACTGTTCTTATTCTCCTTATTATTGCTGAAGAGATAGTCGGCAAAAAAACACGTCATTTTCTCTTTGGAGATTACCTCAAAACACTTTTTGTGCCATTCCAGTTTCTTCGTCCGTTTTTACAAACACTATTTTCTTTTCTCTCGTTTGGAAGAAAAAATTTTGACGATCGTCGGGAAGTGAGCATACAAATTATAAAGGGAGTCTCTATTGCGGCTCCGATTTTGTTTCTCTTCCTTGTGCTCTTTTCTTCGGCAGATCTCGTATTTCAACAGTATCTTACGGGGGTTCTTCGTTTCAATATTGCGCCGGAATTTTTTGTACAGCTTTTTCTTGTTGTGTTTGTGAGTTGCTTTTTTATCGGCGCATATTCGTATGTTTTTCAGAAGCAAAAAGATCATGTTTCGAAAGGCACTCAGAGCAAACATCACTTGGGGCACATTGAAAGTGCCATTATACTTGGTTCGGTAAATGCGCTCTTTTCTCTTTTTCTCCTTGTCCAGTGTACGTATTTTTTTGGTGGAGAAAACAATATTTCCATTCAAGGATTTACCTATGCGGAATATGCGCGCCGTGGTTTTTTTGAACTTATTGCTGTTGCCGTTTTTTCACTTCTTCTTTTGCTGAGCACTGAAAGATATATTCTTCGAAAAAATAGGAGTCACGTTCTTCACTTTAAGGTGCTGAGTACTGTACTCATTTTCCAAATAATCGTCATTATGATTTCCGCATTTTTGCGACTTTCGCTGTATGAAAGTGCGTACGGATTCACCACTCTTCGGCTCTATAGTCATGCATTTATTATTTTGTTGGCGGTTATTTTTTGCCTGCTTCTCTTTAAAATCTATCGAGATGCTGAAGGAAAAGTATTTGTATTTCAGATTTTTCTTTCTAGCATTCTCTTTTTGGTTGCTATGAATATGGGAAATCCTGATGCATTCATTGCACAGAAAAATATTGAGCGATTTTTCAAGACACAAGATTTGGATATTTCTTATCTCACTTCGTTGTCTAATGATGCTATCCCAGAGATGATAAGTGTTTTTGACATGCTTGATGAAGATAAAAAACATGAACTCGCTTTATTTTTTCGTCAACAGTTACGAGAGAAAAATATATCATCATTCTCATCGTGGCAGTCGTTTCATATTTCTCGATTGCGATCAGAGCAAATGCTTGTTTCGGAAAAAGACAAGTTTTAAGAATATGAAGCTTATTTGAGGGGGGATATCCAAAAAATAGTTCTTGCTCTTCACAATTTTTCAAAAAGAAAGCTACCATTAAAAAGTTATTCTCCAAAAATATGTCATCAGTTCTCAATATCATTAACGAAAGCACCCTAGAATCCCTTTTGCAGTCCTCTCATAATCCTTCTTCGGAACAAATAGAGGCGATACTCGAAAAAGGAGCAAAAATGAAAGGGATTTCGTTAGAAGACGCCGCTCTGCTTCTTCATGTGCAGGACGAAGCTCTTTGGAAAAAGATTTTCGATTTAGCACGAAAAATAAAAGAAAGCATTTATGGAGAACGCATTGTGTTTTTCGCCCCCCTCTATATTTCGAGTTACTGCATCAACGATTGTGATTATTGTGGTTTTCACGCTCGCAATCTTGCGCCTCGAAAAAAACTTGCTCTAAAAGAAGTGGAAGAGCAAGCACGCATTCTTATTGAGATGGGACACAAACGGCTTTTGCTCGAATTTGGCGAGCATCCACTTAATACCATTGATTATGTGTGTGATGTTATTCGCACTATTTATGGTGTTGCGCATGGAAATGGAGAAATTCGTCGGGCAAACGTCAATATCGCCGCCACGAGTACAGAAGATTATGCAAAATTAAAAGAGGTAGGAATCGGAACCTATCAGCTTTTTCAAGAAACCTATCATCGAAAAACCTACGAAACACTTCACAAAGGACCAAAATCGGATTACGAACGTCAGCTTTTTGCGCACGATCGCGCTTTTGCGGGCGGACTTGATGATATTGGACTTGGTGTTTTATTCGGGCTTTACGACTATAAATTTGAGGTACTCGCGCTTCTTTCTCATGCAGAATATCTCGAACGCACTCATGGTGTGGGACCACACACACTTTCTGTACCGCGGTTTCAACCGGCAGAAAGCGTGGATTTTTCGAGTGAATATGCGGTTTCTGAAGAAGATCTTCTTAAGATTATTGCTATTCTTCGCATTGCCGTGCCCTATACAGGAATGATTATTTCCACTCGTGAACGTCCAGAAATTCGAGAAAGAGCTTTTCAGCTTGGTATTTCGCAAACAAGTGCTGGTTCTCAAACCGATCCAGGAGGATACCGCAGAAAGGGGCAAAAAAAATTGCTGGAAAAAAAGTTCGCTTCCCAATTTCAAACTGCCGATCATCGATCGCTCGATGAAGTGGTTATGAGTATTCTCGACCAAGGACTCCTCCCGAGTTTTTGCACTGCTTGTTACCGAGAAGGACGAACAGGCGAAGATTTTATGCACATTGCGAAACCCGGCGAAATTCACAATCTTTGCCGTCCAAATGCTCTGCTCACTTTTCAGGAATATTTAGAAGATTATGCCTCTGAAGAAGTGAAAGAAAAAGGAGTGGGTATTCTTCAAAAATATCTTGAAAAAATCGACAATCCTATGCGGAAAAAGGCGACTATCGATCGTTTGGAGCGCATTCATAACGGAGAGCGAGATTTATATTTTTAGGCGCTAATTCCAAAACTGAAGCGAATTTATTTTTCCTTCTAGACCTTCTTTTATATTCCCCAAAAAAATTTGTATTGCAGAGATATTTTCTGAGACAAATTCAAGGGCACTCCACATTTTCCATGTCACCAAGAGAATAAGAAAAAGAATGATGAATGTGAGAATATGAGGAAAAACAAAAAAGAGAATGCGCTTCCAAAGTGGAGGCGGCGCAAGATGTTTTTCAATTCTCTCAAGGAGCTCCGCAATGCGTTCGAGTTTTTGTTCTGGGGTATCCGAAGGGGCAGAATATTCTTTCACAATTCTCATCATGGCTTCTTTAAATAAATTTTTCAAGAACAGTTCTTGACGAAATGGGGAGGAGTGTGGAAGAATTTTTTCCGCTCTCTTAATTCTGTGGCCCGTTCGTCTAGTGGTTAGGACGCCAGGTTTTCATCCTGGTAACAGGAGTTCGATTCTCCTACGGGCTACCAACTGTCTTTTGTCTCCTTTGCTTTCCTTACAAATCTCAAAAGCAAGGGAAAGTTTTGGTGTTCCATTTTGTATTTCTGCAAATGTCGGTGGGCTATCAAAAATGAGAGAAAAGAGTGCTCGTGATCCTTCAAAATTTCGCTCAAAATCAATAAGTTCTCCAAAGTGTTCCATAAAATACAGAGCGTAGTTTATTTTACTCGTGTAATCGACATCATCATATCTTCGCCGTCTTCAATATCAAAGAGGTCATTGATGTAGGTAGTGATCTTTCCGGTAGATTCGTTGGTCTTTGTAACTCGGGTTTTGGCTTCATCGTATTCATAGCTGACGGTTGTGCCGGATGTGGAGGAGCTGATAAGTCTGTCTTTGTAGTCCCAACTGTGGGTCCAGTTTCCGTCTGTTTGCAGGTTTCCGTTGTTGTCGTAGGTGAAGTTTTGGGTTCCCGCCTGGGTTACGGCATGAGGGCTGGCATAATTATTTTGTAAATAGGTATATGCACCGACATCAGACTTATTGGTGATATTTCCGATGGAATCGTAGGCGTAGGTTCGAGTGTAATCATCATTATTAGCGGTATTGGTGATGGTGGCAGAAGTGAGACGGTCGAGATCATCATACGTGTAATTTGCAGTCTTGGCGGCATCGGTTGCTGAGGTATCTGTTACTTGGGTGATGTTGCCAGTTTTGTCGAAGGTGTAGGTTCGTCTTTTGGATTGGTATGCGGAATACTTTCCTGAATATGATTTTCTGGATTGTTTTGTGGTTTGATGATGTGTGAATTTAGTGAGCAAGTGATGGATGAATGTTTATCGAGATAATAGCGAAAGTTAGGATTAATGTGAATGACGATTAACGCCGGAGTCCTCTAAGGAGAGACTCCAGCGGGAGGGAAACAGAGAAAAGAGAAGAAGGAGTTATCGGTTTTTACAAACGTGGAAACGTTGCGAACGGAGGGGATTTCACCACACCCCGTCCGGTTTGGAGAAATACACCTCATTACCTTCAGAAAAAATTTTTATTTTTAAAATACTTTCATCTTTTTTAAGAATATCAGATTGCGACAAAGAAAAATCAAAATATATTTCAACAGTATCTTCTTTCCAAATGACATTAAAATCTTGAGAAGGTGACTTTTTCAATATAAAAATTATATTATCATTTCCTGTATTTATATCAGTAATTTTTATTTGTGGGGAAAATGCGGTAGTAGCTCCACAATCCCTAGTATAAGCAGTCGCAATTTTTTGCAAATTTTCATATTTTTTTTCTGACATTATGTAATTTCCACAAGTATTAATTGAACAATTACCCAAGAAAAATAGTAGAGGAAAGGATAGAATAACAATAAATTTAGACATACATTCAATCAAAAAAGAAATCCCACCAATCACTTCTATTATCAAAAGATGTAGCATCTGACCTCTCTTGAGATCCTATGCCTCTATATAATTCCATGGCAGGAGCAAAGGGGTCGGCAAAGAGAGTGGAATAAGAAATCATAACTGTATTGTAGACTTTTTGTATCCGAGTCCAAAAGACTCGGACGAACGGAGGTTGCTTTTTCGTAAGAAGATGTCAATGATTGGGTCGCACGGTATGGTTGCTCCCTTTTTTAATTTTTATTTTTTCATGAAAAAAATATCATTTGTCCTTTTTGCAATATCGCTTGCACTTTTTGGTGATAAAACTGCCTTGGCTATGAATGTTGACAGTGTATCAACTGAAAGCGTGAGTTATGGTGCACCATTCGCAATACATGGCAGTGGTTTTGGTGCTCTCAATGAGTATTCTCAAATTTGTTGGGGAGGGGTCTGTATTTCTAATAAAAACATAGAAATCTGGTCTGACAGCCGTGTCATATTTAGATTTACAACAATTGGAATGCCATATTCTGGTCAAATGACCATTTCAAATGGTTATGAAACGGCAATTGTCGGAAATGTTGCTGTTCAACCAATGATTGATGATGTTTATATAGATGGGAAAGTGACTGATTACATCAAGAAAGGTCAAACAGTAACAATAACAGGGGTTTATTTAGGTCAAGATGACGGTATCAGCGAATTACGGTTGAATAATACAATGGTTGGTCTTGTTGATGTGTGGCAGGACAACAAAATTGTTTTTAAAGCAGAAAATGACTCGCCAATTGATATTATGCTGAAAAATAGTGCATTAGAGACGACCAATTACAGTAGGCAGAAATGTGGAAATAACACTACTGTTGATAATTCAGGTTCATGCATCTGTATGGAGGGATATGTTTGGCAGAGTAACGATTCAAATGTCTTAAATTGTGTTTTAATCGAAGTCCAAAATAGCTGTGGCGAACATGCTAGTCTCGTTAATGACAATAATTGCCGGTGTGATGAAGGCTATGTGTGGAAGAGCAATGATCCGAAAAATACTGACTGTATAAAAATTGAAAAAATAGATGAAAAACTCGAAGAAGAGGTTAATAATGAAGATCCAACGCAAACTCTAATTAATCAAGATTTAGAACTCTATGACTTCGATAATCTTAGATTCAAAAAAATTGAAGATTTCAAAGTCTTAGCTAAAAAAACAAAAAAAGGAGTAATACTCATGCTTTGGAAGCCAAATACCAATATTGCATCTCAGATAAAAGAATATGAAGTCGATATCCTCGACGAAGACGGCGAAGAACAGCCCATTATTCTACACAAGAAAAAACTTCTTCTCTTTAAGCCAAAAAGTGGTAGTATCTACACAATCCAAATAAGAGGATTAGATAAAAATGACAATGTTGTCGCTGAGTCTGTTTTTTCTGCTAAAGAGTAAAGGTTTTTGTTCCAAGAAACGAATCTTTCAATTTTCAAGCTCACCATGAAAAACGCATTATTTATTGTAGGTATGATATCAATCCTTCTTGTTAGTAGCTCAGTTTCTTATTATTACATTTTCTTTTTGCCTGCAAAACAGCAAGAGAGCTTGGAATTGCAAAAAGAAAAATTTGAGCACCAAAAAGCTCTTGAGGAAGAGGAGAAGAGAAATAAGACAAAGAAGGAACAAGATGCATTGGCTGAAAAACGTAGGCAAGAATTAGCTGAAGATTTAGCCGAAGTAAAACGCCAACAAGACTTCGACAACTGTCTAAGTCGAGCTTATGAAAATTATAATGCAAATTGGCTTAGCGCATGCCAAGCTCAAAATGAATACTATAAAAAAATGAATGAAATTACGGAAAAACAAAACAAACAATTTGAGGAGTTAACAGGCATACCACACGATAATTCGAATTTATATGAATATCAGAAAATAGATGAAAACTGCAAACTTCCTACAGAAAAAGCTGATAAATTAGGAAAAGATTTAGAGGATAGTAAAGATGAATGTATTGAATATTACAAGTTGGGTTTGTAGTATGTCTGCCCTCCCGCTTTTGCACAATTATTTTTGTAGAGTAGTTTCGCTTTTCGTGCATCTCGCATCAACTCTCAAAATTGATTAAAAAATCAGAAAATCAGTTTAGGGCGAAACTATCCACATGCTACAATAAGGGCGAGTGATTTATTTTTTGAAGAAACGTATGTCAAAGAAAATGTCATCAGAACAATGTGAAGAACTTTTTAAAACGTTAAAATACCGTTTTGATAAGAACATGAATCGTCACAAGAATCTTGCATGGATAAATGTGCAAACGAAATTAAAGGCTTGCCCTGAAAAGCTGTGGTCACTACATGAAATGGAAAGAACTGGTGGCGAACCAGATGTTGTTGATTACCAGAAGAAGACAGACGAATATGTTTTTTGTGATTGTTCATTGGAAAGCCCCAAAGAGCGAAGAAGTTTTTGTTACGACCATGAAGCGCTAGCATCGAGAAAAGAGCATAAGCCAGCAAATAGTGCAGTTGGTATGGCAGTTGCCATGGGTGTTGAGCTGTTAACGGAAGAGCGATATCGAGAGCTTCAAAAGCTTGGAAATTTCGATACAAAAACATCAAGTTGGCTCAAAACTCCTTCTGAAATAAGAAAACTCAGTGGCGCCATTTTTGCCGATTATCGCTATGGCAATGTTTTTGTCTATCATAGCGGTGCAGAGTCTTATTACGCCGGCAGAGGGTTTCGTAGTCTCCTCATGGTTTAAATTTGAATTTCATCTCAAGTATTTTTGCAAGGAGTTGAGAATCGATGTACCCCTATATTTCTCACACCTTTTTGGTGTTTATTTGGCTTTGCTTTTGCTTGCGATTCTCAAAAAAATAGTGGGACAATATTTTCGATGAACACCTCTCTATTTCGCCCACCGATTTCTTTATGGGAAGAAGATTCTTTTCCTGTTTCTCTTCCTCGTGTCGAGGGAATGAAGCCCCTCTCAGAGAAACAAGAAACATCTTTTCTCCTTTCGGGTGAAGAGTCGGCGGCGCATTCTGTTTTTTTTCAGTTTCCGAAATCAGCTGCGTCTACGCTTTCGTTTTCTCTCCCCCCCTCTGCCAAGAGACTCCTTTTTTTTCGTTCAGAATCTCTTGCTTCATCCGATATTTCACTTCATTTTGATCTTCAGGAAAATACAAAGAGCATTATCGTGTTTTCCTTTCTTGATGCACCGAGCGCGCGTCAGCGACTCCGTTTTTCTGCTTCTCTTGGTGAAAATGCTCATTTTTCCCTCCTCTTTTTTCATCTCTCGCAAAGTGAATTTTTTGGAGATTTTTCGGTGCACCATAAGGGGAGTGATTCTGAATCGTATCTCTCATATTCAGAGATTGGTACACAACAGGCAAAATCGGATGTTTTTCTTCAAAGCGTTTTAAGCGCGAAGAGGTGTCGAGGAAATATTGCCACAACCTCTGTTCTCTCAGGATCTGCTTTTTCGCGCATACAAGGCATTCCTATTGTTGAGCAGGGTGCTGAGCAGGGAGAGTGTCTTCTCGATCAGAAAAATCTTCTTCTCTCCGCACATGCCCGAAGTGAGTCTGTTCCTATGCTCTCCGTCCAAAATAATCATGTTCGCGCCGCCCACAGAAGTTCTACTATTCGTTTATCGGAAGAAGATCTTTTCTATTGTGCTTCACGAGGGATTTCTCAAAAAGATGCCGAATATCTTCTTCTTGATGGTCTTTTAGAAATGCCACTTTCCCATATTCCCGATGCTGGCATTCAAAAATGTGTGAGGGAAAATGTCCATCACTTTTTGCATCACCATGCCTATTCCGTCATCGATTCGTAATGAATTTCCTATTCTTGCCATCAAAGGACTTGTCTATCTCGACACTGCGGCGAGTAGCCAAAAGCCAGAAAAGGTAATTTCTGGAATACCACGGTTCTTGCGGAATGATTACTCTAATGTTCATCGTGGTGCACATTTTTTAGGAGAGCGTGCTACCCAACACTATGAACAATCGCGAAAGAAAGTTGCAGATTTTTTAGGTGCCGATTCTTCTCGTGAAATTATCTTTACAAAAAATGCTACTGAAGCCGTTAATCTTGTGGCAAGAAGCTTCGGCGACGCTGAAAATTTTTTCTCAGAAGGTGATCGCATTGTGCTCACTCGTGCGGAACACCACGCGAATCTTGTTCCTTGGTTTCAGCTTGCAGAACGAAAAAAATTACGCATTGAGTATTTCGAACTTGATGCTGAGCAAAATCTTGTTCTCGATAATCTTGATGAGCTCCTTGCTCCTCCCACAAAGATGTTGGGCGTTACGCATGTTTCAAATGTAATTGGAACTCGTTTTCCAGTGGAAATGCTTTGCGCTTGCGCTCGCGAAAAAGGAGTATTGACGCTTATTGATGCTTGCCAATCTGTTCCTCATTTTTCGGTAGATGTTCAAAAAATTGGTTGCGATTTTCTTGTACTGTCTGCGCACAAAATGTACGGACCGAGTGGTGTAGGAATACTCTATGGAAAGCTTGATCTTTTGCGTGATATGCCTCCTTTTTTGGGAGGAGGGGAAATGATTCGAGAAGTGCGTTATGATGGGTTTTTACCGGCAGAAGCTCCGCATAAGTTTGAAGCAGGAACTCCACCCATTGTTGGAGTATTTGGAACCGGAATTGCCATCGATTTTTTGCAAGAAATTGGCATGGACGCTATTAAAGAGCATGATCGAGAATTATCAGGGTATGCGAGAGAACTTTTGGAGAAGATAGAAGGTGTGCGTATTATTTCTCACAGAGATGCGATTGGACTGACTTCTTTTGTATTTCAAGGGGGAAATAATTACGAATTAGCAGATTTTTTAAGTGATCGAGGAATTTGTGTTCGAGTAGGGCATCATTGCGCTGAACCGCTCCACAAATATCTCAATATTTCTACGAGTATTCGTGCGAGTTATGGTGTGTACAACACGCGTGATGAAATTGGGTTCTTTATAAAAATGGTGCAAGAGGGGATTCAGAAACAAGGAACTCGAGTAATTTTGTAGCTTAAAGAAGGAATCAATCTCAGGAAATTTACCGTTTTTTCCGAAGTGAATTCCAAAAAATATCAGAAAGTTCTATTACCGAAAGCGTGAATTCTTTTCCGGTAACGATATCGCCCTGAACTTCTCCAAGGTGTTCCGGTTCAAGTCCAATTTCTTCTGCTTGAGCAACAAAGAGAGAAACAGATTCTCTTTCAACCTCTATAACTACACCCGGATTTTCATTTGTCCACTCTGCAAACGAAAAATTCTTGGGAAGATATGCCCCTTTTAGGCTTCGGGCAGACATTTTTAATACAGTGGCAATGGTACCACCTTCCGCAACAATTCCAGCAGAGAGAATGCCTTTCTCTGGAAGAATGAGGAATTCTGCAATTTTTTTAATCTCTTCAGTATCACACGTTGGAGGAGTATTTCCCATTTGATTTCCGAGGAGTCGGGCAATTTCCGAGCCACCGAGTGATTCTGTTCGTTTTCCTAAGAGAAAAATTTGACTCCCCTCTTTTTGAAATGCATTTTTTCGAGGAGAGATTCCACAGCAAAATTTTCCGAGTGCTCCTATATTGGCAGATGGGCTTACCGATCCTGATTCAGAAGCGTTATAGAGCGATACATTTCCCGATACAAATGGAGTGTCGAGTGCTTTTGCCATTTCCGCAATTCCTTCAGCACCTTCTACAAATTCCCACATTTGTTCTGGAATTTCTGGATTTCCATAGTTTAAACAATCGGTAAGTGCGAGTGTTTCGCCTCCGGTGGCGGCAATTTTGAAAACTGCTTGGGCTACTGCCATTTTTCCTTGTGTCCGCGGACAAATCTTTCCCACTCGTGCCGGACTTGCAACAGAAACTGCCGCAAAAATCTCTTGTTCTTTTGGGGATAATTCTGAGAAATCTCGAAGAGGTGCAAACGTTACTGCTTCTGCCTCATCACGAGTGAGTACAGTATTTCCCTGAACGGTTTGATCATACGTTTCAGTAAAAGGGCGTGTACTCGTAACATTTTCTGAACCCAAGAGCTTTTGAAGTGTTTCTTCCCAATCTATTTTTTCTGGCATGCACATGGGAGCATATTTTTTTTGAGAAGGAGAAACCGGACGATTTACAGAAATCCCCTTTGTAATATCGAGTGCTTTTGCATGACATACTTCTTCCTCCTGAAATACAGCACAGTATACGCCACCAGAAATCACCTTTCCAATAACGGATGCGCGCGCGCCTTGTGAGACATTTGGAAAATCCCAGCGTGTATTAAAATGTTCCAAAAAGAGTGGTGTCAAATCTGGCGGAACCGCAAAGCAAAATCGTTCTTGTGTTTCCGCACACAAAATAACAGCGGCAGGAAGATTGTTTTCTGCCACATGAATGGCATCAACCGATATCTCTGCGCCAAAACCTTGCTCTGCTACCAGTTCCACTGTGGCGCAAAGAATACCTCCTGCTCCCAAATCTTTTAGGGCAATTCGCGACAGATTGCCACTTTGCTCCAATCGAGAAAAGAGATCACCAAAAGCGGCAAATAAATGTCGTTCTAAAAAGGGGTTGGGTTCTTGCACCGCACCTTTGTTTTTTTCACGGTCATCTTCATTGAGTGACGCACTCGCGAATGAACTTCCTCCAAATCCGCTTCGGTCGGTCGGTTTTCCCACAAGAATAAACTCATACCCGTCTTCTGCCGCATTTTCTGGAACAAAAGAATGGAGAACCCCGCTCTCTTTCAGAACGCCAAGCGCCACTACGTTTACAAGACAGTTCTCATTGAACGATTCATCAAAAAGTATATCTCCTCCCAAATTCGGAACCCCCAAGGGATTTCCATAGCCACCAATGCCATTTGTTACACCAGCAAGAAGGCGTTTTGTGAGCGGAAGATCAAGATCTCCAAACCGAAGACTGTCAAGCGCACCAACGACTCGTGCACCCATACAAGCGATGTCTCGACAAATACCACCCACTCCCGTTGCCGCTCCTTCAAAAGGAACCACTTGACTCGGATGATTGTGCGATTCATGCGCAAACACAATGCCGTAGGTTTCGCCATTTCGTGAGGTATGAAACCGAACAATCCCCGCATCTTCTCCCGGACCCATAAGAACATGCTTTCCTTCTACAGGAAGGAGTTTAAGATACTTTCGAGAAGATTTATACGAACTGTGCTCGCTCCCTTGAATTCCCCACAGTGTTGCCTCGGTAAGCGTTGGATTTCTCCCAAGCATACTCACGACTTGTCGTCCTTCATCAGGTGTGAGTGCTACAGAATTTTCGGAAAAGAGACGGATAATTTCCGCATCGGTTTTCTGATCGATTTCAAGAATGGGTTCCACGTGAGATTGGGAAAAAGACAAAAAGAGTATGCCAGAAACAAAAAACCTCGCCAAAGTTTTGACGAGGTTATGGTTCTTTTTGAGAAGATATCCTAGATCAACTCCAGAATGATATTCCTACGCCGTTGCTATTTGTACTATTTCTCCAAACACTTCGGGGTTTCGAACAGCGATATCAGCAAGCATTTTTCGGTTAATGACCACTTTTTTCTCTGCCATGCCAAACATAAATCGTGAGTACGAAACATTATGCAAACGAAGCGCAGCGCTAATACGCAAGATCCAGAGTTGTCGGAACTCACGCTTTTTTTGACGGCGGTGTTTGTAGGCATGTTGTCCTGCCTTGGTAACCGCGTTTTTTGCCAAGCGATAAAGATTTTTTCGTCCCCAGCAATATCCTTTGGCAAGTTTAAGAATTTTTTTATGCCGACGCTTTCGGGGAACACTATTGGTGACTCTCATGTGTTTTTAAGCTTAGAAAGAAATAAGTTTTTCCATGCGACTGGAATCTCCTTTTGCAAGCATGAGCGGTTTGGAGGCCTTTGCCTTTTGACGCTTACTCTTTTGAAGCAAGAGATGCTTGTGCCCCACCTTCTTTATTGCAAGGTTTCCGCCACCAGTTCGGCGAATACGTTTTTTTGCCGCACTCTTTGTTCGAATCTTGCCAACTCTTCCTGGTTTTGCTGCCATTCTGTGGTGAAGAAAAATGAAAGGAATTTCTATTCAGAATCTTCTTCCATGGAAGAAGATTTTTTTCGGGGATTTTTTTCGGGAAAGAGTGTCATAATAATTTGCTTTCCTTGCCGCTTTGGTTCTTGGTCAACTCGAGCAATATCGCTAAGCGTATCTCGAAACTCTTCCAACTTTTTCACCCCAAGTTCGTCATGTGTAATTTCTCGACCACGGAACTGTAATGTTGCTTTTACAGCATGCCCCTTTTCGAGGAATCTTCTTGCCGCACTTACCTTTACTCCGAAGTCGTGTGGGGAAATGCGGATTCCAAAGCGAATTCCTTTCATCTCCGCCATTTTGCTTGCTTTTCTCTGCATTTTTTCTCTCTTCTTTTGTTCAAAAAGAAAAGATCCAAAATCGAGAAGTCGACACACTGGTGGACGAGCATCTGGAGCAACCTCTACGAGATCAAATCCTCTTTCTCTTGCGAGGGAAAGAGCCTTCTCGGTAGGAAGAACACCCATTTTTTCTCCTCTCTCATCTACGAGAAAAATTTCAGGAAAACGAATATCCTCGTTCTTGCGAAAACGCTTCAGGGACGGGGAGGAAAAAAGAAAGCAGGAGCCATTTTCTGATATTTTGAGACGGAAAGTCAAGAAAAAAGTTGTCCCTCACCCTGTTTCTTTGGTACAATAAAAAGAAATAAAAAAACTTTTTTTCGTCGTATCAAAAAAATATACGCTATTTTAGGGCTTCTCCTCTGCTTCACTATCATTGTTGGAGGGGTGCTTTATTTTCTCTCAGGATCCCCCCCACAAGATAAAACTCCTCTTGTGGGACTAGTACCTCCTTCTCCTGTAACGTCTTCTAATCGTCCGCTTACTATTACTGAGCAAGAAACAAAAAAAGAGAATGAGTATGATACATTTCGAGAAGCTGTTCGACTGAGAACGGTTTCTATTTGTAACGATATAAAAGATGAAGCACTTCAGGAAGAATGCGAAGATTCGGTCTATCTTTCTCTTGCGGTTCATGAAGACCGAAATGATGTCTGTGAAAAAATATCCAATGCCGAGCGAAAAGCATATTGCGAAGATCAGGGGCTCCTCGATCTCGCAACAACGCAGCGAGATTTTCAGAAATGTGATGATATTCAGAGCCAAACAATTCAAACAAAATGTTTTGAAGCAGAAGCAAAAGAAAAAATTCTTCACGCTCGTTCCGGTTCAGATTGTACCGACATCCGTAGTGAGCGAGATCGACTTGCCTGCCAGAACTTTTTTGCGGCGCGTATTGCCATTGCGCAAAAAACAGACAGCACGGAAGATTCGTGTGAAAAACTTCAAATAGAATCGGACAAGAAGCAATGTCGCACTCTCCGTGCCATTCGTGAGGCAGAAGAAAGCTCAAGTGCAGAATCGTGTTTAGGACTTCCTGATGTTGATTCAAAGAAAGACTGTCTCAATCGATTTAAAGAATCAATGTGGCTCAATGAGTCGGAACAACACATTAAAGAAGGTGATTATGGAAGTTGTGAAAAAATTGATGACAAAAGTATTCAACAACTTTGTCGCGATCGTGCTATTACGGTTCTTGCTAAAAAAGAATATAAACCAACACTCTGTCGAGAAGTGGCGGACGCAAAAACCAAGAGCACCTGCATTGAAGAGGCAACAGAATCGACAAATATGCATTTTTTCGATTTAGCAAAAAAAGACAAGGATACAAAGTGGTGCCAACTCGTTCCGCAAGAGGAGGCAAAATCATCGTGTTACCTTTTGGTAGAACAGCTCATTGCTTCCGAAGAAAAGGCAGAAAAATAACAGTTCTAAAACCCTTTCCAGAGAGTTGTGTCAAAAAAATTATTTGCGATTTTATAAAGAAAGTCGTAGTATTTTTTCCGATTTTTAATTCCTTTCCACAAGGGTGAGTAGCTCAGTGGTAGAGCAGTGGCCTTTTAAGCCATTGGCCGTGGGTTCAATCCCCACCTCACCCACCAAAAAATTTGCAGTGCGAATTTTGGAATAAAAGATCTCTGAAAAAAATGGGAGAATTGGAATTTTGTTTGCATTCTCCACCTTTTTCTGAAATACTGGGCACTGTGTTTTACGAGCGGGTATAGCTCAGTTGGCTAGAGCCCCGGCCTTCCAAGCCGGTTGCACGAGTTCGAGTCTCGTTACCCGCTCCATTTAAAAAACTCCCAGTCCGAAGGATTTGGAGGTTTTTAAAAATGAGGATGGGGTACGGCTAAACCGAAGCCGTAGGGTTTGCTTGATAGTGCGTTAAGCGACACTTCGAAGAAGTGGAAGCGAATCGGATAATCAGGTACGACGAAGTGTGCATAGATATGCGACGAACGACGATTGAAAAGAGTTAGTGAGTCGGATAGCTTAGCGCATGGAGTGCAGATTCCCGTTACCCGCTCTGAGCTACGAAATATGAACGTAGTGAATATTCGAGTGGGTTGGACGGCAATCCTCGTGAGGGTTACCTACTCCATTTGAAAAAACGGGTCATGTCCGCATTTTTCCTTCTAAACTTTTCCCTTATTCATTAATCGAAGGAAATCAACCAATTTCTGCATTATTACAGCAAGCACAACAATGGTTGATATAACTACCCACCAGGCATAATTTTGAGTTGCAAAGAAGTATCCTGGTACAGAACCGACTACAAATAATAGTGATTCTATTCCTTCTAATGGTTTTCTTTTCATTGTGTATGGATAAAATAAAAAATTGTTTTTTTAATTCTTTTCTTTTAGAAAAAAGTCCTTATCTTTCCAAATGACTATTCCTGAGATTATCAAGAGAATAATGGTGATAATGCATTTGGTGAATTGTTCCGTTTGAAACAAAACAGAAAACAAATTGAGCATCATGTGAAAGATGATTATTGCTGAGATACTTCTGGAATTTTTGTAGTAGATCCAATTCATTAAGAATGCTGCTGGAAAAATACTGACTAAAAAATTAATGGCATAAATTGAATTCATATGAATTAATTCATTTTGATAATATCCACTAATTGCGAACAGAGGCCAATGCCATAAATTCCATAGTATTGCATAGATTATAGTGGCTTTTAATATGACCCTTCCTTTTTTTAGACTATCAACGCCATACCCCCTCCAGCCCAATTCTTCAAATGTTGGCGCTAACAATAAAATTATTAAAATTATAATAATTTCTCCACCAGTCACTTGTATTAATTCTGGTGCGAAATTAAATTGCTGTATTGGCTGTTGAAACAGAATGGAAATCAATGTTGCAAGCAGTACTGTTATTGGCATTATTAAGAAAATAACGAGCCAATATTTTGCTTTTATCAGCTTCAGATTAAAAATTCTATTTTTGAAATCCTGTATTAATTCTTTGTTTTTCGAACCATAAATCATGGATACCGCTGTTATAAAAGGTATTAACATTCCGGTTAATATAAGTGGAATTTTATAGCTACTTAATACTTCGTCATAACTGAAATATGCTGCTAAAAAACCCGTTATCCAAGTGATTAACAGTACTATAGAAAAATATGTAAATGGTCGGTATTCATAGTTATTTATCATTTTTTGATTAATACATTAAAGAGTATATTTTTTGATATTTCCTAACGATTGTTCAAAAACTTAAACGCCCCCCTCTTTGCTCCTAGTGATTTTTCAATCACTTCCTGCATTACTTTTCTTCGGACTTTCCATTCTTCTGTATTCCATTTAAACAATCCCTCATCAAAGAGAAATTGCGAAGCAATGAGTAAAAATTGTATTGTTTCCAAGGTGTTTTTAACCTTGAATATTCCTTCATATATACCCTGTTCAACAATCTCAGAAATAATTGGAGAAAATCGAAGAACAAGTTGTACGTTGGTCTTTTCATGCAACTCTCTATTTTCAGGAATATGAAGACTCTCCTTCATTTCACCAGCCCTTGTATTATTGTTATTCTGACTTGATAAAATTTTTTCTATTTTTTCCAATGAGTTCAGCGAAGTATCTTTTGAAACAGTTTCGGCAAATATGACTAATCGATTCAAAAGATCGTCCACGATAGCGGACAAGAGATCATTTTTTGATTTGAAATAGTGATAAAATGTACCTTTCGCGACACCCATTTTTTCTATAATGGTGTTAACAGATGTTCCCTCGTAGCCTTGTATTCTGAAAAGTTCTTGAGCTGTTTGCATTATTTCCAATCTGCGTTCACTGGGCTTCTTTGTTGTCCTGATCATATTTTTTTGAAAGAAAATTACATCTGAAGACATTGTACTAGTAGACCGACCGTCGGTCAATACATTTTTTTTCCGAATCAAATTGACTCATCTTTTCTTATCGTAGAAATCATTCTCCAACAAGTTCCACGAAGGAGCTCCAAACTAAGCGAAGTAAAAGTTTAAAAACGTTGTATGTTGATGCCCTTGGCATTTCTCACTCCGTTTTTTTATGTTGCTGAACTTCATAAGGAGGGGCGGAAGTTAGTAATTGTAATAGGCTTATTTTCTCTTTAGGAATAAGGAGTAAAACGCCACAGTCCCTTTTGGAAAACTGTGACGGAAAGGAGATACTTCAAAACACTAGATTTTTTTGTTCATGACTTTTCTACTTTTGTTCCACGGATAATTTTTTCTCCATGCGTTTTTTTTCTCGATTTGTAAGTGGTTTAGCAAGTGTTCGAAGAGCAGAGGTGCACACTCGAATTCGAATCCATCGCTGTACTGTTGGATCAAAAATCCGCTTCCACTGAAGGTTTGGAAGAAATCTTCGTTTTGTTCTTCGAACGGAGTGAGAAACGTTATTTCCCGTACTCGGTTTTTTTCCGGTAATATCACATACTTTTGCCATGACGCAGGAAAGAAAAATTGCTATTATTGCGCCGAGGTAGTTTCCCAAAAAATGTTTCTCCTGTCAAATGTCTCTTCTGTTTAATGTTCTTAACATAGCACTTATCGCGGGTGCTTTTCTTGTTTCCCTTGGTTTTCATGAGGCGGCACACGCTTTTGTGGCATATCGCTTGGGTGATCCTACTGCGAAAATCGAAGGGCGATTAACACTTAATCCCTTTGCCCATATTGATATTTTTGGAGCACTTGCCATTTTTATTGTAAATTTTGGTTGGGGAAAACCTGTTCCAGTGAATCCCGCTTTCTTCAGTAATCCCCGAAGAGATAACGCCCTCGTTGCCCTTGCTGGACCAAGCACAAATTTGGTGCTTTGTACTATTGGGATATTTCTTTTTGGTGCTTTGCAGACTTTTCTTCCAGTTCTTTCGGGCGGGGCACTTCACAAGTTTCTTCTTGTATTTATTACTATTAATGCCTCTCTTGCGTTTTTCAATCTTATTCCGCTTCCGCCACTCGATGGAGGAAGTGTACTCCTTGGCATTCTTCCCGAGTCACTTGTTCCTACTGTGAGTGATTTTCTGGGACGACATGGCGTTGTTCTCTTTTTTTCTCTTCTTGCTGTCGATCTCTTTCTTGATATTCACATTATTACTGGTCCTGTAATTTTCTTGACAGACCTATTTATTGTACGTGTTGGGCTCCTCTTTTCTCCAATGTTTCCATTGTAAAATATGCAGTTCCATATTTTAAGTCTTTTTCCAGATATGTTTCGTGGATTTTTGAGCGATTCTGTACTTCGTCGTGGGCAGGAATCTGGCGCAATTCATATTGAAACAGAAGATATTCGTAGCTACGCCACCAATAAACACCGCCATGTCGATGATGCAGTGTATGGAGGAGGTGCCGGAATGCTCCTAAGACCCGAGCCGATTTCTGCTGCTATCCGCTCTGCAAAAGAAAAGCTTCCCAATGCAAAGGTAATTCTTCTTGCACCGGGGGGAGAACTTTTTACCCAACGAAAAGCAGAACAACTTGTGCGTGAGAAAAATGATCTTATTCTCATTGCTGGTCGGTATGAGGGGGTAGATTTTCGCGTGCGTGATGTGCTTGTTGATGAAGAGCTTTCCATTGGAGAATATATTCTTTCTGGCGGAGAACTCGCCGCTGCTGTGGTGGTGGATACTGTGGCGCGGCTTGTTCCGGGTGTGCTCGGAAAAACCGAATCTATTGCTACGGAAAGTTTTTCGTTAAATCTTTATCGTCAAGCAGAATTTCCGCAATTTACCCGTCCAGAAGTATGGGAAGATATTCCCGTGCCAGATGTGCTTCTCTCGGGGAATCATGCAGAAATTGAACGTTGGCAAATGAGTCATATTCCGGGTCTTTCCTCTGCTATGCAGCGCATTCTTCGGGTTCGGCGCGAATTTCTTCCATATAAAACTAAACGTCTTTTTTTTAGAAATCACGAATACTCCGATATCGACTATTGGCTCCAGTGGATGAATAATAAGGAAACAACACAGTTTCTCACCGTTTCTCCTCCCATGACGCAGGAAGACGAAGAGGAATATTATGATGCATCACAAAGCAATCTTTGCTGTCTTCCTCTTACAATATGCAATCGAACCACAAAGACACCCATTGGTTCTGTGCGACTCGATTTGGATCCTCTTAACGACCTTTCCGCCTCAATTGGTATTGTTTTAGGGGAATCTGCGTTTCGAGGAAAAGGAATAGGAAGAGAAGCCATATCCGTTATGTTTTATATTGGGTTTTCAGAACTCGGTCTCGAGAGAATTCATCTCGATGTTTTTGCGGAAAACAAAACTGCCATTGCGTGTTACGAGCATTGCGGTATGCGACAGGTGGGGAAAGTGCGCAAGAAATATTTGAAGAATACTCTTCTCCAAGATGGTTATATTTATGAGATACTCAAAGAAGATTTCTTCAAACCATGACCGATTGCGAACAGCTTCTCGATTTTTGCCGACGGCAAATAGGAAAACCATATTTACTTTCTTCGGAAGGACCGGAAGCATTTGACTGTTCGGGACTATTACTCGCAGGACTTTCTGTTTTGAGAGTAAGTGATATTCCTCGTCTTTCTACCGATCAATACACATTGGGAACACCTATTGTACAAGAAGACATTCGTCAGGGAGATCTCCTCTTTTTTGATACAGGATGGACAAATCGGGTTCCAAATCATTGCGGAGTAGCAATAAATCCTACAGAGATGATCAATGCAAACAGTGTTTCTGGTGTTACAAAAGAATCGTTCCTCGCACCATACTGGAAGCCAAAATATACTGGAGCCCGTCGGATATTTGACAAGAATGGAAAAGTATTACTTTCAAAAAACGATTCTCAAAAGACGGAATCACAATTTTTTATTGATGTTCCACAAGATCATCCTTTTTGGTCATGTATCGAGGAACTCCGAAAAAAAGATCTCGTTCATGGATATGCCGGAAACCTTTTTCGTCCCGATCAAGAAGTAATGCGATCGGAAGCGCTCAAAATTCTCCTTCTTGCATTTGACATTCCCATTTCTCCTGAGCTCTCAAGTTCCCCATTCTCTGATGTTTTTCCGCAAGATTGGCATTTTTCCATTGTTAATACTGCATACAAACGTGGAATTATCCAAGGAAATCCTGATGGAATATTTTGTCCAAATCGCTCGGTGAATCGTGCAGAAATGTGTAAGATGATCTTTCTTTCCGCAAATATTTCTCCGCCATCTATTTCTTCTTCTGCTTTTTCCGATGTTCCAAAAAATGCTTGGTTTGCGCCATTCGTTGCCGAAGCAGGGAAACGGAATCTCTTTCTCATTTCTGGCGGAAAATTTTTTCCAGAAAAACCGGTAACGCGCGCAGAAATGTGCCGATGTATCTCCTTTTTTTGGAAATCGGCATGAGCGATTTTTCCGATTTTCTTTCGCGAGAACCGATCCTATTGTATTGCCGTATTCGTGTGCTTCCCGGAGCAAAAAAAACAGAAATAGTGGAGCAAATGAGCGATGGAGAAACCTGGAAAATTCGTATTGCCGCGCCACCAGAAAAGGGAAAAGCGAATGCGGAGCTTCTCCGATTTTTTAAAAAACAGTTTGGCATTGTGGCAGAAATTGTTTCTGGGGAAACCGACCGAACAAAATTGATAAAAGTGATTTCGAGGAAGAACTAAAACAAGATTTGATGGTGAACACTCCTCAGTGAAACCGATTTTTGGAGCCTTCTTTCTTGGTCTCGGCCAAAATCGTACCGAAAGCAATTCAAAAAAATATTGCTATTCCCATCCAAAGGAGCACAATTTGATGCTCGGTTTTCTTTTTCAAATTTTCATGAAAAAAGTACTTCAATGCATTATCGGGTTTTTTACCGTGATGATGGTATCCTCTCCTCTTGCTCTGGCAGATGACAGGGGATATTTCATGATGGATGGATACAGAGGCGGCATGATGAATGGATTCTATTGGGGAGGAATGGGATTTGGGTTTCTCTTCTTTTTCATTTTTTGGGGAATTGTTATTTATCTTGCTTTTATTGCTTTCAAGCATTTTACGGAAAAGAAAGATGGGGAAACTCCACTGGAACTTCTCAAAAAACGACTCGCAAAAGGAGGGATTACCGAAGAAGAATTTGAGAGGATTAAAAAGAAACTTTAAAAAACTTCTTCTCAAAGAATCAGTTCAAACTCCTCTTTTGGAATTTATGCAACGCTCAAAAGAGAAAACGCGACACTTTTAGCGAACGCAAAACGAGTGGTGAACGTTTGTGTTTTTCTGGTACCCACGTCAGGAATCGAACCTGAATCTGAGTCTTAGGAGGACCCCGTTCTATCCGTTGAACTACGAGGGCAAAGTGCTTTACGAAAGGGAAAGAAAAACAGTTTTTTCTCCCGAAAATTTGCTGTGAGAAATATCCGTTTTTTCCACGGATTCTATTTCTTCACTACCAATTTCTTTTTGGAGTGCGATTGTTTTTTCTCCCGTTTCTCCAAAGACCACCATGCGCGGATCCACTTCTTCGATAAACTTTTTCCAATCCTTCTTCGTCCATTCAGAAGATTCGGCACAGACGAAGAGGACATCAATTTCGCCAATTTCAGGAAGCTCTTCTTCCGCCGAAGCAAGTGGGGAAGTGGGGGGAAAGAAGAGTCGAATTCCCTCAAGTGTCACCCGAATAGCAAGACTTTTATCTGGGGCAGAAATGGTTCGTACAGAAAAACCGGAGATCTCATATTCTCCTGGCCAATCAATGATCTCTGTTTTTTCTCCTTCAACCGTAAGGGCTTTTCCTGATGATATACTTGCCTTACCAGCTTTTGTTGAGAGAAGAATATCTGCGCCTTTTTTGCTCACCTGCATCGTTATTGTAAAAAAGAGAAGTGCTTTGCCTATTCTATCGAACTTCTCGAGAGATGTCAGCTCCTATGGCACTCATTTTTTCTTCGAGTTTTTCGTATCCACGGTCGAGGTAGTGAATGTTCGAAATTTCTGATTCTCCTTCGGCGCAAAGAGTAGCGAGAAGCACTGCCGCACCAGCACGAATATCTTGGCTGGCGACGGGTGCACCATGAAGTTTTTTTGGTCCCATAATAAGAAATTGATGAGGATTGGAAATCGTTATATCCGCGCCGAGTTTTTCGAGTTCTAAAAGATAGGCAAATTTTCGCTCAAAAAGTGTTTCAAAAATGGAAGAAGCTCCTGCGCATTGCGTCATGAGCACGCCAAATTGCGGATGAAGATCAGTGGGAAACTGAGGAAAAACTCCGGTTTGAATTTTTGTTGGCGAAAAATCCCGTTTTCGTTTTTTTGTATGAACTTCCCTTTTTTTTTCATCAATCACAAATTCTGCTCCTACTTCTCTGAGTTTTTCCCAAAAAATATCGAGATCTGAAGCAATAATATTTTGAACCGTGATTTCCGAATCGGTTAAAATTCCAGCGAGAATAAAAGTTCCTGCTTCCAAATAATCTGGCGTAATTTCCGCAGAAATACCCTGAGGAGAGGTGTTTCCGCGAACTGTCAGAAAGTGTGATCCTACGCCATCAATTTCTGTTCCAGTAGAAATGAGCGCTTCACATAAATTTTGTACATGAGGTTCTGCCGCCGCAAGTCGAATATGTGTTGTGCCATTTGTAAACGCCGCCGCAATAAGCGCGTTTTCTGTGGCGGTAACCGAAATTTCGGGAAGAATAATGGTTCCAGAAGTATATTTTTTTTGCGGAAGCCGAAGGTGAATCGAGTCAGAAGAAGATATAATTTCTGCCCCAAGAGCGGTAAATGCCCGAAGATGAGCTTCTGCTGATCGTTTTCCAAGGACACATCCTCCAGGGAATGCCATTTTTATTTCTCCGAATCGAGTTAAGAGTGCAGAAAGCAACAAAATGCTTGCTCGCATTTTTCCAATTCCGGGATGCTGAAAATTTGGTGGAGAGGGGAGCATGAGGTTTGTGGTATCAACTATTGTTTTTGTTCCGCTCTTTTTTACTTTTCCTCCCAAAAAACAAATCATGTCGCAAAACTTGTGAACATCTGAAATATCCGGAAGATTCCGAAGCACAGAAACATGAGGAATAGCAACGGTTGCCGCTAAAATGGGAAGTGCCGCATTTTTGGAACCAGAAACGGAAATGGTTCCCGAAAGTGGTTTTCCGCCACGAACCCGAAAAATATCACTCATGTGTTGTAATATTACGAAATAACAATGAACTCTTACATATTTTTCTCGAGCACCTCAATTTTTCCTCGTAGTTCTTCCACCATTTTCTTCGTTTCTTCCACAAGTACTTTTGGCGCTTTTTTGAGGTATCCCGGATTTTTGAGTTTTGCTTCAAGTCCTGTAAGAAGTTTTTTCGCCTTCTCTAGCTCTTTTTGCACGCGCTGTGCTTCTGTCTTTGGATCAATCATTCCTGAGCTTGGAAGAAAAATACGAAGACCAGGAACCTGATCCGTTGCTCCTTGCTCTTCTGTTTCTTCACCAAGTCTCAATTGGTCGAGTCGTGCTAAGAAAGAAATAATATCTGCGTTTCGTTTTGCAACGTCTTCTTCCTCTCCCGAGAGCATGGCAGTAATTTTTCGTGTGGGATCCACTCCTGCATTTTTCCGCATGGATCGAATTTTCGATACGGCATTTTTTACTATCTCAAAATTCCCTGCATCTTGCGTTTCTTCTGCCTTTGGAAAGGAATCGGAAATAAGGAGCTGTCCTCCCATTTCTTCTCGAATTTTCTCTGTAATAAAAGGGAGAATGGGGTGCCACAGGCGAAGGAGAATGTCGAGTGTTTCGCAGAGCACTGCTGGTGTTCCTGAGTTTTTTTCTGCCTTTGCCGCTTCTATTGCCCAGTCTGCCAAATCGTCCCAAGTAAATTCCCAGAGTTTTTGTGCCGCATCGCCAAATCGAAAATTTTCTAAATCATCCGTGACGTTTTGAATAAGAGTGTTTCTTTTAGCGACAATCCATTTCTGTAAATCTGTTTCGAGAGTTTTTGGCAACACTCCTTTTTCTTGTTCTAGTAAAAATCGGCTGATATTCCAAAGTTTATTACAGAGATTGCGACAACCAGAAATTTTCTCTTCTCCTAAATTGGCGTTGTTCCCCGGCGTTGTTCCCATAATGAGTGAAAGGCGCAAGGCATCGGTCCCAAATTTTTTGATCATGTCGAGCGGGTCAATACCATTTCCCTTTGATTTGCTCATTTTTTGTCCTTTGGCATCACACACAAGTCCGTGCAGATATACCGTGTGGAACGGATATTGTCCGGTAGCGAATCGTCCAAACATAATCATGCGTGCCACCCAGAAAAAGAGAATATCATGTCCGGTTTCGAGTACATCTGTCGGATAAAATCGCTCAAGATCTGCTGTTTTTTCTGGCCAGCCAAAAACAGAAAATGGCCATGTTGCGGAGGAAAACCAAGTATCAAGTGTGTCTTCGTCTTGCGTCCATTCGTCTCCTCGGGGCGGTTCTGTTCCAATGTATGTTTCATTGGATAACTTGTGATACCATACTGGAATGCGGTGTCCCCACCAAATTTGCCGACTAATACACCAATCGCGGAGGTTATCAATCCAGTGGAAATAGATTTTTTCAAATCGTTGCGGAACAATTTTCACATGTCCGCCTCGAACCGCTTCTTGCATTTGCTTTTTGAGCGTTGTTTTTTCTCCAGAAAAATCATCTGTAAACTCTTTCTCTACGGCAACAAACCATTGTTTGCTCACCATGGGCTCTACCACACTTCCCGAACGATAGCAGAGAGGAACGCGATGTGAGTAATGCGTATCTTCGCCAACGAGAAGTTCTTTTTCGCGCATAATTTCGGCGGATTTTTTTCGCGCTTCTTCCACAGAAAGTCCTTCACACGGACCAGAAATTGCAGTCATATTTCCCTCGAAATCAATTTTCTGAAATCGGTATTCGTCCAGACCATGTTTTTTGGCGAGTTCATAATCGTCTGGAGAGTGGCATACTGAAATGGTCATGGCTCCGGTTCCTTTTTCCATATCAATTACCTCATCGTCTGCCATTACCACAAATTTCCGAACTCCGGCGTAGGTTTCGTATTCAAATTCTCTGCCAACAAGATCTTTCCCGAGCATAATCTCCAGCAGTTCTACTTTTGTTCCTTCTTTTTCCAAAAGATTGAGAGTTTTTTTGCGCCGATCAACATCATCAAAAAGTTTTTTGGAGAAAATAAATGACTCCTTTGTTCCATTAGATTGTGTGAAACGAACACGAGCATACTGCCCCGATCCGTTTACAAAAAGCGGAGAATGACTACATTTTGTTTCTGAGCGTACGGTTCCCATAATAAATTCTCCGCAACGAATAGAGTAGAATGCTCCTTCTCGATCTTCCCATTCAACCTCGTCATCCGCCAAAACAGATTGCGCTCCTACTGACCAGTTGACCATTCGGTCTCCGCGATAGATAAGCTCTTTGTTGTAGAACATGGTAAAAATGGCATTCACCGCACGATTTCTCGTTTTATCAAAAGTGTAGGCTTCGCGAGACCAGTCGCAACTGGCGCCCATCTTCTGAATTTGATTAGTAATGCGCTCATGTGTTTGTTCCGTCCACTTTTCGCATTCTTTCAAAAAATCTTCTCGGGAAATTTCTTTGTTTCGATCTCGAATTCCTAAGTTCTTGAGAACAACTGATTCAGTGGCAATAGCCGCGTGATCCGTTCCCGGAACCCAGAGTGCCGCGCGTCCTTGCATACGTCGCCAACGGATGAGAATGTCTTGGAGTGCAAGAAACATGGCGTGCCCAGCGTGGAGCGTTCCTGTGACATTTGGCGGTGGAATGGCAATAACATACGGATCTCCCGTTTGAGATGGCTGAAACGCCCCAGAGACATTCCATTTTTCGGAAATAGAATCTTCGTGTTCACTCGGAAGGTATGCCTTGTCCATTGATCTGTAAAAAATATTCAGAGAAATGTTGCCATAGTTTTGGAAAAAATAGGAAATAGAGATCTCTCGCTCTCGTTTTTTTTGTGCTTATTGATAAGAAAATTTGACAGAACTTTTTTGGCACTCTAAAATAGAGAGTGCTAATTTTTTTTGTTTTCTTCAATTATGTCAAAAATAATCGGAATCGACCTTGGGACCACCAACAGTTGTGTTGCGGTCATGGAAGGAGGAGAGCCAACCGTTATTCCCAATGCCGAAGGGAATAGAACAACACCATCTATTGTTGCCGGAAAAGACAAAGAGCGTCTTGTGGGAATTACAGCAAAACGACAAGCCGTTACGAATCCAAAAAACACTATTTTTTCTGCGAAACGATTTATTGGGCACAAATTTGACGAAGTGCAAAAAGAGACGAAAAACTTTCCCTTTGAAATAAAAGGAGGAAAAAACGGCGATGCGAATATCGTGTTTGAAGGAAAAGAAGTTCGCCCAGAAGAAATTTCTGCTATCGTCCTCCAGAAATTAAAAGCCGACGCAGAAGCATTTCTTGGAGAAGCAGTGACCAAAGCGGTTATTACGGTTCCTGCGTATTTTAATGATGCTCAGCGCCAAGCAACGAAAGATGCCGGAAAAATTGCTGGACTTGATGTAGAGCGTATTATTAATGAACCAACTGCGGCAGCGCTTGCGTATGGAATTGATAAAAAGGGGAAAAATGAGAAGATTGCTGTTTTTGATCTTGGAGGAGGAACATTTGATATTTCTATTCTCGAACTTGGTGATGGTGTGTTTGAAGTTATCTCTACCAATGGTGACACGCATCTCGGAGGAGATGATTTTGACCAAGCAGTTATCAATTGGCTTGTGGAGGAATTTAAAAAGCAAGAAGGAGTAGATATTAGTAGTGATCAAATGGCGCTTCAGCGCATTAAAGAAGCGGCAGAAAAGGCAAAAATTGAACTCTCTTCCGCCCTTGAAACAGAAATCAATCTTCCCTTTATTACCGCAACTGATGCTGGACCAAAGCATTTGGTGCTTAAGCTTTCGCGTTCAAAACTCGAATCGCTCGTTTCCGATTTGGTGAGTAGAACAATCGAACCCTGCAAAAAAGCACTCAAAGATGCCAAACTTTCTCCAAAAGACATTGACGAAGTCATTCTCGTAGGAGGAATGACACGCATGCCAGCGGTTCAAAATAAGGTAAAGGATTTTTTTGAAAAAGAGCCACACAAGGGAATTAACCCCGATGAAGTCGTTGCGATTGGTGCGGCTATTCAAGGAGGAGTCCTTCGCGGAGATGTAAAAGACGTTGTTCTTCTCGATGTGACACCACTTTCACTTGGTATTGAAACACTTGGTGGTGTGGCAACAAAAGTTATTGAACGCAATACCACTATTCCCACGAGTAAGTCGCAGGTTTTTTCTACCGCAACCGACAATCAGCCATCAGTAGAAGTGCATGTCGTACAAGGAGAGCGCGAGATGGCGGCAGATAATAAATCTCTTGGACGATTTATTCTCGATGGCATTCCGCCAGCAATGCGTGGCGTTCCACAGGTAGAAGTAACGTTTGATATTGATGCCAACGGAATCCTTAAAGTTTCTGCAAAAGATAAGGCAACAAGTAAGGTTCAGCACATTACCATTCAAGGAAGCTCTGGGCTTTCGGATGAAGAAATTGAAAAGATGCGGAAAGAAGCAGAGCTCAATGCCGAAGAAGACAAGAAAAAACGGGAGAAGATAGAGGCAAGAAATCATCTTGATGCGGAAATTTTTCAAGCGGAAAAACTCGAAAAAGATGTCGAAGGAAAAATAGAACAGTCACTTATTGACGAAGTAAAATCTGCTCGGGAAGAAGCAAAAAAGGTGCTCGAAAACGAATCCTCTGGAAAAGATGAATTTGAAGTCGCTTCTAAAACACTTATGGAACACTTACAAAAAGCTGGTGCCGCTATGTACGAAGCCGCTGCGAAAGAAGAAAAAGCCGAAGGAGATTCGGAAGAGCCAATTGATACAGAGGGAAAAGAGGAGACTGAAGAAAAGAAAGAGGAGAAAAAGGATGATGAAGAGAGGAAGTAATAGCTCCCCCTTGATAAGGGTTGACTGAGGGGGTTATGGTAAAGGCGCACTCCGGTGCGCCTTTTTTGAATTTTTGAAATTGAACCGAAATAGATATTTGAACAGACAGAGAATTTTAAGAAGAATCGATATTTTTTTCTTTCTTCATATATGGATTTTTTTATTCAGGCTCTAAAAAAAGCATCTTCTCGAATTCTATCTCAGGAGAAGAAAACCCGATCTACAGAGAAAGAGTTCTTGGGTCAAGATAACTTAAGTGGCTGATTTTTAATCATCTTTGGCATTTTATCATAAAGGCCTTGGTCTTTATGGTTCCATCTGAATTTACTATTCTTTTAGGTGGAGGTTGAACTTATAAGAAGCAATACCATTGAATTTAAATGGTCTCCGACCAGAAGGATTCTATTCCACTTACATGAGATTTGCTTCGACAAAACTCATATCATGGAATGACAAACACGGTAATGATTATAGCCATTGAGGAATGAGTCCATCATATACTCTCCATCCATCGGTATGGGATCGTAGAACCTTCGAGTATTTTCTCTTGTATGATCGGTAGCAGCTCTTCCTTGTTACATTTCTTTACGATAGCCACCGATATTTTTCCTTCTCGCTTCAGTATTCTAAATATCGGTGTTTTTCCTACTGCTCCTCTCCCTCTTTTTCCTCGGACTCTTTTTACTCCACAATAACTCTCATCGAGTTCAAACTCTCCGGAGAGTGGACTTTCTTCTTCAGAATGTTGAGCGATTAAGATTTATATTTGATGAATATATATAGGGTTTAAACTAGTCTAGACCCTCAATAAAAAACCAGACTTTTTATTGCATGTGCCAGCTGAGAATGAGAATTTGGTTGTTATGGAAGTGAAATCAGCGAGTGGGGAAATGAATGAAATTCAAAAAGACATCAAAGACTCTTAATACTTTTATTGAAGAAGCAAGATACAAGCTTGGAATTTTGTTGATCTATGGGGAAATTGAAGAAAATAGGCTCAAACAAATTATTGAAAAAATAGAAGAGAAGAATCCTCGCATCAAATTATAGATTCATAAAGTGGCAGGAAAAGAAGCCAAGGAAGCAGTTCTTAAGAATGTTCAACACTCCTAAACTGAACCAATATTTTTCTGAATCGGAAAGCAAATAAAATGGGTTTTCCAAAATTTACGATTCATTCCCAAAGAGACTCGCTACCACAAACGCAAGTGCCGGAAGCGAAAACCATACGGCATAATTGTGTATCATAAGCTGAACAAGACGACTTGTGCTCGCAATTTCTTCAATAGGATTTCCAGAAGCTACTGCTGTTCCAATAAGTGATGCCCCCGAAACGTATACGAGAATAGTAGAAATAATGAGTCCGGCAGAAAGAATACCATATGAAAATGTCATCATCATGCGCATAAACGGTGACCGTTCTTCCGCGACAAGAATTTCAAATGCTCCACGCGTTGTGAGTGCTACGGTAAGAAATACAAAGAGGGCAATTTTTATGAGAATAAGTGCTTTCTGTTCCGACGGGATAACGAGAACGCCTGCCACTGCTCCGCCGAACATCACTCGACTAATAATATTACTTATGGCATCACTCGCCAAAATGGCTATGTATGAACTTAAAATAACCTTGAGCGTTTGATCTTTTCCAATCATCACGCTATAAGAAACAATGATGAGGAAGAATACTAAAATAAAAAGGTCCCACGTGAGCGTTAATTCCATGTCCCAGGGAAATACACCCTAGCAGTGTAGCAAAAGGAAGGCATGTTTTGCCAAGTCCTTTAGAAAAAGAATTTGCAAAAAGAGAGATATGTGATAAAATGGAGTCCTCTTTTTTTTCTTCATGAAGCGTTTTCTCCTTATTCCTCTTTTTTTGGCGACTATTTTGATATGTGAACAGCCAGTCGAAGCCGCATCCCAATCAGAAGAACTTGTTGCTGAATTGGTAAAAACCTTTTCCGAAAATCATGCAACAGAGAGTTCTGCAAAATGGTCTGTCTCTTGGGATGGCAAAATGGTTTTTGATGTAGATACTCAAAAAAATGTCGTTTTTCGTCCGAATGCGTGGGAGCAACATTCTGAAAATGCTATTACTTTTGTCCTCGATCCGTTCTTGAGCGATTCCTTTCTCTCTGCCTCGGGAACTCTCTCATTCGGGACAGACGCATACGGAAATCCCGAATCGAGTACTCTTTGGGGAGATATTCGAAACATTGGTGTTGTTCTCAACGAAAATACATCACCCATGATTTCCTCTGTTGTTGAGTCTATAGGAGAGTATACTCGTTTTTTTGAAAGAGATTTTGTTGCTATTCGTCCAGATGATTATCGTTTTCTCAATACGTTTTTTTCAAAAATGGGAGAGAATGAAATGGGGATGAATTTTGAAGCACAATCGGGTGTTCTTGAAAATACCATTCGGAATCCATCTCTTCAGGGAGTACGAATGTTTGAGGCACTTCTTTCTACTGGAATTCTTTCTACAGAAAAAACGCGTGATGGATTTCGGGTGACGCTTTCGGAAAATGTGAGTGAGGTATCGACAAAAGACCTCATTGGTATTATTCATTTTTTTGGACATGACTCCGAAAGTATTTTGACTAATATAGAAATGCTTCTGAACGAAGATCGAGAGGCAATTTCTCTACTTGCAGATTCTTCTCGACTACAGATTGATTTCATTCGCGGAGAGAAGGGAATTCGCTTTATCAACACGCTTTTTACCTTTTCTCCTGATACTTTAAGCTCAGAGCCCAATATTACCCTTTCGCTTTCTGGAAATACTCGAATTGAGCAAACATCGCCAGAGGTTCTTCTTCCCGATTTTTCTCGAGCAATTCGTTTGGAAAAACTTTTGAAAATTTTGGAAATCTTTCCTCCTGATGAAGAATATTCTTCTTTTGAAGATGTTTCAGATGCAAATGCTGATGGACAGGTCTCGGAATTTGCCACCTGCCTCACTGATGCTGGTGCGGTATTTTATGGAACAGAGTGGTGTTCACACTGCAACAATCAAAAGGTTTTGTTTGGAAGTGCTATGGAAAACGTAAACTATATTGATTGTGATGAGCATTCGGATACTTGCCAAGCAGAGGAAATTGCTGGATACCCTACGTGGAAATTTCGAGACGGTTTTGTGCTCACGGGAGCACAGCCACTTTCAGTTCTTGCAGAAAAGACGGGGTGTACTCTCTAGGGTGATTCCCTTCCCTTATCCTTTGTTTAAAAAATATACTCCCCGTAAAAACGGGGAGCTTTTTGTTTTTGTGGAGAAAGTTCTGCTTCTTCACAAAAATGACAGTATGCGAGAGAACATAATATTGAGAACCCCTTATCTCGTATTCCACCTTCTCCATATTGTGGTGGAAATTACTTTCTCTGAAACTTCTTTATTATTGCCTTTTCGAGAATGAGTTTACAATCGGAAAGGGAAAGTTTTTTTGGATCGGTCTCTGTGGAAATTTTTGCATTCTTTTTTCCATCAGTCACATACGGACCAAATCTTCCATTGACCACCTGAATTCCTTCTTTCGGAAAATCCTTGAGAATACGATTTTGCTTTGCTGATGCTTTTTCCCGAATACGCTCCATTGCTTCATCGAGTTTTAAAGTGAAGAGCTCATCCTCGCGGATAGAGACAAACGTTTTGCCGTGTCGCACATACGGGCCAAATCTCCCAACACCTACAGCGACATCTTCTCCATCTTCTGCCTTTCCGAGAAGACGTGGGAGGGAAAAATTGAGAAGTGCCTCCTCAAATGTGATTGTTTCCATTGATTGTGATTTGAGAATGGGCGCAAAATCGGGTTTTCTCTCGCTTTCTGTTTCACCACGCTGAAGCATGGCACCGTATTTTCCTATTTTTGCAAAGATGGGAAGTCCTGTTTCGGGGCATTTCCCGAGTTGACGCTCTTTTTTCGCCTCCGCCCGACTAATTGATTCTCCTTCTTGTGCAGTTTTAAGAAATGGTGTGTAGAACTCGCGCAAAAATTCATCCCATTTCTTCTCTCTTGTTGCGATGCTATCGAGCTGATCTTCCATGTGGGCGGTGAACTTTAAGTCCACTACGTTGTGAAAGTGGTTTTCGAGAAGATCCGTCACGGCAAAGGCAATATCGGTCGGAACGAGTTGTCGTGCTTCGCGCAGAATGTAGCCTCGCGTAATAATAGTAGAAATAGTAGGAGCATACGTTGAAGGGCGACCAATGCCTTCTGATTCCATTTTTTTTACAAGACTCGCTTCTGTATATCGAGCAGGTGGCTTTGTAAAGTGCTGTTTCGAATCGATACTTTTTGGCTTGAGCGATTCTCCTGTTTTAAGTTCTGGCAAGATGTTCTCTTCATTCTCATTCTTCTCGTCATCGCGTCCTTCTGTGTAGAGCTTGAGAAATCCAGGGAAGAGAACGCGCTGACCAGTGGCGCGAAAAATATGCGATTTTTTTGCACCAGATTTTCCAAGTGCCTCAAGATCTGCCCCTGTTTGGAGTAATCTTGCGTCTGCCATTTGACTCGCAATGGTTCGATTCCAAATGAGTTCATAAAGCTTTCGAGCATCTTCTTCGAGTTTCGTTTTTGGAAAGGCATATACTTCTTCTGGAGTGCGAGAAACCTCTGTAGGACGAATTGCCTCATGCGCCTCTTGCGCCCCTTTTGACTTACTTTTGTAGACACGTGTTTCCGAAAATTCTTTTCCATATCGTTTTTCAATAACCTCTTTCGATTCGGAAAGTGCTTTTTGTGAAAGATTTACAGAATCGGTACGCATATAGGTAATAAGTCCACCAGCCTCTCCTCCTCCCATATCGATTCCTTCATACAAGATTTGTGCGAGCGCCATAGTACGCTTCACTGAAAATCCAAGTTTCCGCGCGGCTTCTTGTTGCAAAGTAGAAGTAATAAACGGAGGAGATGGGCGACGTTTTACCTCTTTTTCATCAATAGTGGAGACGGAAAATGGTTGTCCGCGGAGTGCGGTTGTGATGGCCTCTGCTTCTTCTTTTGTCTTGGGAACAAATTTCTTTCCGTCAAGTTTTTGAAAATCTGCCACAAATGTTTTGCTGTCTTTTTCAAATGGCGCAGTAATACTCCAGTATTCTTCGGGAGTAAATGCCCGAATTTCGCGCTCTCGGTCGACAATAAGTTTTACGGCAACCGATTGAACACGTCCAGCAGAAAGTCCGTAGCGGATTTTTTTCCAAAGAAGTGGAGAAAGAGTATATCCCACGAGGCGATCGAGAATCCGTCGTGCTTGTTGGGCATGCACAAGATCCATATCTACTTTTCGCGGAGTTTTTACCGCTTCGAGAATAGCGCTCTTTGTAATTTCGTGAAAAACAATTCGTTTAATGGCATTTGTTTTTTTTGGCTTTAAAACTTCCAAAAGATGCCATGAGATGGCTTCTCCTTCGCGGTCTTCATCGCTTGCGAGCCAGATGGTGGTATTTTCATCCAAAAGTCCTTTGAGTTTTTGGGCATATTTTTTTGCTTTTTGAGGAATGACATAGAGTGGACGAAATCCATTTTCTGTATCAATTGCCATACTCGCATACGGAAGCTTTTGTTGAACGGGAGTGAGTTCCGATTTTTTGCTCGGAAGATCTCGAATATGTCCGTATGAACTTTCGACAGTATATTCTTTCCCGAGAAATTTCGAGAGCATCTTCGCCTTTGTTGGAGATTCTACAATAACGAGATTTTTTGTCATTGTTGTGGGAGAAATATTTTTTGGGAAAACGAGGAGGAGTGTTTCAGAAAGAATGTCTCTTTGTCAAAATTCTTCTTGCTCATTTCGGAGAATACTATCAGAAAGAAGTGGGTTTCTGCAAAATTTTGTTTTTTGAATGATTTTAATATTCACATTATTTGATGAAATCCTTTCTTCATGCGGAGACTTTTTTTTTGCGAAGAGGTGATTGTTCTTGAAGTTCTTCCAAGGTCACCAATTCCCCAGTAAGAAAAAATGGCTCTGCTCCAGTAATTTTTACGGAAATAAATCGTCCCTCAAACATTTTTCCTCGAGAACCAACAGGAAGAAAAATAGCTTTGTTCTGCTCATTTCTTCCGTGCGCCATCCAGATTCCTTCTTCATTTTTTTCAACAGCATCTATGAGTACATCACATGTTTTTCCAACATCTTTCCGATTTCCTGCAAGAGAAGTCTCTCGAAGAATATTGTTGAGTGTATGGAAACGGTGTTTTTTTTCTTCAAGTGGAATATCATCTTCCCATTTTTTTGCTGGTGTATGGGGACGTGGAGAAAACTTAGCAATATAGATCATGTCAAAGAGCATCTCTTTACAAAGTGATGCTGAGTTTTGAAACTGATCTTCTGTTTCTCCACAAAATCCAACAATAATATCTGTTGTTATGGAAATCTCTGGCATAAGCTCTCGCGCAAGTTGAACGGTTTCGCAAAATTTTTCCGTTGTATAGCCACGCGCCATACGTTGTAGCATTTTATCATCGCCAGATTGCACGGGAAGGTGCAAATGTTTGCAGATATTCTTGCGACTCGCCATAACCTCTAAAACGTCTTGTCCCAAATGTTGAGGGTGTGGCGAGAGAAATCGAAGCCACTCTATTCCTGGAATATCTGCTACTTGCTCTAAAAGATGAGCGAAATCGGTTTTGTACGGATTTTTTCCACGTTCTCCAAAATAGTAGCGATTTACGTTTTGTCCGAGGAGTGTGATTTCTTTTGCACCTTGTTGAACGAGCTTTTTACATTCCTGAAGAATATCTTCTTGTGGTCGGCAGACTTCTTTTCCCCGAGTGTGTGGCACAATACAATAGGTGCAGTGATGATCGCATCCGGTAGAAATGGGAACAAAGGCGGTGTGTTTCTTTTTTTGCGTGGGAAGGACTTCAAAAATACCAGGGAATTCTCCGAAAAATTCTTCTGGAAGAGACACAAATTCCGAGAGAAGTTTTGGAAGAGTTGATGTATCTTCAATACGAAACACCAAATCAATAAGCGCGGAACGCGCTAAGAGCCGATCTCGTTTTTCGGAATGTTGTGTGCTCGTTTTTCGCACCATGCATCCGGTAAGAGCGATAAGCGGTTTTTTCTTTTGTTCTTTAGAACACCGTCGAACAAGTCCAAACACTCGATCTTCTGCCTGTTGACGAATAGAGCAGGTGATAAAAATAACGAGATCTGCGGTTTCGTGGCTTTCTGCCTCTTGCATGTTGAGTGATTGCAGAACGGTTCGGATGCGATCGGCATCGTTTTGGTTCATTTGGCACCCAAAGACAGCGAGATGAAATTGCATGGAAAAAAAGAGCAAACGGAACAATACCGATGCGAAGTGCTAGATGCAAGAAGCGAAAAATGAGTTACATGCTCTGAGAGAGTAAAAACTAAGAAGAGCGATCACTTCCTTTTTGATATGTATTCTCATTTCTTCTGAAACACCCTCCATAAGAGCTCCTGTAATTTTGCAAAGAAGCCACTCTTTTTTGGAGGATATTTTCTCTGTGGCACGTTAAATATCTGTGGAAGTGATTCCACATCCACGAGAAGCGGATGAACTTTTTTGTCGAGCATTTCTCGAAGTTCTCGTCCGAGTGCACCAGCTTTAGACACCACAAAAACTCGTCGTTCACGTTTTAAAAGTTCTTCAATAACTGGCGCATAATCACCATCTCCAGAAAAAAGAATAAAGGCGTGATACGAATCAATGTTGAGGAGAATTTCTTTTGAAATTTCCACGTCAAAATCGCATTTGCGATAGAGAATGGGTTCTGACTGTAGTTCTTTCAGTTTTTTTTCTGGAATAAATTCCCGAAGTTCTTCCCAAAGTGGAGATTGTTCAACACGCAGTGGCACGTATTTGACGGGCTTGAAAAAAACTTCAAAACCAATTTCTCGACACTGTTCCAGAAATTCACGGGATTTTGGATGATCATCTTCTCCAGCAAAAAGGCAAATTCGATCAACATTTTTATGACTTCTTAAAAATTGATAGAGTCGTTCGGGGTCCACCACTCGCCGTCGTCTTTTTGTCCAGTTATAGACATTTGCCCAATCGATGAGAACGAGAGTTTTTGATTGAAGATGAAAGCGAAAAGACACGAAATTTTTTGGAAAAACCGGTAGTATTGTGGCGCATTTCCCTTTTCTTCGCCAATGTCGTTTTTGCATCCGCTTCAGCGAGGATACCTCCTCACCCTTGAAAATCCTTGGTATCGCCATGCTTGCCAATCATTTTGGCAACAACAACTCTTGTGGGATGGAAACGACATAACAATGCAGGTATTGTCGAACATGAGTCAGCAAAATGTCGAAGCAGTGATTGTCGCAAAATCTTGCGGAACACTTGCTGGCATTTCGGAAGCGACATTTTTTCTCGAACATGAATCGCTTTCATCTCAGTGGAAGAAGAAAGACGGCGATTCTGTTTCGCTAGAAGACGAAATTGTCCGTTTTTCGGGAAGTGCCGAAGTAATACTCCGCGTTGAGCGCATTCTTCTCAACTTTCTCTCTCGCCTTTCGGGCGTTGCTACGAATACGAAAAAGTTGGTAGATAAAATTCCAAAAGACATACTTCTCTGTGCAACTCGAAAAACCCTTTGGGGACCGCTCGATAAGCGTGCTGTTTTTGTTGGTGGCGGTGGAACGCATCGACTCGGGCTTTTTGACGCGGTCATGGTGAAAGATAACCATCTCGCACTTTTTTCGGGAAATATTGAAACGGCGGCGAAAGCAGTTTATAGCACACCTTCTTCTGCTTTTTGGGAAATAGAAGTTGATACCGAAGAGCAGTTTCACCAACTTTTTCGTGTACTTCCAGAGGGTCGTCCGGGAGGAATTCTCTTTGATAATTTTTCGCCAATACCCCTTCAAAATCTTCTGAAGAATATAAAAAAACCAGAGGGGATTTTTTTTGAAGCGAGTGGCGGTATTACTCCCGATAATATTCAAGAATTTGCAAAATGTGGCATAGATGCTATCTCTTCGGGGATGCTCACAAATTCTGCGCATGCGCTTGATTTTTCCCTTTCCGTTTTGTCATGAGTCTTCCTGAACACACTATTATCCGCTCTTCTCGACGCACCTTTTCGCTCGAAATTACACCTGATGCAAAGCTTCTCGTTCGTGCTCCCAGATGGGCGCTTTCAAGCACCATTGAAAATATCTTACGAGAAAGGGAATCGTGGATACAGAGTCGGCTTCAAAAAGTGAGTGTTCATCTCCAACATGCTCCTCAAAAAACGCTCATTTCGGGAGATACCATTTTCTTTTTGGGAGAGAGGATTTCGGTGTTTTTTATTGCGGGAAAGCAAAAACCATTTCATGAAAAAGGAATGCTTTTTGTTGGGGAAATTGGCGACTCAAAAATGCTGATTGAAGACTGGTATCGAAAACAGATGAAGATCTTGCTTCCAGAAAAAATAGCTGGATATGCACAAGCAATCGGAAAATCTCCGTCGTCATTTCGGGTAACCGGAGCAGAAAAAAGATGGGGGTCGTGTTCTTCTACGGGAAATTTGAATTTTTCGTGGCGACTCTGTATGGCGCCAGAGTGGGTTATTGACTATGTTGTGGCGCACGAAACGGCGCATCTTTTGGAAATGAATCACTCTTCCCGATTTTGGAAACATGTCGAGCATCTTTTTCCTTGTTTTCGAGAGGCGAAACATTGGCTCAAAGAGCACGGATTTTTACTTCAGTGGTGAGACTTTTTATCAAGTGCGACAATCTAATTTTTTAGAATAGAGAAACTGTGATGCTTATTTTCTCTGTTTTTCAATGTCGCGTAGTGCTGTTCGTACGCCTTCTTCAACAGTTGGATGGTAAAACGGCATTTTGAGAAGATCACTTGCGGTGGCGGAAAAACCAATTGACCATGCGAGTAAGTGAAGCAAATGTTCTGCATGCGGACCAATCATTTCTGCGCCTAAAATTCTTCCTGTTTTTTTCTCTGCATACACATGAAGCATACCTTTATTTTTGTTGATCACCTTACTTCGTCCTTGATCAGAAAAATCAACTTTTCCAATGACAAATATTCCCTTTTCGAGTTCTCCGAATGGAGTGCCACACGACCCCATTTCAGGATCGGTAAAGACGACCGAAAGCGGAACACGACGATCTCCTTTGGAAACATTCGGAAAAAGTGCGGCATTTTCTCCAGCAATATCTCCTTCATCGGATGCTTCGTGCAAAAGCGCACGATTTCCATTGACGTCTCCGGCAATAAAAATATTGCTTTCTCCACATTGCATTGTTTCAGAATCGAAGACGGGGATGCCTTTTTCTGAAAGTTTAAGAGAGGTGTTTTGAAGTTCTAAGTCGGCAATATTTGGAACACGACCAATGGCAGAAAGGACATATTCAAATTGTTTTTCATATTCCACACCTTTGACATCGGTAAACGTAATATGTACTCGGTCTCCTTCACGTTTCATTTCTTGAATCGTTGCTCCGGGAAAAACATCAAGTTCTCGATGAAAGAGGTCTTTCGCTTTTTCCTGAATTTCAGGATCGGTAAATGCCGCCACATTTCCACTTCTTCCAAACAGGCTTACCCGAACGCCAAGTCGTTTGAGTGCTTGCCCTAGTTCCATTCCGATCACTCCTGTTCCGAATACCGCCACCGATTCTGGAAGACGTTCCCATTCAAAAATATCATCATTGACAACATGTCGGTCACCCAAAATTTCCGCTTGTGGCAAAAAACGAGGATCAGATCCTGTGGCAATGACAAACGTTTTTGCCTGAACTTTTGTGTGATCGTCAACAAGAATTTCATGGTCATTAATGAATCGCGCTTTTCCAGAAATCCGTTGTTCTTGTGGAATTTTTTCGACGTTCGAAACAACGTGTCCGACAAAAGCATCTCGAAGTGAGCGAACTCGTTCGAGTACTTGGTGACCGTAAATTTTTGTATCTCCTCCGGGGAATATGCCAAAGCTCGGTGCTTCTTCTAGCGAAAAAGCAGAATCCGCAGAAGCAATCAGAAGTTTGCTTGGCATACACCCGACTCGTGCGCAGGTGGTTCCATACAAACCGTGCTGAACAACAACAATGTTTTTCGTGTGTTTTGCGGCGGAGCGGTAGGCATTCATTCCGGCAGTACCGAAGCCGAGAACAGCGACATCAACGGAGAGTGTTTTCATGGGGAGCACAAAAATCTTTTGAAGTATATCGGGAAAAAAGAGAATTCAATACTCTTTCATAAGATGAAGGGGAATTCTGAAGAAAAAAACTGAAAAAAAATACAACCATATTCGTAGTAGAAAATGTTCTTTTCTTTCTCAGTACATGAAAACATCATTTTCCTTTTCTTCGTATGCTCTTGGCGTTCTTACGGGTGGAGCTATTGCTCTTATCTTTTCTTGGTCAACTGGTGTGATTTTTACGAATACAAAAGGGGATTCTGCACCCGAATCAGTACAGACAGCACGATCTCGAAACGTAGTCATGTTGCAACGCCAGGCAGAGACGCTTGGAATGACGACAGAAGAGCTTCAGAAAGAATTAGACGCAGGAAAAACCTTCCGTGATATAGCAAAAGAAAAAGGGGTTGAGGTGAAGAGCTTTCCGCGCGGAGGAGGACAACTTGAGGGGAACATGAACGGAGAAAGCGCTCCACCACCTATTCCTTCTGCAGAGAATGCAGAGATACCTGTTTCTTCTACAGAAATACCGGACGCAAGTAGTGGTCAATAATTTTATTTTATGAATTCTTTTATGGAAAAAAAACAACGATTTTATAAGAAAAGCTTTTTTATTGGATTGCTTACCGTTCTCCTCCCTTTTGGCATATATGTCAGTTTTGGGAAGAATGCTGAGCAAACACAAAAAACAGCAACAGATGAACAAACCACTCTTGTGGCTCGTGGTAATATTCGACAAACCATTAAGGTGCTTGGCGAAGCAAATCTAGTCGATGAGCAAAAACTACGTTTTAACAAAGGAGGGAAAGTAGCGGCAGTGTATTTTCAGGATGGCGATCAGGTAAAACAAGACGAGGTTATTGCGGAACTCGATAAAGCTGATGGTCTCAACGATATCCGACAGGCAGAAATCAATTTGGAAAATAGTAAACTTTCTCTTCAGGAAATATTGAAAGGGAACGACGAATCTCAAGTATTAAAAGCGAAAAATACTATTGAGGAAACAAATCAACAAATTGAATTGGCGAAGCAGAATCTCAAAATTGCTGTTCAAGATGAACAAAACACCAATGCGGAGCTCGATATAGAGCTTTCCCAAGCAGAAAAAGATGTTTCCGACAAACTGATTGCGCTCGATAACACCAAAAAAGAACTTGAAAATGCCAAAATCTATGAAGATAAAAATATCGAATCAAGTGGAGTATCATATCAATCCTCTCTTGATGATGCCTTGCTTTCCGCAAAAGACGCTATTGTTGATACCGATAGTACTCTTTCTAAGCTCGATTTAATTTTGGGCATTGAAGAAAATACAAAAAAGAACAACGACGAATATGAACTCTATTTAGGCTTTCGCGACCAGAACACAAAAACAGTCGCTCGTGATGCATACATGGCGGCACGAAATAGTCGTCGAGAGCTGGAAGGGGCAGTAATGACTTTTGAAAAACAGGAATCCGCAATAATAAGTGATGCAGAAGCATTGCTTCGGCAGAGCATTGCTCTGTTGGAGTTTGTTGTGAAGGCGGCGGATACCACATATACCATGTTGCAAAATACGATTACGGGAACGAATTTTACTCAATCTGAGCTTGATTCTTTTAAATCATCTGCTCTGAGCGCACGATCTTCCGCGCAAAGCAGTCTCTCGAGTTTTAATAATAAACTTACAGCTCTTGCGAATTTGGAAGAGCTTGATGTTACAGAGCGACGAAGTGGAGACACAATCAGTAACAAAGAAGAATCGGTTCGGAGTGCTGAAACAACACTCACTAAGGCACAAGATTCACTCACAAATCTAAAAAATTCCATTGCCGTAAAGAAAGGAAGCAAACGTCTTGAGCGGGTGGGCAAAGAGAACGATGTAAAAAATCTCGAAAGCTCTCTTGTGGTGCAAAAAGAAGAGCTTGCCGATCTTGAAAAGGGCGAATCAAAGGAGCGCATTGCCATGGCAGAAAATGACGTAGCTCAAAAGGAGCTCGCTATGGAGCGCGTACAAGATGGGCTTGATACGTACGAATTGAGTGCGCCATTTGATGGTGTCCTCCGAAAAATTGATTTTCAGGTTGGAGATAATATTCTCGCCGATGAAGACAAATTCGTCTATATCGAAAATCCTGATCTCTTTAAAATCACCATTCTTCTTGATCAAATTGATATTGTGAAAATTAAAGAAGGCGCCTCGGCAAAAATTATTTTTGATGCTCTTCCCGATCAAGAGTTTTCGGGTGAAATTGAGGAGATTAATAGTACACCCGTTCAGCAATCGGGAGTGGTTTCATATGAAGCGAGTATTACTTTGCACAAAGAGAATGAGCCTATTTTTTCTGGCATGACATCTTCCATAGAAATTATTCTTCAGGAAAAAAAAGGGGTGTTGCTCGTTCCTAATCTTGCTGTGACGAGTCGTGGCGGATCTGCTTTTGTACAGAGAATGGAGAACGGTGTTCCGCATAGCATTAAGGTCATCACTGGCTTGAGTGATGGAAAAAATACGGAAATTCTTAGCGGCATAGAAGAGGGTGATGAGATTGTTGTGGCTAATTTTTCGGCATTAGGGAGTGTGGGTAGACAGGGTGGTAATCAGCAAGATACAGTGCGTCAATTTATGCGTGCTTCAGGCGGTGGTGGAGGTGGTACTAGTTTTCCGAGATAGTTTGTTTTATATGATTACTCTTCAAAAGATTACAAAAACTTATCGGCTTGGCGCGCAAGATTTTACGGTACTTAAGGGAATTTCACTGAATATTCGTGAGGGAGAGTTTGTCGCAATTATGGGGCAATCTGGTTCGGGAAAATCAACGCTTATGAATATTATTGGATTGCTCGATGTTCCTACGAGTGGTGAATATATTTTTGATCAGGAGAATGTAGAGCACCTTAAAAGCGATGAACAAGCGGATATACGGGGTCACAAGATTGGCTTTGTCTTTCAGTCGTACAATCTTCTTCCACGCATGTCTGCTGTGAAACAGGTTGGTGTGCCGCTCATGTATCAGGGGGTTCGAAAATCTGAACGCAATGAACGATCAATTACTGCTCTGCATGCAGTGGGTCTTGGTGATAGATTGCAAAATCGTCCAAACGAACTTTCTGGCGGACAACAACAACGAATTTCCATTGCTCGGGCAATGGTGACAAATCCTGCTATTATTCTTGCTGATGAACCGACCGGAGCACTCGACAGTAAAACCGGGAGAGAAATCATGGATATCTTCACGAAATTGAATAAGGAGGGGAAGACAGTTATTCTTATTACACACGAAAAAGAAATTGCCGATTATGCTCAGCGTATCATCCATCTCAGTGATGGGAACATTATTTCTTCTGAACACTAACCTCTTTTTTATGAATTTTTTCGAGAACATCATCAATTCCATTGTCACAATTGTGAGTAACAAGTTGCGTTCGGGGCTTACTATGCTTGGTATTATTATTGGTGTTTCTTCTGTGATTGTCATGATCGCCATTGGTGAAGGAGCACAAAAAGGTGTCACCTCGCGTATTGAGGAAATGGGCACTAATCTTCTTATTGTGAGCCCCGGAAGTAGTTCGCAAACAAATGTGCGTGGCGGATCTGGGGGGAATAGTAGTACCGACTCCCTGACAAACGATGATATTTCTTCCCTTCTTTCTCTTGATGGTATTGTCGCTGTTTCTCCAGAAAAATCTGGTCGGAAACAGGTTATTTATACAAATAAGAATGTGAATACCACTATAACGGGTGTTTATCCTTCCTATGAATTTGTTCGTAATTTTAAAGTGGAATACGGACAATTCATTACTGAGCAACACAACAAAGAGTTTTCTCGTGTTGCTGTGCTTGGAAATCAGGTTGTAACCGATCTTTTTGATGGAGCGAATCCCATCGGGAAAGACATCCGTATCGAAAATAATATTTTTACTGTTGTTGGTGTTATGGAGAAAAAGGAATCTCAAGGGTCAAGTAATACGGGAAATTTCATTTTTATTCCGATTTCTACAGCGCAAATGCGCGTATTTGGAAGTGCTTCTTTGAATAATATTTTCCTCTCCGTAGCAGATGCCAATGAAATGGAAAGTATGAAGGAAAAAGTGGAGCTTGCCTTGCTCACCGAACATCAGATAAGCGATCCTACTCATGCCGATTTTACGGTGTTAAATCAAGCTGATACGCTTGAAACTCTTAATCAGGTTACGGCGATTTTTACACTCCTTCTTGGTGGTATTGCTGGTATTTCTCTTCTTGTTGGCGGAATTGGGGTAATGAATATTATGCTTGTTTCCGTTACAGAGCGAACGCATGAAATTGGTATTCGCAAGGCGATTGGTGCAAAAGAACGTGATATTCTTGTACAATTTCTCACTGAGTCTACGCTTTTGAGTCTTGCAGGTGGTTTTCTTGGTATTTTGATAAGTTTTGGAGTGGTGGCAGTGCTTGCCAGTAAAACGACATTAGAGGCGAGTATTACCACAAATTCCATTCTCCTCGCATTTTTCTTTGCGGCATCGGTAGGAATGTTTTTTGGTGCGTATCCGGCATATAAAGCAGGAAAGCTCAATCCCATTGAAGCACTACGATTTGAGTAGTCTTCTCCATTCGTCGTGTATGTTTTTGTGAAAAAAAGTACTGTTTCAATCGTATTCTTCAGTAAGATGACCAAATTCCCCGATTCTCTCACCGATGAACAGTTGGCGATAGTGGCACAACAAGATATAGATGCTTTTGGGAAAATTGTTGATCGGTATGAAAAACCACTCTTGCGATATATTCGTCGCTTGTCAGATATGCCTCCTGAAGAAGCGGAAGAGGTGTTGCAAGAAGTTTTTTTAAAAGCATGGAAATATCTCAACGATTTCGATAGCAGTCAGAAATTTAGTAGTTGGATTTATCGTATTACGCATAACGAAACGATTGCAGAATATCGACGTAAAAAGTCACGCGGTAGCTACAGTGCTGTTGAATGGGATGACGAGCTCTTTGCGAACTTGCCAAACAATATGAATGTTCAACGCGATCTCGATCGCCATATCGATGCAAAAAATATTCGTCAGGCGATTTTGCATTTACCCGAAAACTACCGAAATGCTATTATTCTTCGATACCTCGAAGAAAAATCTTATGACGAAATTGCCGATATTCTCCGAGTGCCCATGGGCACAGTAGCAACGCTTGTTAATCGCGCGAAAAAAATGCTTCGTAATCAACTACGTCCAAACGGTGAGCAGGTTTCCGCCACTGATTATTTTTTTTCAGAACCATGACAAATCTCTCGCAGAAAATCACTGCGCAAATTAAAAAACGACATATTCGGCAGTGGCCACGATTGTATTTTGTGCTCAAAAATACTGCCTTTTGGCTCCTCTTTTCCCTTTCTGTACTTGTGGGAGCAATCGCATTTTCAGTGATTCTTTATGCTCTTATTGAAGCAGATTTTGAGGTGCTTCGTTATGCTTCTTCTTCTGCCGTTGGTTTTTTCTTGGCAACGCTTCCTCTCTACTGGATGTTTTTTTTTGGACTCTTTTTGCTTATTGCTCTCTTTGGTTTTCGTAAGACGAAAAAAGGGTATCGTATTCCGCTTGTATGGCTTCTTTTTGGAAACATAACACTCAGTATCCTTTTTGGATTTGTATTTTTTCGCTTAATCGGCGCAGAGATCATTGAAGCTACTCTTGCAAGGGCAATGCCGTTTTATACTCGTATTGAACACCAAAGGCGTGATGCTTGGTCGCATCCACGCGAAGGCTTTCTTGCAGGAGTTGTTACTCGCCATTCTCCAGAGAAACATATATTGATTGTTAACGATTTCTCCACGCAGGATTGGGAAGTGAGTATTGATGATGTGGAATTTGTTCATCCTTTGGTAATGGCGCTGATTGAGGAAAACGAAATTACTGGAAGACAAATCAAGGTATTGGGAAATCCGACTGGTGAAAATACTTTTCATGCCCGATCGCTTCTTCCTTGGCGACGTGAGCAACATGGAGCAGGCATGGAGTTTCGAGAAAATATGCCACCACCTCCGCACATGATGCGAGATATGCTGAATGAATAGAAGAAATACGTCTTATAGGCGGTGTGCGCCTCCAATAAGTTCGGACACATTTTTCACTCCTTCTTTTTGGCAAAATTCCTCTAACTCTTCCGAAAGGAGTCGAAATGCATCCGTACCACGATAGTGCAAAGCACTTCCAATACCACAAAGTGTTGCTCCTGCGAGCATCATTTCTGCGACATCTCGTCCTGAGCAAATGCCTCCTGTACCAACAATAGGAATATCAACCGCCTGAAAAATATCCCACACGCACCGAAGCGCAATGGGAAAAATAGCAGGACCAGAAACACCTCCGGTTTTGTTTTTTAAAATAGGGGTACGAAGTTCGGGGTCAATGCGCATTCCTGGTCCAACGGTATTAATGGCTGTAATGGCATCTGCTCCGTTTGCCTCACAGGCACGGGCAACTTCTGCAATATTTGGCACATTTGGAGAGAGTTTTATTGAAACAGGAATATTCTTTGATTCTTTTTTCACAGATTTTGTAATCACTTCTGCCAGTCTTGTATTTCCAGAAAACAGATCACAAAATTCCTCTTTCACATTGGGGCATGAAATATTCACTTCTAAAATATCGGGAGAGAGTTCTGCTGCAAGTTTTGTGATTTCTCCGTATTCCTCTGGAGAGGGAGCGACAATACTGACAATAATCGGCGCTTTTGTTCTCTTTCGATATTCCGCTATTTCTTCGCGAGACTTTTCAATCCCAGCATCAGGAAGTCCAACAGCGTTCAAGATGGCGTGCTCGTTGGCGATAATCACCGGATTTGCGTGTCCCTTGTGGGCTTTTTCCCACCAAGATTTTGTCGTTACTCCTCCAGCTCCGCGAAAAACAACATCTGCCATTCCTGCTCCGGTAACTCCCAAATATCCACTTGCGAGAACAAATGGGTTCTCAAAGGAAACGCCGCAAAATTGAGAAGAAAGTATATTCATTACCAAAAGTGTAGCACTCTCATTGAATCTCGCCAAAATCACTTTTTGGATTTTTTGGGACTATTTTTACCTTTATGAAGAAGAGGAGTCAGAAAGAATATTTCCATTTTCCATCTCTATTTTTCTTGGAATTTGATCAGCGAGAAAATGGTCGTGTGTTACCACCAAAAGGAGTGCTTCAGTTTCTTTTTGGAGATGAAGAAGAAGTTCGATGATTTCGTCTCCCGTTTTTGGGTCAAGATTTCCTGTTGGCTCATCCGCCAAAATAAGTTTCGGTTTTCCGACAAGTGCTCGGGCAATAGCGACGCGTTGGTGTTGCCCACCAGAAATTTCAGAAGGGTGGTGATGCTTTCGAGAAGAGAGTCCTACTTGTGAGAGCATCTCTTCCGATTGTTCTTTTGCTTTTTTTCGGGGAATTTTGCGTACGAGAAGCGGAATCATAACGTTTTCGAGAACCGTAAGATCGGGAAAGAGAAAAAATTCCTGAAAAATAAATCCAACATTTTCGTTCCAGTGCTTGGCACGATTTTTTTCTGACATCTTTTTTATTGATTCTCCTTCAAAAAAAATATTTCCAGAATCTGCCGACAAAAGACCGCTCGCCAGCGACAAGAGTGTTGATTTTCCCGAACCAGATCGCCCAATAAGGGCGGTGGATTCGTGTTCAAAAAACGAAAGCGAAACAGGACCAAACGTCCACTGTTCTCCTCCTGCAGTAAAGGTCTTTATAACGTTTTCAAACGTGAGCATATTTCCGAGAAAGTACTTTTAAGTATGCCAAATGTTTTTCTTGCGAGAAAGAGATGCACAAGATTCAGATTAGTTTTTCTGTTACTATTTCTTCGATTGTTTTTATAATTTCCATGTCCCACAAGCAGCAACTGCAGAATGCGAAGAAAGCGTCTCGAAGTGTTGCTCTGCTTTCTTCTGAAGAAAAAAATACACTTCTCCTTTCCGTTGCCAATCTTCTTGAAGAAAGCGTGGAAGAAATCTTGGTGGAAAATGCAAAAGATATGGCGGCACAAGAAGAAGGTGCCATGAACGATCGCCTCCTGCTTACTCCCGAGCGCATTGTAAATATGGCGCAAGAGGTTCGTTCTGTTGCCGATCTTCCCGATCCGGTTGGAGAAGTGGTGGATACCCGAACACGTCCAAATAATCTTGAAATTGAGCGAATTCGTGTTCCATTGGGTGTTGTGGGAATGATCTACGAATCTCGTCCAAATGTAACTCTCGATGCGGCAGTACTCTGTTTGAAGGCGGGAAATGCAGTAGTGCTCAAGGGAGGTAAAGAGGCGGTGCATTCAAGTCGTATATTGGCGAACATTGTACGGAAAGCGTTGAAGGCACATGGACGTTCACCCGAAGCAGTGCAATTTCTCGATCCGCCAACGCGAAGTGTAACAGCAGAGCTTCTCTCTGCTCGAGGGCTTGTGGATGTTATTATTCCTCGAGGAGGAAAAGGACTTATTGAGTTTGTTCTCGAAAATGCGAAAGTTCCTGTACTTGAAACTGGCGCGAGTGTGGTGCATACCTATGTAGATGTTTCTGCGAATATTCCATCGGCACTCGATATTGTTATGAACGAAAAAATACGTCGTGTCTCAGTGTGCAATGCGCTTGATACTCTTTTACTTCACGAGGGCATTGCAGAATTTTTTCTTCCACTTCTTTCTGAGCAATTTCAAATACTGTCAAAAGAAAAAGGAATTCCTTTAGTGCATCTCTTTGTGGATGAGGCATCTCATCGTATTTTGAAATCGACAGGCTATTCTCATCTTTCTTTTGCTGCTCCCAAAACATACGCTACTGAATGGCTTGATTACGTCATGAATATCCGCCTTGTTTTGGGGCTTGATGAAGCACTTGAACATATCAGAGAGTATTCATTGGGGCACTCCGAATCTGTCTGTGCTGAAGACCAAGTGGTCTCAGAACGATTTTTACGAGAAGTAGATTCTGCTTGCGTGTATCACAATGCGTCCACCTGCTTTTCTGATGGGGCGGAGTTTGGACTCGGAGCGGAAATTGGTATCTCCACGCAAAAACTGCACGCTCGCGGTCCATTTGCACTTGAGGCACTTACGAGTACAAAATGGGTTATTCGTGGAAACGGACAGGTGAGAGGGTGATAAACATAAAAAACAGGACAAAGAAAAGTATTTGTCCTGTTTTCTGTTCTGAAGTGTAAGTTCGCAAAGGTTTCTTACTTGAGAAATTCAAAAGTGACAGAGAGATCAAGAGCATAATAGAGAGTGTTTTCATTAGGATTTACGCTGTAGGTGCTCGTAATATATCCATTTTCCGATAGAGAAATTACATTTCCTAATCTCATTTTCACTATCTTAGCAATCTTTTCTCCTTTTGCTTGTGCGTTCTGAAAAGCAACTTCAAGTGCTTTGTTTTGTGTCGTTTCATCTGCTGTCATCATAGATGTATCGGAATAGTAAGGGGAGATATTGTTGACCGTTATAATAGAATTTTCATCCCCAATATCCATAAGATCAGAAGTGAGTTGTGCGGCTTCTTCTGAATTTTCTGCACGAATACTTCCCACCATGTTGTGGCTAATAGTAAATGTCTGTTGTGACCCATGAGATTCTTCAATAGCAACTCCATCGGAGAAAGGTGCTACGCCTTCCGATGTTTGATTTTTGGAGATATCATACCAACTTGTATCAAGGGAGATAATATTTTTTCCAAGGCGATTTTTCACTTCGGTGATCATTTCTTTGTCTTTCGTAATTCCCGATTTTACCGTGGGAGCATTAAATACCTGAACATTTAGGGTAAAGGTAAACTGATTATTGTTCTTTTTCGGTATTTCTATGCGAGCTTGACCAACAACAGAAAGTGTTTTCTGCACTTCTGTTTTAGTAGAAGCACTTTCGGCTGCGAAAGAAGCAGGGAAAGGAGCACAAACAGAGAAGAGAAAAGTGAGGGCAAAAAGTCTTACTCCAAAGGAGCGTATGGCGGACATAGAAAGAAAAAAAAGAAAACGCGCATTTGCGCGGAGAGAATCTGGGCATTTTCTTGGGAATTTACAAGGAGATTTTTTAGATCACAAAAGCCCTACTCTTCTCTTCACTTTTTGCATTTTTTTCTCTGCGAGAAAGCGAGCTTTTTCTGCTCCTTTTTCGAGAATCTTTTCTACTTTTTCTTTGTCATTTTCTATTTTTTGGCGTGCTGCTCGAAGTGGCGCAAGAAAAGCATTCGCCTTTTCGAAGAGTATATTTTTCGCTTTTCCATATCCCAGTCCTCCGGCGCGAAATTGTTCCGCAAATACTTCTTGTTCTTCTTTGGAAGCCAAAAGGCAATAGAGCTGAAAGATAGTGTTTCTCTCTGGATCTTTTGGGGCTTCTACTGGAGCGGAGTCGGTCACAATGCTCATAATTTGTTTTTTGAGTGTTTTTTCATCCGCAAAAATCTCAATAGTGTTTCCATAGCTTTTGCTCATTTTTTCTCCATCAATTCCCGGAACAACTGCGGTTTCTTCTGAGATAATTGGTTCTGGCAACAGAAATGTTTCTCCAAAGAGGTGGTTGAATTTTTGTCCGATGTCTCGCGTGATTTCGAGGTGCTGTTTTTGATCTTTTCCAACAGGAACCATATCCGCATCGTAGAGCAAAATATCTGCCGCCATGAGCACAGGATAGGTAAAAAGTCCGGTAGATGCCTCTATACCTTTTGCAGTTTTATCTTTAAACGAGTGTGCTCTCTGCAGAAGTCCCATAGGGGTTATAGTGCTCAAAATCCAAGTGAGTTCCGCATGAGCTGGGACATCCGATTGCCGAAAAAAGATGGTTTTTTCGGGATCAAGTCCCAGTGCCAGCAAATCAACTGCCATATTAAAGGTGTTTTTCCGAAGCTGAGTGGCGTTTTGAACCGTCGTAAGTGTGTGGAGGTCTGCGAGCATAATAATCGACCCCTCATGTTCTTTCGCAAGATCAATAATGGGAAACATTGCTCCAAATAGATTTCCGAGGTGTGCTATTCCGCTTGGCTGAATTCCGGTAAGTGCGCGCATGGTGCCTGAAAAATCATCAGAATACTACCAGAATTAAAAGCCTATAGCTAGGTTTTCATTGAAGAATAAAGGAAAGAAGCGTATAGTAAGAGGAGCTCAAAAAAAATTAAAAAAATATGACCGATCTCTTTGCCATTACCTTTGCACTTCTTTTTGCGTTTATAGCGAGTGAAATCGCAAAAAAACTCAAGTTCCCACGTGTTATCGGTCAGCTTTGTTTCAGTCTTCTTTTGGCACTTCCCTTTTTTAAGGGGGCACTCTTTGGAGAGGACTTTCAAAGAACTATTGAGCTTTTTTCTACGCTTGGCATTGTTTTTCTCATGTTTCTTACAGGACTGGAGATGAATACCGAAGAATTAAAAAAAGGAAAAAAAGATGCTGCCACTATCGCTTTTACTGCCGCTGTTTTTCCGTTTTTTTGCGGACTCCTATTGTCTCGATTTTTTGCTATGAGCTGGACGACAGGAATGGTGCTCGGTGCTTGTTTATCAGTTACGGCAGAAGGAACAACGCTTATTGTGCTCAGCGAACTCCGAAAAACAAAAACATACCTTGCGAGTATGATTATTGGTGCAGGTATTTTGGATGATGTTTTTGAGATTTTCTTTCTTCTGCTTATCTTAGGAATGACTCATTCAGGAGGTTCGGAGGAAATGGTATCCCCCCTTGTATTTCCGATAAAACTCATCCTTTTTATTGTGGTCTCTATTGCGGCATTCCGTTTCTTTCCGTGGATTATGAAACGCATTCAAAAATCACACAATGAAGTGACACTATTTCACGGCATGCTTGTCATCGGTCTTCTTTCTGCTATGTTTGCGGAGTTTATGGGTGTAGGAGCCATTATTGGTGCATTTCTTGCGGGAATTATTCTCCAAAAATCGTTTGACAGTGATACTTGGAAAAAACGAGAAGAACACTCTCTTCATCTTCTTCTCTTTTCCTTTATTATCCCCTTCTTTTTTATTTTTATCGGACTTCATTTCGAGTACAAGGTTCTGTTTGAAAACCCGATCTTGACTCTTTCTGTGCTTTTTATTGCCTTTTTCGGAAAAGTTGTCGGAGTGCTTATTGCAAAGCCGTTTGTTTCTCTTACATGGAATCAGCTTCATCTTGTTGGCTGGGGAATGAATTCCAGAGGAGTGACAGAGCTTGTTATTGCGCACATTGCTCTTAAAGGCGGGCTCATTTCAGAAGAGCTTTATTCCGCCATTGTCTTTATGACCGTGGTGACTACTGTTTCTTTTCCGTTTGTGGTTCGAAAAATTGTACGGCGATATCCCAATATTATGGATGATGCCTCTGGAGGATTTATTGAGAAATACGTTCCCAAAATGATTTCTGGGGGAAAAACCCACTGAAAATTCTATTTTTCGAGGCACATTACCAAAGAAAGTTTGAGTCGAACAAGAAGAATAAGCACCGCTGTTCCAATTCCCATAATAGAAAATGCCTGCTCTTTAGGAAGAAAGAGAAGAATAACAACAAGAAAAATATTAATAATACCTCCTTGGAGTGCGGCGCCGTTTTCTTTTTTGTGATTTTTTCCAATAAATGAGAGATACGTGGCATCTGCAATATTTGTTGCCGCTCCCATGCACACACCAATAACAAACGCATATCCAAGGGTTTCAAAGAAGCTGTTCGTAACAATTTGAAAGAGAAAAACAAGGACGGCAAAAGTATACGAAAAAATACGGAAGGCAAGCCATCGGCGTTGTATTCGTACTGTAAGTGCGTTTCCAAGAGCCGCCCCTAGTGCCGAACAGAGCACGATAAGTGTTGCAGTGGAATTTTGTATGTCAAATTTTTCAGAAGCATAGGGAATTGCCTTAAGACTTACGGCGGTCGAAATTGCCCAGAGCGCCGAAGAAGCGAGAAGGAGTACCCAAGCTCGCTCAGCGATCCACGAAACATCTCGAAACATCTCTGGAAATGATTTTCCAAAAGGGCGATGGTGTTCAAAGGACTCGTACCGCAAAAAGAAAATAACGCCAAGCGCCGTCACGAGAAAGAGGAGAAAAATCCAGAACGCAATACTGCCAAACTGTTCGTGAAGATAGTTCCCGAGAAATGATCCGATAATGGCAGAGAGAATAAACGTAATGGTTGCAATGCCGTTAACAGTGGTATCGGGCAATTGTGTTTTGACGATTTCGATATAGGTAATAATGGTGCGCAAAATGGCGAATATTCCGTAGAGAAGCCCTATTCCTGCCATTCCCCATAAGAGCACAGAGAGATGCGAGAATCCAAAAAAGAATTCCACAAGAAGAATGCCAATGGTTGCGAATGACACAAAAAAAAGAAGTGTGCGTTTCGTAAAGTGATTTGCCAGACTTCCCCCAATGAGATATGCCACGATGGTTCCCATACTAATCCATGCGGCAATGTGTTCAAGAAGTTCTTCTGGAGAACTTTGAATATTTCCGCTTGCAAGTTTTGTCATCAAAAACTTGAGTCCCCCGAAAAATGTGCACCAAAAGAAGATGAGCAAAAGGAAAAGAAAGAAACTTCGAAATGGTTTTTCTTGATTCATACGGCAAAAGAAAAAATAAGGTTTTCTGCTAAGAACACTGATTTTGTGGTACATATTTTTCCCTGAAAACCATACTGGTTATCCGAGATTTTCTGAATAAGCGACATCTCATCTACACCACTTCCAAACCTTTTGAGCACTGCCTCTTTTTTCGTCCAAAGTTGGTAAAATATTTTCCAACTGGGTGCTTCTTTGTATTCTTCTGGAGAAAACCAAGAGAGTAGTGTTTCCGATCGTGGACGGATATTTTCCACATCAATACCAATCGGTTTTTGAGAAATAGCAGCAAAAATAGTATCTCCCGAATATGAAGCCGACCAGAAGAGTACGTTTTTCCTCGGAAGAGGGCGATTTTCACTATCTGATTCTGGAAAAAAATCTGAAAGGGAAAAGTGTTGTTTCGCAAGCTGGGAAACGAGAAATCGAGCAACGAGCGAATGTTTTGGAGATGCCTTTGCTTTCAGACGAGATTGGTACAATTCGGGAAAATGCGCCTGCGCTCTCTTTATCATTTGCTTGTTGCCAATATGTTCTTGCGCAAAAAATATCATGATATTTCGGCACGAAGGCTTTTGTAATCTGTTTTTCCACTCCCGAGAAGTGGGATTTTTTCTCTATTCCTCACTTCTGAAAAGCGGAGAAGAGGAGAAACTCCTGCTTTTTTAAGGGCTTCGTTTGCTTTATCGAGCGGGATGTCGATGGTGGCGAAGAGCACTATTTTTGGGGATGGGAGATCATCTCGCCCTTCTACGGCAATTGTTGTTTCTTCTTCATTTCCGAAAGCGTTTTGAAGAATATTTTCTAAAAATGGAAGGCTCGCCATTTCTCCGCCAATTTTTAGAAATCGCCTTTGCCGTCCCGTGAGAAAGAGGAAGCCATCTGCATCCAAATACCCTAAATCTCCTGTTTTGTACCAACGAATTCCCTCTTTTTCAATAAAAGGGTGCACAGCGCTCTTTGGTTCGTATCCAGAAAAAACGTTGTCTCCCGAGACAAGGATCATCCCGACTGTTCCGTTTGGAAGTGTCGAAAAATTTTCGGGGTCAGTAATTTGCAGTGAAACACCCTGAATGGGAACACCAACACTCCCTGATTTTCTTTTGGGATCGGGATTAATACTCACCACAGGAGAACATTCGGTAATACCATAGCCTTCTACAAGCATTGCGTTTGGTGCTTTTTCAGAAAGTCGACGAAAAATTTCGGGGCGACAAGCTTCTGCTCCAGTAATGATAAGATGAAGTTCAGGAAGACCTTTTTCTCCCGATTCACGGAGAATCATATTCAAAAAAGTTGGTGTTGTCAGAAGGGCAGTTGCTTTTGTATGGCGCAATATCCGCAAAATAGCACGCGGATCCGTAGGATTTGGGGTGAAAATAGTGGGGAGTCCCGTAATAAGGGGAAGTACTATTCCTGCCGTAAGACCAAAACTATGAAATGGAGGAAGAAAAACGAGAAGTCGTTCATTCTCCGAAACCGGAAGGGTCGCTAGCGTTCCTCGAATATCCGAAAGAATATTACGATGGCTTAGTGGAACCATCTTTGGAAGTGCTTCACTTCCCGACGTAAAAAGAATAACGGCTGAGTCATCTGAAGAAGTCTTTGGAATACAGTGTCTTGGAAACAGTGATCGGAAGATTCCAGAGATTTTTTGCGTAAGCGAAAGATGAGAAACAACATCTTCGAGAAAGAGCATTTGTTCCGTCATTTCCCTTGGAATTCCATCTTCTACTAGTGAAAAAAAACTTTTTGAAGAAAGAATGGTTTTTGTTTCTGAGAGAGCATGGCAGTGCTTGAGTGCGTTTTTTCCAACCGTCCAATTGAAAAAGACAGGAGTTTTTCCGGCGAGATGCGAAGCAAAAAAAGAATTGCACTTCCGCTAGAAGCAGGAAGCAAAATTCCCACTCGTTTTTCTGGAACGTGTTTTTTGATAATTTCCGACACGACAAAGGCTCTTTGGAGAAGAATTTTTCCTGCAAGGGTTCCAGAAATAGCGTCAAAGAGAAGTCCTTCCTCTTTTTTGTGGAGAAGAGCAGAGAGAGCGCATTCAACGAGCGTCTCTCCGGTGAAAGCTGAGAGGTTATCGGGATGAGTGATATATGGCTGGAAACGACACTCGGGAAGTATTTCTTCGGAAAATATTTCTCCCTCTGCCATCTGACATAAATCTCCCACGGTTTTGAGCTCTCGGAGAGGGGCGACAGAAGCACCTAAAAATTCTGCGCGAATTTCGGCAACAAGTTCTGCGAGTGAAAGCGAATCGATTCCTAAATCGAGAGCGAGGTTTGTTTCTGGTGACAGTATTTTTATATCCGTCTCTCGAACTTTTGCTACGATGCGCTGAATGCGTTTTAATGTTTCGGGGCGACATGGCTCTGCATGTTTTTGTGATCGCATATCGTTTAAAGAGCCGACAATCTGTTTGGGAAGTATCCGCGCTTTTTCTGGAAACCAGAAAATATGGCGGAGAAATTGCACTGGTTCTTCATTTTGCGCATTGTAAAACGATTCCAGAAATTGATTGAATGCGAGCAAATCTTCTTTTGCCGATTTTTTTGCGCCTGCTGTAATATCTTCAAATACAATAGAAACTTCTCTTCGTGGAACGAAAAAGATGAGGTTTGCGAGAACAAAAAATATTCCCCAGAGAAGTGTCTGAAAAAAAGGTGGTGATTTTCCAGTCCATGCTTTTGACCAGATGCTTCCCCAAAGTCCTTGAATGCGAACACCAATAATTCGCGTATTTTGTGGAGCAGAAGAAACCGCAAGGTATGCGCTCTGTTTTCCAAAAAGTGCTTCTCTTCCTTGTCCTGCCAATTGTCCTGATGGATACAATACAACACGCCTTCCCTCTGTAAGTGCGGTGTGAACATTTTTAAAAATATTGCGCACATCATCCTTTTTTCCACCGCTTGTAAGATCGGGAACGGGAATGGTTTTGAGTAAAGAAAAAAAGGGGCGAAGCACAGAAATAGAGGCATATTTTTCTGCAACAACTGGTGAAGCCACTCCTTTTTTGAGGATTTCTGTAAAGAGAATCTGCGGATCCACAAGCGCAATGTGATTTGGTAAAAAAAGAATGGGATCAGCTGTATCGAGAATCTCGCTTCCAGAAACAGAAATTCGGTAGCGCAATGAGAGGCACCATCTCCAAAACATAGAAAGAACAGAAACCATGGGAATGGGGGGTTATCATTCAATTATAACACGTTCGAAAAGGGAAGAAAATATGGAGTAATGAGTTTTAAAGATTGCTTCTTGAATCCGCTTGCGTCTTCTTGGTGGAATATGCATAATTCTCCAGTCCTTTTGTCCTCGTAGCTCAGTGGATAGAGCGTCCGGTTGCGGTCCGGGAGGCCGCAGGTTCGACTCCTGCCGGGGACGCCATTTCTCAGTTATTTCTAGATTTGGCAGATCTTTACAAACGCCCGCGTAGCTCAATGGATAGAGTACCTGGCTTCGAACCAGTAGGTTGGGGGTTCGAGTCCCTCCGCGGGCGCCATCTTTGTTATCAGGAGAAAATTACGAGTGCCAACAGTACGGCGACAGTTTGGCGACAGAGGAGAACAGATCGCAGAACACTTTCTTCTCCAAAAAGGATATGTTCTTTTGGAGCGGAATTTTTTAGTGCGTCGGGGAGAAATTGATCTCATTTTTGAGTCTCCCGAAAGGGTGCTGGTGTTTGTTGAGGTAAAAACGAGGAGTTCGACAGCCTTTGGAACTCCGGCAGAAGGCATTTCTTTTGCTAAGGCGCAACATCTCGTTTCTGCCGCGTATGCGTATCTCGAAAAGCATCAGCTTGGCGAGCGCGATTTTCGTATTGATCTCGTTTCTGTGCTTTTTCCTGGTCCTCAAATAGAACATATTCCAAATATTTTGGAGGGGATTTCATAGCTATTTGTCGTCCTGAACTCAGGATGGCGAATGATTTCAAAAACTTTTTCTTTCCCGAATCCACTCTTCTGCCTCTTTTTTTGTATGAATTTCTCCCAAAATTTGGGCCTCACGGAGGCGATGTTTCAGTACTCCTACTTGCTTCCCCTGTTCGACTTTTGCAATGTCCATAATTTCTTTTCCACTCAAAAGATCTGGATGGAATTGTGGGAGAAGTCGTTTTTCTCGGGCGTTTTCGTAGTCCTCTTGAATCCGCTGAACAAGATTATCATTTCCATCATCTCCCAATGCATCACAGCGACAGAGTTGCAAGAGATCTTCAAAAAATGGATGGTCGTAAAAATGAAGTCGATGCGCACGCGTCATGTTGAGCACTCCATAAAATGGAATATGTTCTCGGCAAAGCCAGGCGATTTTATCTGTTTCAAATCGAGAAAAAGCGAGTCGTTTCGTCACCTTTTTCGCAATTTTTTCAGATTCTTTTTCGTGTTTCGGAAAATGGATGCGATCATACTTTTTTTGTGGAGTAATTGCCTTTCCCGTGTCGTGAAACAAAATTGCCCACGCGAGAATAGAATCTGTATTTTCCGGCAGAAACGAAAGACACGAGAGTGTATGCTCAAAAACGGTTCGATTTCGGTGACTGTCTGAAATATTTCGAAGTACATCAATTTCTGGCAGTACTACTGGGAGAATACCAAATTCCGCCAAATCATTTATAGTGGCAGATCGATGAACTCCAGAGAGCATTTTTGTGAGTTCTTGCCGAACACGTTCAGCAGAAATTTGTCCCGTAAGACTGGCATGTTTCTGAATCGCTTCTTTGAGGAGTGATTCGTACGAAAATCCAAGTGTATTTTTGAAACGCACTGCGCGGAGAATCCGCAGAAAATCTTCCTGAATGCGTTCTTCTGGGTCGCCCACAAAGCGGAGGACTCTGTCATGAATATCTTGCTCTCCATTAACAAAATCGTAGAGCTTTTTTGCAATCGGATCCCAAAAGAGCGCATTGACGGTAAAATCTCGCCGAAAGGCATCTTCTTCTTTTTTGCTGAAATGGATAGCGTCGGGTCGACGTCCGTCACTTGACCCAATGTCATTTCGAAAAGTGGCAACTTCAAAATGGTATCCGCCTTCTTCAATAAGAAGAACTCCAAAATTTTTTCCTGTAGCGAATGTTTTTCCAAAGAGCTTCTCCATTTCTTCTGGACGCGCATTTGTAGCAATATCAATATCTTTCGGTGTTTTTTGTATGAGTAAATCACGCACTGCTCCGCCGGCGAAAAATGCCTCAAATCCGGCATTTTGTAATTTTTTACAAATAGCAGTAGCGGTTTTTTCCATGTCCATGAAGTGCTTCTGAAGAATACACTTATTATTCTATGCTTTTTTTCCTTTCACCGCCTCTCTATTTCACCGTAACGGAAATTATATCGTGCTTTCGTTTTCAGGGAGAAAAAGCGTATTCGTTCGAAAGTCAAAATATCCGCCTTCTGGTGTTGTTTCACACGGCATTCGATCTGGAAAATCGGGATATTGATCTGGTATTTTTTGAAGCATTTCTTCATACTCTTCTTTCGTAGTGTTGTAGATTGTATTAGGAAAAAAACAGAATTTGCCGCCATCCTCGATATTATAATCACCACTATAGTAGTAGTATGGGGCTTTTGATGATGAGCTGTTATAATATATTTCATAAGGGCATCCTGGATTTAGATTTTCATCATAATCAAGACATCCTGCCTTATATTGGTAAGCAACAAGAAAATATTTTTTTTGAAAAGAATACAAAATAATGGAAACCTCATAGATTTCACTGTCACCTTGTGGAGTACTTACCAAGAGAAAGTCTTCATTTTTTGTGTGAATAATAGAGGGGGTATAAATTACAATATTCTTTTTTAAAATCATCCTTTTTGTCTTTTCCACTAAAACCGTTTCCTCAAAAGGTTCTACAGTTAGAATTCTTGTAGAGTATCCGAGACATTCTCTATTGATATCTTTCTCAATGCATATTTCATAGAGTATCTTTTTCCAATCTCCAAGATCATGTGCATTTGCGAGAACCGGTTGGGCTGCCTTCTTAATGAATACAGTTTCCTCGAAAGGCTCTACAGTTGAAAGCAATCTCGTGGAATACCAAAGGCATTTTCTGTCTTTATCTCTTTCAATGCATGTCTCATAGAGAACCTTTTTTCGTTCTCCCAGATCATGTGCATGTATTATTCCGTATCTTCTTTTCTTACAGATATTTATCGTTTCTATTTCGGTCACTTTGTGATCCCAAAAAACTCCCACTTGGTTCTCCTCATTACATGCCGGATTCGCGATAACATTTCGAGATTTCATACAGGCAATTCCTTTTTCTTCGGTTTCTTTCGTACACGGACACACTTCCGGATTGAGCGGACACCACTCGTGCCATTGTTGACCAAGAATATTTCCGGTTTCTTTCAACTCTTGTACCAACGCGATGGTTTCTTCCGAAACTTCAACTTCTACCACTCCTTCATCTCCCGATTGTTTTTGAGAAAGAATACGCTCAAATTGCGCGATTTTTTCTTGATATTCTACTGGTAAAAGGTTTTCTCGAGAATCTGTTTTGAATTGTTCGTTTTTTTCCTGCAAATCACCGGAAATATTGGCATCGAGTTCAATTGTGAGAAAATAGTTCTTTTCTTCAAACCTAAACAAATACGCTTTGCTGTAGTTTAGCTGCTCTCCTGTTTTTTCCAGTATAAAAAACGAATGTCCTTCCTCTTGAAGCGGAGTGTGGGTATGCCAGTATGAAAGAGGATTTCTTTCGAGCACAAGATCGGTTATTCCCCCAACATCTGGAATTTCTTCGATTTCTTGTGCAGTAATACTGTCGTCATTTTGAAAGAGCGGAAAATTCACTGTTGTCATTTCTTCTTCTTGATATCCGTTAAAGAGAAGTACCTTCATCACACTTGGCTCACCATCGCTTCTGTATGCGGTAATCGTATACACATTCAACCCATCATCGAGATTGTTGTATCTTCTGCTTGCAGTATACGACCATTTTCCAGAGTCTTTTTCATATTGTTGTAACTGATACGAGTCTTTTGATAGTGAAGATGTGGGGTTTTCAAAACTGACAACGATTCTTTCTGCTGTGCTATCTTTTTGAACTGCCTCTTCGGTTGGAGTCTCTTCTTCACTCATTCCTTGTTTCTCTTCGTCCTCCTTTTCCATTTCTTCTCCTTCTGATTCCGTATACTCTTGTTTCCCGTTCTGTATGTTTTCACCAGAGAACGGTTCACCACATCCTCCGAGAAAAATGAGAAAATTTCATAATATCTGATAAGTGTTTCCCATTCTAAAGCTCAAAAATTTGGTTTTGCAACTCCTAAAAAAAACTTTCCCTAAAGGCTTGACAGCCCCCCTCCTTTTTTGAGAGGATTTTCGGGCGCTTTGGAAATGAGCGCCTTTTTTGCTCCTTGAAATCTTCGGCACAAAAGAGAACGCCCTTCCGTTTTTGTTCTTTTGGCGGAAGTAAAACAATTGAAAAAGAACGCCATTGTTCCGAGAACGCATTTGACAGTGTCAAATGTTCCTTCTCGAAACCAAACCTAGGTTCAACCTTTTCCTTTTTGGAAAAGATAAAAAACTCGTGAGAATCATCTTTAGCGATGGTTCTTGCTTTAAGAGAAGTTTACACCGATTCGTCGGGAGAATACTGGCTTGCCAGCATTCTCAGGTAAACTTCCTTCAACAAAAGAGTTTGATCCTGGCTCAGGATGAACGCTGGCGGGATGCCTAACACATGCAAGTCGAGCGGCAGCACTTCGGGTGGCGAGCGGCGAACGGCTGAGGAACACGTTGGTACCTCCCCCGAACTCAGGGATAAGCCCGAGAAATCGGGTCTAATACCGGATGCCCCAGTAATGGGAAAGATTTATCGGTTCGGGAAGGGCCTGCGGCGTATCAGCTTGTTGGTGAGGTAACGGCTCACCAAGGCTATGACGCGTATCTGGTGTGAGAGCACGACCAGACAGAGTGGGACTGAGACACGGCCCACACTCCTACGGGAGGCAGCAGTGAGGAATTTTCCACAATGGGCGAAAGCCTGATGGAGCAATCCCGCGTGCAGGATGACACCTTTCGGGGCGTAAACTGCTTTTCTGAGGGAAGAAATTTTGACGGTACCTCAGGAATAAAGGGCGGCTAATTCCGTGCCAGCAGCCGCGGTAATACGGAAGCCCTAAGCGTTATCCGGAATCATTGGGCGTAAAGCGTTCGAAGGCGGACCGGTCAGTTTGATGTTAAATGCCTGCGGCTCAACCGAGGTTTCGTATCAAATACTGCCGGACTAGAGGAATGCAGAGGCAACTAGAATTCCCATTGTAGGGGTTAAATCCGTAGATAATGGGAGGAATACCAAAAGCGAAAGCAGGTTGCTGGGCATTTCCTGACGCTGCGCGAACGAAAGCGTGGGGAGCGAAAGGGATTAGATACCCCTGTAGTCCACGCCGTAAACGATGATCACTCGGTGTACGCCGGTTCAATCCCGGTGTGTGCCTAAGCTAACGCATTAAGTGATCCGCCTGTGGAGTACGGCCGCAAGGCTAAAACATAAAGGAATAGACGGGGATCCACACAAGCGGTGGAGCATCTGGTTTAATTCGATAGCGCGCGAGGAACCTTACCAGGGTTTGACATCCCCAGAATCTTGCAGAGATGCGAGAGTGCCTTCGGGAACTGGGTGACAGGTGCTGCATGGTTGTCGTCAGCTCGTGCCTTGAGGTGTGCGGTTAAGTCCGTAAACGAGCGCAACCCTCGTCGTGCGTTGTATTTTTCGCGCGAGACTGCCCGTTTTACGCGGGAGGAAGGTGAGGATGACGTCAAATCAGCATGGCCCTTATGTCCTGGGCGACACAGATGCTACAATGGTCGGTACAAAGGGTAGCCAAGCCGCGAGGTGGAGCCAATCCCAAAAAGCCGATCTCAGTTCGGATTGGAGTCTGCAACTCGACTCCATGAAGTTGGAATCGCTAGTAACCGTAGATCAGCCACGCTACGGTGAATACGTTCCTGGATCTTGTACTCACCGCCCGTCAAGTCATGAAAGATGGGGGCGCCCGAAGCGGTGTTATCCTTTTAGGAGCATCACCACGGTGAAACCATTGATTGGGACTAAGTCGTAACAAGGTATCCGTAGGGGAATCTGCGGATGGACCACTTCCTAAGATGGAAATTACTATCTTCTCTCTTTCCACTCGGAAAGGAGAAGAGAGATTGATCTTCTCGCTTTTTGCGGGAGGAATGGTGTTCTCTTTTGTGCTGAGGTTTTCAAGTGTAAAAGACTTCTCATCATGGGGAGTCTTTTATTTTGTGAAAAGACTCTTTTTTTATATCGTCACCATTCTTCAAGAAGTGTATGATCGAAAAGAATCAGCAGGGGCATTACAGTAATGCTGAGTTCATGAGTGACATCTGGAGTTTTGTGCGACCTTACAAAACAAAGTTTATTTTAGGAACATTCATTAGGGCTACTAGTGATGTGGTTTGGCTTTTTCCGGTATGGGCGCTTTCAGAAATTATTACTTTTGCTTCGAATTATAAGAGTGGAGACAGCACTCTGTATGCATGGCAGCTTTTGCTGGGAATATTAATCGCAGGGATTTATTACTTTATTGCACATGATCTCTGTAAATATTACATCTATCAGGTGGCAGAAAATGCTAATATTGATGCCCAAAAAAATACAACGAAATATCTTTACAGTCTTGACATGGATTGGCATGAAAAAGAAAATACAGGGAACAAAATGCAAAAGATTATTAAGGGAGGAGGAAGTCTCGATCGTATTATTCGGATGTATGTCGATCTTGTAATCGAATCATCCGTAAATCTTATTGCGATTTTAGTGATTCTCACTTTTTTAAATATCTATTTTACTGTCATTCTTATTTTTTTCTTCGTTTCATATTATCTGCTCTCTTCCTATCTCACGAAAAAAGCCGTGTATCAATCGCATGTCTGTAATCTTGAGTGGGAGAATTTTAATGGGGCTTCGTTTGAATCGGTGAATAATATTTCTCTGATACAATCTTTAAGAATCGGAGATAAAATATTTCCCTTCCTTAAAAAAATAAGTGAGAGACTTTCGGAAGAAATTCGAAAAAGAATCTATTATTTTCGCGTTCGAGGGGGTGTGCTCAATTTATATCAAGAGTTTTTTAGGCTTATAATTGTAACCTTTACTCTCTGGCAGATTTTTGAGGGAAATTTAGAGGTGGGAGTCTTGGTGATGGTGCTTTTATATTTTGGGAAAATTGAACAATCGGCATACGAATTTGCCGAGACCTATAGCGAATTTGTACAAGCAAGAATAGCAGTATTTCGTATGAAAGATATTTTGCAAACAAAACCAATTATTGAGAATTCTGGTACAAAGGACTTTTGTAACCGCTGGAAAAAACTCTCTTTTGAAAATATTAGCTTTTCGTATCGAGGAAAAAAGGTGCTCAAAAACTTTTCTTTAGATATTCAAAAAGGAGAAAAAGTTGGGATTGTCGGTATTTCTGGAACCGGAAAATCAACACTCTTCAAGCTTATTCTCAAGCTCTATAATGATTACCAAGGGGAGATTATGTTTGATGAGATCTCTTTGCATGATATCAAGAGAGAGTCGTATATGGAAAATGTGTCAGTGGTTCCACAAGAAACAGAGCTCTTCAATCTTTCGCTTGAAAAAAATATCACCCTCTCTGAATCCGAAAAAAATGAGGAACTTCTTGAGCGCGCATTAGATATCGCTCACGTAAAAGACTTTACACACAAGCTTCCAGAAGGAATTCATTCCCTTGTGGGAGAAAAAGGAATTAAGCTTTCGGGTGGCGAAAAACAGCGAGTTGGCATTGCACGGGCAATTTATCGAAAACCAGAAATCCTCTTGCTTGATGAGGCAACTTCTCACCTCGATATTGAATCGGAAAAAAAGATTCAAGAAGCACTCCACTTCTTTTTTCAAGATATTACGGCAATTGTTATTGCGCATCGCCTCTCCACTATTAAAGAAATGGATACGATTGTTGTGATGGACAACGGTAAGGTTTTTGAAAAAGGAACATTCAATGAACTTATGACGAGAAAAGGGAAGTTCTATGATCTTTGGAAGCAACAAAAAATCTAATTCTATTTTTCTTGTTTTTGTTATATAATAATAAAAAATTTTTCAAACACATAATGTCTTTCCTTCATGGATTACAGCATCAACTTCGATCTGTTATTGAGTGGGATCACAAAATCCCTCATGCTCTTTTTGAAAAATGGAGTGAGAATGGTTATGAAATCAAAAACGCTTCCAAACTTATTGTAAATCCAGGAGAAGGAGCAGTTTTTGTGTATGAAGGGGAAGTAAAATCAGTACTCACGAAAGCGGGAACATATACTCTCGAAACCGATAATATTCCTTTTTGGACAACAGTTACCAAATATATGCAATCTTTTGAGAGTGAGCATAAGGTGGGGATTTATTATTTTCGAATTTCTAATCTCACCAATCAAAAATGGGGAACAAAAGGAGCACTATATTATGATGATCCAAAATATGGATTTCCTATTTCTCTTCGTGCATTTGGAAATTTCTCCTTTTTTTTGAGTGATCCAAAAGCATTTTTTATAAATGTCGTTGGAGCTCGTGAATTATTTTCTCAAGAGGAAGCGCGCTTTCTTCTCTTTGAGAAAATGATTCAGACAATAGAAGACTCCATTGCGGAATCAGGCTTTTCTTTTGCTCAAGTTGATCGAAATCGAGATGAGTTAGCACAAAAAATTCTAAAGAACATCGCACCAATTGCAACAACATTTGGATTTACCCTTACAGATTTTCGTATTGAAGGTGTCGACTTTTCCCAAGAAACGCTCGATCATGTTCACCGTATTGCAGAAATAACTGCCGAAAAAAGAGCGGCAGAAGAGGCAGGAGTTGATTTCACCGATCTCCAAAAACTAACAGCTCTTCGTGATGCGGCAAAAAATGAAGGTGGCGTTGCTGGTACTGGCATGGCGATTGGAGCTGGTGTTGCTCTTGGGAATGCTTTTCTCTCGGGCAATGGAAATATGCCGAGTACTCAAGAAAAAAATCAGACAGAACGATTACTTCTTTTACAGCAGATGTACGCAAAGAACCTGATTGAAAAAGAAGAGTTTAAAGCAAAGAAAAAAGAAATTCTTTCTCAGTTATAACGTGAAATGTCCAAGCTGTTCTCAAGAAATGCATGTCATAGACGCCAAAAAGCATGAAGAACAACAATGTGGCATAGATATTTGCTTTCCTTGTGATCTCGCTTGGTTTGATGGAGATGAGGAATATGAAATATCCGTCGCGAGTATGCGAAATATCATGCAACGTATTCGGGAGGACAAAATGTCTCTCGCTCCTCTTTCTTCAGAACTTCATTGTCCACGCTGTAATACACTTCTTCGAAAGTGGTATGACTATACGGTGGATGGAGCGCATTTCTATTCTTTCCGATGTAAAGAACACGGAAATCTCTATCCTTTTTTGAGTCTTCTCAAATCCAAAAACTATATTCGTCCCTTGAATCTTGCAGAAAAAAATCGTCTTCAAGAGATGATAGGAAATATTACCTGTTCAAAATGTGGAGGTGGTGTCGATATTAAAAAAGATGATCACTGTCCATATTGTGGTGCTCGCATAACGTTTATGATAAGCCAAATTAGCATCCCTCAAGAAGTTTTTTGTGAGGCAAAAGAAAAAGATGATGAAGTTTCTCAAAACGACCGTTTCGATTGGGGAATACCGAATGTTTCAGAGCCATGGATTTTATAATCTTTCTTCAGCACTTTCACACTCTTTTTTGGTAAAAAACAATTGACTTTTTTTTTTGAAAAAGCAAAATTGTATTTCCTTCGGGAATACATTCTTATTTTCTCATATTCTTCTTTATTCATGAGAATAACTCACTACACTTTTCCGGCTATTCTCCTTTCTCTTGCCATTTTTGTTTCTGGTTGCGCAAAGAAAGAAGAAGAGGTTATTCAGGAACAACCCGCAAAGCCTGTTCCGGTACTCGAAATTCACGAAGAGGGGTTTTCACCAGAAATAGAGATTTCGGGAACACTGGAACCTGTTTTTTCTTCTGGCATTTCCGCAGAAGCAGGGGGAACAGTATCACAAGTATTTGTGCGAGAAGGGGATACTGTTCACGCAGGAGAACTTCTCCTTTCTATCTCTTCACGACAGAACACCATTACTACAGATGTTTCTGCCGCTTTTGTGGCACTTCAAAATGCAGAATCTTCTTTGGAACTTGCACGAAAGCAGGCAGAACAGAGCGAAAAAAGTGCGATGATTAATATTCAGCAGGCAGAGAATAATTTAAGAAGTGCGCTCGATACCAATGCCTCTACAGGGGTTTCTATTGAAGCACAAATTTCTGCTACAGAAAGTGCTCGTGAAGTGGTGAAAATCGGACTAGAAACGGCGCAGAAAACGCTTGAAGACACTCTTCAAAATCTTGATACGGAAGAGAAAACGCTTGAAGAGAATCAGCGAAATGCTGTTGCAAGTGCGTTCTCTATATTCCGTACCGGAATGCGAAATGCTGATTCTGTCCTTGGGGTAACCGATGAAAACCGAAAGAATAATGATGAATTTGAGGTATATCTTGGTTTTCGAGATCTTCAAACGAAACGAGATGCAGAGACAGCATTTCGAACGGCATGGACGGATTTTTTAGAAAAAGAGGCGGCGTTTTCTCAAGATCGAGATGCATTTTCGACCGATGTTGTTCGCGCTTTGGGAGACAATATTCGTGATGTTCTCCAGAAAACAGATATTATGCTCAAGCAATCCATTTCAGGAACGAACTTTTCTCCAGATATGCTTGCCACGTTTCAGGCAACTACTTCTGCTGATAGAAATGCAACAGAAATCGCAATTCAGTCTCTTACTACTGCTTCTCAAAATCTTCGCAATTTTAAAACCCAACGTCCTCAGCGAGTGCGACTTGCAGAACTTTCTGTTCGTCAGGCGGAATCGCAACTGGCTCAGGCAGAAAAAAATATTGAACAAGCTCGCGGTTCAGGGGGTGTTTCGAGTTCGAGCAGTGACGCGCAGGTTTCTTCTGCAAAAAATTCTCTTGAGTCCTCCAAAATTCAACTTGAGATTACTCGAAAGCAAAATGAAATTTCTATTCAGCAGGCGATCAGCAATCGCGATAACGCAAAATCTTCCCTTGAGCGAACCGGAGTACAACAGGAAAAACTTACCGTTACCGCTCCTATAGATGGTGTTATTGCGAAGAAAAACGTAGAAGTGGGAGACACTCTCTCAGCAGGATCTTCTCTCTTTGTTATTTCGCAGATTACTTCTCTTGCTCTTAAGGGAGAAGTCGATGCTGCACTTTTGCCGAATATTACATCTGGAGCAAAGGCAGTACTTTCGGTTGATGGATTTGGAAGGCGGGATGGGACCATTTCTAATATTAATCCTGTGGCAAATCCAACGACGAGACGTATCACCATTGAAATTAGTGTGGAAAATCTTGATGAATTGCTTCCTGCAAATATCTTTGCTACTGCAAAAATTCGACTTCCAGAGGAAGAGGGCGTTATCCTCATTCCCGAAAAGAGTCTTATTTCTCAAAATCCACCAGAAGTTTTTGTTCTTTCTCATGATGATGTTTCCGTTCTTGAAACACGCACCATTGAGATTGGTCGACGACAAGACACAGAGCTTGAAGTGCTTTCGGGACTTTCTGTGGGAGATCGTATTGTGTCTCAGCCGGTGCTTGGACTCCGCACAGGAGATGCAGTATCGGAAATGCCGAAGAATACAAATTCTCCTGAAGAAGTTGTTTCAGAAGAAAAACCTTCTTCCTAAAACAGATACGAGACCTGAAGATGCTCCTTTCTTTTTTGCTTCATGATTTCTCCTGAAAAGTCTTCCGAAGGTGTTTTGGAAAAAATTGGCGGATTTTTTGTTCGGCGTCTCAAAGTATCACTCCTTGTGGGGGTTATTCTCTGTGCTTGGGGAATCCTTTCTGTCATTGCCATTTCTAAAGAATCTGCACCATATATTGAATTTGGAGTTGTAGTTATTTCGACATCTTACTCTGGAGCCTCTGCCATTGATGTTGATGAACTTGTCACCCAAGAAATTGAAGACCGCGTTAAGAATGTTTCTGGGCTCAATAAATTCTCTTCTGTCTCTCGCAACAGTATTTCCACCATTACCCTTGAGTTTGAACCAGGGCAGAATATGACAAAGGCGATAGGGGATATTCGAAGCAAAGTTGATGAAGCAAAGCCTTCTCTTCCGGCGGAAATTGATGACGATCCGGTGATTACTGAAATTGATAGTTCTCTTGAACCATTTCTCACTGTGGTACTTTCGGGAGATGTTTCTTTTACAGAACTTACTGACAATGCAGAATCACTCAAGGGAATTCTTGAAGATGTTCCCAACGTGGCGCAAGTCGATATTCAGGGCGGAAAAGAACGAGAAATTGGAGTGGAGGTTGATCGAGACAAATTGAAAGCGCTTGGGCTTTCGATTTCCGATGTTATTAATGTTATTCGCTCTTCTCATAGAGACACTCCGGCAGGCGATATAGAGGGAGACGACTTTTCCTATTCGATTCGTTTTTCGGGGAAGCACCGAACAAAAGAAGATGTGGAAAATCTTATTATTCGTGATTTTAAAAATAATGGTACATCCTCTTTCGTTCGTGTTCGGGATGTTGCGGAGGTTTTTGAACGAGAAAAGGATACGAAATCCGTTTCTCGCTTTGTGACACTTTCGGAGGAGAAATCGGCAGATTGCCTTTCACGTGGAAGATTTTCTTGTCTTCTTGAGAATGTGCGATCTGGTGTTATCAACGGAAATGTAAAAGAGATTACGGGTTGCATTATTGTTATTTTCCTCTTTTTTCTCCTACTCTTTCCACCATCTCTCGCAGGAAATCCGCTTCCTCGGTATCTTCCCGGAATAGCACTCTTTTTTCTTCTGCTCTTCTGGTTTTCTTCTTCTGGATCATTATTGCAATATGAATCGACAAAAGAGTCGTTTCAGAATTCCGTAGAGCTTTCCCTCTCCCGAAAATCGGGGAGTGATATTCTTAAAGCAGATACTACTTCGAAAGATGCTGTACAACATTTTCAAGAAGAGCAACTTCCTGAAAATATATCGGTTACGTTCACCAACGATGCCGCAAAAGTAATGCGCGATGATTATAAAAGTGTTATTCAGAGTGGATTGCAATCGCTTGTTATCGTCATGCTCTTCATTTTCTTTTTTGTTGGAATTCGCGAAGGGCTGGTTGCCTCACTTGTTATTCCCATTACCTTTCTCATCACGATTGGCATTCTCTTCTTTACTGGGCGAACGCTGAATTTTATGACGAATTTCTCCATGATTCTTGCGCTTGGAATTCTTGTGGACACCGCTATCGTTATTGTTGAAGGAACACATCACTATATTCAGAGCGGACTTTCTCCGAGAAGAGCGGCATTGCTTTCGCTTCAAGAGTTTAGTGGACCACTTCTCTCGGGAACGCTTACGACTGTTGCTGTTTTTATTCCACTTTTGTCTCTCTCGGGTATTTTGGGGCAGTATCTTAGTTTCATTCCGGTCACGGTTATTATTGTGCTTTCGGTGTCTCTTCTCGTTTCCCTTTTTCTTCTTCCTTCGTATGCGTCGTTTTTGATGAAGAAATCTTCTGGAAGTATAAAGCCGCGCTTTTTCCGAAATACGCGACTTTTTGGAGCCGCACTTCGCAAAAGAATCGATCGGCGTGTTCAAAATTTTATTCGATGGTATCAATCGATTCTGAGATTCTTAATTCAAGATCGTTTTCGGCGATTGGGACTTTTTGGCCTCGCCTTCTTTTGCTTCTTTGCTTCTTTTCATATTCCTATTCCATTTGTGCTCTTTCCGAGCGGAGATGCACCATCTTTAACTATAGCCATTGAACTTCCAGAAGGGATTTCTGAAAAACGGACGCTTGAGGCATCTCTTCCCGTGGAAGACGAGATTCTTACTTTTCCAGAAGTAAAATTTATCCGAACGGCTATTTCTGGAAAAACGGCAAATATCTACGTGGAATTTCTTCCTGAAGAAGACAGAAAGCGACTAAAGATGAGAACATCAAAGGAATTGGAAAATATTTTTTCCGAAAGAACTGCACCAATTGTTGAACAATTTGGGGCTTCTGTTCGCGTGCAGAGTGCGGCGAATGGTCCTCCAAGCGATTTTCCGGTGGGTTTTCGGGTGATTGCTCATGATCGAAATGCCATTGAAGATGCAAAAAAATTCGCAGAGGAACTTACGGAACTTTTAATTACCATCCCCGGAACAACTGGCGTGCGAAACGATATCGAAGAGATTCCAGGAGAGTTTCAGTTTCAAGTGCGGAGGGATCGTGCACTTGCGCTTGGCATTGATCCAGAATCAATACCCATTGTAGTGCGATCTGCTATTCAGGGTACGACTGCTGCGACTATTACGCGAAATACACGAGATATTGATATTGTTGTCGAGTATCCCGAGAAAGATTTTACTTCTCTGGACGACATAGAATCCCTCTCTGTTCGCACAGACAAAGGAGAATCTGTTCCACTTCGAGAGGTGGTGACGGTAGAACGAAATAATGCTCTTGCCGCCATCCGCCGATCTGAAGGAGATATTGCTTTTACGCTCTCAAGTCTTCTAGCTCCAGAAGGAAATGCGGCAGAAGTAACGGATGCTTTTCTTGCGAAAAAAGAAGAAATGGGCATCTCTACCCCTGAAGGTATCGATGTCACTGTTGTCGGAGAAAATGAGGAAAATGCAGGTCTTATTGCAGACCTGAGTCGTGGGTTGGTGATTGCCATTCTTATCATGTTTCTCATTCTTGTGGTGCAGTTTAATGCTTTTCTTCAACCAATTCTTGTGCTTTTTACAATTCTGTTTGCACAAATTGGAGTGTCAATTGGACTCGCTCTCACGGGGACACCACGAAGTCTCGCCTATATTCTGGGAGTTATTGCGCTTGCGGGAATTGTGGTGAATGACTCTATTATTATGATTGATCGAATGAATGAAAATCGAAGGGCGCGGCAAAAAAATCCGCTCGACGAAGAAGAGGAGTTCATTGAAACTCCTGAGCAAATTAAAGAGGATATTGTTGAAACCGGTGGATCGCGCTTTATTCCAGTAATTCTTACAACTCTTACTACCAGTGCTGGAATTATCCCTCTGATTTTTCAAGACCAATTTTGGGCAGGACTCAGCTATACTGTTATTTTTGGGCTTTTGGTAGCATCTTTTCTTACGCTCATCATTACCCCTTCTATTTATTACCAAATTCAACGCGAGCCAGGAGCAACACTTCTTTTTATTCCGGTGGCGATATGTGCTTCTCTTGGCATGCTGTCTCTTCCTTCTCCTTCTTTTCAAGTCACTCTCTCTTATGCTCTTATTGGTGGCGTTTTCTGGTTTCTTTTTCGATGGGTGTGTCTTCGAAACGATAAAAAAAGGGAAGGAGAACAGATTTCCCCCTCTGCGATATAGTTAAAACTCGGGCCTTATGAGATTTGTATTTATGAGAAATGAAAATATTTCTCAAAAACTTGCGTAGCATTCGGGGAAGTTGTAGTATTCTCCTTGAAAATTATGCAAAAAATTACACCACATCTTTGGTTCGATACAAAAGCGATAGAAGCCACCGAATTCTATGCTTCTGTGTTTCCAGACTCTCAAATAACGTACACAACGAACATCAAAAATACGCCTTCAGGAGATTGCGATGTTGTAGGATTTCAAATTATGGGGTACGACTTTATGGCAATAAGTGCTGGTCCGCTTTTTTCTATCAATCCGTCTATATCATTTCATGTGAAGTGTGAAACAGAGGAAGAGGTAGATGAAATTTGGAAAAAACTCTTGGTAGGAGGAACAGTTCTCATGGAACTCGGAACATATCCCTTTAGTAAAAGATATGGTTGGATACAAGACGCATACGGTGTCTCTTGGCAGATTATGTATACAGAAGGTGATTTGGGACAGAGGATTATTCCTATGTTCATGTTCACACAAAATGTCTGTGGCAAAGCAGAGGAAGCCATGGCGTTTTATGCGTCAATTTTCCCGGCATCCTCGAGCAAGGTTTTGTCTCGCTATATCCAAGGAGAATTACCAGAGAAAGAAGGAACTGTGAAATACGGACAGCTTATTCTCGTTCATCGGGAATTTGGTGTTATGGATTCGGCTCATCCGCACGATTTTACCTTTAATGAAGGAATTTCCTTTGTAGTTACCTGCAAAGATCAGGAGGAAATAGATTTCTATTGGAAGAAGCTATCAGCCGTTCCCGAAGCCGAGCAGTGCGGTTGGTTGAAAGATAAGTATGGTGTCTCTTGGCAGATTATTCCAGTGAGTATGGGGGAATTTCTCACAACGAATGAGGCTGTTCAAACAATGCTCAAAATGAAAAAGATCATTATCGCCGATCTTCAACATTCCTTTCTCCAAAAATAATGATGAAACTCAATGTCTATCTCAATTTTTTGGGCAATACCGAAGAAGCATTTCATTTTTACAAATCGGTTTTTGGAGGCGATTTTTCACCGCTTGTTCGTTTTAAAGATATGCCAATGGAAGGAGTGAATATTCCTGAAAAAGATGCGGATAAAATAATGCATATCAGTTTACCTATTGGTGATAATCAGGTGCTCATGGGAACGGATATACTTGAGTCATTGGGGAAAGAGCTTCATCAGGGAAACAATACTTATCTTTCCGTTCATCCAGATTCCAAAGAAGAAGCGGACAGAATTTTTTATTCACTTTCGAAAGGAGGGGACGTGGATATGCCTATTGCTGATCAGCCTTGGGGCGATTATTACGGAAGTTTCCGAGACAAATTTGGAATTCAGTGGATGATAAATTTTCACGCGATATGAAAAATACCATTACTGTACAGACGATAGTTCATGCCTCCATTCATCACGTATGGGAGTGCTGGAATCAGCCAAAGCATATCGTTTGTTGGGCATTTGCATCAGACGATTGGGAGGCATCGTCAGCGAAAAACGATGTTCGTGTGGGTGGCAGATTTAGCATTACCATGGCGGCAAAAGACAGGAGTGCAAGTTTCGATTTTTGTGGTACCTATTCCAATCTTCAAGAACATAAACTGATCGAATATGTCATGGATGGGGATGATGGACGACACGTCATAATAGAGTTTCGTGAAACTCCAGATGGAGTAGAAATACGCGAGAGCTTTGAGATGGAGAATGAAAATTCCGAGGAAAAACAACGCGCTGGTTGGCAAGCGATTTTGGAGAACTTTAGGAAATATACTGAAAAAAAGGATTTCTAGATAAATGATTTTTTTGAATTCCTTTGGTGGATTCGTCTCTTGTTCGGTGGTATTCTTGAATAATTCAAGACGCTTCTCGTCTCCCAAAAAAAAGAGTAATCTGTATTTGTGATAAAAGAATATCTTTCGTATCTTCGGGATAATCCGCATGGATACTGGTTTAAAGCTCGGTGGTTTGGTTGGGGCTTTATGCCGGTAAAATGGCAAGGTTGGCTTACAATATGCATTTACATTATTGTTTTAGGGGCAATTGCTACAAATGTTGATCGCCATTCACACTCCGTAAGTGATACACTCATAGGAATTTCTGCTCCTTTTGTCATTTGCACGGCAATATTCCTTGCTTTATGTTTTTGGAAAGGGGAAAAGCTACATTGGAATTGGGGTGATCCACGAAAAAAATAAAACAGCTCCAGACATTAGAAATCCTCAGGAGTAAAAATGTGAAGAAGATTTTTTGAGTTGAGGCAAAATGCAATTTTTCCCTGAAAAAGTATCTCATAATTTTTCTGAAAATTGAGCACCAAGAAATTTGGGAGTATTTTTTTGTTTTTCACTTCCTCAAACATCATCTTATTCTCTCTGACAAAATCGAAGAAATGCCCCCTCCTTTTTTACTTTTTCTGGAAATTTTATAGACGCAGAACCATTGCGAAGCACATGATTTTCGATACATATAGCCCGCCGGAGGTATCTTCAGACTCGCTTCGCTCGTCTCGAATTTAACTGTGGCGGTGGGAGAGGGATTCGAACCCTCGATCCGATTTCTCGAATACTGCTTTTCGAGAGCAGCGCCTTCAACCACTCGGCCATCCCACCAGTTTTTGTGCGAGAAAGAGCATATCAGGGCAAAGTTTTGGAGGCAAGAATGCAAAACCAACTACGTTTACTTCGCGATGATTTCCGAAAGCATCGCCACAATATTTTCCTTTGATGCTCCTTGTATACCGCCACCGCTTGCAAAAGTGGCATTTCCCCCCCCTCCTCCTCCGTATTGTTTGGTGATGCCTTTTAACATATCATTTGCATTTCCTTCGCCAATACTTGCCACAATGAGTCCACCTTCTATCGTCAAAATAATAGCACAGTCCGCTCCTTCTTCTATAATTGCACGTGCAAATATTCCTGCCGCTTTGGCATCCATTTTCGCCTCGGTTATAATAACGACACGTTTTCCGCCAACCTCTTCTGCTTCTTTTGTGACACGCACGGCTTCTGTTTTGGCGAGAGTTTTTTGAAGTGCGCCAATATGATTTTGCATTTCTTTACGCTCCGCAAAAATCGCATCAAGTCTTCCAGAAATTTCGTGTTGCGGAACCTTGAGCTTTTCTGCAATTTCTCGGAGTTTTTCACTGTGCTCTTGTAAAACAATTTGTGCAGATTCTCCACAAATCATTTCCACTCGACGCACTCCGGCAGAAACACCGTTTTCTGAAATAATCTTTACAGCACCAATAAGCGCAGTGTTTGGTACATGGGTTCCACCGCAGAGTTCATACGAAAATTCTCCCATTTTTACGGTTCGAACAACTTTGCCATATTTTTCGCCAAACGTCGCTTCTGCTCCTTCTTTTTTGGCTTCGGTAAGTGATTTCTCTACAATATTTGTTGCAACAGCCGCGGTAACTGCTTTGGCAACAAGGGCTTCGATTTTGATAATTTCTTCGGGTCTGAGTGCACGCGGAAAGGTAAAATCAATGCGCATGCGATGTTCATTAACATGACTTCCTGCTTGGTGAATGTCTTTCCCGAGGACCTCTTGTGTCGCCTTCAGAAAAAGATGTGCGAGTGAGTGGTGTCGCATAATTTGCCCACGACGCTCTGTGTTAATTTTTGCTACAACGTTTTCTCCAACCGAAAGTGTTCCAGAGAGTTTTCCCGAATGAATAAAAACGCCGGTTGCTGTTTTTTGACAATCGACCACTTCAAGTGATCCATTTTCCCCTGTTATCATGCCACTGTCTCCCACTTGTCCGCCAGATTCCGCATAAAATGGAGTTTTTTCAAGGACAATAAAAGCAACTTCTCCCGATTCTAAAATACCAAGAATGTTTGATTCCAATTGTGTCTGTTGGTATCCCACAAAATCTGTTTTCGGAAGATCGGCAAATTTTTGCACTGCCGCGTCACGTTCAAAACTCGCGGCGGCTCCTGCGCGACTTCGCTCTTGCTGAAGAAGCATTTCTTTCTCAAATCCTTTTTCGTCTACAGTAATGCCATGTTCGGCGGCAAAATCTTTCGTCAAATCAAGTGGAAATCCGTAGGTGTCGAACAAGCGAAAGCTTTCTACACCAGAAATATCTTTTGGCTTTTGTGCGAGAATCTCTTCAAGCATTTTCTCTCCGCGTTCCAATGTTTCGCGGAATGCTTTTTCCTCTAAATCGAGTGTAGAAAAAATGGTGTTTTTGTTTTCCGAAAGTTCAGGGTAATACATTTCGTATTCAGCAATTACTGTTTTGGCAATATGAGAGAGGAAGGAATTTTGAATACCAAGTTTTTTCCCTTCGCGAACGGCGCGACGAATTACTCGCCGAAGAACATATTTTCGTCCCTCATTTCCGGGGAGGACACCATCGGCAATCATAAAGGTTGCGGTGCGGGCATGATCGGCAATAATTCGAAATGCTCGTTTGTGTTCCGCATAGGTTTTTTTGGTAATTTCTGAAATGGTGTGAAGAATTTCCGAAAAGAGTTCGGTGTCGAACGGAGAATCTTTCTGCTGAAGAATAGAGACAAGTCGCTCAAACCCTACTCCCGTATCAACATTTCTTTGTGAAAGTTTTTCGTAACTTCCATCTTTTTTTTTGTCATATTCCATAAATACAAGATTCCAAATCTCTACAAATCGCTGATTTTCATCTGAATTTGGTCCCGTATTTTTGCCGTACGCTTCTCCTCGATCGTAGTGAATTTCGCTACATGGTCCGCATGGTCCTGTCTTTCCGGCGGGTCCCCAGAAATTATCCTTCTTATTGAAGGCAAAAATCTGATCCTTCGTAATACCCTTTTTACTGAGCCAAATTTTCTCTGCCTCGTTATCACGCGGGGCGTCATTATCCCCCTCAAAAATGGTAATAGCAAAACGTGCTGGGTCGAGTCCAAGTTCTTTAACAAAAAAGTCGTAGGCGAGTTCAATAGCTTCGTCTTTGAAATAATCTCCCAGTGACCAGTTCCCGAGCATTTCAAAAAAGGTGAGATGAGTATCATCGCCTACTTCGTCAATATCTGGCGTGCGAACGCATTTTTGTGTGTCAAAAATCCTCTTTCCTTTGGGGTGTGGCGCGCCGAGCAAATTGGGAACAAGTGGTTGCATTCCCGCAGTGTTAAAAAGCACAGTGGGATCATCTGCACTAGGAATGAGTGAACTACTCGGGATTTCCGCATGATTTCGGCTCAAGAAAAAGGCTCGAAACTTTTCACGTAGTGTATTTGGGTGCATTTCTATTGCAAAAATTCAAAGAACAGGGTATGATTTTTCGATATAAAAATCAAAATATGTTTGATGAATCAAATACTACCGGTGGTATTCCTGGACCCTCAGGATTTTCACTTCCGAGTGACCTTCATGCCATGATGGGCATTGGAGACCGTCACCATGCGAATACTGGACGCGATTTAGAGACACTTGTTCCAAAAGGCGGAAACAAAATCGCTGAAAAAGGAGCACAAGAGGTGAATATGAAATATCAGCAATCTGATCTTGCTATTGATGATATTCTCGAAGCGGCGCTTGAACTTGGTGCGTCTGACATTCATCTCTCTGCCGGAGAGCGACTTGCATTTCGTATTAGCGGAAAAATCTATTTTGTTGATAACTACCCCTCCATTCCCGATGATATGGCGGAGAAGCTCATTTTTTCGCTTGTTTCTAGTGAAGAGCAAAAAGAGACACTCTTGCGCACAAAAGAGCTTGATACTGCATACGAACACAAAGATGGAACGAACTTTCGCGTAAATATTTTTTATAAACGCAAAAGTCTATCCACGGTTCTTCGTATTATTGCGAGTGAGGCGTTTGAAATGGGGGAACTTGGTCTTCCCGCGGGAGTGGAAAATCTTATTACACAAAAGCAAGGACTCCTTTTGGTGACCGGTCCCACAGGAAGTGGAAAATCAACCTCTATGCAGTCGATGATTGAGCACATCAACAAAGGGCGCGTAGAACATATTATCACTATTGAAGATCCGATTGAATTTATTTTTAAATCGAAAAAATCCATCATTTCTCAACGAGAAGTGGGTGCCGATACCCTCAGTTTTGCGAATGCGCTTCGTGCGACTCTTCGTGAAGATCCTGACATTGTGATGATTGGGGAGATGCGCGATCCCGAAACGATTATGGCGGCGATTAATCTTTCGGAAACAGGTCACCTTGTTATTTCTACACTTCATACTTCTGGCGTTCCGCAAACAATCTCTCGCATGATTAATGCCTTTCCAACAGATCAGCACAATATGATTCAAAATCGTCTTGCCGACTGTATTATTGGTATTTTAGGGCAACGCCTCATTCCGCGTGCCGATCGCAAAGGACGAGTGGGTATTTATGAATTGATGATTGCTACTCCTGGAATTCGTCACCTTATTCGGAGTGGAAGCACGACGCAAATTAAAAATGCTATGCAATCTGGTCGAGAACACGGCATGGTGCGCATGGAACAGTATGCAGAGGTACTTTCTGAGCGTGGTATTATCCATGAACGTGATTACGAACATTATTTTCAGGATGAGTAGAACAAAAACTCGGGAAGATTTTTTTTATCTATGCTTTTTGAGAAAATATTCCCAATAGTAGAGTTTTGAATTTTTCTTCGTTATTTTTTCACAAAAATCACTGCTGTTTCATCTTCGTATTTTTGCATCCAGTCTTTTGAGTTCTTTAAAAAATCCAAAAGCGAGTTTTCGGTCGTCTTTACTTCCTGCTCATCAATTCCAAAAAAATACCGATCAAAGAGTGAAAAAGACGCTGGTTTTTGTTTTCTTAAAAGCACGACTTCAATGCTATGTTTTTTAAGCTTTTTCTCAATCTGCTCTTTATCAAAAAATGCATTACTTTCTTCGAGCAATGAATGTCCTTCATAAGAACGTTGCGGCTGTCTGCCATCAGTGAAAATCACTTTTTCTGGCCACATCCAGAGGAGGTAGCCACCCCATGCGTAGGGATTTAAAAGTACTTTATCGCGATATTCCGAGTCTTTCAAAAATGTCGTTGCCGCACACGGATAGTGTTTACAAAATTTGGGAAACACAAACGGATCTTCAGGAAAGGAGATGTTTTTCGCATACGTCGCAGAAAATACAAGAAAAAAAGTAAGAAAGCTTACAGGAATTCCAATTTGAAAGATTTTTGGGAATGGTTTTTTTCGGGAAAACTGTGTGGGGAAAAAGACCGTACAGAAAGAAAATAAAAGAGGAAGTGCTGTTCCAAAAAAGAGGGGAAAATGTCGAATGTGTGTAAGGGAAAGCAAGAGAAAAAGAAGAAAAAGAACGGTTTCCCAGAGCGGAAGTTTTGGGATTTTTTTTGATGAACTAGTGATAGCGGTAACAAACCAAATGAACACTACTCCGAAACTGAATGCGCCAAAAGAGAGCTTCCAAAGACTTATTGGCCATGTCCATGCAGGAAGCCATTCACTAATGTGAAGCAGATAGTAGTTGTTCTGCCAATATTCCGAAAGTAGGTGGTATAAATCTATCCCGTATGGGTTTATGAGTGGTGTTGCAACACAGGCAATAAAGAGAAAGACCATGGATATTTGTGTGCGAGCAGAAGGCATGGCGGGAATTTCAAAAAATCGTTCGAGGAATTTCCGAAGAGAAGGAAAAGCAGAGAGAAGTGTGAAGAGGATGATCCAGCCGATGATTATGACATGGCCAATGAGAAAGCTTCCGTGAAGATTTCCCCATATTAAAAAAAGAACGGGTAAGAGTATTCTAAAGAGAAGCTGTTTTTTTCCGGTGGTTGCTCTCTTGAGGAACTCGAGAAAAGCAAGAAAAAGGAGAAGTGAGATAAGAATTGGGCGAATTCCCAAATGTGCGCTCATACCAAAAAGTCCAAATGTCTGAAGGAAAATAAGCGATAATATTGCGGCAGTACCATGCTCTTTTTTGAGGAGAAGCTTTTGCTGAATTCCGAAGAGAAGTACAAGCAAAAGAACAGAGATAAAAGCGAGCCCCATATATCCGAAATGCTCATAAATATCATAGAAACCGATGTTCATGAGCCATTCGTGATCAATCCATTTTTCCCCGATAATCGGAGTGTTCCACTCTTCGGTTGTGAGAACTGTATTTCGTTTTTCAGTTTCTTGCCCAATTCTGAGGTGCCAGCCAAAATCTGGATCGAGTGAGCGCGTGGCGCACTGAAGTCCAAAGAGAGTGGAAAACAGAAAAAAAGAGAAGAAAATTCCATATCGAAGCCAAGGAACTTTTCGTAAAGACATCATATATTAAGCATATCATATTTTTGCTTTTCATGAGGAATGAAAGCGCATCCTTTATTTTCTTTTTTCGGCATTTTCTGATAAAAATATGAGTATGTTTTCACGTTTTTTTTCAAAAACAACGTCTTTCAGAGGCGCTTTCGGTATAGTAGGCGTTTCGCTTTTTGCCTCGCTTTTTTCTCATATTTTATTTCCAGGAACCTTTTTGTATTTTGGCGATCAATTTTACTATTTTCCCGCAGTACTTAGGCATCTTGACCCAAGCCTATTTCCTTACGATTTTTTGCTTCAAGGCGGACAAACTGAAGGAACGTTGTTCGATGATCTCCTCGCTTATTTTATGAGAATTCCTCCATATTCTCTGGCATTTTGGGGATGCTTGTTGTCTCTTCTCTCTCAGGCAATCTTTTTTTCGGGAGTCATTCTTTTGGGGAAATCGTTTGCTCCAAGAAGTTTCCTCCCGCTTCTTCTCCCTTTTTTGCTCATTATTGGCGGAGAGGCATTTTCCGATAATGTCAAAGGTCCCGATAGTTGGTTTTTTTATTTTGAACCCGATCTTCAGGCTCGCTCTTTTGGCATGGCGATTTCGACGCTCGCTTTAGGATTCTTTTTTCGAGAGCAATATGTTCTTTCGGGCATTATGCTTGGTTTTTGTGCACTACTTCATCCCATTAATCCACTTCCTGTTTTGCTCGCTTTCTCTCTTTTTCTCTCTTGGAAATCTGTTCAAAATCGCTCTTTTACATCTCTTTTTCCACTTCTTTTTCCAGTGGGAATGTGGGGTGCACTCTTCTTTTTCTTTCGTCATTCTGCGGTAAACAGAATTGATCTTTTTCGTCATTTTGATGACACGTGGTTTTCTCTTGTTCAAAATCGCTCTTCGTATATTCTCCCTTCTTTCTATTTTTCAGAACTCCACTCGTACATTGTTCTTTTTGTACTCGTCCTTTTTGCTCTTCTCCTTTTTCGTTTTCGTGCTTCTTTTCCAAAGGCTGCTTTCCAAAAACTTGTATTTTTTGTCACAACGATTTTGGTGTTTATCGGACTTTTTTCTCTTTTGGGAGAGGGGTTTCGTCTTGCGTTTGCGCTTCAATTTCAACCGCTTCGAGCATTTTCGTGGATAAAGCTCCTCTTTGTTCTTCCTCTCCTCCTTCTCTTTGCCGAACAATGGAGATCTTCCTTACATGAGAAATGGCGTACACACCTTTTCCTTTTCGCTCTTGTGGGAATGATTCTTGGAGTGCAAACGCTTCTCCTTTCTTTTTTTGTTGCACTTTTTGCACTGCTCACGTTTCTTTCGTATCAATCATTCCCAAAAAAATTTTCCAGAAAAATACTCCTCTTTGGAGGATTCTATGGTGTTTGGATTCTTTCCCTGTTTGCAAAACCACAGCGTCCTGCGCTTCTTCAGTTTTTATTTTTTCGAGATGCGCCATTTACATTTGAAGTAGTACTTTGGATCTTTATTGAAAATATTCTTACGTTTCTTTTAGTATTCCTCATTCTTTCTCTTTGGAAACGAGGAGTTTTTGAGAGGATTATTATCCGCCCTGTTTTTTCGGTTGTCATTGGAGGGACGCTTTTGGGAATGCTTTTTCTTTGGCCACTTATCTTCGATGCCCATCTTGCGAGTCGGTATGGTGATTCTTTTGAGTGGATTCAGCAAAATACCCCAAAAGATGCGCTTTTCTTTGTAACAAAAGATGCGGAAATAGCAGGGCTTCGTACACGAATGCTTTCTCAGAGGAGTGTTTTTGTCTCCTATCTCGAGGGAGCACAATCGGTTTTTTCTCGTAAGTATGCTTTAGAATTTCATCGACGACAACTTCTTCAGCAGTCGTTTCAGGAAGAAGATCTTCAGAAAGAAGGTGTTGATTATATTATCTGTTCCCAAAAGGAACTCCTTCCCTCTTTTGGAGAAGTAGTGCACGAAGACAGTGAATATGTTGTCCTTAAGCTCTCTTCAAGAAATAAGCAGATTCCGCTCCAGCATTGACTTTTGTGCAAAAATCAGGGAATAGTGGCATCATGAAACGTCTTTCGTGGGTTTCGGTGGCGGATTTTTTGTCCGCACAGCGCTCTATTGCTGCTGGGGCAGATGTGCTTTTGGTAGGCGACTCTTTAGGAATGACCGTCTATGGGTTTTTGGATACAAAATCCGTCACCATGGAAATGATGCTTGCGCATACAGAAGCCGTGTGTCGAGCAGTAAACGGAAAAATTCCGGTTGTGGCGGATATGCCGATTGGAACCTATGAAACTCCAGGACAAGCACTAAAAAATGCTCGCCAATTTTTAAGGGTTGGCGCCCATTCTGTAAAACTCGAAGGAGCAGTGTTTCCGCAAATCGAATACTTGCAAAAAGAAGGCATTGGGGTTGTGGGACATCTTGGGCTTTTACCACAGCAGGCAGAAACATTTTCCGTTGCTGGAAAAACGCTAGAAGAATCAATGCGCATTCAGCGAGAATCCAAAATACTTGAGGATCTTGGAGTTTCTGAGATTATTCTCGAATGTGTTCCAGAATCTCTTGGAAAAGCTATTACCGATAAACTTTCTATTCCGGTTATTGGCATTGGTGCTGGACGTTTTGTGGATGGACAAGTTCTTGTTTATTCTGATCTCACGGGAAGAAGTGATGCATATTTTCGACCAAAATTTCTTCGACGTTTTGGAGATGTAGCGAGTGAAGAAGAAAGATCAATTTCTGCTTTTGTAAAGTCTGTGCAAGATGGTCTTTTTCCAGCAGAAGGAGAGAAGTATTAGGGAACTATTAGAAAAAAATGAAAGGACTCTTTTTCTGAATAAGAAAATCAAGAGTACTCTTTCTGTAACTTTCAATAAATAATGAAGAAAGATAATTACTCATCAAATACATGGAAAATAGCAAGCTCAATGTTTACCAATGGGGAAACTTTTACTCTTGGGGTCTTTATTATCTTCATGCTGCACGTTGGACTCTCTTTAAGCTACTGCTTGTTATCTCTTTTTCTACGCAATAGGGCAAATTCCATCTGGTATATTTGCCGACAAATATGGATACAAAACAACACTTGTTCTTAGCGGAGTCTTATTGCTGACAGGAACTTTACTATTTGCTTTTTCTCAGGGGTTCTATTGGTTTCTCGTGGGATATTGTTTGAAGGGAATGGCATTTTCTTTAAAAGATGGAGCCGAACATGCTCTTTTATATGAAGGACTTGTAGCCGATAAAAATCAGGGGAGTTTTAAAAAAATATCTGGAAAACTCGAGTTTTCAACAAATATTTTCTGGGTCGTAACATCAATTTCAGGAGGTGTTTTATATTCTCTCAATGAAAGACTTCCTTTTTATGCAGAAACCGGATTGGTAGCGATTAGCATTGCTCTACTGCTTTTCTTGAAAGAAGTAAAAACTGAGCAAAAAAATATTTCCATTTTTCATCAACTCAAGAATTGTGCAAAGCAGACGTTTAACACCGTAAACTTTTCAAAATTTTTTATTTTTTCCGCTATCATCGGAAGCGTTGCTATAACGACATTCCAATATTTACAGCCCCTCTATAAATCACTCGATATCAATGAAAGCTTTTTTGGTCTTCTTGCGGCAGGGGCTTTTTTTATGAGAGGACTTGGAGCATGGAGCGCAGAAAGAGTTGGAAAAATATTTTCCGTGGACAAATATCTCGTTCTTCATGCATCAGTATTTTGTTTGTTTTTAATCTTTTTGCAAAAAACTTCATCTCTATTTTTTGTTTTCACAATTATTGCCATTCTTTATTTTCTTCGTGGTCTCTATATCCCAACAATAAGCACGTATATTAATGAAAAGGTCGATTCTTCAAATAGGGCAACCATGCTTTCAATCAATAGTCAGATTCTTGGTCTCACATCTTCCATAAGCTTATTTTTTACTGGATATGTTTCGGAGCGATACGATTTATCAACCACTTTTTTTGTCATTGGTATAAGCTCAATTATTTTTTTGATATCTTACATGCTCGTTCTACGAAAGGTTGAAGCTGATTGATCCGAAAAAAGCATTTTTATTCTGGTACGCTTTGTGATGAAAATTCAAACATCTTTTCCACCTCTCTTTCACTAAGTGCCCGCATTTCTCCTTCACGAAGATGTAAATCTTCAAGTCGCAAGTTTCCAATAGCTACACGGCGAAGTTTTTTCACGCCACTTCCGAGCATGCGGAATAATCGACGAATTTGCCTATTTTTCCCTTCCCGCAAAACAATTTCCACGCGAGAACCCCCAAGGCGCTCTACAGGAGCTGGACGAATTTTTTTTCCGAGAATCCAGAGTTCCCCGTGACGAATTTGGTCGAGGTCTTCTTCGGGAACAGGTTTTGTGAGAAGTGCTTCGTAGGTTTTTTCGTGTCCGTGGCGAGGGTGTGTCAATTTATTGGCGGTAATGCCGTCATTTGTCAAAATGAGAAGTCCAGAGGTTTCTTTATCGAGCCTTCCGGCAGGGAAAAGGGGAGGAAAAGAAGAAGGAACAAGATCTAGGACAATATGCGGATCTGTCACTGTTTTTTTGGTGCTTGTCACGTATCCCACGGGTTTATTGAGGGCGACGATTATTTTTTGTTCTTCTCGCTGATCAAGTATTTCTTCCTCTACCTCAATAATATCTTTGTTTGGATCGGCACGTGTTCCGAGTTCTGTTACTTTTTTGCCATTTACTTTTACCACGCCGCTGGTAATAAGCCTTTCTGCCTCACGTCGTGATGCAATACCACGATCGGCAAGAATTTTTTGGAGCCGAATCATGTTTTCCTGAGGCATTTCTGTATCGAAAAATCGAACACATTGTAGCGGAGGAAGTGTTTTCTCACCAAGGCTTTGGGAATAATCATTGCAAATCACAACAGAAAAATGGAATATCTCCCTTTTTCTGTTTCTGCTACGCTTTATTTTGTGAAATCTTCTCTTGTGCGCGATCTCCATCGGGGGAAAAAACCACCAGTTGTGCTGGCGCTTTCGCGTTCACGTATCACTCCGAGTAATACTCTTCGGCTCTCTTTTGGAATTCGTTTTTTTCCTACTCGTCAATACCTCGATTTTCCAAAACAAAAGCATGTATCTCACTCAAATCTCAAAAAAAGAAACAGGAAATCCCGTGTTCAGTGCTCACTTCTTGCTCTTGGTGTACTAGTGTGTTTTGGTGCTTTAGGAAGGGGGATGCTTGCCGTTGCAGAGCACGTTGGAAATAATGCGGAACAGGCGTCTATTTCGTTTCGAGAAGGCGCAGATCTTCTCCTTTCGCAGGAATATACAGAATCCGCACTCGCGTTTGCCGAGGCTCGCGAGACTCTTTCTGCGCTTCGCTCTCCTCTTTTTTTGGGAAATACTAATTCCTCTCTTTTTCCATCAGGAACATTTTCCGAGCTTTTTGCGCTTGCGGAAAAAGCGGCAACACTTGGCGAAGATTTTGCCAACATGGCACCAAATTTTCGAAAAATTCCTACACTTCTTTTGGGGAAAAAAGGAGACGAGGTTTTATTACAATTACAAAAAGCAGATCAAATGATGACACAATCGGAATCTTTATTTGCACAAGGATCACAAGTGCTTCAAGAAGCGCAAAAAAATCCTCTTTTGCTTCCTTGGAAAAATGAACTTTCCACACTTGCGGTGCGCTTGCCAGAAGCAAGACAATCCCTTTTAGATTTCTCTATTCTTCTTGTTGCCACGCGTGAAATTCTTGGGGAAAACATGCCGCACACAACGGCGATCTTTTTTCAAAATTCTGGAGAAATTCGCGCAACTGGAGGATTCCCTGGTTCGTTTGCACTTCTTACGGGAAACGGCGGAGCTCTTTCTGGAGTATTTTCCGATATTTATGCGTTCTCGTGGAAACTTATAGAAGTTCTTCCACCACCTCCGGGATTTGAACGTCTTACAAATCGGCTACAATTACAAGATGCAAATTACTTTTTTCATTTTCCTTTCTCTGCCAATTTGTTGCGCGAACTTCTCGAAAAGAGTGGGGGACCAACCGCAGAAACTATTGTGGTGGTGACAGATGATTTTTTTCGTGAAGTTCTTTCTGCCACAGGCGATGTTGCGCTTCCAGAAACAGGGGAAAAATTAACCGCAGAAAATGCTTCACTTCTTCTTTCGTTTTTTGTCGAAGCAAAAGCATTTGGAAAGCACACTCCCAAGGATGGCATGGCAAAACTTTTTCCAGAACTTTTGGAGCGTATTTCTGCGCTTCCTCCAGAAAAACTTCTTGCTCTTTTTCAAACAGCAATTCATCGCAAATGGATACTTGTACACTCCACAAATTCAAAAGTAGAGGAAGCGGCAAAGAAACTCGGAATATCTGGTGAAATTCCGCAAAACAATGAAGGAGATTTTCTTGCGATTGTTTCTGCAAATGTGGGCGGAAATAAATCTGACCATTTTCTTCAGGAAAGTATTTCACTGACTTCTGTTATTTCGCTTTCTGGTTCTGTACAAAATGAACTTCTTATTCATCGAAAGCATTCTTGGGGAGAAAAAGAAAATGCGTTTGTGAATGATCTTTTCGAAAAATATGGATCATTTCTCGTTGAACCTGAACTGCTTCGAAATATTCTTGGTGCTGGAGATAATTCCTCGTATACACAGGTATTTGTTCCTCTTGGGGCAAAGCTCATCGGTTCTACGGGAATTCCTCCCGAGCAAATAGAGGAAGATACTCAGGCAGGAAAGACTGTATTTGCATTTCGGTTTCCCAAGGTATCTGCCGGAAGTGAGCAAGAAGTTATTTTGCAATACCTCCTTCCAAATAAGCTCTCGTTTCCCAGTGAATTCTCACTTCAATTCCAGTTTCAACCCGGACGAGATAGTATCCTCTTTTCTCGTAATGTTTTAACGGAATCTGGAATTTTGAGCACCAAATCTCTGCCTGAAAAAATGCTTCTCACGGGAGATGCACGTTTTTCCGTTTCACTCTCACAGTGAAAATAATTGGTATTGATTATGGAGCAAAGCGCATTGGTATTGCAGTAGGAGATACAGAAATAGGAATTGCCTTTCCTCGAGAAATTCTTCCAAATGATGAACATGTTTTCGATGTACTCCAACAGATTCTCGTGCAAGAAAAAATTGTCATCATTGTTGTTGGAAATCCTATTCTTCCGAGCGGAGGAGAAACAAAAGAAACACAGGTGGCTCAGGAATTTGCAGAACAATGTAAAATACGTTTTTCACAAGTCTCCACTCTGCTTTGGGATGAGCGATATTCGAGTAGAACTGCGCAAAAATCCGCGCGCGAAATGGGGCACACGAGTAAAACATTTCGAGGAAATCTTGATGCGGCTTCCGCGGCAATTTTGTTGCAATCGTATTTGGACTCACTGTGATTTCTCTTTTCTTCCGAGCACTTCGCCGAGTACCTCTTTCGAGAGCACGCCAGTTATCCACAGGTTTCCCGCATAAAATCCGACAAATACAAGAAGCGTTCCGCCAAACGAAGGAAGCGTTCCGAGTGGCGCCAATATTGCATGAATTCCGAAGCAAAGTGCTCCCGCTCCCCCTGCGGAAGCAATGATTTTTAGAGAACGAATATCTGGTGAAAAGTGGATGTATTTTTTTGTGGCAAAGATCATGAGTGAAAGCATTATAAACTCCGAGAAAAACGATCCCCATGCTGCACCAACAAATCCATAGTTTGGAATAAGAAGAAGATCGAGAAGAATATTAAAAGATACCGTGAGAAAATTAATGCGAATAAGCTCTTTTTGTCTTCCAGAAGCGATGAGAAGAAATCCAAAAAACATTGAGAGAAAGGCAATGGAAACCATTCCTGAGAGAATACGAAGTGCAGTATCGGCTCCTGCTTGATCTGGAGTTGAGAGAAATGATGCGGAAGAAATGAGCTCTGTTGTTTCTTTGCTGAGAACAAAAAGGAGAATTCCTGCTGGAACGCCAACCGCAAGGAGAAAAGAAAAGGCGTTTCGAAGAAGACGGAGGAGTGAGTCTGAAACTTTCGTAATCCGTTCGGTAAGAGTGGGAAGTACAGAATTCATAAAATAAATGGGGATCATAAGGAGGATTTCTAAAATGCGCGCCGCTACAGCATAAGCACCGACTTCGGTATCTCCACAAAAGGATTTGTCACATATTCCGTTTTCTGATGGCGGGAGAAGAAGGGAAAGAAGAAGAATATCAAGTCGAATGTAGAGGGTGTTCAGTGCGAGTGCGATGGCAAATGGAGCCGCTTCAAGGAGGAGTTTTTTGGAGAGTGTTTTGTCAAAACGGAATCGAACAGGAAATGATGCTCTTGTCCACAGAAGTGTGAGGAGAAAAGTAAAACCAGCACCTACCGTTCCTGCCCAAATGAGCAAGAAAAAGCTCTCCTCTGTTGCTACTGGAAAAAGTGATTGTGTTATCAAAAGCACAATAGCAACCGTAAAAACCTTTCCGAGCACAAGGGCAAAGGCGGCAAACTCCATTCGCAAGCGTACTTGGAGCGCAACAGAAAGCGTTCCGGAGAGAATAACAAAAAAGGTGGAAAGCGAAGCAATAAGAATTCCCACTGGAATTACGGTGTGTTGGTATTGAGGAACAAGAAAACCTGCACCGGCGCCAAGAAGCATAGCCGTTGCCGTAAAGAGTGTACGAAGGGTAAGAGCATTGCTGAATACCGCTTCTTGATCACTTTTTTCTCGAGACATTTCTCGAACAGCAATGGTGAAAATACCAAAATCGGCAAAGGCACCAAAAAAAGCGAGAAATTCGTAAATAGTGGCATATTTTCCATAACCGGCTTGTCCCAAATACGTTGCTAAAATTTTGACAACTATAATTGCCAAAAAAGCTGTCACAAAGCGCCCGAGCACTTGTGCTATTGTGTTTCCCAAAATCTTTCGTGCCAAAGTCATGCGCCCATTGTAGAGGCGTTTTGGGGAAAAGGCTATGACGACAATGAAATCAAGTTTGGAATGAAAAAGAAAAAGAGATTATAGATTATGTCCGCAATGACACAAATGAAAAAATCCTCCTTTTATCTTTTTCTTGGGATAGAATTTGGAATACCTTGAAAATTTGATAGTTCGTGGGAAGTCCCCTGAAATCCATTCCCTTCTCCCTTATTTTCTGCCATACTCCTTGGGAAATTTCTTCTTTCGTTTTTATGAGTAATCAACAGTATTCCGCCGAGAGCATACAAGTACTTGAGGGTCTTGAGGCTGTTCGCAAGCGCCCCGGAATGTATATTGGCTCCACCGATTCTCGAGGACTTCATCATCTTCTCTGGGAAATTGTTGATAATGCCATTGACGAAGCCATGGCAGGATATTGTACAACAATCGATGTCACCCTTCTTTCTGATGGGGGGTTTCGCGTGTTCGATAATGGACGAGGAATTCCGGTTGATAAACACTCAAAAACAGGAAAATCGGCACTAGAAACAGTTATGACTATTCTCCATGCAGGAGGAAAATTTGGTGGCGGTGGATATAAGGTATCCGGCGGACTTCATGGAGTGGGGGCAAGCGTGGTAAATGCGCTTTCAGAAAGGGTTGTGGCAAAGGTCTTTCGAGACGAAAAAATCTATCAACAGGAATATTCCAAAGGAGCTGTTTTGGGAGATATTGAAGTTGTTGGAGAAGCAGAGGGGACAGGAACAGAAATAACATTTTATCCTGATCCCACTATTTTTAAAGAGACACAAGCAATGGAATGGGATGTTATTATCACACGATTGCGACAACAGGCGTATCTCACAAAAAATGTCCGCATCTCTATTGCTGATGAAACTGGAGAAATGCCACAGAAATATCGATTCTTTTTTGATGGTGGTGTAGCAAGCTATGTTCGGCATCTTTCGGAGAGCAAAGGAGCGGTTTCGGAAGTTATTTCCGTAGAGCGTGAGACAGATGTGTGTCAACTAGAAGTAGCAATGCGGTATTCCGACTCATATTCAGAAAACATTTGGTGTTTTACAAACCATATTCATAATCCCGAAGGGGGAACACATTTAACGGGGTTTCGCACTGCTCTGACACGAACCATCAACCAATATGCGCGCGATAAACAGATTCTCAAGGAAAAGGAGGAAAATCTTACTGCGGAAGATGTTCGAGAGGGACTTACTGCGGTTATTTCTATTAAGGTTGCCGAGCCTCAATTTGAAGGGCAAACGAAAGGAAAGCTTGGGAATTCGGAGGTGCGCCCAGCGGTAGAAGCCGCATTTGCAGAAGCATTTTCAGAATATCTTGAAGAAAATCCAGCGGATGCCAAAAATGTTATTGCAAAGTGTTTATTGGCGGCACGCGCCCGAAAAGCCGCACGAGCCGCACGAGATACTGTCATTCGAAAAGGAGCACTTGAGGGGATGACACTTCCTGGAAAACTGGCAGATTGCTCCAGCCGAAATTCGGAAGAAACCGAACTCTACATTGTGGAGGGAGATTCTGCTGGTGGTTCCGCGAAACAAGGGCGAAATAGAGAACTTCAGGCGATTTTGCCACTGAAGGGAAAAATTTTAAATGTAGAACAGGCACGACTCGATAAAATGCTCGCAAATAATGAAGTAAAAGCGCTTATTGTTGCCTTGGGAACAGGAATTGGAGAGATATTTGAAATCGAAAAACTTCGATATGGAAAGATTATTATCATGACGGACGCGGACGTAGATGGCTCGCATATTCGCACGCTTCTCTTGACACTCTTTTTCCGTTATTTTCGAGATATTATTGAAACCGGACATCTCTACATTGCCTGTCCACCACTCTATAAAATTGCCAAGGGGAAAAATATTCGATACGCGTTTAACGATGAAGAAAAAATCACTGCTCTTTCAGAGTTTGGCATTGCAGAAGTAAAAGAAGAGTCACCGGAAGAGTCTGAAGGAGAAGGAGAGGTGGAAGAAGTAAAACGCGTTGGGGGAGTTTCGATTCAACGGTATAAAGGTCTGGGAGAAATGAACCCCGATCAGCTTTGGGAAACTACCATGGATCCCAGTAGCCGACTCATGATGAAGGTTGCTGTAGACGATGCAGAAAAAGCGGATATGATTTTTACGACACTCATGGGAAGCGAAGTGTTTCCTCGACGAAAGTTTATTCAGACCCACGCAAAGTCGGTGAAGAATTTGGATATTTGATTTTTCGGTATCATGATCAAAAGCAAGCTCAAAATAATAGTCGTGGCATCTGGATGTATTGCCGCTATATCCTTTGCTCTTGCAGGAGTAATTGGTGCTGATATGCTTCCGTATCAAGATCCGCCTTCAGAATTACTCGAAAAATATGATGCGTATAAAAAGACCTATTCTCCCATTTGGGATGTGTTAATTACTATTTCCCTGGTTTCAGCAATCATATTTTTAGTGGGCATTCTCAAAATATTTATGAGATTTATCAGGGGCACGTCTTCGTAGGGAGTTTTTGCAAAATTCTGGAATAACTAAAACCTCCTCCCCACTCCGTTTCTGGTGGGAAGGAGGTAAAACCAATGAACAACTAATGCAAAGCTCCAAAGTTCTTTTAGGAGAATTTCTTTTGAAGACGAAATCCAAAGGCAGCAAGTGTAGAGAAGACGAGAAGCGGAATGAGAGGAGTTCCTGTTTTTGGAGCAACGGGCGCGGCACCATGAAGATCTGTGGTAGTTCCGAAATCGATAACACCATTTTCTTGCGTGTTAGCGGCGACTTCAATGGGGAAATCAACTTTTTCGGTAAGAACGGGTACTCCCTCCTCTGGATTCTCGGTGATAATTTCCGATGATCCCTCGTTGTTTTCAAGTACGATTTCAAATTCTCCTGATGGATCTTCCTCTGAAGCAGTCTCTTCTATGAGCTCAGAAAAAGGATTTTCTTCTGTTTCTCCGGAGGAATCTCCTGCTCCTATTTCTCCTATTGGAGCTTCTTCTGTGGTAGGTTCGGTTTCATCTGAGAAATCAGGATTCACATCTACTTCTAGTGCGCCACCAAACCCTCCTTGTGCATCTGCGAGCATTTCTTCTCCAGGAAGAAATACTTCTTCTGTATTTGCCAGCGGTTCTCCATCTTTTTCTTCAATCCCTTGAGGAGTAAGAAAAGCGGAATATTGAGGTGCTTCGCTGTCTCGAAAGAGAAACGGAGCGGCACCAACAAGCATAAGAAATACTCCCGTGCTTGCAAAGGCGACGGAAATTCGCCGGTTTCGAGAGGTATTATCTCTCTTTGATGGTGGTGGCGTTCCTTCAGTTGGGGGAAGGGCCGTGTTCCCTGAATCATCCGAAACGGTTGTCCATTGGTTTTTCATGTGTGTGTAAAAAAATGAAAAATATGAAAAATTAGAAACGTATTTTACGAAGTGAGAAGCCAAGGAATGCGATTCCTGCGCTTATTACGAGAAAGAAAAGTATATGCTCTGGACCGGAATCGGTTGTTTTTTCCGGCGAAGCATTCTCTTTCTTTTCGTCTTTCGTGGTGTCACTTTCCATCGTGTTATCTTTGTTTTGCGTTTCCATCTCTTTTTCTCGAGGATCACCTTCAAATGGATCACTTTCGGTGCCAGGTTGTCCAACAATTACTGAAACAAAATCTGATGCCTCACTTTCTAAGTTGTCCTTTTCATAAGCAGTGATTTGAAAATAATATTTGTCTCCTCTGTCCAAGCTTCCTCCCGGAAATTCTACAAAATTTCGGTATCCAACATTTTTTCGGCGAATGAGGAGCGATGCGTCTTTTCCGTAGTAAAGGTAGTATCCCGCAACAGGAAGATCTTTTTCGATTGGCCACACAAGAGTAACTGTCCCGTCATCATTTGTTCGAAGGACGAGTCCTACTGGTTTTGCGAGATCACTGCTGTGAGGGAGTTTTTCATTATTATTCTCAGAGGAGGCTCCTCCGTCAGTACTGAGAAGAAGGGACATGGGAGTTGCGGGGAGCCTATTTACTACTGCTAAACCACTGCTTTGGTAAATACCAGTATCTCCGAGTTCGTTCTGTTGTACATTAAGATATTCAAGAGTGGCAGTTTTTTTAAGGAGTTTCATTTTCAGGGAGGCAAAGTATATTTTTTTTGCCGTGGAGCTGAGTCCCGCCATTCCAATGGTGATGGTTCCTTCTTGGTCGTCTATTTTTTGTGCGTTTGGTTCGGGAAGTGAAAAATCGGAATATGTTCCAGAAGCAGTGAGAATTTCTTCTACTAGAAGGGCTTCTGGGTCGTAGGTAATCTTTGCTCGTGCGGAATTGACTTGTTCGCCTTGAGGATTGTCAATCACGATGTCGAGTGTAAAACTCTTTGAGAGTTCGCTATTTTCCAGTGAAAGTGTTTTCTCTTTTTCTGGAATTTTTGCATTGCAATTGAGATCTTCTTTTTCACAATGCCACTCAAAGATGAAATCGAGATGGTCATCTGCGGCGTGTGAGAGACCTGAAAAAAAGAAAAGCCCGAGGAAAAATGAAAAGGCGATTTTCTTCATGGGAGAGGAGAAAGGAAGAGTGAAGGGATGGCTGGCGGAAGAAGGATGTCACGAAATGTTCCTTCAGGAGTTTTTTCGAGAACTACTGTTTTTCCTGCCGTGCCAAATCCATAAAAATCGAGGGCGGTGGCGGTATTCGTTTTTCGTTTCAGAAGAATGTGTGCAACGAGAAGTCCTTCATCGTTCACCGCTTTTCCATCTTCTGTAGAAACTCCAATGCGGATAAGTTCCGATTCTTCATCTGGTCCGACTTCTCCAGGGGCGAGCACTGAAAATCGGCTCTCTTCGGGAAAGAGAATATCTTCCACATGAAGCACTGACGCGTCAAAGGCAATCCATGCTCGTACCGAGGCGATCGATTGTTTTCTTGGGTTATCGAGCCAGAGTTCGACGGTAATATCGTCACCATTCTCTTCTGTTTTTCGAAGAGAAAACGTAGCGGTTTTTGCTTTTTTCATATCCTCTCGTTTTTTGCGAGATTCTTCAATTTGTTCGAGAAGTCTTTGTTCTTCTGGCGTTGAGGAGGTATCTTGCGCTTCTTTTTCGGGAAGATGATCGGGCTCAACATAGTTGCTCCGAAAAAGGCAGGCAGAAAAAAAGAATGCAAGAAACACGATGCCGAAAAATCGAAGTGATATTTTCATGAGACGCAGAAAAGAACAGAAGATGGGAAGTATCCCAAAGAAGCATCATTATTTTGAGAAGCATCTTCACTTCCAGCTTCTTCTTTAGGAATGGGCGGTGGCGTAGATTTCTCTTCTTCTTTTCCGTACTGTTCTGCAAAAAGTGTGAAGTCTAGAAAATCCACTCTTCCGTCGCGATTCATGTCAGTTTCTGGAAGATCTTTTCCGTTTGTGTTGTATACGTCCGAAAAAATAGTGAAGTCGAAGAAATCTACCCGTCCATCATTATTAAAATCTGCACTGAGAAGAGAATGATAGATGAGAACTGTGGCACTTCTTGCACTTGTTGTTACTTCTTCTGTGCCTTCGTCATTTTTTTGAGAAGCGCTGACAGATACGGTGTTAATGGCAGTTCCCTCTGCAAGAGCAGTAAAATCACTCGTAATAGTGTAACTACTTCCTGGAGCAAAGTAGGGGATGAGACAGAGAATTTTTGAGGCGTCATATTGACAAGGAATTCCACTGGAGGAGGAAACTTTTTTCAAACCAAGAAGTGTTTCAGGGAATGTGTCGGTTACGACAACATCCGAAAGAATATTTCCGCCCGTTCGATTTGTAATGGTAATGGTGTAGGTAATATCTTCTCCCGATTCTGCCTCTTCTCGGTTTGAGGTTTTTTGAAGAGAAAATGGGCTTCCTGGGTCAACAACGGTAAAGCCGACGCTTGCGGTTCCAAGAGTAGCTTCTCCAGAAACTGCGGTGGCAGTGCTCGAGAAAACTCCTGAAGATATCGATCGAAAGACAAGACGAAATTGGTACTCAGAAGATGGAGGAAGCGATTCAATGTTGCAGGTCACTTTTTTCCCATCGTCTCCGCACGAAACTCCTCCTGAAGACGTTGCTCCAGTAAATGAGAGAGCAGAAGATGGATATGTAAGAGAGAGAGCTACATTATTTTGCTCTTGTGCATCTTCGGAATTTGAAACCCGAAGCATGAGCACAACATCCTCTCCTTTTTCTATAATTCCTTCCGGCTTTTCTGTGGTGTATTTTATGAGAAAATCGTTTCGTTGTGCTTCATTGTATGCGGAAAATACGGCGACATCTCCTCCCTTTCGAAAATTTCCTCCAGCAAAATCGAGCAGATTTTCTGCTTTGACAACGTACGTTTTTCCGACTTCTTGAAGACCGGTTGAGAGAATGATTGTTCTGGCATTTTCTCCAAGTTGTGCTCCGCGAACAGGAAGTCCTTCTTTGTCATTATCCATAAGAATTCGGAAATTGCTTCCGTCTGCATTGAGTGTGGAGAAACGAATGTCTTTTCGAAGAACAATCTCAACGGCATTGGGGGCAATTGCTTTTGCGTACGATATTTCAAAGAGTTTCTTTGCTTCATTTTCTTCATCGTATCCCAAGAAATCTGCTTGATTATCAGTCGGTTGCATGTCGCGGAGACCCAATGTTTCTGCATTGGTTATGAGTGTGAGGCGATCTCCAGCATTCATGGCATTTGTTTCTAATGTTACGGTTTGTCGATCTGATGAAATATGAACATTTTGAACAGGAAGCGATTCAGAAGTGTTATCCGAAAAAACAATGCGAAATGCCTCTCGTCGTATTCGCTTAGGATCAAGCGCAGAAGAGAAATATGCTTGAACCTCCTTTCTTCCGGTGGCAACTGCAGAAACGAGATTAGGAAGATCTCTATCAGAAAGAGGCAGAATGCCGTCATTTACGAAAACGGGAACTTCTGCTTCTGTTCGACGTCCATCTGTATCGGTGGCAACAACGGAAATAAAGTAAGGATTTTGGCTTGCCGCCACTTTTTCTCGAACAATAAGATTCGGAAGATAATACCATTGTCCGCGTGCTCCTTCTGTGACAGAAGGGACGAGACAGACAAAGGTATCGGTGGAAACACATGCTCCTTCTTCTGTATTTTGTTCGGAATTTTCTTCTGGTTGAACATATTGAAGAACTGTTCCTAAGTTTGCGGTAAGGTGGGCGATAGGAGCATCTCCTTCTTCTACAAACATATAGAGTGTCCCCTGTTCTTTTTGATTATTTCGGAATGATCTCGGGTTTGTATAAGAAAGATCTGTATCAAGAATAGGTCCATCACCAGATTCTTCGGGCGTGGTGACGAGCATGCGTACATCAGCTTTTCCCTGATTCCCTTCAGTATCCGTAGCAACGACTGTAAGATTTCGAAATCCAGGAATAACCGATCGAGGAATCGTCAATTCTTCCGTGGCGTACCATGCACCAGGTCCTTCGGTTTGCCCCTTTACAAGTTCGGCGGCGGGTAAACCAATATCTCCAAGTCCAACACTTACCGAAACAATATCATCCGCACCATTCGGATCAACTGCTTTTGCAAAAATACGGAAAGTGGTTTTGTCATCATTCGAAATGGTTGCTTTCGGGGAAATGTAGACATCATCCTTATCGATTTCTGGAGAACCGACAGTGTCACGCGTAATATGCATTTGAATACTTCCCTTTATCTCTTCTCCTTCTCGGTCAAGAACAGTAAGAGGAAGATTGTACGTCCCCTCTGGAACCCATGAGGGAATCTTTTTAGGTGGACTCGTAAACCACGACCGCTTTCCATAGACCGTTTCCGCATTTGCTCTTGGAAAAAAGAGATCCAAAAGTATGTCTCGTTTTGGAGAAAAACGAAGCCATTTCGGCACAAACGATGTACTTTCGAGCACACAATCGCGTTCTGCATCTGGTTTTGCTCCTGTTTCTCGGCATTCCAGACCAGGTTTGAGTTCAACCGAACGTCTCTGAAGATCATCATCACCACATCCTCCCCATTCTCCGACAATGTAATCAGATCGTACACAGTTTCGATCTTCTTCTACCTCAGGAACAACAGGAAGAACAATGATCCCGAGTCCAATTTTTGAGGCATCAAGTACGACTCGTGTTACATCTCCTCCTCCATCTTCATCAAAGATCTCTGTTTGAAATGTGACTTCTGTCGCACTTCCTGGTGCCACTCGATCTGGAGTAGCAGTTGCAGACACAATTTCTGGTGGAATACCACTATCCATATCGCGACTCACCATGAGCGAAACAGTTCCAAATCCTTTTTGTCCGCTTTTATTCTGCACGGTTACCGGAATCTCTGTTATTTCTGTTGACGTGGGAACGTTGCTAGGAATGCTTATTTCTAGGGAATACCATGCTTTGTCATCCACAAAATCGATGCGTGAAAATTCTTTTACTGCTGGTCCACCAACAATACGAAGATCTGCGGTAACTTTATCAATATCCGAAACTCCTCGAGGATCCTCTATCCGTACCCAAAGGGTTGTGGTAATAACCCCATCATTTGGCACTCGGAAAGGATTGGCATACGATTCTTCCGAGAGAATTTTTGGGGAAAAACGTTCTTCAATTTGTGGATCTACCACAAGAAGGGCATTTGGGAGACGACTTTCTGTTCCATCTGGAGCAACAACAATGATATCATAAACGTTTAGCGGAATATCATTGGGAAGTGTTACAAGTGCCTCTTCATCATTTTTTCGCTGAACGGAGAATGTTCTATTTCCGAGGCGAACAGACATTCCTTCGGGGAAATGTATTCCTGAGAGTGTTATTTCTGTTGCTGTTCCTACAGCAATACTATTTGGCGTCACTCCCGTTATTCGCATGCGTTGCTCTGAATATCCCAAAAATCCACTGCTGTTTGGAACGCCGAGTATTTCTGAAACACTGCTTACAACTCGTGTTCGATCACTAAAGAGAAGATAGTAGAGTGCATTTGGTGATTGTGCATCAGTGGTAAACGTAACAGTATTTCCCTCTTTTTTTGCGGAAAGAATTCGAAGTGGTTCTTCTGCACCAAGTGCGTTTATAGTCCATATTTCAGAAAAAAGTGGAGCAATATCAAATTCTCCCAAGTCTTCTGAAAAACTTACCCGAACTGAATCTTTTCCAAGAGATTCGATACTTTCAATCGCAAAATCCCAAGGAGTGTAGGAGCTTCCCTGTCCCAAAAAGGATCCAATGTTTCCAATCATTCCTATAATTGGTTGATCAGAAGTATTCCCTTTGAGTTTCCCTGGATCAATTTCGAGTCGATATTGTCGTCCAGCGAGTGTTCGAACGCCATTCAGAGTCACCGTCAAACGATCTGCCGAAATTGAGAGATAGCTTCCTCCTGTGATGAGATTTTCAGTTTTTCCTTCTTCTCGAATAGAGAATGCATTTTCTGTTAGTGAACTTGCGAGAAGAGGTTTATCAAACGTGATATGTACGAGATCTGATTTTTCCGCAGAAACAGATGTGACTGTTGGCGCAAAAGAAGAGAGTCCATACGGCAATAATGGAGCAACATTTCGAGAGAGAAGCTCACCATTTTGTGAGATCAAATCGTGAAGAGTGCTTTTGTTTTGTATCGAGAGCCATGTGCTTCCAGTAAGAACCGATTGGTCAGAGGTGGTTACGATTATTTTTCGTGCATTTGCTCCTGAAGTGGCATTGGTTATAGAGAGTCCTTCGAGAGCAAAATCCTCCAATTCGAGAGATGCCATATTGACATCTTTGGAAAAGGTGATTTGAAGTGATGTGTTTGAAAGTGCTGTTACTGATTCGATAAAAAACGCGCTCAAAGGACTTTGCGTTGGAAATCCAAGGAAGAATCCAAAATTTTGTGTTTTTGAAATGAGACCAGAGCGATTTCCCGAAACCGTTTCGGCAATATCAACGCGATACCGTTTTTCGGGAAGCATTGTCGTGAGGTTTCGTATCGTGACAAATTTTCCGTTTTTTTCGAAAGTGGTATTTACATTTTTGAGCTTTGGGGAGAATGAGAAATCATTGAGTGTTGCTACAGAAATATCATCATTAAAGAGAATACGAACGCTTGTAGAAGAGAGTGGAGTTACATTTCGAACGCCCATTTCTCCTGTTTCACTCGTGAGAACCGATCCCTCTCGAACACTTCTTTTTTCCTCTTTGAGTGTTGTGGGCGAAACAATAGTCATTTTTGGAATACTCATGGGAAGCGTTTTTCCGAGCGTGACCTTCTCTGAAAGAGAAAAGCGGAGAAAAAGTGTCGTTTCTCCATCAGAAAGAGTGGCTCCTTTTAGATCTCCAGTTGCCCCTAAAATGGCAATATGATTCGGAACACTCGTGTCTGTTAAGAATTCAAATCCTGCTTGTGCAAGGGCACTTCCTTCAGTTTCTACTCCCAAAAATGTCATATCTTCGGCAGGGAATGTGACATCAAAAAGCAGTCCAGCAATGGGTTCTGTTTTGCTTGCAATGAGAGGAATAAGACGTTCTGTTCCTGGTTTTGCGAGTGTATTTTTTGGAATAAAGAACGTGTCTTGTGAAGGCGAAGTGGTATTGGGGCTTTCACCGGAAGTAATGAGAAGCCGTCCCCCTTGAGTATTAGGAAGTCCCGCGGATTTAAGAATATTTGAATCGTATGCAACAGCGGTATTAGAGAAGGTGACGAGTGTTTCTTTTCCAACCTTTGCGCTCGAACGAACACGGAAAAGGAGCCAGATAAGATCATCTCCTGGTTTGACAACAACTCCTCCTTGAGAGCCGGTAAAAATGGAAATGTTCGCTGTGTTTTCTAATGGATTATGATTGACGGTGTATTCAAAATTGTCTCCCGAAAACACGCTGTGCTCTATATCTGCTCCGAGAAATTCGAGAAAACTTTCATCCCACGAAACCGTGAAAGAAAATCCAAGCATATCGCCTCTGGCAATTGATGGAAACGCCTCCCCAACTCGTACGGGAAAACTTCCATTTTGCCCAGGAGCACCTTCCGACCATTCTGGTAGATAGACTTGCATGCCGCTCACAGTATCTGAATGAGAGTAGTGTTCCGCGAAAGCATGCTGAGCCCCCGTGATACTCAACAAGAAAGTGCCGATAAGAAATATTTTTTTCAGCATCTATTAAAAAACGGAAGAAAGGAGCGGACGAAATACTTCCGTATAATCTCGAAGAGAAAGTGTTTTCGACCGATCTGCGTCAAGTGCAGAAACCTGAAGAGCACTTGGGGATGCATTATTTTCGAGAAAACGAAGCATAAGAACAGCATCTCCAACACTTACTTTTCCATCGAGATTGGCATCTCCTGCTGTTGGTGTTCCGAGAAAGATTGATAAAATGCCCATTGTTATGTCATCTCCTGCTTCTCCATTTTTATTGGAGACCGTAAGTAGAAGTGTGTGCGGTCCATCTTGAATATCTTCAAGAATGGGAATTTGAAATGGGATTTTTAGGAGGACTGTTTTTTCATCCGTAATATCGATAATATTTTTTTCTGGAACGAGATCAATAGAAAAGCGTTGTGCTGAAGCAGGAATATCTTTGACATCGGTATATTTTCCGCGGATAAAATCGAGTTCAATATCACCTACTTCTGCAAATGTTCCAAAGTGTCGAAGACGAGCAAAGAGCGTGTCACTTGTTCCTTGCGCCAACCCTTCATTTCCAGTGAGGTGGAGTGAATCAATGTAGGGAGCTGCATCTCCTACAGAAATAGCAATGTCATCAGAAAGAACAGATTCTGTTTGTTGGGTGAGGCCATTTACCCCAGGGAATGCCATATATTGTGTTTTTTTAGCATGAATGAGATATGAACCTTTTTCTGTAATACTCAGTACTCCTCCAACTATTGATCCCCAACTTCCCGAAGAACTCCACGTCACTCCATCAGTGCTTGCTTCCCATAAAAGCTCTCCTGCAACTCCTGTGCGAACCGTTTCATCTTCTCGCGTTTCATTTGCAGAAAAGAGAACTGATTCTGAAAGAGGAATACGGATTGATCCAGGAAGAGAAGTTCCATCTTCATTCATAAGCGTGATGGTATTTATGGAAGGTGGCAAAATAGAAACCACAATGGGAACCTCATCGTTTTTCCCTTCTCCTTCTTCTACAAGACGAATAGTCGCTTCCCCTTCCTGATGTGATGACTGAAAAATAATCGAGTGCATTTTGGAGCAAAGAAAACCACCTGAAACCTCTGTACAAGGAAGTCCTGTTTCTGCATTCAATAAAGTGCCAAAGGTTTTGTCTTTCAAAGACCAATTGTAGAGTACAGATGCTCTTGGTCCAAAAAAGACAAGACGATCATATTTTCCAACAGCTTTTCTGCCAGCGGGTTCATCTCCTGTGATAACGACAGTGTTATAGGAAATAGTGTCAGGATCACCGCCTGTTGTACGCGCAGGGTAAAAATTTATTTTTCCGGGTTCTATTTTAAGAGAAGAAGAAACCGTTTGGTCGTACTGATGTGATCCGTTAGAAATCGACAAAATATTTTCGGCAATACCAGGAGCAATTGCTCGGTACTTTGCAATAAGAGTATATGGCTCTTTTTCGGGAGAAAAATCTTGAATGTTGCACTGAATATCTTTCGCTCCGGCATCGCAGAGAAGACCTTCTGACGTCGATATATCGAGGAGTTCAAGATATTCTTCGGGAAAATCATCCAAAACATTTGCATCTTCCACTATTTGCGCATCTGTTCGGTTTCGAATGGAAACGGTGTAGGTTACTTCTTCTCCTACTTGGACAGTCGTTTTGTTTGGAGATTTTGTTACGAGAAAGATATTTCCCGGATTGTTAATGTAAACATTGCTACTTGTCTCGCGGAAGGATCCTCCCTGATCAACTACTGTTGCGGTATTTGTGGCAGTTCCTTCTTCTATGGCTTTAAAGTGAGAAGTAATGGTGTACACGTCTCCGGGGGCAGACTCGGGAATGCGACAATTAATTTCTTTGGCATCATTGACACATGTAATACCGCTTGCATCAACGGAAAGAATTTGAAGCTTATCTTCGGGAAAATCATCTAAAATATTAACTTCCTGAAGAGTGAGTGCACGCGTTCTGTTGGTAACGACAAGCGTAAAAGAAACTTCTTCATTTAGTTCAAGAACCGTTTTGTTTGGAGATTTGGTAATGACAAAAGGAGCACCAGGAGCACGAATAAGAATACGTATTTTAGAAGATTCCAAAATATTTTGAAGTTCTTGTGTCGCCTCTACATTGAGAATTGATTCTCCTACCTCTTGTGATGAAAAGTGGAGAGAAAACGAACGTGATTCATGAGGAAGGAGCTTGTCTATAGAACAAGAAAATTCCGAGATATTAGTGTTTCGGCAGGTAAGTCCATTTTGTGAGGGGAGGCTTTCTGGGATAATCTCAAGTGGTGTTCCCGAAAATGATCCATGAATAACGATATTATTGAGAGAATTTTGATCATCTTGATTTTCAGCTTCAAAAAAGATTTCCACTTCTTCTCCAAGTTCAAATTGTGAACCGGAGGCATGTGTGCGTAGAAAGAGTGGAGACGAAGAATCAACAATTCGAACATCAGAAGAAAGGTCTGCCGTATATTCACGAGATCCGTTTTGGACATGAACGGTGTTTGTTGCTGTTCCAGTAGAGAGAGTGTGAAAAGATACTCGATACTGAACCGTTTCTTGTGGGTCAAGTTGAGAAATATCACACAAAATACGATTTGCGTCCGAAGAACATGTTATTCCAGGGGAAAGCGGAGTGAGCTCTTCAAGAGAAAGGTTCGATAAGGAATAAGTATCTTCAATGGAAATATTCTGAAGCAAAATAGCACTGCTCCTATTAGTAATTTCCACAAAAAAAGATGATGAGTTCCCTTTTTCCACAGTGTTTTCTTCTGGAAAATTTTGAAGACCAATCAGTGCTCCCGAGTCGAGAATTTGAACCATAGCGCTCTCTGTCCATGTTTTTCTATTTGCATCAGTGACAGTCGCCATATTAACCACTGTTCCAGGGCGAATCGCTTGGAATCTAGCATTGAGAGACACCGATTCTCCAGAAGGAATATTGCCCGATTGACATCGTATTTCAGAGGCATCTTGTTGACAGAAAAGACCAGTGGAGGGAGAAATGCTTACAAGCCGAAGCCAGTTTTCTGGATAGTCATCCGTAAGTTCTATACGAGATGATGGAGTGGTGAAGTTCTGATTTGTTGCGGAAACCGAAAATTCTACAATATCGCCAATATTCACATTGGGACTTCCAATAATGTTTTTGGTGAGGAGAATTCCTGCATTTTTTTGTCCGATGGCAATAGAAATATTCCGAGTAACATCTTCTTGTCCTAGGCGAGAAGCAACAAGCGTGTTCGTTGCAAGCCCTTCATTTTTTGCTCGAAATTGTGCGGTAAAAGAGAGTCTCTTTCCGGGGGTAAGTGTGGCTGCCTGACACGAAATGCTATTTGCACCATTTTGACAAGTGAGTCCCGCTCCTGAGCTGACGCTGAGAATTTCTATTTTGTCATTCGGAAAAGTATCTTCAAGCGAAATATCACTTATGCTTGTTGTTGTATTTTGATTAAGAATACTTCCGGTAATGGAAAATTCATCTCCAACAGAAACATTGGCACTTCCATCAATACTTTGTGTCACAAGAAGTCCCGATCCCGATCCAATAATATGAGTTCCTGATTTTGATGTTTGTATTCCTTCTGCTGTCTGAAGCGAAGCGTTTACTGTGGCAGATCCTTGTGCATTTGCGTAGTACTGAATTTGGAATTCGTATCGTTCTCCGGGGGTCAAATCATCTGCGGTACACGTTACGTTATCCTCTTGCGAACTACAGGAAATATCTCCTGAAACGACAGCTCCTCCAAAAGAGAGAAGATTTTGTGGAAAGGTTTCTGTATAGACGATATTTGTCATTGTGGCAGAAGCCGCAAGACTTTCGAGAGTAACGTTAACGTGAAGGACGTTTCCTGTTGAAATTTGTGTTTCGACGGGAATCCTCATGAGGGAAATAAGGCTTTCTCCAGTGGTTGTATCAAGAAGAATTTCCTGAATGGTTTGGTCTCCTGTTGTCGTATCGGTAACAGTAACGGTATTCCCAATCTGTCCAGCAAATGCCACTCCTGCGGTGGCAAGAAGAATGAGGCATAAGATGCCAAAGGGAATTGAAAGAATGTATTTTTGTAGGATTTTCATGTTTTTGGGTTTGTTTGTGGGGTGTTTTTAGAAAGAGAGCGTTTGTTCTGGAGTGCGGTGAAGCGTTCCGTTTGTTTGAAAGAAGAGTCCGGAAAAACCAATTTTTTCTGGTATTTTCCCTGAATATTCAAGCGTAAAAATGGGATCTGAAGAAGAAATCACTGGGACGTATGAATCTCCGCTACTTGAAAAAGGATAAAAATGAAGCGTGGGAGTAGAAGTCGAAAGTTTATCGAGCTGAACAGTATAGCCGATTGGCGTATCAACCGTCGTGAGTTTTACTCCTTCAGGAAGACTCATGGAGAGTGTAATGGTGTCGAGTCCATCTGTCTCGGCAACATTCTCAAGAAATACAGGGAGACGAAAACCATTTGCGATTTGCTCTTCTTTTTCCGAATGAAGGATAAGTACACCGGGAAATGAATCCGATTGTAAACGGACGGTAGCAGGTGAGGATGACTCACTTTTCTCTGGTGCTTTGACAGGAGTTTTTGTTGTGCTGAGAGATACTTTTCCATTTTCCGAAGGATTGGAAGGGGCTTCACATCCCGAGAAGAAGACGGTGAGCAAGCAGAGGATGCCGATGGAAAAAAGCTGTTTCACGACAGGTTTTAAGAAAAGGTGGTGTTCTTTTTTCATAGGAGTATATCACTTCTTCTTTCCGCGGAGCAATTAACTCCCCTTGACGAAGCAGAGAAAAGCGTTTGCACAGAAAATAGGGAGAAGAAAAAACTCTTCATTTGTTTCCAATGGTCTCAAAGGGTATTATCTCCTTGTTTTTCTCTTTGCTTTTTATGTCTTTCCGATTTTTTTTGACAACCCTTTTTACAGGAATCTTTTTCCTCCCTGTTTTTTCTGCTAGTGCATGCGAATGCCCACTTCTCACGCGTGATCAAATTATTGCCGCCGCAGATGCCATTTTTGTTGGCACAGCGGAGCAAATTTCTACAGAAAATGGTCAGGTAAAGACACTTTTTTCTATTCAGAAGTCGTGGGGAGACCTGCAAAAGGTTACTTTTGTGTGGAGCGACATTCCAGGGATTGATTCTTGTGGACCGCAATTTGAACAAGGGGAACAATACCTTATTTATGCTCGAGAATTTCAAAACGGACTTTTTACCGATTCGTGCGCGGGCAATAAAGTGAATCCGGAAAATGTGGAGAGTTTTCTTGGTGAGCCAAAGGCAGCGTATACCGCGCCAATTGACATTCCAAATGAGAAACCTGCCTCTCTTGAGGAGGAATCAATTTTTCCTGATGTTCCCAAGCAGTCATCTTTTCGGGATGCTATTTTGTACCTTCATGAACGAGATATTATTGGTGGATATTCCGATGGTGATTTCCGTCCAGAAAAAACCATTAGTCGCGCCGCATTCGTAAAGCTCATTACGCTTTCGGTCTTTTCGGAAGATAAAATTGTGGCGTGCAAAACGAATCAGCGTTTTTCTGATGTTCCGCAAGAGAGCTGGTTTGCGCCGTATGTGTGTATGGCAGTTGAACACGGTATTGTGAGTGGATTTCCCGATGGCACCTTTCACCCAGAAAAAGCGGTGGCGTTTGCGGGAGCCTCTAAAATGATTGTGAATGCTTTTGAATTAGAGCCACTTGGAGCAGGGGAATGGTTTGCGCCTTTCGCACGTCGTCTTGGTATGGAAAAGGCTATCCCCACTTCTGTTGAGTATGTTTCCGATCAGCTCACACGAGCAGAAGTTTCTGAAATGCTTTTTCGCCTTTTGACAAAAGAAAAAACAAAAGATTCTGCCGATGTCGAAACAATATTAGGGCAAAACTGCCTTCTATTCGATTTTGAAACAGTAGCGAATGTCGATATGAATCGTATTCGCGAAACATGGCTTGGTTGGACGAACACCGCGCGAAATAAACGAGGGCTCAAATCGTATACTCTCAATAATCAACTCTCACGCACGGCGACTCTTTGGTCAGAGCAAGCGGCACAGCAAGGTTTTATCTCTCATAAGCGTGCTGGGCAAAAAGAGATTTATTATGACTACTGGCGTATGGAAGAGTGGTTTTCTAACCTTGGGCTCACTTTTTTCAATAATCACCGAACAACCTTTACCGAAAATATTGGATGGGGTCCATATCGTTGTTCCCAAGCTGATTGCACCGATGAGCTCTTGGGCGCTATTCGAACGACATTTGATTTTTATATGGCGGAAGAGGGAACCGGAAGTACGGCGCATTTTGAATCTGTCGTAAATCCGTATTTTCAAGAAATTGGTATTGGTATTTCCGTAAATCCTTCCGGAGACACCTATTTTCTTACTGTACACTACGGAACCACGATCACTTCCGATCCAGCGCCTATTTGTGGGTGAACTTAAAGATCCGTCTTTTATAATATGCAATTATCATCTCAAATAATGTGAGTTCCGATGGCACTACAGAGACCAAAATCTTTATGATAAAATGCTAAAGGTTCTCAGAAAATTATAAAATCTGCTATTCAAGAGCCAATAATTTTAGGTTCTTCTCCCACTGGAGTCTTCCCAATAGGGGACTCATGAGTCAACTAAGGTCGAGCAACACGATGTTGATGTTCAATATAAGCGTTAATCGTTTCACATAAGCACTAAATAGAGTGCGCCACCACTTCATCAGCCATATCTCCACACTCCAGTGCCTTGAATTATGAAAAAGGAATAGGACATTATGATGTTGATGTTCTATATGAATAAGCACTCTGTTGGCGTTATCTGCCGGAGTCCCTTGCAGGAGACTCCGGCAGGAGCAGATCCTACAACGAAAATATCATACGAAGTAAAAAACTACTCCAGTGGAAACGTTCCGAGAAGTACTGATATTGAGAACCAAGTCCTAAAAGAAGTATGGCTAAGAGATAATTATGAAGGTGGAGGAAATTATAATCCCGTGTGGATATTTATAGAAAGAGGTCCGACAATGTCAGGACCGAAAGGAGGTCTACAGAAAATGCTAGAAGACAACGATATCCCTTTTATTATTTTGCGATAATATGTCCTTTTTAAAGACGTATGATTTTGGCAAATATTCATTCTTTGATATTTGCGAATGGCTAAAAACGAAAAAGGAACTAGAATGTGAGTTTCTTGATTTTGATAGAACGTATCCGCGAATGCATATTAATAATACTGATATATATGTATATATACCCTTACCTGGTGAAGGTCATATTTCTGGATATTTTCACTTCAAACCAAGAATCAACGAACAATACAGATATATCAAAGACGACCGCTACGAACAAAGCAAAAAACTCTACCAAACTCTTTCTCGAAAATTTGGCATGCCCGGTAAAAAAAGCCCTGCCTGTACTCCGGAAAACACAAAAGACTGGGACAAAATTCAGGAGTTTTTAAAAGAAAACGCACCGAACTACTGGGAGCATAAGAATAAAGAGGAGAAAAAGTTGTGGGAATTTTGGAAATGATACGTGTTCTTTACCCCGTTCGATCGAGTCTTTTGGACTCGACCGCAGAAGTAAAATCTAACAACCATGACAAAGAACTATAAATCGAAACACCCCGGCATTCCCTATTTTCTTACTTTCACTGTTGTGAAATGGATAAATGTATTCACGAAACCAGAATACTGCTATATTCTTTGGGATAGTCTTCAATACTGCCGAAAAGAAAAAGGAATGAAACTCTATGCCTTTGTCTTTATGACCAACCATATTCATATCATCATAAGTGCCAGTAAAGAAGAGACACCACTTTGGCATATTATTCGAGACTTTAAAAAATTCACCGCTCAAAAAATAATTCAAAAAATGCAACAAGAAGAGAATAGAGATTGGATATTAAACCTTATGAAAGAAACAGGAGAAAAAAATGGAGCAAATACCCAATACCAATTCTGGATTCAAGATGACGGAGCGATAGAAATATCCAGTGAGAAATTCTTTCATCAAAAAATGAATTACCTCCACCACAACCCTGTACGAGCACAGATCGTCTCAAAACCTGAATATTACGGATGGAGTTCAGCTCGTCTTTACGAAAAAGACGATACTCGATTTCTCGATTCTCTTTCTGAGATATTCTGATGAATACTGTTTGTTTCATTCACAGGGAAAGCGGTCGAGTCCAAAAGACTCGACCGAACGGGGGATTTTGGCAAATATTCTTTCTTTGATATTTGTGAGTGGATTATCAAAAAAAAGGGGTTAGAAGTAGAATTTCAGAGTAGCGCTCGAGATTACCCAAGAATGCAGGTAAAAGGAACCGATAATTATATATATACCAATACCTGACCAAATTTTTATTACTGCCAACATACTTTTTGATCCCAAATTTGATGAAAGATATTCCATTATCAAAGATGACCGTTACGAACAAGGCAAAAAACTCTACCAGACTCTCTCTCGTAAATTTGGAATGCCCGGTAAAAAAAGCCCTGCCTGTACTCCGGAAAACACAAAAGACTGGGACAAAATTCAGGAATTTTTGAAAGAAAATGCTCCAAAATATTGGGAGCACAAGAACAGGGAAGAGAAAAAACCGTGGGAATTTTGGAAGTAAATTTTATTGTATCAATTTTTTCTCCCGCTGGAGTCTCCCAATAGGGGACTCCAGCGTTAGCACCTTGAATGAGCTTCATTCATAGCTCAATGACCATAGGGTAACGCCCTCAGGTCGTGGAGTCGTCTTTTTTCGGATTTTGATCTTCGTTTTTTGGTTTCAAGGTAAAAAAAACTGGTTGCGGGGGTAGGAATCGAACCTACGACCTTCGGGTTATGAGCCCGACGAGCTACCTCTGCTCCACCCCGCGTCAATCGTAGGGGCATTATCTCGAAACCATTGGTTTTTGTCTAGGTTATTTTTCAGAACCCAGCTTTTCTACTGCCTGCTCTACGGTTTTTTTTGACCCCGCGAGAATGGTATCGGTCTGATGGGTTTCGATAATCACCTTGTCGAGTAGATTGTTTCCATGTTCATCTACTGCCATTCCTCCGGCGGCATTTATGAGAAACGCAAATGGAGCGCATTCAAAAAGCAGGCGTAGTTTTCCCTTGGGGCGATTTTTATTCGCAGGATAGAGAAAAATCCCCGATCCTTTTGTGAGCATCATGTGAATATCGGGTACCATTCCTCCAGAATATCGTAAAGATTTTCCCGATTTTGCAAAGTCGGTAATGAGATTTTCGTACTGCTTTTTTTCTGCAATTGCTCGAATATTTCCAGGAGCAAAAAATTGAGCTTCCTCCGCAAGAGCAATATTTTTTCGAGAGAGAACAAATTCGCCAATAGCATTTTCAGTAAATTCCCAGACGCCTTTTTCGGTGGCAACGACAAAAATAGTCTTCGGTCCATAGAGAATGTATCCGGCGGCAACTATATCTCGTCCGGTTTTTCCGAGGAAATCTTTTCCGGGAAAAATGCCAAAAATAGATCCAATGGCAAAATCCGCATCAACAATAGAACTTCCATCAAGTGGATCGAATGCAACTGAATATGGATTTTTTGATGAACAGGTGATCTGCACCGCTTCTTCTTGTTCTTCGCTGGCGAACTTCGCCACAGATTGGCTTGAGTGAAGGTGGTTGCAAAAAATACGATCAGAAAGAACATCAAGCGCAAGCTGTTCATCCCCTGATTCATTTGTAGAATTGACGTAGTCGAGATTTTCGTTTCGGATAGTGTGTGCAACATACTTCCCCGCGTGAGCAATGGTGAAGACAACATTTCGCAAGCTGTCTTCCATGCCGGCTTCTCGCAAAAATGGGTCGATGCGGAGAAACGGATCGAGTGCAGTAAAAGACATATATTTGGGGGAAATGGCATTTTTATTTTCTCATAGACTCTTTTCTTTGTCGAAAAGGAGGAATCTTATGAGAGTGTTAAAATTTCGTATCCCGTTTCGGTAACGAGAATGGTGTGTTCAAACTGTGCGGAAAGCGCACCATCTTTGGTTCGAACCGTCCATTTGTCACTTTTATCAATCACCGATTCCCAGTTTGAGCTCTCGTTGATCATGGGTTCTACGGTAAAAGCCATCCCCGTGCGAAGAATTATTCCGGGATGACCAGTGTCGTAGTGGAGCACTGAGGGATCGGTATGAAACACAGATCCAATGCCGTGTCCCGTAAAATCCCGCACAATGCCATAATTGAATTTTGAGACGTATTTTTGAATCGCTACTCCAATATCATTGATTTTTGCTCCTGGTTTTACTGTGGAAATACCCCTGTACATTGCTTTTTCGGTCCGTTCTACCAGTTTTTTTGCTTTGCTACTCACATTTCCAATGCAGAACATGCGCGAAGTATCACCGTAATATCCGTCCTTAATAACCGTGACATCGATATTGAGAATATCGCCATCTTTGAGAATTTCTTTTTCCGAAGGAATTCCATGACAAATGACGTTGTTGATTGAGGTACAAATACTCTTGGGAAAACCATGATAGTTGAGTGGCGCTGGAATATCACCGTTGTTGACAATATGTTCATGACAAAGGGTATTTAGTATTTCGGTACTTACTCCTTTTTGAACATACGGCGCAATAAAATCTAATACTTTTGCCGCCGCTTTTCCTGCGGCGCGCATTTTTCGTATTTCTTCCGAAGAAAGAATGGGAATTGCCATTTTATGAGAAGGAAAAACAAAAAAATCCCTCAGAGTATGTGCTCTTTTTTGAGAGTTGAAAAGGACTGGTAGTTTTTTTCCAATTTTTGAATACTGGATATATGTTTTCTTCCTCCCGATTTTGGCTGGTTTTCCCTCCTATTCTTTTTACTATTCTCGGATTTTTACTCTATTTTCAGAGCATTTTTTTCGGAATTACCTATTCTGATGATAATGTGCTTGTTCTTGAAAAACAGCCTTTTTTCTCAAATCTTGCGAATATTCCAAAAACATTTCTCGATGATGATTTTCAGAACCAAGGACAAGGAACGTATTACCGTCCACTCGTGATGTCGAGCTTTATTCTCGACACCCAATGGAAAAGTCCAAACTCGTATGTCGCCTATCACATAACGAATATTCTCCTCCTTGTTGTGGCGGCGTGGCTCACGTTTTTCTTGTTTTGTATTCTTGGATTTCCAAAATCCCTATCATTATTATCAGCAATTCTTTTTTTGGTACACCCCGGAAATAATCAGTCTGTCGCATGGATGACGGGACGAGTGGATACTATTCTTACTATTTTTGTTCTCAGTTCCCTTCTCTTTTTTATCCGATTTTTTCGAACGAAAGACCTTCTTTCTGCTCTTTTTTCTCTCTTTTTTCTTGTGACAGCGCTCTTCACAAAGGAGACTGCTATTATGCTTCCCCTTATTTTTGTAGAAATGGCAGTTGTCTTGGAAGCGCAAAAATCCACTTCATCATTTTTTTCGCAAATACCATCAATTCTTCTGCTTTGGAGGAAGAAGAAGCAACATACCTTTTTCTGGTTTGGCGGAGTAACACTTTTGCTTACTGCATGTTGGTTTTTCCTTCGAAATATCGCCATTGCCCCTAGTATTCAGGGAGTAAAAGAAAGTCATCTTTTTACGTTTGAGAATATTATTCTCTTGTTTCATAATTTGCCGTTTCTCCTGCCTCACTTGGGAAAAATAGTGCTCCCCATTAATCTCTCTCCCTATCACGTTGCTGAAGATATGTTGTTTTTACCAGGGCTTTTTTCCCTCTTACTTTTGGGAACTTTTGGGTGGTTTTTTCGAAAAAGAATCCATTTTCTAATTGTTCTTTTTGGGATGACGTGGTTTGCACTCTTTCTCATTCCTACGTTTTTAAATCCCGATTCCGAACAGGAGAAGGCATTTTTTGAAAATCGTCTCACTCTTCCTATGGTTGGTATTCTCCTTATTTTTCTGGAATATTCCCGTGCAATTTGGAAACAAAGAAAGTCACTTCTTTATGCTTTCTGGGGAATAATCACCCTTCTTTTTGCCACACTTTCTTTTTGGAATATTGGATATTACAAAGATGGCATATCTTATTGGAAACGGGCAGTAGAAACCTCACCCCATGCGTCTTTTGCATGGAATAATCTTGGTGCTATGAGTTATTTGTCAGGAGAGAAAGAAGTTGCAAAATCTCATTGGAAACGGGCACTTCAGGAAAATGCGAAAGAAAAACTCGTGAATGCGAATCTCGGGCTTCTTGCTATGGAAGAAGGAAAAACACATGAGGCAGAGCAGTATTTTTTACAAGAACTCAAAATTGATCAATTCTCTGAAAAAGGGAATATAAATCTTGCTCTTCTCTATGCCAATACAGGGCGATTACCTGAGGCAAAGAAGATTCTTAAGTCTTTTCTTGTTGTTTTTCCAGATCACGAAGAAGCGCGAAATATGCTTTTTCAGATTACCAGTTTTGAGAATCAACAATCCTCTAAGAAAAACAAAAATCTTTGACTTGCATTTCTCCAAAAAAACCTTCAAAATCTCACGGCTATCATTTATTTGAACCATGGCTGTTCCAAAGAAAAAACCGGCAAAATCCGCCTCAAGAACCCGATATTCTCATTTTCAAAGCCTAGTACGTATCCGTCTTCAAGAGGAAACCCATGGTGTTAATTGTCCTTCTTGCGGTGCTTTGCGTCTCAGTCATTGTGTTTGTCCTGCGTGTGGTATGTATAAGGGGCGACAGGTGCTTCAGAAAAAGAAATCGAAAGAAACCACTCGTGTACAGGCATAGTCTTTAATTCTTTTCGTTCCGTTTTTCATGAAACAGCGGCATCTTGCCCGGCAAGTTGCGGTTCAGGTGATTGTATCGCTTCTCCTTCAAGACGCTGACCCTGAGGAGGTTATTACTTTTGTCCATGAAGATCTCAACGAGCGATTAGCGAGTCGAAGTTTTTTGACGCTTCTCGTCTATGGCGTGCTTCAGAATCGTGAAGAAATCGATAAACACATTCAGTATTTTGCCCCAGAATGGCCTATTGTAAAACTCGATCCTGTTGAACGTGCCATTCTAGAATTGGGGAGTTTTGAGCTCACTGCTACTGACACACCTCCGGCTATTGTTATTAATGAATCGGTCGAACTTGCGAAAGAGTTTGGCGATGATACTGCTGGAAAATTTATTAACGGTGTTTTGAGCTCTTTAGCGCGACATATTGGGAAAATTCCGGCTCCACTATGAATCCTTCTCAGCTTTCAGGTCTTCTTGGCGTTCCTCTTCATGATGTCTCCATTTTTGAGTTGGCGTTTACGCACAAGAGCTATGCCAATGAGCACAAGAGCGTGGAGCACAATGAGCGTCTCGAATTTCTTGGGGATGCCGTTTTAGAGCTGGTTATTACGGAGCATCTTTTTCGTATTTTTCCCGAAAAGCCAGAAGGGGAACTCACAAAGTACCGAAGTGCCCTTGTTTCTGGCGCTTCTCTTTCTGGCATTGCAAAATCTCTTGATTTTGGGAATTTACTTTTCCTTTCTCGAGGAGAAGAAATGGGAGGAGGAAGACAAAAAAATCCAATTCTTGCTAATGTATTCGAGGCAGTGGTGGGAGCCATTTATATGGATTCAGGATTCTCCGTCGCACAGGAGTTTATTACAAAAAATGTTCTTTCGCGTCTTTCGGAGGTTGTTGCCAAAAAACTTTACATTGATCCCAAATCTGCTTTTCAGGAGTGGGCGCAAGAAAAACGAGAAATTACTCCAGAGTACCATCTCCTAAAAGAATTTGGTCCTGATCATGAGAAAATGTTTCGTGTTGGAGTTTTTTTGGGAGAAGAAAAAATGGGAGAAGGTTTGGGAACAAGTAAGCAAAAAGCAGAAGTGGCGGCGGCAGAAGATGCACTCGGAAAAAATATGGAATAATTTCAGTATCTTCTTTCTACAGAAAGTCTCTCACCTTTTTTGTAGGAAAAAATACAACATCCTTTTTTCGCTTTTTAGATATGAGGAGCTTTCTTATTTCGAGGTCGATGAGGTCTTTTCTCGCCGTGATATACGAAATATTGTGGTAGAGCTGATGTCTTTTGAAAGTAGTAAATTTATCGCTCTTTTTTGCAAAGTACCGCAGTAACTCTATTTGTCTTCCCGAAAGGTCATGGTGTTTTTCGGCAATTTGTCTTCTCTTTTGTTCTTCTTCTGTCGCCTTCATTTCGTATTGCTCAAAATCTTTTACCGAAAGACGCATCTGACGAATGATGTAATCAAAAAAATAGGTGAGATTATTCTGATCTTGCTCTGCAAGCAAAAAAGCATTTTCATACTGCCGTTTTGATGCTCGAATCCGGTTTGATATGGGAAGAAAACCAATAGAAAGATAGTTTTTTCGAAGGAGGTACCAGTAAAAAAGTGCGCGTGCTGTTCGTCCATTTCCATCGCAAAAGGGATGAAGATATGCGAGCCAAAAATGAATTAAAATGGCACTTGGCAAATCTCCAAAGTATTCATCACATTTTAAAGTGTCATTCGTAAAATCGATACATCGCAAGAGTTGTTTTCGCATCTGCTTTTCTTCTGGAGGGATAAAAGCAGTTTCATTTGAAAGTGGGTTGCCAACAACGATATGGTCTTTTTTGGTTCGAAATCGTCCCTCCTGATCGGAATTCTCAAGAGTACCTCTGGTAAGACTTTTTTGAATTTCGAGCAGAAGTTCTTCACTCATGTTTCGGTGTTTCCATTCGGTTTCAATACGAACAATAGTCTCATAGTTGTTGATCACCATTTTTTCCGAATGTGTTTTTGGGGCTCGTTTTGATTGTAAAAGCTCTTTTCCCTGTTTCCGCGTAATTATTGCTCCTTCAATTTGCGAAGAAGCAATGGCTTCTTCTACGGTTCCTTCAAATATTTTTTTCCTTCGGAGTTCCTGTTTCTCTTTTGAGAGCGTGTGATGCGACTTGTATACACCAAAGTTTTTTGAAAAATCATCACAGAAAAACCGAAATCGATTGAGTTCTTCCCAAACAAATGGGTTTCCGTTTGTATCGGTGAGAGGAGTTTTTTTGGCAGAAAATCCACGGATAATCGAGAGGAGTTGAAACGATTCTTCTGGGTTGAGTTCGGGGGGAAGAGAAGGAGAATATTGTACCTGCTCCCACGATTTGTATTGAGGACTGTTTTGTTTTTCCAAAAATATTTTCCAATGCTCGGAAGAACGAAATTCATCAGAAAAAATGAGTTTTTGCAGCTTCTTCCAATCTATTTTTTTTCCATCTGGTTTTGGAATTTTGAGAAACATCTATATAAAAAAACATATATACTTTGTGTAAAGTATATATGTAATTTTGAAAAAAGTATATATATTATTTCGCCACTATATTCACAATTTTCCCTGGGACATAAATCTCTTTGAGAATATGTTTCCCTTCCAGAAATCGTTGTACGTTTTCGAGTTCCTTTGCTTGCAAGGTAGCGTTTTCTTTTGTGATATCTGCCGGAGCCTTTATTGATCCGCGGAGTTTTCCGCAAACTTGTACGGCAATTTCAATTTCTTCGTCCTTAGTGAGGGTTTCGTCCCATGTTGGCCACTCGGAATAGGTAATACTTTCTGTTTTTTCAAGACGTTCTCTCCAAAGCTCTTCCGCGAGGTGTGGCGCAAATGGTGAGAGAATTTGCACAAATTTCGTGGCGCCGTTTCTTGGCAAATGCGAAGCTTTTTGCATCGCATTTACGAGAATCATGAGTTGAGAAATAGCAGTATTAAATTTAAATTCTTCAATATCGTGGGTTATTTTTTTGACGGTTTTGTGTACGAGTTTTTGAAATTCTTTTCCAGGGCAGGCGTCTGCTATAATCTCTTTTTCGTGAAACGTACGCCAAATGCGCTGAAGAAATTTGTACATTCCTTCAGCAGCATTCGTGTTCCATGCCTTATTTTGCTCAAACGGTCCCATGAACATTTCGTACATACGAAGGGTATCAGCGCCGTATTGCTCCACAATTTCATCGGGATTGACTACATTTCCGAGTGACTTACTCATTTTTTGTCCGTCTTCTGCCAAAATAAGCCCTTGATTCATTAATTTTTTAAAGGGTTCTTTTGTGCTCACAAGTCCCAAGTCAAAAAATACTTTATGCCAAAATCGGGAGTAGAGCAGGTGAAGCACTGCGTGTTCCGCGCCACCAACATATAAATCCACTGGTCCCCAGTACTGTTCTGCTTTTGGTGACCAAGGTTGTTTTGTATTTTGTGCGTCCATAAAACGGAGCCAGTACCAGTTACTTCCTGCCCAGTTTGGCATGGTGGAAGTTTCTCGGAAGAAGATTTGTGATCCGGTTTTTGAGAGCTTCACACTTCCGTCTTTTTGTATATCTCCTTGTATTTTTCCCCAGTCTTGAATTTTTGCCAAAGGACTCTTACCACTTTCAGTCGGAAGAAAATTATTCGTTTCTGGCAGAGTGATGGGGAGTTCCGATTCATCAAGCGGATAGATACTTCCCTCTTCGTCACGAACGAGTGGAATGGGTTCGCCCCAGTATCTCTGGCGAGTAAAAATCCAGTCGCGGAGTTTGTAATTTACCTTCCGCGTCCCTTGCCCCTTTTTCACCAAATAATCCATGATTTTTTCTTTTGCTTCTAAGATAGGGAGCCCATCCAAGAATTCGCTATTTATCATAGTTCCAGCGACTTCTTGAACTTGTTCGATATTTTCGATGGGAGACTTATCGCCGTCTGGCGAAACGACCACACGAATAACATCAATTCCCATTTCTTGTGCGAATTCAAAGTCGCGCTTGTCGTGTCCAGGAACACCAACCACTGCTCCGGTTCCTACATGAGCCAGTACAAAATCTCCCACATAGAGTGGCAATTTTTTATCATTTAACCGGTTGCGAACAAAAAGTCCGGTAAAAACACCTGTTTTTTTTCGTCCATCTGCCATGCGGTCAATATCCGATTTTTTCGTTGCTTCTTGTCTATATTTTTCTACTTCGGTTTTGTTTGGAAGAGTATCGAGGTGTTTCTTGAGAAAATTGTGTTCGGGAGCAAGCACGACAAACGTAGCGCCAAAATTAGTATCGGGGCGTGTGGTGTAACAGGTGATAACTTCCTCTTGCTCTTCTATAGGATACTCAATTTCAATTCCTTCGCTTCGTCCAATCCAATTTTTCTGCATAGCAATAATTTTTTCTGGCCAATCTTCTAGCTCCTCAAGATCTTCCAGTAATCGATCAGCATATTCGGTAATGCGAAACATCCATTGTTTTAAATTTCGTCGTTCCACTTCTGCTCCGCATCGCTCGTGGCATCCTCCTTCTACCTCTTCGTTTGCGGCAACAATGCGACATTTTGGGCACCAGTTCATTGGCATTTCTTGTTCATAGAGAAGCCCTTTTTTGTACATCTTCAGAAAAATCCATTGCGTCCAGTGATAGTATTCCGAATCCGTTGTAGAAAACTCTCGACTCCAATCATACGAAAACCCAAGAGACTGAATCTGTCGCTTAAAGGTGGCAATATTCTCTTTTGTTGTTTTTTCGGGATGTTGCCCTGTTTTAATGGCATAGTTTTCCGCAGGAAGACCAAAAGCATCCCAGCCCATGGGATGAAGTACCTCAAAACCGCGCATTCGTTTGTAGCGTGCAATAATATCCGTAGCGGTATATCCCTCGGGATGCCCCACATGAAGCCCTGCTCCCGAAGGATAAGGGAACATGTCGAGAACATAATATTTTGGTTTTTCTGATCCCGTTTCTGCACGAAATGTTTCGTTTTCTTTCCAATATTTTTGCCATTTTTTTTCTAATATTCGGTGATTATATCGTTTTTCGGGGGACATACATTTTAAGAAATATCAGCAAAAGTATGCCAAAAATACCCCTGAAAGAGAAGAGCGAAAGCTTGTACAAATATTTCGATTTGTGATTTTTGAGTGCCAGAAACAAAAAGTATATCTTAGCTTTCTGGTGTCTTGCTCCCCGCTTTAATTTTTGCAGGACGAATTACTTTTTCTCCAAGTCGGTAGCCACTCTGGAGAATTTCGCACACCATTCCTTCTGGTTTTTCCTCATCTGCCATAATCACTTCGTGAAAATTGGGGTCAACGGGGATATCAGTAGCTTCTATTTTTTCCACGCCAATGGTAGAAAGTGCAGAGAAAAGACCAATAAAAATGGCTTCAATACCCTTTTTCCATTCGTCTCCTTCTTCTGTTGTATTCTTCATGGCAAGTTCAAAGTGGTCGAGGCTCGGAAGAATGGCAAGAATCACTTTCTCCATCCCAAGAACAGGAAGTCGGCTTGCATCGTCTTTCCATCGTCTCCGAACATTTTGCAAATCTGCAAGCGCTCGAAGAAGTTGTTCTTCCTTTTCGGAAAGATCTTTTTGGAGTGCCTCCACTTCACTCAAGGATGAAGATGTGTTTTCTTCCAGATCCGGTGGATTTTTCGATTGTTGGGAGCTACTGTTTTTCATGGATTCTGAAGGAAAGAAGAGAGAGCAGTGCTTGAGGCTTCTTCTGCCGATATTTCACCAGAAAAGAAGCGCATTCCATTCTCTAAAAGTTGCTTGCGAAATGCAAGGTCTAAAATATTGTTGGGAAGATTTTGTATTCCAGAAAGTAAAGATTTCATCTTGTTTTCCGAAAAAAGATCGTTTCGCGCTGAGAAAAAATTGTCTTGTCGAAGAACAATGGTCTGGTTTTCTCGAAATGCAAGAAAGAGTGCAAGTGCCCAAGCCTCTCGCTGGTAAGCGGATCTTTTTGAAACGACGAGTGCGCGTGTTTCCCCTGCAATTATTGGATTTTTTTGATCAAGTTGGGGGAGGGGGAGAGTAAGGATATCTTTTTTTTCAATCTTTGGGTTTTTAGCGACATCTCTTTTCTGAAGAATATGCTGAAGAGTTTCATTTGTTCCAATGAGAATAGCAGATTCCCCATTAAGAAACTGCTCTTGTGCATCTGTATTCGCGTGTTTCCCCCCGCCTTCTGTTGTTGTAAGAAGATCGAGAAGTTGAAATATTTCGAGTGTACTGTCAGTCATCTTTTCTCCGGTAGATTCTGCTTGTGCAAGAAGAGAAAAGAAGAGAAGTGAAAAGAGAGAAGAATTTTCTTGAAGAGGAATGGATACAAAAGAGTTCTTGTTATTTTTGGAATATTTTTCAAAGTTTTTTCGATTACTCAGAAATCCCTGCCAGCTTGCTTCTGGCTTTCCAGAAACGGCAACACGATCATCTGAAAGGAGTGTACGATTGACGATGAGAAAAGGAGCATCAACAAAAAGAGGAACACCTTTCATTTTTCCCTCTTTCTCAAAAGCAGAACACGAAGATGAAAGGAATGTTTCGAAACATTCCTCTGGAGAAAAGAAAATTTCTGGTGCATCAGCAAAAAGTGATTCATATTCAGAGCGCCACACACTGCTCACGAGAAAAATATCTGGAGACAATCCCTGTCGAAATGAAGAGGAGAGAAGTAAAAGATAGTCATTTTCATTGGTGATAAAGCGAATATCTACTTCTGCGCTGGGGAATCGCTTTTGGAGTGATTCGTATGCCCACCGAAAAGAATCTGGGGAAATACCGTATGTCCACACGGAAAGTTTTTCGGGGATACTCTGTATAAGTTTCGTTGGATCGGTAAGAGACTCTTCTGGTGAGACAGAAAAAATATTTTTTGTCCATTGCTCTAGTGCTGGAACGTGTTCTTCAATATTTCTTGCGAATACGGTACTATCGGCTACTCGCTTTTCAAAGACAAGGGCAGAAGCGACTTCAGAATAAGGAGAGGGAGATAACCCAGTTCCTGTTAAGAGAAGAAGCCCGAAGGAAAAAAGAATTCCACTCATGAATGACTATCGATACTGAAGAAATTCAGTTGCCGATTCCACAGCGGCAATATTTCGTATGTAATTCATGCGCATGGGACCTAAAATGCCAATATATTCCCTTTTCTTTCCGATGAAAAACATGCTCACAATGAGGCTACATGATTGAATTTCAGGGATGGCATTTTCACTTCCAATAAAAATCCGTGGCTCCTTAGCAATTTCAAGTGAATCGAGAATAGCGCGAAAATTGTTTTCAAGAACACGAAAAATACCACTTGCGATACCTGGTTCAGAAAATTCTGGTTGTTGCAGAGCGTTGGAAAATCCCAAAAAGAACATGCGATCCGCGCTCGGAATAGTAGAAAAAGCAACATTTGGGGTGAGTGCAGTGAGGACATTCACTGCATCATAAACATTTTCATCCTGAGCTTTTGATTGGAGATATTGCTCAAAATGTTGTGTAAATTCCCGTTCTACCGATGGTCGTAGTTTTGCAAGATCCGATTGACATGTCGAAACGTAGTGTCGAAATCCATGTTCAGTAGGAATACGTCCTGCAGATGTATGTGGAGAACGTAAAAATCCTTCCTCTTCCAAAATACTCATTTCGCTTCGGATAGTTGCAGGGGAGAACCCAAATCCAAAGCTTTCTTGGAGCGCACGCGACCCTACAGGAGAAGCCGTTTCAATAAAGTTTTGAACAATGGCCCGAAGAATAGTGTAGCGTCTCTCGTTTTTTGGCATTATGAAGAGGAAAAGAGGAGGTGAGACTACTCTAAATTATACTCTTTTTTTGTCAGAAAAACCAACAGCAAAATTCTTGGTGGGTGGTATTGGTAATTTTATTTCGATTTTTAAATTTCTCCTCCTCCCCAGTGCATTTTCCGTTTGAGAGTTTTGAAAAAATGTTCTTCTGGGAGACGAAGAAAAATCACTTTTTTGTCACTTATGCGAACATGTACAATATCATTTCTTTCCATAGAGATCACTCGTTGTCCATCTATTGTGACCAATAACCCTTCTCGATTTTCGGTATCTGCAGAGAGAGAGATTTCTTTTTCTTTTGGAAGCACAAGCGTGCGATGCGAAAGCGTATGAGGGCACACCGGAGTTAGGAGAAGCGCAGAAAATTCTGGATGCACAACTGGACCACCTGCAGAAAGTGAATAAGCGGTGCTTCCGGTAGGAGTAGCAACAATAACGCCATCCGCTCGATATGTTGTAAGATATTTTCCGTCGATGAGTGTGCGAATGGAAACAAGTCGAGCAACGGATGATTGCGATACCACAGCATCATTGAGGGCATGAAATATTGTTTCTTCTCCGTTACTTTTTTGAAATGTTACGTCTAAAAGTGATCTTTCATCCTGTATATAGTCTCCACTTTCCATTCGAGTTATTGCCGTTGAGAAGGAATGCGGAGGGGTGTCTGCCAAAAATCCAACGGTTCCCGCACAAAGGGGGAGGATTGGGGTGGAAAACTCCTCCATGCGTCCCACAACACTTAATACGCTTCCATCTCCTCCAATAACAACAAAAAGATCATAACCCTCCGAAAAATTAACAGAAGGATACTCTGCATATTCTCCCTGCCTTGTTTCAGGGGTGAGAAAAAGTTTTTTCGTCTTCTCTTCAATGGCATCAATGACGAGATGAAGTGCAGAAGATGAAATTCCCGATCGAGCGTGAAGTGCGATTCGATGAAACATATTCTCATTTTCCGATATTTTTCTTTTTTCAACAAGAGGTAATACTCTTCTGAAAAATAAAAAAGAGGAATTATCCTTCAAAAAAGAACACGTCTTTTTTCTGAAAAAACTAAACGTAAGAATTTTTAAAGTGATAGGAAAAGGACATATTTAGTGCATACCATTTCGTTCTCGAAAAAATGGTTTCTTGGATAAAAGTTAATGTATTAGGTTTGAACTCCAGATGGTAAGAGGTACACAATCTTTTCATGCCTTTTTATGGTCTTGGATTTTTTTAAGAGGATTGTCGTGGTTCGTCAATATTTGTTTGTTTTTATTATTTATAGTAAAATAATAGGAAAAAAATCATACAAAATGCATTCCCAAAAACAAAAACTTCTCCGTGCGTTTCCATTTCTTTTTGTTTGCGGGTTTTTGTTGATTCCAGAAATTTCTTATGCAGGACCTCTTGAACCAGGGCTTCACAATTGGGCGCCTGGTATAAAGGAATTTTTTCATTCATTTTCCAATGGAAGTACAAGTGAGATGATGCAGTCCTTTTTCTTTCAGAGCTTCATGCCGATAGTTCGGTATTTATTTGAATTTTTGGCGCTTATTACTTGGACCATTTATATTATGGGAATTATTACAGCAGAGAGTGAAGAGGCCATTTCGACTCAGCGGAAAAATGTTACATGGGGTATTTTGGGGTTTGTGCTTGTGGCACTTGCCACGGAAATCGGTGATGTTTTGAATATTATTGGTCAAGGGGAGAACATTATCGATCCAGAGCCAGCAAAAAATCTGCTTCAACGTATTGTTTCAGGAATGCAAGTCTTTGTTGTTCCTATCGCGCTTATTATGATTTTTTATGCAGGACTCACATTTATTCGTGCAAATGGGCAAGATGACGAAGTCGACAAGGCAAAGAAAATTTTTCAGTGGGGATTTTTTGGTATGATTGCTGTTATGCTCGCTGGTCCTCTTGTAAACTTTGTATTTTATCCAGAAAGTCGGACATTAGGAGAAACAGAAATTCAGAATTTTGCAGAACAATTTACTGGACTCCTCAATTTTTTTCTTGCCTTCTTGGGGTCACTTACCACTTTTGCACTCGTTGTTGCTGGAGCATATTATGTCACTTCCTTTGGAGATGATGAGCGGCAGGGGAAAGCAAAGCAAATCATCATCGGTTCAGGACTTGGAATTATTATCATCATCTCTTCGTTTGCACTTGTTTCTGCCCTTGTTCCTTCATCTTCATGAAAAAACCACTCGCTCTTTGGCAGGCATTTCGTATTACTCTCTGCTACCTTTTTCTCATAGGGTTTCTCGTCATCGCTGGAGGAGAAGCCGAGGTATTTTCTGCCGATGTTTCCCTTCCTCCTGTCCCTGGAATTTGGAATCCTGATCCAGTGGCAAATAATGCACCAAGTTCAGGGTCCGCCATTCTCTCCAATGGGATAAAAGCGGCAGTTGAAGTTATTCGTCTCTTTTTGGGGATGATTGCGATTATTTGGATCACTTGGAGCGGTATACAAATAATTTTTTCTGGAGGAAATGAAGAAAGCGTAAAAAATGGAAAGAGGGGAATTACCTGGGCACTTCTCGGGTTAGTATTCTCTTTGGTGCTCGACATCATTATTTTTGATATTCTTGATCTGAGAAACCTCACTACTCCCGAACTCATCAACACAGCAGCGAAAGAGACAACACTCTTAGTGCTCAATGCGTTGAGCTGGTTTCAGTCACTCATTATTATTGCGGCGGTCGCTTTTCTCCTTATTTCTGGATGGAATATGATTTCCGCATTTGGTGATACGGAGAAAATTAGTCAACAGAAAACTGTACTTACTTGGGTTGGCGTTGGGGTAGTAGTTATTCTTTTGAATGAAGTGCTTGTCAAGCAGGTGCTTTATCCGTATATGCTCAGTGGCGATGGAATAGTAAAATACAGTCCAGATGCCGCTCGTGGTATTCATGAGATTACTGCGATTTTACGCTATTTTCTTGGGTTTTTAGCGGTTATTTCACTGGCGATTTTGGTGTATGGCGGAGGACTTTGGATTTCCGCATTTGGCGATGAAGAGCGTATAGAATCTGGAAAAAAAACAGTTCGCGGTGCCATTATTGGTATTATTATTATTTTGACGAGCTATGCGCTTGTTGCCACGTTTGTAAGTGGACAAATAGGAGGATCTTCATAGTGTTTCACGGGACTGTTATTTTTTAATACAAAAAAGTTGTATAATAAAATAAATTTTCAAAAACAGACATGACATTCTTTGAGAATCGAATAGCATTTTTTGCTGAAAGTCCAAAATATACTCTTGAATGGACTCATCAAAATGCGACGCGTAGAAATCTTCAAGAGAAAATTGAAGCGAGTATGGATTCTGATGTGACGAAAGTTCAAAATATTGTGAATAGGAATGGAATCAATATGAATGATTTCCCCATTCAGTTTCAAAAACAGATTCATGGAATTCCCTATACTCTTGTTCGACAGCGAGGAGAGAAAAAGACTTTTGCTATCGTTGGAAATAGTAGAGTTGTAGGAACATGGAGTCGGGGGCAATTGCTTCAAGCAAACACTCAATTTTTAAAACAGGATACATATACTCATGAAAATGCTGTGCAGGATTCTGGTGGAGAATCGAGACTAAGCATTGGAGAACCCTCTCCTTATATCAAACAAAGAGCAGAACGGCTGAGGAGAAGAATTGAAAAATCTATGTAATTTTCTTTATTTTCCGCCATATTGTCTGAGCGTTTGTTTCGCGCGGCGTTCGGTATCTTTTGCTTTTATACTCTGTCTTTTATCGTACTTTCGTTTTCCGCGGGCAAGAGCAATTTCTACTTTGGCATAGCCTCTCGTAAAAAAAAGTTTTAAGGGAATTACTGTAAGCCCTTGTTCTTCTGTTTTTTTGATGAGTCGCTCAATCTCTTGTTTTTTAAGGAGTAATTTCCTCTCTCGCTCTGGATTGAGTTTTTCTTGTGCAAATTCCCATGGCTGAATATTGAAATTTTTCAGAAACGCCTCTCCGCTTTTGAGAGAAACAAATGCTCCCGAAAAACTTCCACGTCCTGCTCGAAGCGATTTTATTTCCGATCCGTGGAGTACCATTCCTGCTGTAAGTCGATCGAGAATTTCGTAGTCAAAAAATGCCTTTCGGTTTTTTATCTCTGCCATGGTTCGTTTTACTGAGGAGTAGGAATGAATTCTTTTCCGATATTGTCTTTTTTTACGGAGAGCGAAAAGCAGAAATTTCCTGCAGAATGACTCCAATTTCCGTTTCCAAAATATGATGTGTCGTTATCTTGTTGATTATCTCTCTCAAAATTGGCGCAGAGTGTATATTCTCTCTCAGAGGTGGGGGTATAGGAAATATTTTTGTCTTTTATATCCTGAAGAGAAAAACTTCCATATTGCGGAGAGGCGATACTTTCGATGTCTTTGGGAAGTTCCTTTTCATTTTCTGCATAGGCTTCCACTGTGTATTGAAGTGACTGAAGAAGAGCAATAGTATTTTCATCGATTTTCTTCATTCGTGTTATTTGAGGATTTTCAAGAATAGTAAAAGCCCAAAAGAGAGGAAGCAGAACAACTGTCCAAAAAATTCCAGTGAATACTCTATTTTTCATTTTCTGAAAAGCAGAATCGTTCGTATGAACATCCAGAAAATAGAAGAGAAAAATGCCTCCGGAAATTCCCAAAATAATGAGGGATTTTAGTAGGAATCGTATGGTTAATTCTCCTCCCAAAAATGAATAGAGCGTGGTGACAAGGTCTCCCAAAACAGTGGCAATGGTAATAAAAAGTACGACATAGGTGAGCCAGCGTCGAATTCCCGATTCGTAGGAAAGTTTTTTTTCCGCCAAGAATCGATAAAGAGTTTTTGTCGTGAAAAAATAGACAGGGGAAGCAATGAGAAGTGCTGCGATTCCAAACTTAAGGGAATCTTGCGAGAAGTCTTGAGAATACAGGTTTGTACTTTCTGGAAAGTAAAAATGCACCATGGAGAAAAGGAGATTGCCCACTCCAAAGGCGACAAAACTCAATGAGAAGAAACTCGTGAGATAGAAAAAGGCATTCTGTGCGCCATTTTCCGTAGTTTTTTGAGAAGACATTTTTTTTAAGAAAACACATGTAGTATCCTCTCCCATATTCAAGAAATCAAGACGGGTATTCCGGCTTTCTCTTAATCATTATTCTACTTCGACTCGTTTGTCATGAGAAAAAAATGAGCCTTTCTATAGTGCACGAACTTCTCCAAAAAGCTCAGTAAGATCATCATTTCGAGGCATCCACTGTAAAGATATACCGTCATTCTCTCCGGATCCGTAGTCTTCCCACAGAAATCCATCCTCTCCAGGGTTTGTTCCATTAATATAAATTCTTGCTCCTAAAACTTCATCTCCAGAAAAGTTCCCTGTGGAAGAAATATTCGCTTCAATAAGGAATGAGCGAGGACTTTTAATTTTATATCGATTTCCACTGTCCGAATAACACGAATCACCAGTGGCACATGAGCCAACCATAAGAGTTTGTTTTCCTGTAAGGTCTTCTCCAGAAAGGGAAGCAATAACTTCTCCTCCTTGTAAAAGACGCAAACTTGTTACGGAAAATGATTGCTCCAAATGAGAGAAAGCAGAAATTTCGACACCAATGTTCTGTAAAAAAACCTCACGATCCCCTTCAGCAGAGAGGGTAAATTTGAGGAGATTATTCTTGCCAGAGTGAAGAGGAGTGTTAGGTTGACTTTTGTCTTCTTCAACTTGTAAACGGCTCCGCACAATAAAAAAATGGGGATTTGATTTCGGAGGAATATCTGAAGAAAACACCATTTCTTTTTGGCTAAAGTAGCCAATAATACGAGTATTTCCTGCTAAGAAAGGAATAGTAACAAAAATGGTAGACCCACTTCGATCACGTACCATAGGAAGAGTATCCACCGTTACAAAAATACGCTCTCCCTCTTCAGGAATAACAACCTGAAGCCCCTCAAAAAGCACAATTCCATTACTCTGAATACTTCCAGATTTCGCCATTTCTCCATTTTTTTTGAGAAACGGTGTTCCATCTTGGTGCCACAACGAAACCGCTTCAACCATACCTTGATCATCGGGAATATCTGGAAAAATTCCGGTGGTGTCCACTCCATTGATTTGTACTGCAAGCTTTTCAATAATAGCTGGTTCGTTTCTTGGCTCAAAGAAAAAGGATCCGACAACATTCTCTTTTGTTCCAGAAAGGAGAATATTCGATTCTGGATCGGGAATCGTTCGTAGTCGTGTTTCTGGGAGAGGAGGTCTTGTTTTGGGATATTTCACTTCTGATGCTTGAGGAGAAGTATCTTCCGAAGGCTCATGAGACACGTCTTCTTCTGTTTTCTGGGGGAAGCTCAGATCTTCTCGCTGAAAAAAAGACTGAAAACCATCTCTTTTGTTGCCGTACTTTCCAAAGGTCAAAAATCGCAGAGTATTTGTATTTGTCGAAAACTTCGAGGAAACATGATATTGAAACTCAGGGGATTCTTTTTGAAATAGGCAAAGAAAAATAGCTTTCTTCCGAGGAAGGAGTCGGCATAAAGAAGAATCATCCAAAGAAATATCAGATTTTAGGAATGGCGTGTGGTGAAGAAGGATAATAGTGTCTCCCCCTTCTTTTGTTGGCAAAAAAGAAACATCTACAGCAAGCGAGCCTGTTTCATTCACAAGAGAAATATGAGTCATCCTCTCCTCGCTTTTTTCGGCAAACGATAGGGGAGCAAAGAGGAGGAAAAAGAGGGGCACAATAATTTTATTTCGAAAACGCATACTAGAGAAAAACAGCTTTTACACCAATGAACCTTCTCAAAGAAAAGTGCAAGAAAATCTCAGCTGAATGATCCGCATTTTCTGATGTTACCACTCCACAGCTCTTTCGCTCATCTCAAAAAAATCCAAGGAAAAACTAAATTGCTTCTGCGAGTGGAGACATTTCCATTTTCTTCTGAAGGCGATTTTTGAAAACTTCTCCACGAAAAATCCATACTTTTATTCCAATGGTTCCGTAGGTTGTCTCTGCTCTTCGGGAAGAGTAAGAAATATCAGCTCGAAACGTTTGAAGTGGAATTTTTCCCTCCAAAAAGAACTCCGTCCGTGAGATTTCTGCTCCATTGAGACGTCCGCTAATCTGTACTTTTGCCCCTTTTGCTCCAGCATCCATTGCTTTTTTGAGTATTCCTTTTGCGGCACGGCGAAAACTTACACGACGCGAAATTTGAAATGCAACAGATTCTGCAAGAATTTCAGCATCAAGATCGGGACCCTTTACCTCTCGAATGGTCACTTCAAAATTCTCACCAAACTCTTTTTGAAGTTCTTTTTTTAAATCTTCCACAGCAGTTCCACTTCGACCAATAATAACTCCGGGCTTACTCGAATGAATAATAAGAGCAGTGTGAGCACTTGTCCGCTCAATCTCGATACGAGAAATGCCCGCATCAGTTAATTTTCGGGAGAGGAATTTACGAATACAGATATCTTGTTTCAGGTACCGACTAAAATTTTTTGCATCTGCATACCACATACTTGGCCAACGAGTGGTTATGCCGATACGAACATCATTTGGATTTGCTTTCTGTCCCATGAAAAGAGGAGGAAGAGAGAAAAAACTATTCGGAAGCAGAGAGAGAGGTGTCGGTGAGTTCCACAAAAATGTGAGAACTTCGCTTTTTAATAGGAGCGACACGTCCTCGAGAAGATGGAATACCACGACGCAATGTTCTTCCTTTTGTTACAATTATTTTCCCCACTAGAAGGGCATCCTCCAATTTTCCATCATTATTTTTTGCATTTGCAATGGCAGAATCAATAACCTTTTTAATAACCCCTGCCGCACGCTTATTGAGGAGCGCCAAATACCTCACCGCCTTCTTAGCAGGCATGTTTCGCACAATACCGGCAACAAGGTTTACCTTTTTTGGAGAAATACGAATATCACGAACGCTCGCTTTCATAAGAAAAGTGCAAAAACGCCAAGGCATTCTCCCGAATTCCCACGTAAAAAGTCAAGGAAATTCCAATGGAAAATATCATTTTACAAAATACTCTTTGATAGAAATACAAAAAAACGACATAATAGAAGGAAATGCGAATAGATATTTTCTTTGCTCTTCTGACGGCGATACTCCTTTTTTTCCTCTTTGTTCGGGGTGGACTTTCGATTGCTCCATGGGTTCCCACTCGAAAACGGGATATTGAGAGAATTCATCGCATGGCAAAATTACAAAAAAGGGAGGTTTTCATAGATTTAGGGTGTGGAGACGGAAGGGTGGCTCGAGAAATAGCATTAAGAAATCCAGACGCAATCATAATTGGCATGGAGATTTCCTTGTTTTTATTTGCTTATGCATATTGGAAAAATGTTGTTTTTCCTCTTCCAAATCTCTCTTTTCAAAGGGGAGATATTTTTCAGAAAGACCTTACAAAAGGGGATGTTTTTTATCTCTTCGGACGGAGAGAAAGTGCAGGAGATATTGAAGAGTATTTTCAGAAGACAAAAGGGAGAGGAAAGCGCCAGAGGCTCCTTTCGTATCATTTTCCTCTTCCAAAAACGACCTATGTTCGAAAGGACAAGGGAATAACAGAGCAAGCAACCATTTACGAATACCTCTTGGGATAGTAGAAATATGTAAACGAAAATCAGGAAATTCCCACAGTAGTCGAAAGCTCTTGCTGAGCTTTCTGAGCGGCTTTTCCGGCAGATTCCGCAAATTGAGATCCTGAGGAAGCAAAGAGGATACTACGCGATGAGTTAACAATTGCTCCCTGTCCATTCGCATAGAATGCGGGAGCAATGTCTTCCACAGTTCCTCCTTGTGCGCCATACCCAGGAACGAGAAATATTTGTGCTGGCATTTCTGAGCGAAGCATACGGATATCATCGGGATGTGTTGCTCCCACTACTGCCCCAACAGAAGAAAATCCAGATTCTCCAGAAAATGAAGTACCAATTCGTGCCACACTCCGTGCCACTTCCTCATGTAAAAGAGAATCTCCCACCGGAAGATCTTGAAATTCTCCTGCACTTTTATTACTCGTTTTGACGAGTACAAAAATGCCCTTTTCGTTTTCTTCTGCCTTTTCCGCAAAAGGAATGATGCCATCTTGCCCAAGATACGGACTGACAGTGATGGCATCGAACGGACGATTTTTTCCCAAAAATCCTTCTGCGTATGCTTCTGCCGTAGAACCGATATCCCCTCGCTTCGCGTCGGCAATAACCAAAAGATTCTTCTCTTTCGCTTTTTCTGAAATTTTTTCAAGTATGCGCCAGCCCTCCACACCCCAACATTCAAAAAACGCAGTGTTTGGTTTTACCGCTACTGCAAAAGGAGAAACTGCCTCCAGAATTTCGGAAAGAAAAAAGAAAATCGCCTCTGTTTCATTTCTTCCATGTTTAGCAACATCGGGCAGAAGATGAAAATGTGGATCAAGTCCAACACAAAGAACAGATTTTTTTTGTTGAACTTGCCTCAAGAGAGCGTCGGAAAAGTGCATGCGGAGAAGAAAATCGAAGTGAATTATGCCTTTTTTTCAAAAAAACAGAAAACAGAAGAATTATGCTTCTGACAACAATCCGTTATTGTTTATTTTTTTGAATAAAAAAACAATTTTGAAAACTCATTATAAAAGAAATACATATTTCTCTTTATGTTTTTTACAAAAAAATAAACATTTTGTTCAAAAAGAATGAAACATTTTTTTTTAAAGTATTGACGAAAAAAAAGAAAAAAGCATAAATGAAACCCTTTTTCCATTTTAAACCCCCTTTTATGGGTATCAAAGATTTCCCCCCTTTTGGAATAAATAATAATACTCCTCGAATCATTCCTATTTTTCGAGAAGTTGGAATAAATAATAATACTTCTCAAATCATTCAAGGATTTCGAAATACTTTTGCGCCTCACATTCCCCCTGAAGAAACACGAAAAAATACCGAATTTTTGTACACCCTAAAGACCAGAGAAGAGTTTGAAATACAATTCACGAAAGAGCTTTCTCAGGGGGGGGTGTCCAAGTGAAATTCACTTTCGAGAAATGACACTCATGAATGAGCGCATGTATAATATACTCACAAATACTCCATACGAAGCGGTTAATGTCCAAAAGCTTTGCCGAGAACGGTCGGATTTTGATGATGCTTTTGTTTCCGCTCTTTTTAAAAACTGCCTTTTTCAGGAAACGGGAAAAGAATTGAAAGAAATGGGATGTCTTATTGCCAACGGTGGAAATGGGCTACAACTTATTTTTCCTCAGTCTGATAAAGACTATCTTTTTGTTCCAAAAGAAGGATTTGATGGGGAGGCATTTCGAAAAGCAAAAGAAGTTTTTGACGGAGTTTCAAGTACACTTTTCACCATAAGAGTTGCTAATATTCCAAGTAAAACGGCAATCCATGCCAATGGACAATTCACAGATCTTCTAAGGCAATTACGAACCATAACAAGCGATGGTTTTGCTTTTCAATATATTATTCGTGAAATAGAGAAGGTCGCAAAGGAACAGGGGGTGCTTCTTGAGGTTTCTGATGAGGAGAAGCTCAATCGTTTTCTCTCTCACCTTCTCGACGCATTAAAATTAGGTGGACTTCGAATAACAGAAGAGAAGCTTCATTGTATTAAAGAAGTATTAAAGGGAGAGGGCATAACCAGCTTTCAGGATATTCCCAAGAAAACCCCTCCTGTTATTGAAGCTATTTTTGAGAGATTTCATATACAAAGAACAAATCAAGAACATGTCACCAATGCCTACAAAAAAGCCCTTCAAATAGCTCAGAAAGAGTGTGAAAATAATGATCTTGAAGTCTTTATTCATCATTTTATCTTAGGAGTTTCGCGAGTAGGATTCGATATTGATGCCGATGATGTTCGGGGGATATTTCATTGCCAAAGAATAGAGCACATCCAGCAACTTCCCGAAATCAAGAATCCTGTTGAAGATATTATCGTGAATGTCCTTGGTATTTCTCCATTATGTCGATCGCTTGTGATAGGACCGTATAAAGAATCCTTGCGCATGGCACAAAGAGACATTGTTCCGAATGAAGAGTACTCCTATGTTTTCTCGGAATTTCAAAGGCAATACCAAGAATTTATAGAAAATCAGGGAAAAGGAGATTTTGAAATAAAAAAAGAAAAATTAGAAAAATGTCTTCATGACTCCATTATTCAAACACTTATGATTATTCGAGAGAATATGACCTCTCGATATATTGGGGGAGATAAAGAAACAGCAAAGCAATATTTTACAGGAATAGAAGAATTTATCGCTTCCAATAAAAAAGAAGTGAATACTATGGCGAGCGAACAAGCATATAAAATTCATCGGTTTTTTCAACTCAAAAATCTGGACGTAAAAAAAGAGCTCTATAGACCATTTCAAACCGCTTGTATTAATTTCTTGATCGAAAAAGGAAATGTTCATCACGGAGGAATTGAAGACCTTCTCTATGCTTTTTTTCAGGAAAAAGATTGTGCAAAAATATCACTAGAAAGAGCAGAAAAAGGATTAAAGGGCATTCACTATGTACGAATGCAACTTGCACGATATTTTTCTGTTGCTCCCTCAGGTTCCACCTCAAAAATGACAGAAGCCAACACCATAACACCAGAATTTTTGGAGTGGGCGATGCAGAATATTTCCAATATTGAAGAAATTTTTGTCGATATTCAAACCGCTCTTGCAATTATAGAACCCATATCTAGAGATCAGGGTGCTAAGGGAATTTCCCGAGAAATACCACTTCGCGACGGCTTTTGTGAAGAAAAAGGGCGACTTAATTTTCAGGGATCAATAGAAAAAATATCAAAAGTTGATTTCCTTATATCGACACTAAGATATGTTGGGAAAAATGGTTTTCATCCAAACGCAAAAACAGCATCACATCTGTATGCATCTGCTCAAAAGGTTGCGAGCGATAAAGAGGATCTCCTTCATTTTCAAAATTTCTTCTTTACGGAGCTCATTGAAACACGATTTTTTTCAGAGGCTATACTTTGGGTTTCGCGAATGAAATTGCTTCAAGAAATATTTCCAGCATATAAGGACATGGCTCAAACGATTCATAAAGACGACTGCTATTCCAAAGGAGATGAAATGCTTGCCAGCATGCTCTTTTTACAAAAACACGTTGCAGATGATCCAGATATCCGATGTATTTGGAATAGTATTGAAAAGTCGGGAAACACAAAAGTTCTTCGGCTTGCATTGCTCATTCGTAATAGTCAGAAAGGTGTAGAGGAGGCTCTTCGGGAAGTTGATCCACAACAAAAGATTTTTTCAGCTGAAGAAATTACTGACGTTAACTTTTTGGTGGAACACCAAAGATGCCTTATCCCGCCAGGAAATAAAGAAGGATCAAAGCAGGTGCGAACGGGAAGATTTCAGTTTGATATCACTGTTTTTGGGGAACACGTCAATCCTATTGCCATTGAGGCTCTTTCTCAAGAGCTTACTGATAAAGAGCATCTCCTTGCCTCTCTTTTTGCTCTTAATCTTGCTCGAAAAGTTGCTATTAACCCAGAGCGAACAGATCTTTTTGAAATAAAAACGGCACTCTCAAGGTTCTACAAACAGTACCAGTTTCTGCATTTTATTCGTGGTGCACTCCGAGGAAACAATGAGGAGTTTTTTTGGGATTCTCTCTCTGATTCCTTCGTGGAAAAAACGAGCATAAACCCTCAAAATGGAGAACTTGAGAAGTACAGAGATTCGCTTAAAAAGTATCCATCCGCACTCTACACAAGAATGATAGACGCTCTTGGAAAGGCCTCAAATGAAGAAATTACAGAAGCATTATCAAATCCTCTTACGTGCCTAGAAAAGGTAATTCACTATTTTGATTATGGCTCAATGCAAAAAGAATATGAAACAATTCAAAAAGATCCTGAACAAAAAGTCGCCTATAGCATTCTCCCAGAGAAAAAAGAAGGAATGGTTGCAAAAATTTTCTTTCGTGTCCCGAGAACGTCTTCTGCCCTAGAAAATATGGGGATTGCCTTTTCAAATCATCACTGGTCCATTGATCAGGCTTCTGCCCTACCATTTGACGAAGACAAAACACTTGTTACGCTTGAAGTAAAATATACGGGAACCGAGCCTAAACCATCTCTTGATCAAGCGATAGAAGAATATATGGCTATTGAGAATGGGGAACAAAATAAGATTCTGGAGAAAAGCAATGGGAAAAACGAAGTGTTCTCTGAAATGCCAGAGGTCATTATATGCGAGAAAGAAGGATCTGTGGAAATTATCAGCTACGAAAAACATGTCCCCGCCTATGCACTTGCCAATATTCTTAACGCTTTTGGACAATACGATCTTACTCCCCTCAACTTTACACTCGTTACGAAAACAAGGGGAAAAAGGAATAGCACCATACATGGCATTCACGACAAATTCTTCTTTGGACAGGGAGTGATAATTCCAAAGGAAATTTCAACTCTCATACAACAAAAACTCACTCATAGAGACTCTTAATCCATTGTTACAAACTCTTGAATACTTTGAGAAAGCGCGTTGCTCATTTGTACTCCTGTTTCAAGATAAAATACCTGTCCAAATGCATGGATTTCTACTGGAGTGCCTCCAGAATGTTGACGTAAAATATCTCGAAGACGAAAAAGATCACTTTTGAGAAGACTATTTTTGAGACGCAATTTCCATAGATGTGGTTTTTCGTCAGAAGAATCTCTCGAGGTTTCTGTTTCTTCCTGATTCACGAAATCCAATTCACATGGAGGGGTATCGGAAGTATATTCCTCTGAACCTGAAGACGAATGTTCTCCTTTTTCCGCGGCATATTTTTTTGCAAGTGCCTCGATTTCAAGAAGCGGTTGGTGTTCAATTTTATCGACTATCATTTGCCATTGCCCATCGCGGTCTTCTGCCTTTCCCGTTATCCAGAAAACGACATCGTTCTGTTCAATGAGTTTCGCTGACAGTTCTTCATAATTCTTTGGAAAAACGACTGCCTCCATTTTTCCGCTTGGATCCTCAATCTGCAAAATTGCCATCTGTTTCCCCGTTTTGGTGACAATTTTTCGGAGCCCCATGAGGAGCCCCCCTACTGTGATGCTTTTTCCTTTTTTGCCGTATTTTCCAGATTTTTGCGGAACTTCTGCAATAAGCACTCCTCTTTTCCGAAAAACAGATTTTGCGCGTCGTAAGGGGTGGTCGGAAACAAAAAGTCCAAGAATTTCTCGTTCCCATGAAAGGCGTTCTACTTCACTCGCTGGTTTTGTTTCAGGAAGAACAAGCTCGTATCCGGCGTGACCTCCTTCGTCAAAAAGAGAATGTTGATTTTCATCCGCCGCAGATTTTTCTGCCGCTTTCGCGAAATCGGTAATAAGTTTTATGTTTTCGAGAATTTCGTTTGGCTCAGAAAAGGCAGAAAGCGCACCAGATTTTGCGAGTGCCTCAAGCGATTTTTTGTTGAGAATACGTGCTGGGCAACGTACAAGAAAGTCGGGAAAAGTCTCGAATGGCTCTTCTCCGCGATGCTCCACAATGCTTTCCACCACGCTGTCACCAATTCCTTTAATGGCACCAAGTCCAAAGCGAATTTTTCGGTCTTCCACTACCGTAAAATTGGTACCCGATTCATTTACACTTGGCGGAAGCACCTCAATATCAAGCTCACGGCATTCTTCAATATCAATAATAACGCGGTCGGTATTATCGCGGTCAGAAGCAAGGAGCGCCGCCATAAATTCGGTGGGATAGTTCGCCTTCAAATATGCGGTTTGATACGCAATCATGGCGTATCCCGCGGCGTGAGATTTATTAAATCCATATCCGGCGAACGGTTCGATCACTTCGTCAAAGATTTTGACGGCAAGTTTTTCGGAATGCCCTTTTTCCTTTGCGCCTTCAATAAATTTTTCGCGTTGAGCGGCGAGTTCGGACGCAATTTTTTTTCCAATCGCTCGACGCAAAATATCGGCTTGTCCCAAAGAAAATCCAGCAAATACCTGTGCAATTTGAAGAATTTGCTCTTGGTAAATAGCAATTCCAAAAGTCTTTTCAAGAACACCTTTGAGTGATTCGTGCGCATATTTTACCTTTTTTTCCTTATGTTTTCCTGAGATATAATCAGGAATCCACTCCATTGGACCGGGACGATAGAGCGACACCATAGCGATAATATCTTCGAGATTGGTCGGTTTGAGTTGTTTGAGATAGCGCTTCATTCCGGAAGATTCCAACTGAAATACTCCAGTTGTCTGTCCCCTTGAAAGAAGCGTAAATGCCTTTTTGTCATCGAGTGGAATGGTGTCGAGATCAATCTTTGTTCCGTGATATTTTTCGATCACTTCAAGGGTACGCACGAGAATAGTGAGGTTTTTCAGTCCCAAAAAGTCCATTTTCAAAAGACCGAGTTTTTCGATGGGCTTTGCGGAAAACTGTGTAATAACCGTGCGATCGTCTTTCGGTGCGCACTGAAGTGCTGTATGATGAGTGAGTTCATCAGGAGAAATCACCACAGCACACGCGTGCACGGAAACATGGCGCACACCTCCTTCAAGACGTTTTGCAATCCCCCAAATTTCGGCGAATCGAGGATTGTCTTCAAGTGCTTTTCGAAGATCAGGAGCGGTTTCGTGGGCTTCATCCATGGTAATTCCGGGGCGTTCGGGAATAAGCTTCGCGAAGCCGTTCATATCCGCAAAGTTGAGCCCCATTACCCGTCCCACGTCTTTAATAGAAGCACGCGCTGCGAGTGTTCCAAATGTACAGATTTGTGCCACGCGATCTTCTCCATATTTTTTGCGAACATATTCGAGCACTTCATCGCGTCTTTCATCGGGAAAGTCTATATCAATATCTGGCATTGAGACACGCTCAGGATTGAGGAATCGTTCAAAAAGGAGATCATATCGAATCGGGTCGATATTCGTAATCGTCAGTGCATAGGAAACAAGCGAACCTGCTGCACTTCCTCGACCAGGACCTACAAGAATATCACGCGCTTTTGCCCATTGGACAAAATCTCCCACAATCAAAAAGTAAGCGGGAAATCCCATGCTATTAATAACGGAGAGCTCAAATTCGAGACGCTCAATAATGGCTTTCTGCTCTTCGGTTTCGGGAGCACTTGGGAGAAAATGGTACCGCTTTTCAATTCCATTAAAGCATTCTCTGTGCAAATAGCTCTCGAGTGTCTCCCCTTCGGGAACCGGAAAGGAGGGAAGCAAAGAACCACCAAAATCGATGGCGACATCACACTTCTCGGCAATAGTAATGGTGTTGTCACACGCCTCGGGAAGATCGACAAACAGTTCACGCATTTCCTCGGAAGAGCGAAGTGCAAAATTGTCTCCAAGCATGGTGGGACGACTTGGATCGTTTTTCTGCGTATTGTTTTTAATACAGAGAAGAATATCATGCGCCGCCGCGTCTTCTACCTTTGTGTAATATGCGTCATTTGTTGCGACAAGCGGAATATTGAGTTCCTGTGAAAGTTTTCGAAGAATCGGTTCCACCTCTGCCCACTGACGTTGAGTGGGGTGACGCTGAAGTTCGATGTAACAATCTTCCCCGAAACGCTTTTGGTACCGATGGAGTATCTCTTTTGCTTTCTCCTCTTTTCCTCCTCCAGAAAGATATTGAACAAGTTCTCCACGAACTCCACCCGTAAGGAGAATAATGCCATCTCCATATTTCTCAAGAAGTTCCCAATCAATTCGTGGAACGTGAAACATGCCCGAAAGTGCGGCTTCTGTCGCAATACGAAGAATGTTGTGATACCCCTCCTTGTTCTTTGCGAGCAAAACGAGCTGACTCCATCTTGCATCAACAGGTTCTTTATCGAGTCGACTCCGAGGGGCGCAATACGCTTCATACCCAAATATTGGTTTTATTCCGGAGTTTTTGCAGGCAATAGAAAACTCTGCCGCTCCATGCATATTCCCCGAATCAGTGATAGCAACTGCCATTTGTCCATGTTTTGCCACAGTCTCTGCAGTTTCATCTGGTGTTCCGAGTGCAGAAAGAAGGGAATAATGGGAATGCGCATGAAGATGAACAAACGAAGGAGAATTCGACATGTTAAAAAAAGGAGATCGGTGAGGAGTTTCCATTGTTCCGTGTTTTTTTAAAAAAGTGAATGAAAAAGAAAATGCAAACACCTCTCTAAACGCATACATATGCTTACATATTCCTATAAAAAAAAGAGGTTCTACTAATGTCAAAAAGGATTTTCGAGCGACTCGTCACTCACTCCCTCAAGAAAAATGTTTTTTATGAATGTACTTTTGCTTCTTGGAGAATATTTTCTGTCTTCTCTTCAGAGATAATCGAAAAACGTCGTTCCATCCGAAGTACTCCTGGAACGGTAAATCCCGCCGCTTTTATGTGTCCACCTCCTCCAAATTTTCCCGCAATTTCAGAAACATTCACAGAGTCCTGTTGTGTGCGTAAACTCCCTTTTACTTTTCCTCCGCGCTCGGTGAGGAGTATGGAATATTTTGCGTTTGGAATCATATTGAGATAGTCGATTGCTCCTGCCGCATCTTTTGGATCTGCACCAGTTCTCTGAAAGTCCTCCTCCCGAACGGAAGAAACCACAATATCTTCGGCTGTCTTTTCGGCACGAGAGAGAATTTTTCCCCAAAGACGCATAGTTTCAACCGGAGTAGTACGGAATACATACCGACGGATACTCTCGAGATCTGCTCCGGCAGAAAGAAGTTTTGCTCCAATTCTCAGAGTTTCGGGGGTGGTGTTCGTGTGCTGAAACGATCCCGTATCTGTCATCAATCCATTAAGGAGGCACGTTGCCATATCTGGTGAAATGCGCCAGCCAAACAGGGTAAACAGAGTAAAGAGTACCGCAGTTGTACTGCTTGCCTTTGCATCAACAAGATTTATGGTTCCAAAAAGCTCATTAGAGATGTGATGATCAATGTTTACAAGCGGATATTTTCCAGAGAAGAGCTCTGGTTTTGTTTCAGAAAATCCAGTTTGACCACTTGTTGCCGCGTCTACCGTGAGAAGAAGGTCAAACTCTTCTGGATGAAAATCTGGAACAAAAAGAGAGGCATTTGGAAGAAATTGGAATGAGGTTGGAAGTGGATCTCCACAAACATTGGTGACCATTTTTTGTTGATCTTCAAGCAAAATCCTCAGAGCAAGCCCCGATCCGCTTGTGTCTCCGTCTGGACTTCGGTGAGAAATAATAGCAATACGCTGTGCCTTTGCAATAAGATCATGAATCTCTGTCGCAATTGCTTTGGAAAATTGTTTCTCGGGTGGTGCGGTGGTTGTTGCCCCATATTCTTCCATTTTTTCAGGAAAAAAATGCTTCTTTTTTCAGTAACAATAAAAAGAAGTCTGATTGGGAAATATATCTTCTCTCTATTTTATTTCGCAAGAAAAATAACTTGCAAAACAGAAAAATAATGTTCCTTTTATACTTGCACTTTTAAGGAATTATCATACGAATTCTTGATACATGCGTTGATGACAACCTTCTTCTTGTACTCCATTATTTTTATGGCAAAATAGTTTTTGCTTTCTTTCAGAGAATATTATGAGGACAATTCCGGCAAGTGATATTTTTTTAGCGGCAGAAAAACTCATTCAATCGGCAAATTTTGTCTTGCCAGAAGAGATACAGAAAAAAATCAGAAAGGCAGAGGGGGAAGAGGAAAATGCTTCTGCCAAATTAGCGCTTCAAACAATTATACAAAACGCAAAGCAAGCATCAGAAAGACAACTTCCGCTCTGTCAGGATACCGGAACAGCCGTTTTTTTTGTGGAAATAGGAATGGGGGTAGTACTCGAAGAACCGATTTTCGAAACGCTGAAACGAGCGGTTTCGGAGAGCTATACAAAGTACCGACTCCGAGCGAGTATTGTTTTTGATCCACTTTTCGATAGAAGAAACACAAAAGACAACACTCCACCACTTCTTCACTTGGAGCAGGTTTTGGGAGAGAATATTCGCATAACTTTTCTCCCAAAAGGTGGAGGGGCAGAAAATAAATCAACCCTCACCATGCTTCGTCCAGCAGACGGAGAAGAGGGGGTTGTAAAAACCGTTTTAGAAACTGCCAAAAAAGCAGGAGGAACAAGTTGCCCCCCGTGGATTTTGGGAATTGGTATTGGAGGAACATTCGATTCTGTTGCTGTTCTCGCAAAACGCGCTCTTTTTTGTCCCTCAAAAGATGTGGATTCGGATGCGCGATATACTGCACTTGAAAAAAGAATCACACGAGAAGTAAACGCATTGAAAATCGGAACTATGGGGTTTGGTGGAAATACCACTGTGCTTTCAACACATATTGAGTATGCTCCAACACACATGGCATCGCTTCCGGTTGCCATAAATATTCAATGCCATTCTGCGAGGAGTGCGGAAATACTCTTATAAACAAAGATTTTTTTCATCAGGGCTTCCTGAGATAAAGTTTGTCTCTTCGTGAAAGGGGTTTTGTGGTGGGCTTGGAATACAGATATGTATCTATAAGGGATTTGATTTTCTTGGTTGTCCTCTGTAGAATAAGGATATATCCTTTTCTTCTCTCCCATGAAAAAGCCGGTTCTCATTGTTGGAGGTATTTTGTTGGTTGTCATATTGGCAATTCTTGCTTTTTTGGCATCTAAACCACAAGAACCCCAAGAAAATAAAAATGACACTCTTCTTTCGCCCCCTGCTTATGATCGTGGAGATGATGACGATACGAGTAAGGATATTGAAGATGATATAGAAAAAATACCTCCTGAAAACGAGCCTGCTCCACCACCTCCTCCAACAGCTCAAGATGTACAAGAAGCTGTATTTGGAGCTGGCTTACAGAATGAATACAAGTTTTTTACTGAACCTCAGAAGAAAGAACTCGAAGATACTTCTATTTCTCGATCAGAACCACAGCCCAAAAAAGAAAAAACGTATCAAATTTCGTGGAAAACAGATGATTTTTCTTCTATTACCAATCTTCCCGAAACGCTTCCTGTGTACCTTCTCGCACGTCCACTCGATAAAACTCTATATGATGTTGTCAAAGAGCTTCGGGATAATCTTGGTCTTATTGGACATATCCTCCGTATGAATGAGCAGGTGTATAATGTGGTGAATGTGAAAACTGGAGAATTCTTTTTGACATACGATGTCTATCACCTTTTTGTTTCAGCTCCAAATCTTCATCTTTCGGGGAGCCCCGTTAGTTCTGGACAGGAAGTAGGTGATACACTTTCTCATTTGGGATTGTTGCAATTCCCTTATTCAGTGGAGACATTTGAGAAAGAGCAAGGAGATGTTTGGTATCGATTCCGCCCAAACCTTTCTCTTCCGGTTTTGTCTCTTGGAAACGAGTCTGAAGAAGATTCCTCTACTTTTACTCCAGGAAAAATAGGTGTTGCTGATGTTCATGTGAATGACCAAATGATCACGGCTCTTTACTCAAACTTCCCCAATATTACTGAGCAGACCACTCTTCCTACGAAAAATGTCGAAGCGGTGACAAGTTTTTTACAAGAGGGGATTTTTCAACTTGGTAACGTAGAACTGCAATATCCTGGTGCTATTGCTACTGAAGATCGTCGTAAATTCTATGATGTTGCAAGAGGTGACACTGTTCCTGTTTCTGAAGCAGAGCTCACAGGATTTGAATGCGGATACTTTATGGAAGGGGATTCTGCTCCACAAGCACTCCTTTCTCCAATATGCCTTGCTCGAGGAAAAGGGATGGTAGAAGGGTATTCTGTTCTCTTCGAAGTGGTTCTTCCTGCTGTTAGCGAAGAAAACTAATCCCTCCTCCTTTTAAAGACTTCTTAAAGACTATTCCGAATAGGAATAGTCTTTTTTTTCTTGTATTCTCTTTTTCTTTTCTCTGTGAGAAAATGGGTGCACCTCTTTGCTCCCTTGAAAAATGTCTTTCTGGTTTTCTCCACTTTTTCTTATTTCCTTCTCTTTTTGTTTGAGTCTCTTGTTGTGTTTTGCAACACTTCATTTTTTTCCGAGAATAGGACTTCTCGATCGTCCAGAAAAATATGGGTATAAGCGCTCTCCTATTCCTTATCCCGGAGGAGTTGCTCCGATATGTGCTTTTCTTGTTTCTATTCTTCTTTTTTTTCCAAAACTCAATGTCTCCCTCCTTTTTTTCTGTGGAGCTGTTTCCTGTATTGCCCTTGTAAGTTTTTGGGATGATCGACGACATCTTCCTTCGGCATTTCGACTCCTGATTCATTTTTGTGCCGCAGGAATGGTTGTTTTTTCTGGAGTTTCTATTGAGTATTTGGGGAATCCATTTGGAGAGACACTCTTTCTGAGAGATGCTTTTTTCTGGCTTCCAGAGATTATAACGATGCTTTGGATTGTTGGCTTTGCCAATATCCTCAATTGGCTTGATGGTGTTCCGGGGCTTTCTTCTGCTTCTGCTGCCTCTGCGGGTAGTTTTTTGGGGTGGCTCAGTCTTACCCCACTTGTTTCTCAAACAGAAATTGCACTCCTTTCCTTTGTATTTGCTGCCTCTGCATTTGGATTTTTCCTCTTCAATATTCCTCCTCCAAAAATGCTTCTCGGAGATACGGGCGCTATGTCTTACGGATTTATTATTGCCACGCTTTCTGTTTTTTCTGGAGGAAAAATGGCGACCATTCTTCTTGTTTTGGCAATTCCATTTTTTGATGCGTTGTTTGTGATTCTTCGGCGTCTTCTCTCGAAAAAAAATCCCCTTCAAGGAGGGGATGAATTGCATTTACATGATCGCCTTCGAAAAGCGGGTTTTTCTGATCGCATGATTCTTTTGTTCTTTTTTCTGCCATCTGTTTTTTTGGGATGGGCGAGCCTTCAGCTTGAAACCTTTGGAAAAATTCTCCTTCTTGGGGGTATTATTATTGGATACTTGATAATATCCCTGCTGCTCGATACTTCTCTTCGTCAAAAGAATTCTCTTTCTTTCCATTCGTCATGAGTAAGATTCCTAATCCCTCTTTTTCTGCCAAACTTGTGCAATTTGAAGACGTTGCACACGAAACGAGGTCTTTTCGATTTTGTATTTCTTCTGAGACTTCTCCCTCCTCTTTTTCTCCTGGACAATTTCTTCTTCTCTGTTTACCAGATGATGGCGCTCGTCGTGCCTATTCTCTTGCATCTGCTCCACAAGAGCTTCCATTTTTTGAATTGGTAGTGAAACACGTTCCTAATGGAAAAGCGAGTACATTTCTGTGGGACTCTCTTCCTGGAAAAGTGGTTGATTTTCTTGGACCTCTTGGGAAATTTGGCATTCGTTTTCCTCAGAAACGGCAAATCTTTTTTGCTACTGGAACAGGAATTGCCCCATTTCGGAGTATGCTTCATTTCTTTTCTTCTGAGTCAAATGCGCCAGAGATCTTTCTTTTCTTTGGAGTTCGAAATGAGGAATATCTCTGTTTTCAAGAAGAGTTTTCTCATTGGGAATCCAAAAGCCCAAAAAGGTGTCATATCACTTTTTGTGTGAGTCAGCCAAAGCTTCCGCCAGAAAACTATAGAGAGGGACGTGTAACAACTATTGCATCCACACTAGACGCAAGTTTTTTTGAAAATGCAGAAGTCTCACTTTGTGGGGGATATACTATGGTAAAGGAAATGCAACAAATTTTGATGGAAAAAGGAGTTTCCCCTGAGCACATTAATCGAGAGAGTTGGTGAGATAAACGGATATTGAAAATATCCATGAAAAACGGTATGCTCTTTCGCGATACGAAATATGTTTTCGCGCATTCTTCTTTCTGTCAGCGCTTTCCTTCTCCTTTTTCTTCTGCCGATATCTTCGGGAAGAAGCGAAGGGTCATTTACAGCAGAACTTGTTTTACAAACGGAAAATATTATTGTGAATGAATCCTTTTCTGTGAGTCTTATATTGCGAGGAACCGGAGATGCTTCTATCGCTTCTGTAAATGTACCAATTCCACCAGAGTTTATACAGCAGGGAACTTCACAAAGTAGTCGAATGACAGTTGTGAATGGGAAAATGAATTCAGAATTCCAATTACATACCACGATTCTTCCGCAGAAGACCGGAACTTTTTCCCTTGGTCCAGCGACTGTTGTTTTTTCCAGTGGAGAAAAAATTCAATCGAATATTCTCTCCCTTTCTGTCATTTCTCCTCCAGAAATTCATCAGAAAGATAATTCAGAATCTTCCGAAGCCTCTTTTATGAAGGATGAGGAGCACATTCCAGAGCAAAAAAAAGTGTGGAACACCACGGCAGTTTTACTCTTGGTTATTGGGGTGTGTGCAGGAGGAATATCTTTTCTTCTTGGTCGAAAAAAAAATCGCATCTCCAAAGTTATTCCCTCAGAGGAATTTTTTCCTCCTAAAACTCCTGATATTATTCTTCCGCATGTTTCCGAAGATGACGCTGTTTTTGCGAAAAAACTTCTCTCTGCTCTCCGTCTTTTTATTTCGCATACAGAGGGGATTTCTGCCGAAGAGATGACGAGCAGAGAAATTCTCGCTGTTTTGCAAGAGCGTTCTTCTCAGCTTCTTCCGTATGTTCAACCTCTTTTAGAAACATTGGATGGCGCGCTTTTTGCTCGAAAATCTCTTGATAAAACCAATCTCCTTCATCGCACACATCATCTTTTTTCTTCTTTTCCCAACGTATGAGTAAAAAAGAAATGGATATTTCTTCTGCCAATGTTTTGCTTCAAGAAGTATTGGCAGAAATGAAAAAAGCTATTATCGGTCAGCAAGATCTTTTGGAGCGACTTGTTATTGCTATTTGTTCCGGTGGACATGTCCTTCTTGAGGGCGTTCCGGGTCTTGCAAAAACGAAGTCCATATCCACTCTTGCAAAAACTATGGGTGTTCTTTTTCGTCGTATTCAGTTTACCCCAGATCTTCTTCCTTCCGACCTCATTGGAACACGTATCTACAACCCAAAAGATCACACTTTTTCTGTAAAAACAGGTCCAGTTTTTGCCAATTTTATTCTCGCGGATGAAATCAATCGTGCACCGGCGAAGGTTCAAAGTGCTTTGCTCGAAGCTATGCAAGAAAAGCAGGTGACTATTGGAGAAGAAACCCTTGCCTTGCCATCACCATTTTTTGTGTTGGCGACACAAAATCCTATTGAACAAGAGGGAACCTACGCGCTTCCCGAAGCCCAAACAGATCGCTTTCTCATGAAGGTAACCGTTTCTTACCCCTCTCCAGAAGAAGAAATTGCCATTATGAATTTGAATGAAACTTTTGAAGAAGAAGAGTCAAAGAAGGTAATCTCGGGAAAAGATATTCTTGCACTTCAGAAAATCTGTAAAAAAGTATACGCGGATGATTCTATAAAGCATTACATCCGAGATATTGTTTTTGCGAGTCGACACCCAGCATCTGCCGGAATTCCCGACCTTACGCCACTTATTGCCTTTGGCGCTTCTCCACGTGCTTCTATAGCGCTTCTTTTGGCTTCAAAAGCAATGGCACTCTTGAGGAATCGAGATTTTGTGACGCCAGACGATATAAAAGATATTGGAAAAGATGTTTTGCGACACCGTATTATTCCAACCTACGAAGCAGAAGCAGAAGAGGTAACAACAGATCACATTCTCGATCAGCTTTTTGGTGCAGTTCGGGTTCCCTGAGAAGTCTCACAAATCTTCTCAAAGAGAAACATCATCCTCTTGTAAAAATCCTCCAGACTGATGTTCCCACATTTCCGCATAGCACCCCTTGTTTTTGAGGAGCTCTTCATGCGTACCATCTTCCGCAATCTTTCCTTTTTCGAGTACAAGAATTCGATCAACTTGCAAAATAGTTGAAAGTCGATGAGCAATAACAATACTCGTTCGATTTTTGAGAAGCGCTTCTATCGCTCCTTGAACTGCTTTTTCAGTAATGGAGTCGAGCGCACTTGTCGCCTCATCCAGTACGAGAATGGGAGCATCTTTGAGAAATGCACGAGCAATAGCAATGCGTTGTCTTTCTCCACCTGAAAGCTTGACTCCACGTTCTCCTACGAGTGTGTCAAAACCATTTGGAAGGGCATTGATAAAATCAATCGCTCCTGCTTTTTCTGCCGCCTTCCGGATTTCTTCTTTTGAGGCTCCTGTTTTTCCAAAGGCGATGTTTTCTGAAATACTTCGAAAGAAGAGTTCTGGCATTTGCGGAACAAGGGAAATGCTCCTTCGAAGCGATTGTTGCGTTACATGAGCGATATTCTGTCCATCAATAGTGACGGTTCCAGAAGAGATATCAAAAAATCGCAAGAGAAGTTTTGTGATAGTTGTTTTTCCAGATCCTGTGTTTCCAACAAGCGCTACGCTTTGTCCAGCAGGAATGGTGAGGCTGATGTTTTGAATTTCTTGTCGATCTCCAGAATAGGAAAACTGAACATCGTGAAAGGCAATATCTCCTTTTTTTACAACAATTTCTGGAGCATTTGAGATATCTTTTACTTCCTCTTCTTGTTCCAAAATTTCTCCCATCTCTTTCGCGTCAGCGATAGCGCGAAAAAGTTGCCGAAGATTCTTTCCAAAGTCCCACAGTGTGCGAAACAGGGGAATAAGAAATGTTTCGAAAAAAATGAAATCCCCAACATTTGTGGTTCCTTTCTTCCATCCATTGATGAGCACAAGAATGATTATAATTTCCATAGAAATCATGAGAAAGCTCTGAATGGCAAAGGAAAAATTGTTCAAAATCCATGATTTTCGATTCTTCTTCTCCCAATAGCTTGTGGCATGTTTCGCCCTCTCGAACTCCTCTTCTTCTTTTGCGAAGCTTTTTACGGCGCCAAAGTTTCCCCAAGAGTCGGTGAATACTCCTCCTACTTGCGAATCTGCTTTTGCAACCGCCTCATCATATTTCAGTTTCCAACGGGAGAAGAAGTAGTTTCCTCCAATAAAAAGGATACTCCACACGCCAAAAAGAAGTCCGATAATTGGTTTTTGAATTGAAAAAATAGTGAGAATAATGAGGATGTCGAGAATATTTCGAAAGAGAATAAACGAGAGCTGATCGAAGAATGTTTCGAAGGCATTTACCAAACGACCTGCTTTTTTGACAAGACTTCCAATATGTTCTTCTTGGAAGAAACGGAATGACTTTTTTTGTATGATCGCAAAAGATCGCTGGTCAATGTCTCGCATAGACAGGCTCTCGAAATGAATAATTGTCCACTCGAAGATTCTCCATAAAAAAAATGTGCACACGTAAAGTCCAAAAATGCTCAAGAAGACCTGATGGAGAAGGACTTCACTTTCTCTTGATGGATCATTGGAAAATATATTTGCAATTTTTCGCAACAGAAATGGATATCCGCTTTGAGTGATGCTGACGAGAGAAATACTCATAATCATTCCCACAAGCCACCACTTGTATTTTCGTATTTCTGGAGCAAAAAAGTGAAAAGTTTTTTTCATAGAGATTGATGCAGATAAGAGATAAAAAATACAAAAAAACCGCTTTTTCAAGCGGCTTTTTCAAATGTGTTTCTAAGATTTCTTTATTGAGGAGCTTCTTCTGAAACATTTGGTGCCACTTGCACTGAAGACTTCTTTTTTGGAACAGATCCCTTCTTGTTTTGAAGAACACTTTCCGCAGATTTGGAAAAAGTAATACCTTCAAATGAAACCTGTTTTGTAAGGGTACCAGTTGCCAAAATTTTTACGGGTTTATTGAGGTTTCGAATAATTCGCTTTTCGAGGAGAGTAGCAGGAGAAACGACCTCTCCATCTGAAAATTTCTTTTCAAGAATATGAAAATTGATGGCAAGAAATTCAACACGATTTGGATTTCGAAATCCTCTTTGTTTTGGAGTTCTGCGGAGCAGGGGAGTTTGACCTCCTTCAAATCCAACACGAACACCTCCTCCAGCACGAGCATTTTGCCCTTTCATTCCTCTTCCGGAATAGTTTCCAGACCCACTTCCATCGCCTCGTCCACGACGAACCTTCTTCGTTCTGCTTCCTACTGCCGGTACTAAATCTGATCGTTTCATAAAAATCGTTTATAAAAGGGACAATTATTTTGCCAAAGCTACTGTCTCTTTGGCAAACTCTTTCTTTTCTTCCTTTGGTTGGGAAAGGTTTTTAAGAGCAATCATCATTGCTTTTCCTGAAGAGATCCTATTGCTCGTTCCAATATTTTTTCCAAGAATATCCTCAATTCCAGCAAGATCTGCAATTTTTCGCATAGCACCTCCGGCAATAATTCCTGATCCTGATTTTGCTGGCATAATAAGTATTTTTGCCGATTTAAATTTTACTTTCATTTGGTGTGGAATGGTTCCATTGACCATGGGGACAGTAATAAGATTTTTTTTGGCATCCCGAACGGCTTTTTGAATAGCTTGTGGCACTTCTGCTGCTTTATCTGTTCCAAAACCAACTCGCCCTTTTCGATCACCAATAACAACAGTGGCACGAAAACGCAAACGACGTCCTCCTTTTACAACGCGCGTTACACGGTCGACCTGAAGGAGCTCTTCTTCAAATTCTTTTGCTTCTCGTTCCCCACCTTCTCGACGGTTTCTCTTTCGGCCTTTCCCTCCTGAGCGCTCCCCTTTTCCTCTTTTTCCTCCTCGAGAAGAAACACCCTTTTCTTCTTCTGAAGTATTTAAATCCTCACCTGAGGGGGTCGTAATTTTGATTTCATCGCTCATATGTAGTCTTAATAAGAAGAAAATTAAAATTGAAGACCAGCTTCACGTGCCGCCTCTGCAATTGCTTTTACTTTTCCATGATATTGGTAGCCATTTCTATCAAAAACGATAGACTGCACCTTTTTTTCTTGGGCACGCTTGGCAACTTCTGTTCCTATTTTTCTGGCGGTCTCCATGGTTGATCCGTTTTTCTCTTTTAGTGAGTGTACTGAGGCAACGGTCACTTGTTTTTCATCATCTATGATCTGCACATAAAGTGCCCGATTACTACAAAATACGAGCATTCTTGGACGCAGAGAGGTTCCCTTTCCAATCGTCTTTCGAACTCGATTTTTACGATTGAACCATTGTTGTCGTTTTTTCATAGTCATAACTTTAGAAAATTATTTTTTCCCAGCCGCTTTTCCAACTTTTCGTCGAACATGTTCTCCGGCATATCGAATTCCTTTTCCTTTATAGGGCTCTGGTTTTCGAAGGGAGCGAATTTCAGCGGCAAATTGACCAACTTTTTGTTTATCAATTCCCGAAAGAACAAGTTGCTTTGTGTCCTTATCGATCTCTGCTGTAATTCCTTCAGGAGTAATCATCTCAACAGGATGAGAAAAACCAAGACTGAGTGTGATTTTTGAATCGGAAACCTGTGTTCGATACCCAACTCCGATGATCTCGAGTCGAATAGAAAATCCTTCGTTTACACCGGTAACCATATTTTGAATAAGTGCCCGAGTGAGTCCATGAAGTGCTCTGTCCTCCTTCTCATCACTTTTTCGCACTACTTGTAGCATTCCCTCCTCCATTGAAACCGAAACATGAGAGTGATGAGAGAATGTGAGCTCTCCTTTTTTTCCTTTTACTGCGATGATGTCACCTGTTATGGATACTTCTACTCCGTTAGGAATCACAACCGGTTGTTTTCCAATTCGTGACATATGATGAAAAGTAAGAAAAATTAAAAAATCTCACAGAGTACCTCCCCCCCCATCTTCCCCATTCTCGCTTCAGTGTCGGTCTTAAGACCAGAGCTTGTGCTGATGATGGAAATTCCAAACCCATTTTGTACAGAGCGGATTTCTTTAGCAGATTTATAAACACGTCGTCCAGGGCGACTTACTCGCTTTAGGGAGAGTTGACCACGTGTTGGAGAGAGTGAGATTCGAAGCACTGGAAATTTTCCACTTCTGTCTACTCGTGATTTCTCAATAAAACCTTCTCGTTCAAGTATTGTTCCCATCTCCTCTTTTATCTTTGAGTAGGGACACATAAGTACCTCATTTTTTGCTTGCGAGGCGTTTCGGATGCGCGTCAAGAAGTCTGCAATGGGATCGCTCTGCATAGGAAAAAAAATAAAATTACCAACTCGATTTTGTAAGCCCTGGAATCTCACCCCGACGAGCATGTTCCCGAAGGCACATGCGACAAAGACCAAAAAATCGAAAGTAGGATCGTGTTCGTCCGCATTGGTTACAACAATTATAGGCACGAACACCCATTTTTGCCTTCTTCCCGAGAAGAGCAGCTCGTCGAACCTTTTCACGCTTTCGTTCAGCCTTTACGATCATTGATTTTTTTGCCATCAGGATTTTTGAAAGGGAAAACCAAAAGCCTCTAAGAGGAGTTTCGCTTCTTTGTCATTTTTGGCACTCGTGGTGAATGTTACCTGCACTCCAAAAGAACGAATAATTTCATCAGTAGGAATTTCTGGAAAAATAAGGTGGTCTCGAATTCCAAGTGAGTAATTTCCTCGTCCATCAAACGATCGTGAAGAAAAGCCACGAAAGTCTCGAATACGAGGAAAAACAATTTTCACGAGCCGTTCCAAGAAGTCATACATCTTCTCTTTTCGCAGTGTAACAGAAACACCAACAGGCATTCCCTCTCGAAGTTTAAAGTTTGAAATCGACTTTGTTGAATTTCGAATAATTGGTTTTTGTCCAGTTACTCTCGTAATTCCATCTACTACTGAAGCAGGAGTTTTCTCATTTTTCAAATAACTTCCTACTCCAACACTCACCGTTATCTTTTGAAGAGCGGGGACTGCATGTATATTTCGATTCCCCAGCTTCTTTTGAAGCTCTGGAACAATATTCTGCCGATACTCTTTTGTGAATGACATATTAAGATTTTACAAAAGGACGTTCAATATTTACTCCCGAAATCTGTGCGATGCGGTATTTTTTTCCATCTTTTCCTCGCTCATAGCGAACACGAGAGCTCTTTTTCGTCTCTGGACAAATGATTTTTACGTTTGAAACATGAATAGGCGCCTCAAACTGAATCTTTCCTCCAGGACTCTTCTGGTCTCTTTTTTGGTGCTTGGTGCAAAGGTTCACCTTCTCCACGACAATTCTCTCTTCTGAAGGAATAGTGCGAATGACGTTTCCCTTCTTTCCCTTGTCCTTGCCGGTGATAATGACGACATGATCGCCTTTTTTGATTTTCACGATGAGAAAAAAGCCGGAAAATTTTGCCCTAGAGGAAAAGTGTTTGTCAATGCCTTTCTGAGTGTTCTTTGTGTTTTGCTAAAGAACATCAGGGGCTTGAGAGATAATTTTCTGAAAACCCATTGCACGAAGCTCACGAGCAACAGGACCAAAAACACGAGTTCCACGAGGGTCTTTTGCGTTATTGACAATGACAACAGCGTTTTCATCGAAACGAATGATGGATCCATCTTGACGACGAACGTCGCGTCGCTGTCTTACTACTACTGCTTTTTGAACAGACTTCCGTTTTACAATGCCTTTTGGAGTAGCCTTTTTTACGGTAACGACAATAATGTCTCCCACTCCTGCGTATCGACGTTTACTTCCGCCGAGTACTTTAATACACATCACTTCTTTTGCGCCGGTATTGTCTGCAACAGACAGAATGGTTTGTACTTGAATCATGATTGTTGAAGTGAAGAAAATTCTTCTGATGTCACAACTCGCCAACGTTTGAGGCGAGAGAGAGGACGTGTCTCAAGGATAACTACTTCATCTCCTACTTGCACAGTATTCCCTTCGTCATGTGCATGAAACTTTTTTGAAACGCGATATCTCTTGTGATATTTCGGGTGCATCTCATATCGATGAACGGTTACCACCACTGTTTTATCGCCAGATTTCTTAGAAACGATTCCTTTTTTTGTTCTCATAGAGTGGCAGAAAAACCAATGGAACGCTCATTCAAAATAGTTTTGAGACGAGCAATATACTTTTTAAATTTTCCCTTTTTAGAGGTGTCTTTCTCTTGTGAGGTGACAATTTTCATACGGAGTCCCACAAGGTGATGCTCTGTCCGCAAAATTTCATTACGGATTTCATTATCAGAGAGGTCCCGAATTTGTTGAGTTGTTTTCATGAAGATATTAGAATTCTTTTTTCACAAATTTTGTCTTCAGAGGAAGCTTATAGGAAGCAAGGCGAAATGCCTCTCTGGCAATGCTCTCTGTAACCCCTTCCATTTCGAAGATAACTTTTCCAGGAAGAGTAGGAAATACATAGAACTCCACAGATCCTTTTCCCGATCCCATCGGAACTTCTGCGGCCTTTTGAGTAACAGGCTTGTGTGGGAAAATACGTATCCAAAGCTTTCCTGTGCGTTTCACGTATCGGTTAATAGCTCTTCGAGCTGATTCTATTTGGCGACTTGTAATTTCCCCTCGACCAATTGCCTTGAGTCCGTAACTTCCAAACGCAAGTTCAAAACCAGTTTGCGCCACCCCTCGAAGGGTTCCGCGTCCTCTGTGAACTTTTCGATATTTTAGCTTTTTCGGAATGAGCACGATTTATGAAAATGAAAGTGAGGAGAAGTCTCTCAAAAGAGACCACTCGCCAAAAAGCGCCAACGTATCTTGCTGGAAAACATAAGAGGCTGTCAACTTAATTTTTCGAATGGGATCATTCAAGAATACAACCGAACAAGAGATAAACTCATAAAGAATTCAAATATTTGTCATTTATTTTCTGCTTATGAAACTTTTTGCTCTCTCACGAACAAAAAAATGTTTGCTGAGCTCTTCCAGCAGGGGAAATAAATCAGGATATATTGGATATGTCGCCGCCTGTATTCTTCTCTGAAAAAATTAAGATACATCGGTAGCACTTCTAAGATAGAGTTTTTCTCTGTCTTCGATGACCTTAATTCTCAAACCTATAAAACCATACCCACCTCTTATGAAGAAATGGGAATGGCTCAAAAAGATGAGTAAAGAACATTTCCATAACATCAGAAAACACTTCTCTTAATGTCCATTGGTATTTTACGAGGAGATAAGGATTATCACTCTTCGCAAAAAATACATCCGGTTGGAAAAAATGAAGCTTCGAAAGACAATCCAGAGATCGAACGATTCAATAGAACACTTTAAGAAGAATTTATCCAACTCGGAAATCGGATACTTGATCCAAGTGAATTCAACCCAAAACTGACTGAATGACTTATATTCTCTAACTCCGAAAGACCACAACGATTATAAAATACCTCTAGAGCATTATGAACGTACCTCAAAAGTGCCTATGATATTGTTATCCAGAACATCCTCTTTTGAAACAAAAAGATCTGTGGTAGCATCCCTCCTGACATCTCTTTTGTTATTCTATGCTCGATATTCGCCTTCTTCGGGAACAGTCCGAAAAAATACAATCCGCCCTTACTCGAAAAGGTATTCCTGATAATACAGTCGCTCGTCTTCTTGAAATTGATGAGAAGCGTCGTGAGTTTATGGTGCATTGTGATGAATTTCGTTCTCGTCAAAATGCGGAGAATAAACGTATTCCAACCCTTTTTGGTGCGGAAAAAGAGTTGGCACTTGCGGAGATGAAGATGGTTTCGGCATCACTCAAAAAAGCGGAGGAAGAATTGCGAGCGGTACAATCTTTCTATGATGATCTTCTCAACACCCTTCCAAATCCACCATTTTCTGATGTGCCCGATGGAGGAGAAGAAGATTTTGTAGTAATGAAAGAATGGGGAGACATTCCTGAATTTTCTTTTTCTCCCAAAGAACATTGGGAAATTGCCGAACGTCTTGGAATTCTCGATATGGAGCGAGGAGCAAAAGTTTCTGGTTCGCGTTTTTATTTTCTTCGGGAAGAACTTGCCATTCTCCAAATGGCACTCATGAACTGGGCTTTTCTCGAAATTCAAAAACTCGGTTTTTCTCCTACTATTCCTCCATTTCTCACTCGAAAAGAGGCTATTTTTGGAACGGGGTATCTTCAAAAAGATGAAAACTATGTGGTGAATCCTGGGGTGGATGATCTTTATCTTATTGGGACGAGTGAGGTTCCTCTTGCGAGTTATTACGCTGGAGAAATTCTCGAGGAAGAGGAGATGCCAAAAAAGTTCGCGGGATATTCTCCGTGTTTTCGCAGGGAAGCAGGAAGCTATGGAAAAGACACAAAAGGGATTTTACGAGTACATCAGTTTGAGAAAATCGAAATGGTGGCACTTTGTCTTCCTGAAGAGTCTTTTTCTATTCACGAGCAAATGCGAGAAGCAGAGGAAACGCTTCTTCAAAAACTCGGAATTCCCTATCGGTTGGTGCTTATTGCTGCTGGAGATCTTGGTTCGAGTGCGGCAAAAAAATATGACATTGAAGCGTGGCTTCCAGGGCAGGGGAGATATCGTGAGGTAACGAGTACATCAAATTGCACCGATTTTCAGGCACGTCGTTTGAATATCCGTATTCGCCAAAAAAATGGAGAAATTGTTATGGCACACACACTCAACGGCACAGCAGTTTCAAGCCGTCCGCTTGTTGCTATTCTCGAAAATTTTCAGCACGAAGATGGATCGGTCGATATTCCAAAAGTTCTCCATCCATTTACTGGTGGTCTCACGAGAATCTCCCTAAAAAAATAACTCCTTATTTTTCAGAAAGGTGCTTCTTTATTATTTTTACGATGTCTGCCATGCTCGTATTCGCCTTGACGAAATAATCTTGCGCCCCCATTTTGTGGGCGCGCTCTTGGTCTTCTTTTTGTCCCAAGTTTGATGCCACAACAATTGGTACATGAGCAAAATCTTTTTTTTTTCGTATTTCCTCAAGAACAGAAAATCCATCTCTTTTTGGAAGAATAATATCAAGAAGAATGATGTCCGGTTTTTCTTTTATTTTTTGAAGTGCCTCCTCTCCGTCTTCTGCAAAAAGAACTTCAAATCCCTCTTTTTCTAGCTTGAGGCGATATACCTTGAGATATGAAATTTCATCTTCAACAACGAGAATCTTCTTTTTTTTGGTGTTCGTCATCTACTTTTATAAAATAGAATTATCGTGTTACGGCAATAGTTTCGCCTTCTTCTGCATCTGGAGCACTAACAGTGACACGTCCATTCGCAGATTTTACAATTTCGTATCCAGCACCATTTCCAGAAGCTCCGGTTGGGTCGCTTGGAATACCAACAATGTATTTTTCATTGAGGACAAGTGTATCAAAATCGACGAGTCCTGTGCAGGTTCCAGAGGGGTCGGCGCAAATCTCGGTTTGGGTTGTTGTAATAACTGACGGAATCGTTCCTTTGTTATCAATGGCATACTGGTATACGGCGTTCAAAATGGTGTTCACATCTGATCGGCGTTGAGCATTTCGTGTTTCGGCGAGCTGTTTCCCTGGGTTAATCGCCAAAATAACAATTCCTGCAAGAATAGCAATGGCGGCAACAACGAGAAGAATTTCAAGGAGGGTGAACCCTTTTTTGTTTAACGAGGTATCATAGTATTTCATAATTTTGTTTTAGAAAAAAATTTCATACATATAATAACCTATTTTTTTGAATATAAAAAGATATTTTTTCAAAAAGAAGCAACCTCTTTCCATGAGGAGATGATGATTTCTGGATCAATATCTGATACTTCTACTTCTACGCGCGAAAGAGCATCTCCTGCGATTCCTTCTGCCTGTACAATGTTTCCTCCTAATACAGCAACAACTTCACACGAATCATCTCCAAAAGAAAGCGTTTCTCCTCCCGAGTACGAAGTATTTTGTCGTAATTCATTCAGTCCATGTTCTGCGCAGGCGTGCGCGAGTGTCCGTGCGCGAGCTCCTTCGGTAAATGTAGTGCTCATACGGAGAGAATCGGTACTGAAAAACAGGATAGCACTGGCAATAATTGTTCCAATAGCACCCGTCATGAGAACGGAAATAAGAAGGACATATCCCTTTTGCCGACGGAGAAATTGACGAATATTCATGGAGTGCGAAGGCTGGCGGAAGCGGTAAATGTTTTGGTTACATCAAATTCTGCTCGATTTTCTGGGTTGTAATGCGAGAGCGTAAGGGAGATGTGAAGAGTTCCGGGAGTGCCAGTGCGTGATCGGTTTTCAAAGGTGATGCTCTCAATTTGAACTCGAGAAGAATTGAGTGCCGCAAATGGATGAGCACCTTCTGCCATAACGAGTGTTGTTCCAAACGGAACAAAAATAGTGTTTTGCGCATTTGCAAAAATGGTGAGAGATGAAGAGCTTGCTCCAGAATTTGGAGAAACAATGCTCTCTGCATTACGTATTTCCTCGGTAATAACATGAAGAATTTGCGTCCCCTGAGAATCTACTTCGGCAACTGATTGCAGTTTTGCGCGCGTTCGAATTGATTCCAAAAAAAGCATGGAGGATCCCTGTAAAAGAACAGCGAGAAGCGCAATAGAAAGAAGTGCTTCTACCAGAGTAAATCCGCCATTTTTTTGAGTACTCCTTATGCTGTTTATTGGGGCATAAAAACAGAAAATTCTTCGGCATTATCTTCTCCTGCCACAAAGGCACGATCTTTTCCTTCATCGTAAACAATTCCGTCTATATCTCCTCCAAGATTGAGTGATCCCACAAGTGTTGCCGATGCGGGATTTGAAATATCCACCACCTGAAATTCTGCCGAATTTTCATCCGTTGCAAGGAACGCATATGTACCACTATTCCCAAGTGAAATACCATTGATAGCGCTTTGAGCATCAAATGTTCCGAGAAGAACTGGAGAGAGAGGACTCGAAATACTAAAAATAGCGAGTTCTCCGTTCGATCGTCCAACAAGAAGAGTGCTTCCAAAACCAGTGACAAAGTTTCCATCGTTGTTTCCTGTCATGTCATACGCTGTAGCGAAGAAAGGACTGCTCAAGTTGGAAATATCGATAATTTTGAGTTCTTGATTGTTTTGATTCGAAACAACATAGGCGTGAGACCCATTTATATACATTGCTCTATTATTTCCATTTCCGAGGTCTTCTGATCCAAGAAATGATGGGTTGGCAGGAGAAGAAATATCATACGTCAAAAATTCGTCGTTTCCGCTTGAAGCTCTTGTCAAAAAGAGCGTGTTTCCATCAACGGCAACCGATTGTCCATCTTGATTTCCCGAGAGATTGATCGTGTTGACGACTGAAGGTGAGGCAGGATTACTGATACTTATTACTTGAAGTTCTGCATTATTTTGATTGGAGGCGATATAGGCATAGTTTCCGATTACGGTGATGTCACGCGGATTCCCAGCAAGATTGAGCGACCCAATAACAGAAGGACTTGCGGTGTTGGAAATATTCAAAATAATAAAATCTGGATTTCCGCCATTTCGAATGAGGTAAACATAAGATCCCTGCAGAGCAAGGCGAATCCCATTCTGATTTCCAGAAAGATTACTTGTTGACTCTTGTGCCGGATTTGACCAGTTTCCTATAGTTGGGGCATCTGGAAGTCTCCAATCGGTGAGGCGTGTGAGGAGCGTTATCACCCCTGTTCTTCCATTTTGCCCATTCCAAGTGACTTCTGAAGAAATCTCTTTTTCACTCGCGCTAATGGTACTAATGGTTGTTGTTCTCGTAAAAACATCTGTCGTATCTGAAGAGCCCGAAAAAATCCATGTTCCGCCAGAAAGAGCAAGTCCGTGTGTTCCGTCTACTAAATTGGAAAAATCTTCATCTCGAATATTTCGGATGGCTTCGATTCCTTCTTCTGCGAGTAGTGTGGCACGAGCGTAGTTTCCAGAAACGGAAATTCCTTGAAGCCCGTAAACGAGAGCTCCCATAATGGCAGTTCCAAAGAGTCCCAACATGGTTACCCCAAGGAGTGCTTCTAAAGAAGAAAAGCCATTAGTAAAAAAGAAGCCCGTTCGCTCCGATGGTGATGGGAAGCGTATCATTAAGCGCCTGAAAGGAAAGCGTTCCTGCATTTTTTGGTTTTCCTGAGAATTTTTCGAAAACAGTTTCTTGTTGTCCAGAAACAGAGATGAGCTCAGGAATAGGAAGGGTCTCGTCAAAAGAGGTATTGCGTGTGGCGTACGAATCTCCTCCAAAAAGTATTATCTGTCCACCTTCTGCGTAGACACCCCAACTCATGTCGTGTGCAGAAGATTGAGCGAGTGTTCGTGCTCGTCGAAGAGTTTGCACGGTATTTTGTGCAGTAACATCAAGACTGCTTTTCTGAAGAAAAGCGAGAGAAACAGGGAGCGAGACTCCTGCAAGTGCGGTAAAGAGTGCTACCACGAGGAGAATCTCGAGGAGAGTAAAACCACTGTTGTATTTAGCAAAGTGCTTCATTCTTTTGTTTCTTGCACAAGTGATCCCAAAACCCAGCCGGTTTCTTCTTCGAAATGAATGTGAAACCACCCTTCTTCCTCTCCTATTTTTTCATATCGGTCCTCTGGAAGCATGGTTCCAATAATAGTTGCCTCTTGTGTTGGATTTGAGCGAATATTGAGTCCTTGCAGATTATCTTGGAGCCTTACAAGGGCAGGAGTATCTTCACTCTTCTCATCAGGAACGTCTTCTTCAATTTCTTGAAAAGATTCCTGCGTGTATGTGCCAAGCACCCAACCTTCTTCATTATTGGGAAGTGTAATTTTTTGCCATTGCCCTGATTCTTCACGGACGGGGTAACTATTTCCCGGAAAAATTTGTGTGAGAACTGAAAAATCTGTTGATGGACCACTTCGAACATTGAGCGCCGGAATATTCGAAAGCACTTCTATATTTTTTATATTCTCTTTCCTTGGCAAAGCCGGATATTCAAAATCCCCTAAAGAATAGAGTACATTCTGACTCTTTTCTTGGGAAAAATCTTCATTATCCTTCTCTTCTTTAGGTTCTGTTTGTTTTTCTGGCGTAATTGTTCCGATAATATTTTTTTGTATTTCCCCAGAAGCGTGTATTGGTTGTGGAATATTTTGAGATTCTGTTTGGGGAATGGTTTTGTGAGCAACAATTTTTGCTTTTGGTGGTGAAGAAATGCCGGTATTCATATTTCCAACCAGTGTATAAATGGGAAGTACTACAGCAAGGGCAACAGAAACAACACCAATCCAAATAATAATGAGCATAATCGGCTCCAGAAGCGCCGCCATATTTTTTGTGGTGTACTCTGTTTTTCCTTCATACGACTCTCCGATTTTGAAGAAGATTTGCGACAGATTTCCCGATTGTTCTCCAGAACTAATAAGTTGTTGAACAGGGGCAGGAATTAGTTTTTTTGTTTCTTTATGCTTTCCAAAGCTTTCTCCAAATGAAATACCTTCTTCCATATTTTCCCGAAGAAGACGATAGAGTTTTTTATAGGAGCGAAAAACAGAAGCCTTCTCGAGAGAGAGGAGTGCTTCAATGACCGATATGCCTGCTTCAAGCAGTGCACCCATCATGTATCCGAGGCGCGAGAGTTCGGCTTGTTTAATAAGTTGATGGATAACAGGAGTTTTTAGGAGAATTCCTTGGCCAATATGCTTGGTGCTTCGATGAAAAAATACAAAATAGAAAATGAGAAAAAAGACGAGCAAGAACGCTGGAATCGCAATATTCCCGTACTTTCCAAGGAAGGTTCCAAAGCCGATAAAAAGACTTGTGACGAATGGAAGATCAATTTTGAGTTGAGAAAAAACTACTGAAAGTCTTGGGAGAATAAACCATGAAATTCCCACTCCGATAAAAAGAGAGAGGAACAAAACAATCATGGGATAGGCGAGTGAAGACCGGACTCTCGAGAGCAGCATCCTCTGCTTTTGTTGTTGGAGTGCCACCATTTTTAAATTTTTTGGGAGTCGCCCAGATTCTTCTCCAATACGGAGGAGGGCAATAATATGTGGTGGAAGAATATTTGTTTCTTCTAGGGCTTTCCATACAGGAAGACCATTTTCAATATCCTCTTCTGCTTGCATCATCATGCGTTTCATTTGAGGAGTACGCATTTCTGTGGCGATTGAGCGAAGCGTCTCCGGTATATCCATACCCGATTCCACCAACATACTCAGATTTTCCAAAAGATTTTCCTGATCTTCCGCAATGCCAATTCGCGAAAAAATATTGAGTCCTCGTTTTTGATCTTCTTCCTTTTTATGTTTTTGAGACAAAAAGGAGAAAAACTCGTGCCAATGTTTCTTTTTTTTCATCATAACTCTGGTGGAGAGGCAACACGAAGAAGCTCTTCAAGAGTAGTGATTCCTTGACGTACTTTTAGCATGCCATCCTCAAAGAGTGTGATGGCACCTTTTTTTCGGGCAAGTGCCCAAATTTGTTTGCTTGAGGGATGTTGCAAAATAAGATCTTGAAGTTCTTGACTCACCGGAATGCACTCAAATATTCCGGTTCTTCCTTTGTATCCGGTGTGATGACAGGCAACGCATCCCTTGGCTCTGTAGAGGACTCCTGCTTCTTTGGGAAGGTAATCTTCAAACCGTTTTCGTATGTCCTTCATCTCTTCTGCATCGAGAGGAATACTATATCGACAGTGAGGACATATCTTTCGGATGAGGCGTTGTGCGCCAATAAGTTCAAGAGTGGAAGCAAGGAGAAAAGGCTCGACCCCCATTTCCAAGAGGCGTGGAATAGCAGTGGCGGCATCGTTTGCGTGAAAAGTTGAGAGGAGAAGATGTCCGGTAAGTGCAGCATTTACGGCAATTTCTGCTGTTTCTTCATCTCGAATTTCTCCAACAAGAATAATATCGGGATCTTGTCGAACAATAGATCGAAGTCCTTTGCTAAATGTAATATTCCTTTCTGTATTTACCTGAATCTGATTGAGTCCGGGAAGATGATATTCTACTGGATCTTCAATGGTCGTAATGTTGACTCCCGGATTACTAATAATTTGTAGTAGTGAGTAGAGTGTTGTGGTTTTTCCAGCACCGGTGGGACCGGTGACAAGAATCATTCCGAATGGCTTCTGAGATGCTTCTTCAAAAAACTTCTGATTTTCCCGAGAGAGACCAATTTCTGCAAGTTGAAGACTTTGTACATAATTTGTAAGGAGACGCATAGTCACTTTTTCTCCGCCAATAGTAGGAGCAATGGAAATGCGAATATCAATATTTCCCCCTGAAAAATCGTAGCGCATAGCACCATCTTGTGTTGTGTTATGTTCATCAATCCTCAGTCGAGATTGAACTTTAATATGATTAATAAGGTTTCCATAGTGTTCTTTTGGAATATTTCCGGCTTCCTTTAGAATTCCATCAATACGAAATCGAATAAGAGTTCCGTCCTCTTTTGGCTCTAGATGTATATCGGATGCTTGATATATAAGCGCATCTTCTAGAATTTCTTGAAGTATTTCCGGTGCAATTCGTATTTTTTTTGTGATAATCTGCGAGAATCTTGTTTTTAGTGGTTTTCGATATTGAACGAGCGCCATGTCTATTTCTTCGGGAAGAGCATAGAGCACCTCAATATTTTTCTTGGGAAAGAACTCAGATATTTTTTGGGAAATATTTTCGATAACTGGTGTATCGGTGGCAACGTGAACGGTTTCGTTTTTTTCCGAAACAAAAACAACTCTAAGGCTTGTGGCAGTTCGTTCTGGAATGTGAAATATATCTTCTTCCTTTTCGGAGGAATTTGCAGAGAGGTTCGCGTAAGGAATTTTGTAATATTCCGCAATAGCTTGCCCCATCAACACTCGCGAGAGTATTCCGTCCGTCACCAGAATTTGAAGCGGAGAAACATGAAGTATCTCAGCTTTTTTGAGGATTTTTTTGGCATCCTCTTCTAATAGGTATCCTGATTCGAGAAGAATATCAATTTCCTTTTTGGTTTTTGTCATGCTTTGTTTTTTTATACTTTCCACCATATTATACTCTTTTTCTTTCTTTTTCCATATTTCTTGAGTAGAAAAACAGAAGAGACAGAAATATTTGAGAAAAGGACAGTTTTCTTTTTGCCATTTTTCAAGTATAATAAAAGCAATATACAAAGAAACAAAAAAGATGATTTTTTTCCGCGGTTCACGTGTGGCAAATAAGCGTACCCCAAAAGAGAAAGAAAGATCATTTATTGATCTTTTGCGTTTTTGGCAGAATCTTCCTGTGACATTTTTTGGAATCACTCTTTCAGGAGCTTTAGTACTTAGTCTTTTTCTTGCCATTGAAGATACGCTTTACGCGCAAAATGAAAAATATCTCCACACGCTTGGAGAAATGGTATCGTCACATTTTCCTGCAGAACTTCTTGAGAAACTGCAAAGCTCTCATAATGGTGTTCCGGAAGATATCTCTGAAATTATGCGCCATGTTTTTGCGCAAAGTTCAGACATCTATTCCCTTCAGATTCTTACGAAAACAAATCATTCTAACGAACTTCAGGTTCTTTTTTCTGATCATCGTTTTGATCGTGACCGAAATGGCGACGGTAGTATCTCCGAAAGTGAAGAAGCTGTTCCTGTTGGAAGGATTCTTTCGATAGAACAGTCCGATTGGTTTTTAGACGCCTTTACAGAGACAAAAGTAAATCCAGATATTGTTTTTGATGCTCTCGGTGCGCTTCGACGAGTGGCGTCTCCGATATTTTCTTTTGGTACTGTGAACAAACGAACAAATGCTATCGTTCTTATGGAAATTGACCAAAAATATCATGTTCAAAATCTCAATGCGGTTCGCTGGCATTTTCTTGGGATCTTCCTCGGCATCATTCTTTTGATTATCCTCGTTTCTTCTTTTTTTGCACAGCAAGAGCGGATTCGCCATCACTTAGAGCAAACAAACATGCTCAAAGATAAATTTGTGGGTATTGTCTCTCATGAGCTTCGAACACCACTAACGGTTATCCGTGGTTTTATTGAGTTTTTTCATAAAGAAAAATACGGTCCCATTAATCGTCAGCAGAAGAGTATTCTTGAAAAAATTCATCGAAACGCTTCCGACCTGCTCCATTTGGTAAATGACATGCTCGATATTCAAAAGCTGGAAATCGGAAAAATGCAATTTCAAAAACAGACTTTTCTCGTCTCGTATCTTGTGGAAAATGTTGTTCAAGATTTTCAGGTTATTTGTGAAGAAAAGCAACTTTCTCTTGATATTACTCATCTTAATGATGCCAGCACCCCTGTGTTTGCCGATCCTGAAAAAACGCGAGAAGTTCTCATAAATCTCATTGGAAATGCGGCAAAATTTACTCCAGAAGGAGGAAATATTGAGCTCTCCTTCAGCAAATCACTTCGTCAGGGGTTTCTCACAATTTCTGTAAAAAATACAGGAGTCGGCATTCCTCCTGAGGAACAAGAACGTATTTTTGAGAAATTTCATCAGGTCGAAAATAAGGAGCTAGGGAAGGCAAAGGGGACAGGGCTTGGGCTCAGTATTGCCAAGGAGATTGTTCGACAAATGGATGGCGAAATATGGCTTACCAGTGAAATAGGCAATGGAACCACTTTCTTTTTTACTCTTCCTCTCTCCTATGAATCCCAAAAAAATTCTCATCATTGAAGATAACGAAGATCTTGTCGAGCTCTATAAAACTGCTTTTAGTGCGGAAGGTTTCGATGTTCGTTCAAAGGGAAACGGAATGGACGGCATTGTACAGGCACCTGAATTCCGTCCCGATGTTATTCTCCTCGATATCATGATGCCGCAGATGGATGGTTTTGAGGTGTTGAGTGCTATTCGTAATAATTCTTCTATGAATGTTTTTATTGCTATTAACAGCAATCTCAGTCGACAACAAGATATTGATCTTGCAAAGCGTCTTGGGGCAAATGTCTATTTACAAAAATCAGAATATGGTCCTACAGAACTTGTGGAAAAGATACAATCTCTTTTAAAGGGAGAAGTTCAGGAGGAAAATCCACTCTCTGTTTGTGGTGAGGCGTGTTCACCTCTTTTACCACCAGAAGTACAACAATTTTTTCTCATTCAACGAATGGAAGAATCGGACAATACGACTATTCTTCATGTGGAAGAAAAAAATATTCCTCTTCTTTTACATGGGCAAACCTTGTCGTTTCAAAATTTTTTACCAATTAAAAAAATGCAAGGTGGGAGTGTTTTTGGAAGAAATCTGCTTCTCCTTGTGCAATCTCGCCAATGGGTTTCTCCATCTGGAGATACGATATTAACGCGTCGCATTGTTTCTCTTCCTAGTGGAGGGCTTTCTGTTGCGGTGGTTCCTGTTTAATATTTTTCGACACAATGGAAACGCGTCATTTTTTACAAGAAAGCATTTCTTTTTGGGGTAATTCTTCGTTCTTTTTGGGTGTCTTTTTTGCCATCAGTTTTGCGTTTTTTGTTGTTGTTCTTCTTGCCATCTTCCATCGCTATCGTCTCTCTCAAATACAGCAGGAGTTCTTTTTTCGTGGAGCCCCCATTGCTTTTTTTCGTATGGATGCCAAGCAAAATATTATCGGCTGGAATTTAGAAGCCGAACGAATTACGGGGTATACGATACAGGAGATAAACAAAAAGAAACCGAATGCACTGATAGATGTAGATATTTCTTCTCCATTTTTTTCGGGTCAGCAAAATATTCTCGTGCTTCACAAAGAGGGAACCATAAAAACAAAACATGGAAATGATATGCTCATCTCAAAAAACATCTCTTGTATTATTGGAAAAAATGGAAAAGCCATAGAGGTGATTGGCTCTTTTGAAGATATGACAGAGCAACGACTCCAACAAAAGGAATCAGAAAAAAAAAATGAAAAGCTGCAACACCAACAGGATGTTATTCTTAAAATTCTTAAGGATATCGAGAACGAGAAACAAAAATATCAAAATCTTGTAAATGAGCTGAAGCAATTTCAACTTGCCGTGGAAAATGCTTCCGATCACATTATTATTACGAATGCTGAGGGAGTTGTTCTCTTTGCGAATAAAGCAATGGAGAAGCTTACCGGATTTTTACGAGAGGAGATTATAGGCAAGAAAGCAGGAACCCGAAAAAACTGGGGGGGGTTGATGGACAAGGAAACATACGCTCTTTTGTGGGATACGATTTCAAACAAAAAGGATGTTTTTCGAGGAGAAATGAGAAATCGTCGAAAAAATGGTGAGATTTATGATGTTAACGTTTCTATTTCTCCTATTCTCGACGAAAAGAAGAATATTCTTTTTTATGTTGGAATTGAACGGGACATCACCAGTGAAAAGGGGATCGATAAAGCAAAAAGTGAATTTGTTTCCCTCGCTTCCCATCAGCTCCGTACACCGCTGACAACACTCAACTGGTATGCAGAGCTTCTCCTGAGTGGAGATGCGGGAAAAATAAATAGAGAGCAAAGGGAGTTTCTTACTGAAATTGCACAAGGCAGTCAGCGTATGGGAGGGTTGGTTGATTCTCTTTTAAATGTCTCTCGCATTGATCTTGGAACGCTTGCAGTGGATTCAAAACCTATTGATATAGAAAAGACACTCGATGGAGTTCTTCAGGAGCTCTCGCTCTTTGTTGCTCAGAAAAAAATGCATATTGAGAAGAATATCACCGCACATCTTCCTCATATTCCTCTCGACTCCAATTTAATACACATTGTTTTTCAAAATCTTGTGGGAAATGCGATAAAATACACTCCCGAACAGGGGAAAATTTCTATTGATATTCATCGGGAAAATGGATTCTTTAAAATCACTATTTCTGACACAGGATATGGTATTCCGAAGTATCAAAAGGACAGGATTTTCTCAAAACTCTTTCGTGCTGATAATATTCAGAAAAAAGAGGTAAACGGAAACGGTTTGGGCCTCTACATTACAAAATCCATTATTGAAGAGTTTGGGGGAACGATTCAATTTGAATCCAAAGAAAATGTGGGAACAACATTCACCGTTCTCTTGCCCGAAAAAGGGATTCCAGAGAAGAAGGAGGGGAAACATCTTGATGCTGTAAAAAATTATGGCATTTCTTCCGAATCTCCTCCCGTCGATCTTGATCATGAAATTTGAGCATGGTGTCTGAAAGAATGGTGCCAGACGTATTGGGAAGATTCTCTTTCTTGCGTAGTGTTCGGGGGAAAAGATGTTTTCTGAAAAATACCTCTGCTTTCTCTTTGAAACAATGTTCGAGCAGATTACGGAAGTGTGAATCTCCCGTTGGTATTTTTTTGTCGGATATCTCTTCGCCGGTTTCGTATTTCACAAAGATTTGATTCTGTTTTTGTATGTTCCGAAAGACTTCTTCTCCGAATATTGGAATGAGCGTTTTTGTCCAAAATCCGAGATACGGATCGCCATTTGGAAGTGCAATGTGTGAGAAATTGAGTGCATTTTCCGTCACAAAAAACGAAAGACAAAAACGCCCTGCAATCTTTTTTCCATGTCGCCGAACCCCTAAAATATGGAGGATTACCGTAGAAAAAACGCGTGCCGTCCATAGTTTTTTTGGAGCAGTAATAATGAGCAAATCAATATCTGATGATTTTTCCGCAGTACCAAATGCAACCGAGTTGCAGACCAAAACACCTCGAATACCAGGACAGTACCGAAGGAAAGGAAGAAATCGAAACGCTTTTTTGCGGTATATTTTGCTCCATTGACTTTCGTTTCCCTCTTTCTCCCAAGGGGTTTCTTTTGCATTTTTCCTATCAATGGCATGTAAAAATGCTTTCGCCAACGTTGTCGTTCGTAATTCTGTCACCTGTGTTACTGTAGGTCTTGTCCTGAAGAAAGCAAGGGTTTTTTGATCCTCTTAAGAAATTGTTCTCACACACAGCCATCTTCGAAGGAGCGAAATGAGCTCTTTGTTTTTACTGTGAGGAGGATGCTCTGGGTGTGGTTGAAGAGTAATAATACAGCTCTTGTTTGTCGTGGAATACGAAAGTGCATACGGGAGTTTTTTATTCTCAATAACATCCTCACTTGTCGCAAGGATGTGTGCTGTTTCGGGGATATGAGAAACATAGTATCGGTGTGATCGGAAGATGGGAAGAGATTCTCCATTCATGAGGAGCAGGGAGGTGTCTCCATGGTAGTACTGTTGTGTTGAACCAATTTTTCCTCCTCCTGAAAGCGCTATGAGCTGGTGTCCAAAACAAATACCAAGAAGCGGGGCATAAATTACACCTTCAAGAACCTTTTGATAGGCAAAAATTTGATTTGTAATCCATTCATGTTCGTCATGGGCATTAAACGGGGAGCCCGTTACAATGATCAGATCCCATTTTGGCGAAAAGAGATACTGCAAAAGTTCTGTTTTTGGCAAACATTCTGCTTTTTGAAAAAGAATATGCACTTCTCCAAAAAAAAGAAGGTGACAAAGTGATCGTATGCGTTTTTGAATTTTCTTTCGAAAGAGATACCCCGTTGTTTTGGCAATACGTTCGTAGTCTGGATGATTTGGGGCATAGTTGTCGACAACGAGTATATTGGGGAGCCTGTGTTGAGAAGGAAAATGCATATTTATCCTAAAAGAAAAACCCCCTCCGAAATTTCTGGGAGGGGGTCGTTTTTTGTCGAGAGAATTAGAATACTAAAAACGCCTCCCCGAAATACATCGGATCTTGTAGCATGAGCACATGCATATATTCTGCCGTTGAGGAGTGTTTTTCCGATTCATTATCGCGCGTGTGACAATTTCAACAAAATTATAAAAAGGTAAGAACATTTGCTTACCCAACAATAGCGTTCAATTTTTCGACGAATGCATCTTTTGGCATGGCTCCTACAATTTCTCCGATAACTTCTCCGTTTTGAAAAACCTTAAATGCAGGAATGCTCATAATACCATACTCTTGAGCAGTTTTTGGATTTTCATCAACGTTGAGTTTCCCCACCTTTACTTTTCCGGCAAAATCGCCAGAAAGAGCATCGATCACCGGTCCCATCATTTGGCACGGTCCGCACCAGCTTGCCCAGAAATCAACAAGCACCGGAATATCAGATTGAAGCACTTCAGCCTGAAAGCTATCATCGGTAAAATGAACGGCAGACATGAAAAAAAGGATAAAGAAAGCATCACTAGTATGAGATTTTTTTTTCCTCCTGACAAGAAAACAGGAAATTGAAAAATGATTTCTTAGAACATTATCCTCAAGCAATTTCAGAAGGTGCCTGTGCAAGGCTTTTTTCTCGCGATCCAAGAATGGAAAAGCTCTCAGAAAGTCGTTGTATAATTCCCTCTTCTCCCTTTCGGAGGTATGCACGAGGATCATATTGTTTCTTGTACGGAGTGCCATCATCTGGATCAATTTGAAAGTCAAAGGCTTTTGAATGTTCTTTGACGTACTTTCCAATTTCGTGGGAATACGCAAATTGCATATCGGTATCAATGTTCATTTTAAATACTCCATATCCAACCGCCTCTCGAATTTTTTCTTCCTCCGACCCCGATCCACCGTGAAAGACAAGATTGAGTGGTTTTTCTCCTGTATTTTTCACAGACATAACGAGATCTTGCGAATTTTTCAAAATCTCCGGACGAAGTTTTACGTTTCCGAGTTTATAGACTCCATGAACATTTCCAAAAGAAGCCGCCACAGAAAAATGTCCGATCGGAGAAAGGAGTTCGTACGCTCGTAAAACATCTTGTGGTTGAGTATAGAGTTTTGGATTCCCTACATCGTCATTTGTGAGTTCCGATCCAAGACCATCCTCTTCTCCTCCTGTGAGTCCAAGTTCTATTTCAAGACTCATCCCCATTGGTGTAAGGCGTTGTAAAATTCTCGCACTTTCCGAGAGATTGTCTTCAAGAGTCTCTTCTGAAAGATCAAGCATGTGTGAGGAAAAAAGTGGTTTTCCTGTTTTTTGAAACTCTTCTTCGCTGGCATCAATAAGCGCCTCTACCCAAGGAATAAGGCTTTTATTCGCATGATCGGTGTGCATGGCAACACATATTCCATATTCCTTGGCAACCGTATGTGCGTGTCGCGCCGCCGAAATAGCACCAAGTACTTTTGCCCGAAAGCTATCCGTGAGTCCTTTTCCGGCATAAAATTGGGCTCCGCCATTACTGATTTGAATAATGACATCCGATTTGTTTTTTGCCGCCGCTTCGAGCACTGCGTTGATGCCAGAAGAGCTCACAACATTTACTGCAGGGATGGTGTATCCTCCCGCTTTCGCAGAGGAAACAAGTGCTTTATAGTCTTTGCCAGTAACAATTCCGGGAGAGAGTTTCATTATATTTTTTGGAGAGAAAACACATTTAATTATACCAATTTTTCTCTTAAAACACAATTATTATTTGACAATAAAAGTAAAAAGTTATAAAAATTATATCCTTTATAATGTTTTTTGAAAGAATCAATGTATTTCTTACAAAAAGTTTTTCAACTCCTCCTTGTTGGCTCTGTTTTTTTGGCATCAGTTTTTGGGAGTGTTTTTTTGGCGTTTGCTGATGAAGAGGATTTTTTTGATGTCGACTCGCTTATGCCATCAGATGCACTTTCTCCTAATTCTGATTTCCAAAATGATTCTCATGCTCTCTTTGAAACTTTTTCTGTAGAGAATACTTCTTCCTCAAGTCCTGTTTTTTATTTGGTGGGTCAGCGAATTCTTTCAAGTGCGGATTCAGACAAAGAATACCGGCTTTCTTCTGATCTTAGCGTAGCAAAAACACTTCTGTTTTCTGAGGAAAAACCAGGGGTGGCAGATGTGACTGTTTCGGTAACAAATAATGGCCCAGCGGTAGCAACTTCTGTTGTGGTGAAAGATTATTATCAAGGAGGAATTATAAAGGCTTCTGGAGATATTCCCAAGTCGTGTCTTTTTGCTCGTCAAAAAATCACTTGTTCTTCCCTCTTCCTTCCTGCTGGAAAGACTCTCTCATTCTCTTATTCAGTATTCCTCTTCCCCATGAGCGAAGCAAAAGATGGGGGATATAAAATGTTTTCCCAAGTAGGAGTGTCTTCTATGCAAGAAGATCGAAATGAGCAGAATAATTTTTGGGAGCAAGAAATTGTATTTCCGCATAGTATCGTTTTTTCCCAAAAAATTCCGGTGGAGATTCTTCCTTCCTCACAAATGAAGGGAAAAGTGGGATTTATTCACCTGATGATACGCAATGATGATTTTTTTTCTTCTCGAGATTTTATCGCTTTTTTCCCGATTCCTTCGGAGAAAATCTCTCTTCTCAGTTCTAGTGCGAATGGTCATTTTTTGCCAATAGGCAACGCGGTGTTGTTTTACGAACTCGATGTTGCCCCCGGAGAAGAAGTCTTTTTCTCTCTCTATTATGATTCTCTCGTTTCCAAGCCTGATGCGCTTTCAGCAGAAGTCTTTCTTCTTGCATCTCCATCTGAAGCTGAAATGACAGAATCTCTCGCTTTTTGATTTTTTTCTCCTGCCATGTTTTCTCTTCACGGGTATCTTTTAAAAATTGTCTTTCTTTTTATTCTTTTTGGAGCACCATTTTCTGTTGCTCTTGCTGATGCCGATCTCTATGTTCAAAAAATAATAGCGAACACTCTTGCCGAAGAAGGTATTCACCAAGGAGAGTATGTGGAGTATTTGGTGACGTATCGAAACAATGGCTCAGAAACCGCCAAAAATGTTCTTCTCGAAGACTATTATGGAGGCACAACTGATTTTTATGAATTTCGTATTCCAAAAAATTGTACTGATACGGGGAAAAAAATAACGTGTCAACTTGGAGATGTTGAACCAGGAATAGACAAGAATATTCAATATGCTGCTCGTGTTTCTGTGGGTGCACGACCAGGGTTTGCGACGAGCTATGTGAGTCTTACTTCTCCTACCCCCGACAGAGACATATATGATAATCGAACAAGTGTTCGTTTTCGTGTGTTGCTCTCAGAAAAATCGGGGATGTTTTCGTTTCAAGATGCTCAGGAAGATTTTCAAGATTCTTCAAAAAATGCTTTTGTGAACGTTCAAGCGGTATCCGATGCTATTTCTGCTGCTGATTTTCAAAAAGATACGCTTCTTATTGATATTCGTCCCGATGAAAATCTTTTTATTGGTCCTGCCGTAATGCCAAAAGATTCCTCATCTTCAAAAAAAGCAGAAAAAAATACTCCTCTTCAGGAGTGGGATAATATTCAGAACGAAACTTCCTCTTCTGAAGTAGCGAAAACCACTATTCCTGTAGTTCTTGCTTCATCAGAAACATTATCGCCTAAAACCGGAATGTCAAATATGGTTACCTTTGCGTTGGGACTCTTCTCTCTCTTCTTTGGTGCTACATTTTTGCTGGCACGGAGAAAGAGTATTGTAGAGGTGTAATCCTCTTATACTCTTCGGGAGAGAGTGGGAGTTCCTCCACGCTTATGTTCTGTTCTTTTAGTAATATTCATTACGAGCTCTTCCTGTGGAGATTGTGGCGTAAATGAGGTGATTCCTTCCATTTTTTGGAGAATTGCATCGAGTTCGCTATAGGAAATACCAAGCTCTGCCTCGTCTGTATGTCCATGAAAGAGCTCTGCTGTAGGAGGTTTTGTAAATACTTGTTCTGGAAGGTCGAGTGTTTTTGCCATCTGAAAGACTTCTGTTTTCCAGCATTCACCAATTACCTCTATATCCACTGCTCCATCTCCGTGTTTTGTAAAAAATCCCGTGAGAATTTCTGTCTTGTTTCCCGTTCCGAGAACGAGTGCATCTTGTTCATTTGCCGCCGCATAGAGAAGAGTCATACGTACACGCGCCATAATATTTCCTCGTGTCATCACTTTGGTGGCAAAATTGAGATCGAAAAATTGTTCGCAAAATGGTGCAATATCAATTTCCTGACACTCAAGTTGCAATGTTTCGCATACCTTACGAGCATCTTCTAGATTTTCTGAAGAAGAAAAATGGTGGTGTGGCATTCGAAGCGCAAAAATATTCTCTTTTCCAAGTGCTAAAGAACCAATGGCGGCGGTTACTGCCGAATCGACTCCGCCGGAAATACCAACAACTGCTTTTATTTTTCCCGATTTTCGAAAGAATTCTCGGAGATTTTTGGCAAGAGTATAGACAAGAGCATCAGTCATTTTTGAGGAATAAAAAATCATGGAAAAGTATCGAATCTTTTTGTTTGAAAGGCAATAAGTTTTGTTTGATAAAGGATTAGGAAGGATGGTGTATGTTCTTTAAAATTCCCTCTCGAAAACTCTCTTCCGAAAATAAAAGCGCATGTTTTCGAATGCTATGCGTGTCAAAATGTGGTTCGTGCTGAAAAAATCGAATAAGCGCATGTTCTAGGGCATATTCTACTGGTTCATCAAAAAAAATACCGGTTTGTTCTGCGAGCACTGTTTCCGTGGCACCGCCACGTGCAAGTGCAATAACAGGTTTTCCGCATGCCATAGCTTCTACTGGAACAATTCCAAAATCATCTTCTCCGGGAAAAAGAAGCGCACGACAATTTTGAAGATACTCTTTTACCACGCCATCCGATTTTCTTCCGAGAAATTCCACGTTTTCTCCAGAGAGTGCTTCGAGGCGTTTTCGCTCGACTCCATCACCAATAATGACGAGTTTGTGTTTTGGAAGTCGTGAAAACACTCGCACCGCGAGATCAATATTTTTGAATGGAGAGAGTGCAGAAACAATAAGAAAATATTCTCCGTGTTCTTTTTGTGCAGAAAACTCACGAACGCGCACAGGAGGGAAGAGAACCTGAGAAGGTTTTCTCCAATATTTAGAAATACGTTGTTGAACCGTTTTGGAGTTAGCGAGAAGAATATCTGGACGACCTGCCGCCACCGCATCCCATTGGCGCAGGGTGTGAAAAATACGAGGAAGAAGGAAAGATTTTGCTCCAGAAAGCGCTCCTCGATGTGCTTGTTGTTCCTGTACGGAAAAAGTCTGATCCCACAAATATCGAGCAGGGGAGTGACAATAGCAAATATGCTTTGTGCCTGCCAGAGTGAGAACACCATGAGCAAATGCCGAACTCGATGAAATAACGAGATCGTATTCCGTGAGATTGAAATTTTCAACTGCTGTGTTCATCCACGAAATAAGTGCACGTCGAGGAATACCCATGCGATATGCTTTTTGGAGCCATGGAGCGACTCGAACTCTTTTTTTTGGAAACACTGATCCGCATGTTTTTTCGTTGTAGAGAAGTGTAAATATTGGGGCTTCTGGAAACATTTCCATAAGTACTTTTGCGACTCGTTCGGCGCCTCCTAGTTTCACTAAAAGTTCGTGGATAATAGCAACTTTCATTTTTTTTGAAACAAACTTCGAAAATGTGGATGGTTCCATGCCCACAGAGTGATGATAATGGCAAACAGAAATGACAAAATAGCAATACTAAGACTGACTATATGCGTCAGGGAATTTCCGAGGAGCACAAATGGTGCAACGGTTGCCGCGGAACCTATAAGAATGCCAAGAAAAAAGTCGAGAAATGAAATCTGAGTAACTCCTGCCACAATAGCAATGGAATCTGCGGGGAGAAGAGGGAGAAGAATGAGGATAAGTGTTGCAAAAAATCCTTGTTGTGAAAGTGTTTTGTCAATGCGCTGAAACCACTCGTTTTCGTGTGATTGTACGAATTCCTTTCCCAGAAACTGCGCCCCCAGATAGACAAGAGAAAGAGAGATAGTAGTTCCGATGAGAGCAAAGAAAAAAGCCGAGAGGGGGTCAAAGAGCATACCTGCCAAAAAGACAAGCGCAGTGGAAGGAAGGAAGAGAAAGCTTCGGAGTGAAAAAAGGAGTAGGTAGTAGAATATCGCACTCTCGCCTTTTGAGGCAATGAGAGTTTGAAGAGACGTTTTTGTTTCATTCCATCCGTATTTGAGAACATAAGAAAAAATCCAACAGAGACCACCGAGCAAAACAGATGCCCAGAGGATCCCAAAGAAGAGCCGAATGTATGAAAGAATCTTCTTGTTTCTCATAAAATTTTCCAAAAACAAGTATGTCACAAAAAATGCTAGCGAGAAATTTGATTTTCGGAAACAAGGTTGGCATACTCTTGTGGTCCACGGAGAGATGGCTGAGTGGTCGAAAGCGGCACCCTGCTAAGGTGTTATCTGGAGCAATCCGGATCGAGGGTTCGAATCCCTCTCTCTCCGCCAGACTGTGCACTAATGGCACCCGATTCCAGTCCACTATGGTGGATGGTGTTTCGGGCTTTTTCCTTGTATAAACCTTTGAATTCGTTTGTGGAGCATTGATCGAGAGGAGACCCATGCACTCATGATGGCTGGGCAATAAGGGCGATTACAAAAGCTGTGGTTTCTGCTTCGTTCATTTTCGGTAATACCGGTTTCGTTTTTTAAAATGAGAAAGCTATTTCTTTCGTTCTACTTGAGAAAGTCCATGTTGCAGAAAAATCATCACTACATTTAACATCAATAAAGCATCATCAGAAGTTGCACTTTGTTTTTTCGGTTTAGATGTACTTTTATTCGCCCTAAATGCAGAAAAGAAATTTTTGAAAAAATCAAAATCCTCACTGAAATATTTTTCTTTTTCTGTTTTTGCCTCTGAAAATAGTTTTGCTAACTCCCCAGAGCCATTTTTCCCATACTCTCCATGAATTAATATTTGTAAAAATCCTTGTACTACATTGTGAGCTGATGCAATACAATCTTCATATTTTTTATTGTGGAAATTATCAAAGGAACTTTTTAGCTCTTCATTAACAGCTTTCCACTCAGGATTGCTCAAGAGTTGGATTACTGGAACATAAATATCTTCTGCTATTTTTTGGTCTTGTCTGGGAATGATCCCTTCCCTTGTCATTAACGCATTGATAGAAAATTGCTCAAAAATATGATTAAGACAGTTCGCTAATCTATCAAATTTAGAAAATGCTTCTTTTATATATTGGTTTATTTTTTCTTCTTCGGTTGCTTCTTCTGCCCAACGATAATTCGTATGATCAATAAACCCCTCTGCAAATTTACTAAGCATACGAAAAATAAGGGGTTCTGATTTTTTATTTAAAAATATGTCTTTAAAATCTTCTGTCGCCGCACGAATTTGGTCATAATCTAGGTCATATCTTCTTCTATCTTCTTTTTGTGGAGGTGTTTTATGCAGTCTTTTCCTTGGGCATTCTCTTAAAAAATGATAATTCAAATCCTTAATCGCATGTAAAATTTCTGTTGAATAATCTTTTATCCATCCATTATTTGAAAGTTGTAATAGTATTATTTCTTTTTCTTCCTTTGTTAAATCCTCCCAACTTCGCAAATCAAGTTTGGCTTGAATTAAATATTCCACTTGTGGATTATCTTTTCCGTATATATGAAATTTTGGAATTTTCATTTTATTATAGAATTAACTTTATACACCGTCCCTCGCCCTTGCCCCAGTCGTTCAATCTTTTTTAGTTTTAGTAATTTCTCAAGCGACTGACGAACCGTTGCATAAGCAATTCCAGTTTTCTCAGAAATTTCTCTGGGACTTGCAAATTCAACCGATTGAATATATTCCCAAACGGTTAACTGCTTAGCGGTGAGTAATTTTTCTAGATTCGCACTCGAAAGAAGTTCAATAGCCTGTTTTGATTGCTCCAATACCATCGAAAGAAAAAATTCTAACCACGGAGTAATATCTTGCTCTTCTGCATTCTTTCTTAATGTGTTCTGTGTTTTTCTGAGAGCCAGATAATATTCCGCTTTATTGATTTCAATAATTTTTTCATGCGAAACATATGGCATGTATGCAAAATCATTTTGAAGCAAGAGCAGATTTGTCAAAATTCGTGAGATACGACCATTTCCATCTTCAAAAGGATGGATATGCAAAAATTCAACAATGAAATGTCCAAGAATAAGCAAAGGGTGGAAAGTATTTTTAGACAAAGCCTCATTTGTCCATTCCACCAACTCTTGCATCTGCTTGGGCGTAAGAAAGGCTTCCGTAGTATCAAAAAGAATTCCAATGGATTCCCCAACATCATTGACCATATGAACTTTGTTTTCTTTCTTTTTGTATTCTCCTCGATGGAGTTGATCTTTTTCTGCATATTTGAGCATTTGTTGATGCAGATTTTTGATATTATTTTCCGTGAGATGAATGTGTTTCCAAGAATCGAAAACATCATGAAGGAGTTCATAATATCCCTGAACCTCTTGAGTATCCCGATCTGAAAATTTCTGTACTGATAAGCCTTTCATAAGTTTTTCTACTTCTTCATCAGAAAGCTTGGACCCTTCAATACGAGTAGATGCCCCAGTAGAAGTAACGAGCACAGATTTTTTGAGTCGTCCCAATATCTGAGGAGAAAGCTTTGCTCCAGAAATCCACTGCCCTTTGAGGTTTTCTATTCGCACAATCTTTTCCCAAATGGAAGCAGAAATATTTTGAAACCGATGATGAAATAACAAGTCCTCCATATTTTTCATAAATCGCTATATTAACTATAGCGAATTACAACGGATAATCAAATTCAAAAAGGGTAAAAACACGACCCGTCCACTATGAGGAGTAAGAATTCGGACAAACTGTATTTTGAAATCTTGTTAATGCTTATGGGGATTGAAGCGCATTTTTAGAAGGGTTCGAATCCCTCTCTCTCCGCCAGACTGTGCACTAATGACACCCGATTCCAGCCCACTATAGTGGATGGTATTTCGGATGTTTTTTGGGTTTTATCCCTTTGAATCCTTCAAAAACTCTGATTTAGAGGAGACCTATACACTCATGATGGCTGGGCAGTAAGGGCATATTTAGTTTTTTGAAAACTTGAGCTCAAGCTGATCCTTGATGCTCTTCCAGTTTGGACATTTTGAGGTCAAGAATCGATAGTATTCCTTGCTGTGGTTTTGGTATTTCATATGGCAAAGTTCATGGGTAATGACATAATCAATGCATTCCTTAGATGCTTTTACGAGCTCAGGATTCAGTAATACTTTCTTTTTTGAAAGAAAACTGCCCCATCGTTTTGGCATTTTCCTAAGGGCGAGTTCGGGGGCAAAGTCGTAGTCAAATTTCTTTAACATCTGCCTATAGCGTTCAAAGAATATCAGTTTTGCTCTTTTCTCGTACCATGATTCTATGAGCTCTTCATTTTTTTCTGAATCATTAACATTCTCCCTTGTCTCCAAGATAATCTTTCCATTCTCAAAGTGGACAGAGTTTTTTTCCCATTTTTAACAATCAATTTATATTGCCGACCAAGATAAAGAAATGACTCTCCTGAGATATATTCTTTTCTTTCTTCAATTTTTTGCAATCGTTTCAGATCTTTTAGTTGAGCAGTAATCCATCCACATTTACGCTTCAAAAAATGGATTACTTTTTCTTCTTGGAAGGATTCTTTCGATAGAACAGTCCGATTGGTTTTTAGACGCCTTTACAGAGACAAAAGTAAATCCAGATATTGTTTTTGATGCTCTCGGTGCGCTTCGACTTAAAATTCATTTCAATACTTTTTTCACACCAAGTCTATACATTTGTAAAGATGATTTTCTTGTCACGGGAAACGCACTATGTATGATAAGGATATTTTTACGGCTCGAAACTATGCGTATCACCTCTTCTTCCCCCTTGCTCATAAAAGCAGGGTTTTTTGTGATATTATTCATTTCACTCTCTTTCATTTTTTTTTCTCCCTTTTCTGCTGATGCAGATATATTCATAAAAGAGCAGAAAAAGCAGGAGGCGCAAGAGAGACGGGCAGAGAAGATTCAGGAATTAGAGAAAAAAGAAAAGAAATCGATTCAGGCAGAAAAGAGGCAGCAAAAAAAAGATGCGAAGCAAAATCTTCTTTCCAAAAAAGTGCTCATCCAGAAAAAGAAGCAGGAAGTCACGAAGAGAAGGGAGAAAAAAATTGCGCAGTTTCAATTTTTGGAAAAAACATACACTACTTGTTCCAAAAAACATCCCAAAAGTAGTCATGCGGAAGTGGTCTGTATCAAAGATGCTGTCATTCAAAAAATAAAATCACATACCAGGGCATTGCGAGTAGAAAAACTTCTCCGCCTAAGTCAGGAATCATAAAAATAAAACCAGAAACAACCCCCAAGACCCTTCCTTTGTTCTTTCACTTTTTCATTTTTTTCCCTCCATGTCCTCCACAAAACGCCTTTTGCCAATATTCGCACTTCTTTTTTTCTTGAGTCCATCGGCACATGCCACTCAAGTCGATGCTGCTCTCGATGTATCATCCGGTGCAGAACATAATTGCAGTGTATTGAGTGATGGCACGGTGAAGTGCTGGGGGGGAAACTGGGGCGGGCAGCTCGGAAATGGAAATACGAATACCCAATTTTCTCCGGTACAGGTTTCTGGAATAAGTGATGCCATATCTGCTTTTGCGAACATGTACCATGGTTGTGCTATCGTAAGCGGAGGAGCGGTAAAATGCTGGGGGGCAAACTGGTCTGGGCAACTGGGAGACGGAACCGAAACAGACCGAATAACACCGGTTTCAGTAAGTGGAATCACCGGAGCGACAAAAATTTCAGGAGGAAGTGATCACTCTTGTGCTCTTCTTTCTGGTGGAACGATCAAGTGTTGGGGAAGCAATGAATTCGGTCAAATCGGAGATGGAACTACTATAAATCGTTCTTCTCCAACATCTGTCTCTAGTGTCAGCAATGCCATTGATCTCACTGTTGGAGAATATCATACCTGTGCAATTCTCAACGGAGGCACAGCAAAATGCTGGGGAAAAAACAACAAAGGTCAACTCGGAGACGGTACAACGACCAACAGAAATTCTCCTGTTGCTGTCTCTGGTATTACCACGGCAACTGATATTGATGCTGGCTCCTACCACACCTGTGCCACCCTTTCCGACGGAACAGTCAAGTGCTGGGGAGACAACACAAGGGGGCAACTCGGAAACAACACTACAGCAAACAGCTCATCTCCTGTTTCTGTTTCTGGAATCACTACCGCTACTGCTATTTCTGCTAATTTCTCTTACGATGTCGATACGACTCATTCATGTGCCATTATCACAGGAGGGGCAATAAAATGCTGGGGAGATAATATCAGCGGGCAATTGGGAAACGGAACTTCTTCATCCACTCCGCAAAAGACTCCCGTTTCTGTTGTCGGCATTACCGGAGCCACTCATATCAGTACAGGGTATGGCTTCACTTGTGCGAGACTCAACAATGATACTGTTAAATGTTGGGGTGATGACTATGAAGGTTCTCTTGGTGACGGGACTGGAAACTCCACTTCTAGTACGCCTGTACAGGTCCTCAATCTTACTGCAGACGATGGTGGGGGAAGCCCGCCCGCTTGTACGGAGTCAGACTGGAGCTACACTCTTGATCCGACCGAATGTCCCGCTTCTGAAGAGCAGATCAAATATTGGACTCTTAACAATCAGAATTGTGAAGGGGGTATAAGTCAACCTTCATCAGAGGCAGTTGCTTGTATCTATAGTGGAGGCGGAGGAACTGGTGGATTTTGGACACAGGTCGGTTCTGCCATTCACTACATCATCGGTAATGTAGGAATCGGTACTTCTTCACCGCAAGAAGCTCTTGATATCGTGGGGAATATTCGTCTCACGGGGAACATCCTCCCTAATGGCGATCTCTGTATTGGGGCGTGTCAATAGGCCAGTAAACTTAAGTTTTTAAAAATTCTTCTTTTTTCTTTTAAATGAAATTATCCTCTTATCTTTTTGCCACCTTCCTCTCGGCTACAGCCATTATTTTGTCTGTATCAGTATACTTTTCTTACTATGAGAATGATGTGACCTTATCAAAACCTGAAAATATTTGGATGCCTTCTGCCTTTGCAGGATTTGATGTAAACACATTGAGTATTTTTTCTGATTACCAATCTTGGACTGCTTCTGGTGCTCCGAAAGAAGAGGATGTTCTTTATTTGATACTTAACAACCTTAAAACAGGGTATAACTCTGTCTATTCAATAACAACTCAAATAGATATAAATGGTGATGGTTTTACTGATCTTCTTTATCATTATGGTAATGGTGTATATAGCAATTATGGCGTGTTTGTGAACAAAGGAAATCTGAGCTACGAACTAGCTTATAAATGCGTCTACACAAGACCTTCCGGCAGCGATCCTAAGTATTATGGCGATTGTGCAGATCCCTCTCGAAGTGAAATGGTGCCGCTACAGGATGTATTTAATGATTATCTGAATTGGCCGACATCAAATGCCCCCAAAGATGACGACTTAATGCCACAAGCATTAGATACCCTTTCCTCTGTCTACAACTCAACAAATTATAATTCCATTGCTGATTTTAATGGTGATGGGCTTACTGATTTTGCTTACCATAATGCATTAACTAGCACCAATCAGACTTACGGGGTATTCCTAAATAAAGGGGATTTTACTTTCGATTTTGCATATAAGTGTGTGTACAAAAGAGACTCAGTGAATAACTATTATGGCGATTGTGCAGACACCGCAAGTTCTGCCAACGTCCCATTTACCAGTATCTTTGATTATACTTCTTTGCCAGAATCTCCTAACCTAAAGTCGACAGATACGACTGCACAAACTCTTTATTATATGGCCTTTGCATCAAATGGGAATAGCGGGAGGATTTACAACTCTTTGACTGATATTAACGGGGACGGACTTACTGATGTCCTCATACATTATGTTCCCCTTTATTCTCCAACGAGTTATACGTTTGGAGTATTTCTTAATACTGGAGGTCTTCGATTTGAACTTGATTATAAATGCATCTATAGAGATATAGATGGCTATGGGGGTAATAATGAATGGCATTACTTCGGTGACTGCGCTGGCTGATTCTTCTTTTTTGTTATAATGACTTGTTTCCGTCTTTCCACAGTAAAATTCTTTATTCTCTCTGTACAACTTTTTTGCTGTCTTCTTTTGCCGACTTTCGTATTGGCAGATGAGGTTGTTCAAGAAGAAATATTACAGCAGACGAGCATCTTAGAGATTAATCCTAACAATATTGAATTGGTTTTGGAAGAATTTATCGGTCCTGTGTTAGAAGAAGAGCTAATGACAACAAGTGAAGAATTATCTTCAGAAGAAGCACTGTTGGGGGCTGAGGGAGGTGAGATTCAGGCTATGGCAAGTGGAGATCCTGAAGAAGAATTTCTTCCTCCTTCGACTCTTGCTGCTGACTCTTTTGCACGTCTTAAGGGTTTTGATGGAAATTTTAATACTGATTTTTTTACCGGTTCGGCATCTTTCTCGTATCCGATCCAGGTTCCACCAGGAAGAAACGGAATACAACCATCGGTCTCTCTTTCGTATTCCAACACCGATAAGAATTTTAATTCTGTCACCGGGTACGGGTGGTTGCTTCCCACAAATGCGATTTTTCGAAGCACTGGAAAGGGTGTTGATCGTCTGTATACGGAAGATGATTTTTCTGCGAGTCTCTTTGGAAGCTATGAAGAACTCATTGTCACGGATGCGGCAAATGATGTGTATTCCCCAAAGCAAGAAGGGAGTTTCACCAAATATGAGTACGATGATGCTTCTGATTCTTGGACAGCAACCGACACGCAGGGAACGAAATATTATTTCGGTTCAAATCTGGCATCAAAACACACCGATCCCAACGACACTTCGCGGGTATACAAATGGCTTTTGGATAAAGTGGAAGATACAAGTGGAAATTTTATGACCTTTACCTACTCTAAAGATTCCGGGCAGGTCTATCCCGAATCGATTCGTTATACCGGAAACGGTGCCAACTCTGGAGATTATGAAATTGAATTCGTAAAAGAGTATGTCGGTCTTGCACCGGTAACATATGTATCCGGATTTAAATTGGAGACGAATTATCGCGTTACGGATATCAACATTTATTCGTATCGACCCGGAAACAAACAGTTGGTGATGAGTTATGAACTGGATTATGCCGATGCCGACACGGTGTTTCATAAAATCAGATCGATCACTGTAAAAAACGGTTCCGAGTCACTTCCTCCCACAACATTTTCTTATTACGATGGCACCGAATCATACGCTCCCGGTTCGCTTATTACCAAACCGCATCTTCTCAAAACTGTTACCGGAATGTATGGAGGAACTACAGAGCTTACCTACAAACCATCCACCGCATATCGCACGGAAGCGCAGGGGTATATGAACACAAGCCTTCCGTTTATTGTAAACACTATTCATACTGTTACGAATACAGATCCGGTTTCTGGTATATCTGCCACGACCACGTATGAATACGGTGGCGGTCATTATTATTTCGACCAACAGGATGTTTTTAAAAGAGAATATGCCGGATTCGCAAAGGTGATCGTCACCGATCCGGAAGGAAATATAAGTAATACCTATTTTCATCAGTCAGAATTCGCACATGACAATTCCGTGAGCTCCCAGCTGGGCGAATATGATGACCATATCTCCAAAAAAGGAAAGATCTGGCGGCAAGAGACCTACAATAATCAAGACGAACTCCAGTCTGTCAGCATCACCAAATGGGATAAAGCTCAACTCTCAGATGAAGACCCGGAAAATGACCGATTTTTCCCGTATGCCTCCAAAACCGTTTCCATCACTTTTGACGGACAACAGACCGGAAGATCTTCGGCTTCCGAATCCACATACAACACCAGCAATGGAAATCTTACTCAGCAGATCGACTTGGGAGAGGTTTCTTTAAATGATGACGATGTGGATGCCAATGGAGACTATGATGGTGATGGAAGTTTCACCGACACCGGAACCGACAAAATCACCACAAACATTGAGTATGCGAAAAATACCTCAAAACATATTCTCTCACTTCCGAGTAGAACGGAATCAAAAGACCAAAATAACGCCATTATCGGAGAGCAAAAGACCTATTACGACAATCTTGCTTTGGGGCAGGTAAACAAAGGAAATGCTACCAAATCAGAAACCAGAGCCACCAATTCTCCTTTGAAATACATCACTACCGAAACCGTTTACAACTCGTACGGACTTCCCACCGATGTCACCAATCCCCGCGGATATCACACAACCATTGTCTACGACAGCAACAACCTCTATCCACAATCAACTACGAATGCAAAGAATCAAACAACCGTCTACTCCTACCATCCGCTCTTCGGTATTCCCGAAGAAATTACCAACCCCAACGGACTCAAGAGCAAAACCATCTATGATGCTCTCGGACGGGTGGCAGAAACCAAGATCACCAATCCCGATGCTCCATCTGAGCTCATCACCACATCTGCCACCAGTTATGATTATTCCAGCTCTCCGGTTTCTGTGACAACTGTGGCGTATGCAAATAACACCGATGTAAACAGTAATCCCATAGAAATCACTTCCAAAACATATCTCGATGGATTCGGACGAACCATCCAAACCCGATCAGAGGCAGAAGGATCAAACTATACTGTTACCGGAACAATTTATAATGAACGCGGAAATGTGCAAAAAGAACTCTTCCCCCAATTTAAAACCGGACTCGGATTTTCCACAATAAATGCCAATGATCCCGGAGCCACATATACTTATGATGCTTTAGGTCGTCCGACTTCTGCTACCGTTCCTTACGGATCAAGTGATACGGCAACAACCACTACCAGTTACGACCGCTGGAATCAGACCGTGACCGATCCGAACAGCACTCCAAAAGATTTCGCCTATGACAGCCGGGGAAACCTCATCCAAGTACAGGAACACAATAACTCTCAAACCTACACCACCACTTATACCTATGACCCAAACAACAACCTCACCCGCATCACCGATTCCCAAAACAATATCAAAGACTTCACCTACGACCTTCTCGGAAGAAAACTGACCGAAGGAGACTTTCACAATCCTTCCGACAGCACCTTTAGCCAGTGGACGTATGAATACGACAACAATGGAAACCTGACCCAACTCTCAGACAGCAAGAACCAGACAACAGATTTTGCGTATGATGAACTGGATCGAATTCTTACGGAAGATTCCGGTCAATCCACGAATACCTACACTTACGATACTGCACCAAACGGAATCGGAAAACTCACTAGCATCACTTCTCCCAATATTACCAAATCATACCAATACGATGTTCTCGGGAACATCACTCAAGAAACCAGAACCATAGACAGTACCGATTATGTTACTCAATACGATTTTGACCTTTTGGGAAATCCAAAACAGATCACTTATCCCGATTCAGAAAATACCATCGTCATCTACGGCTACAACAACGCCGGGCAAACGAGCACAGTAGATACTGCCTCCGATTCCATCACAACGAACATCGACTACAACCCCATCGGTCTCCCGACTGTGATCGATTATGCCAACGGTGTTACCACAACAAATACCTACGATATCAACCAAAACTACAAACTCGTGCACAAATCAACCGTACGGGCACAGGGCACTGTGCCCCTACAAGACCTCACCTACACCTTCGACAAAACTGGCAACATCACCCAAGTAACAGATACCTCAGCAACCGATGCCGCCAAGACTGCAAATTACACGTATGATGATCTCGACCGTCTCACTTCTGCCACCATCACCAATACCGCTAATAATGATGATTACACTCGAACCTACGCCTACGATTCCATCGGAAATATCACCAATAAGTCTGATGTCGGTGCATATACCTATTTACAAAATAATTACGCCAGCCCTCATGCCGTAACCCAGGCGGGAACCCAAAACTTCACCTACGACAACAACGGAAACCTGCAAACAGACGGAAACTGGACCCACAGTTGGGACTACAAAGACAGACTTATCAGCTCCTCCACATCCGGCACAACCGTCAGCTATGAATACGATGAAGCCAAAACCAGAGTTACAAAGACCAACGAATCTACCGGAAAGATCACTACCTACATCAATGACCTCTTTGATATTGAAGACGGCGAAGAAAAGATTTACTTCTTTTCTGGCGATCTAAAACTGGCAACCCTTGAAGAAGGCAACGACCCCGGTGGAGGACAGACCACCTGCTCTGTTCCGACATCCGGCAACTGGACAGTAACACAAGATTGCACCATCGCCACCTTCGAAACCGCCCCCGCAGACGTCACCATCACCGCCGGAACAACACTTACCATCGCCAGCTCTGGAATACTAGAAGTCGATCTCAATAACAATTCCATCACTATCGAAGACACTGGAGGAATACTGATAGAAAACGGAGGGAGTCTTGCACAAACCGACTTTTTATCCCCCCCTGATAAGGGGGGTGAGGGGGGTTTAATGTTCCACCACTCAGACCATCTCTCTGGAGCATCTGTTGATACCGACACCAACGGAGACATCCTTCAAATCACTGATTACTACCCCTACGGAGACAGCAGAATAGAAGACACAACAACTGACTTCCACAACGACTATACATATACCGGAAAAGAAAGAGATGAAGACACCGAACTCCTCTACTACGAAGCGAGATACTATGACTCCAATATCGGAAGATTCATTTCTCTTGACCCTTGGGGCGGGGACATCACTGATCCGCAGAGCTTGAATAAGTATGCGTATGTGAGGAATAATCCGTTGAAGTATGTGGATCCGAGTGGAGAAACCACTGAAATTTGGGTTAGAACAGATGAAACTGGTGAGGCAAGCGATTTTGGGCATTCGATGATTCGTATTACGCATGACGATTACGATCAAACATTTGGATTTTGGGAGGATAATCAGGGTAATGAACGAATGCAAAATATGACTGAAGAACAAAGAAATAATTATATAGAACTAAACGAGGGTGATCAATTTACAGTTTTTAGGCTAGAAATTGACACAACCAATGAATCAGAGCTTCAGACTGAACTAGAAAATTCTGCACAAAATCAAAATGAGCTACAAGAGTATAATACATTACTAAACAATTGTACTGATTTTGTTCAACAGATCATTCTCGATGTTACTAATATAGATTTAGGAACAGCAACAACCCCTAGGGGTTTTGCAGGAGAGCTATATGAAAATGAAAATATCAGTGACTATGACGGATACACTTTTATCTCTGGTATGAACGGTATGTTTGAGCAGGACAATATAGATGATACAAATGATGAAAATAATGACGAAAAAGACGAATCTGATGATAAGTAGTCTATAATTTTTAAGGTATTTTTTTCTTCTTCATGCATAACAAAAAATCAATCACAAAATGGGCACTTCCTGTGATATCGACAGGCATCCTGCTTGTTCTATTGACAATAGCCATATTGTTTTATATAGAGAGACCAGCTAAGTATCTTTTTTATGATGCTGAAAATCAAGCATGGAATGAAATTCGTGTTGAGTTTCCAAACTCAAGAATGGGTTCACTAGTAATATTGGTTGTTACCTTCGAGAGCCCTATTGATTCATTGGAAGACAATAATAAACAGGATTTTATAGAAAATTTTAATAACAATTTTGAAGTAACTCAAATAACCAATAATAAGGCTGTCACATCCTTTCCTCAGCCGTTAGACCAATATGGTAATAGTTTTCTCACAATTCCATTAGATCAAGTTTACGACGGGCAAACTTCGGTAATTATTCGCATGAAGGAACATTCGCAGTTACAACAAGAGTTGTTGGGTGATATTTACTTGGATGAATTCCCAAAATAAAGCTCTCCGCCGGACGGGGTATACCACCCCCTCCATGATGTTTCGTTTGTAAAATAAATTTTCTTCCGCAATATGAAACGGGCATGAATTATTCTGCTTTCACTGCTTCCGAGCCACATACGGCGTTCACCTACGATGCGCTCGGACGAACACTGACCGCAACAACTCCTGTCGGAACCACTACCACGAGTTACGACCGTTGGACAACGACCACGATTGATGCCAATGGAAAACAAAAAGATTTTGTTTCCGATGCTCGGGGGAACCTAATCACGGTCAAGGAATATCTCAATGGGCAGGCGTATGCCACACACTATACCTACGACTCCAACAACTTTCTCACTACAATAACCGATGCGAAGGGAAATGAAAAAACTTTCACCTACGACAAACTCGGAAGAAAGCTTTCGGAAACCGATCTTCACCTTCCCACCGACACGACATTTGGCACATGGACGTACGAGTACGACATCAACGGCAACTTGGTTTCCACCACCAATCCCAAGAGCCAAACCATTGCCTATAGCTACGATGAACTTGATCGAATTCTCACCGAAGACAGCGACCAAACCACTGAAACAGATGTGAGCTTTGTGTACGACACCGCTCCTAACGGCATTGGGCTTCCCACAAGCATTACCTCAAGTGCTCTTATCAAAGTCTACGAATACGACTCTTTGGGGCGCACAACCAAAGAAATACGAACTATTGATGGAACTCCATACACTACCGAAACCACCTACGACCTCATTGGGAATCCCTTAGAGATCATCTATCCCGATGCTAAAAACACCATTGTGATCTACGGATATAATAACGCAAACCAAGCGGAAACGGTTCAGTATTCCCAAAATGGAGAAAATCCTGAAAATCTTGTGACCAACCTCGACTATGCTCCTCTGGGAACCCCCACCATCATTGAATACGCCAACGGCGTAACGACCACTCAAACCTACGATATCAATCAGCTCTACCGCATGACGGAAAAAGAAACCGTCAATGGTACTGGAACAAAACTTCAAAAAATTTCGTATACCTTTGATCCCGTGGGGAATATCACCCACATACTCGATACCTCCGAAACCAATTCTGCAAAAACTGCGACCTATACCTACGACGACCTCGACCGCCTACTTTCTGCTACCATTACCAATACCGCCAATACCGAAGATTATACGAGAACCTACGCATACGATATTCTCGGGAATATCACGAACAAGTCCGATGTGGGAAGCTATCTCTACGCGGGTGGAGAAACAGCTACTGCGCAAGGAGTGCACAGCAACCCCCATGCCGTTACCCAAGCGGGGAGCCAAACCTTTGCCTACGATGATGATGGAAACCTGACCGAAGACGGTACGTGGACACACACATGGGACGCAAAAGATCGCCTGCTTGCTTCTGCTTCTTCAAACGCAACTGTTTCGTATACCTACGATGAAGGCGTGACGAGAGTTAAAAAATATAACGAAACGACAGGGAAAGAAACTCTGTACGTTAGTCATCTTTTGGATATTGAAGCAGGAAAAGAGAAAGCCTTTGTTTCGGTGAACGGACTGAAACTCGCTACCCTTGAATCCTCTACTGGTACGAATCAAACCACTACCTGTACTATTCCCCAAACGGGCGAATGGAGACTCACGGAAAACTGTACCATCGCCACCTTTGAAACCGCCCCCCAAAGTGTTACTGTTCCCCACAACGTGACCCTCACCATAACCCCCACCGGCACCCTTGAAGTAGACCTGAACACATACTCCATTACCATAGAAAACGGAGGAGGAATTCATATCCAAACCGGAGGCTCTCTTGCCCAGACCGGCAAACTCACCCCACCCCAAAACGGAGAAGAACCAGAAAAGAAACTGATCTACCACCACACCGATCACCTGAGCGGAGCATCTGTAGATACCGACAATAACGGAAACATTCTCCAACTTACCGATTACTACCCCTACGGAAATGAAAGAATAGAAGAGACAACAACAGACTTTCATAACGACTATACCTACACCGGAAAAGAACGGGATGAAGACACCGACCTGCTCTACTATGAAGCGAGATACTACAATTCAAACATCGCCAGATTCATCTCGATTGACCCATGGGCAGGCGATCTCACCGATCCACAATCTCTCAACAAGTATGCGTATGTGCGGAATAATCCGCTGAAGTATGTGGATCCAACGGGGATGAAAGTTTCAGAATACCAAGTATTTTCCCCTAAAAATGGAGATCGTTACGAACTTGGGGAAAAAATGGGAGAATATAGAGGAATAGAAATAATAAGTGGTGGAAATAAAACAGGGACAGGAAATCACCCTTATCAATGTACTACATTAGCCAAAGAATTTGCATTGTCAGAATACGGTGTGAATTTAGGTGGCACGGGGAATGGTGTTCATTACGGAAATCAAGAGAAGATTAACAATGCTTTTAATGCAAACAATAAAGATAATCCTGGGACATATACTGTATATCAAAATAGCGGTACAGTTATGCCACAGGAAAATGATATTATTTCTTGGTCTGGAGGGACATATGGTCATGTAGGTTTTATAGCAGAAGTTACCTTTGAAGAAAGCACAGGGAATGGATGGGTATACACGGTAGAACAAAATGCCAGTTCTTCTGGGGGACTATTCGCTCAACAATTTACCAGAACTTATAATGAAGATGGGCAGGCTGTGTATACAGTAGATAGCCGTTTCAATGGTTATAGTGTTAGTGGATGGGCACGGTATGAGAATCAAAGCAAAGAATCTCATCCAGAGGAATATACTTCTTCTCCATCAACACCAGCCACAAAACAATCTACAGAGGATAAAGATAATGACGATTAAATTTCATGAAGATAATGAAAAAAACCACGTTTTTTACTTTTTCGGTTATTGTGCTCATCGCTCTTTCCTCCTTCTTTTTTTTGTCACAAAAACCAGAACCACAGGAGATAAACGATAAGCCTCAAATTGAAAAAAATGATGTCTTTCTCTGGAAAACACACAAAGACCCAGGGCTCGGTTTTGAAATTCGTTATCCGGTAAGTGTATCGAGTTTTTCTTCTTGTACAGAAGAGACAACTCCAATTCAATTCTTCAAAAAAGATAATGTGGTTTATGTCGCAAAAGAATATTTTTATACGGAAGATTGTGAGAAAAAGGAAAACACTTTTGACCTTTTAGAAAAAGAAAATTCAAAAATTTGGAGAATGAATTTTAAAGCCGTGAGCAATGACGAAGAGCTCGATCAATTTATTAAGGAAACATACGGAGAGAAGTGTAGTCTTGGAGAAAAAGTTCCGATATCTCAGCAGGATGTTTTTGATGTTCTTACTCCTTATGATGGAAAAGAGCTTGGAAAATCTGATTGTTTTCTGAACTTTATGACCGTTATGAAATACGATGCAAAAAACAAACGAGCTGTTTCATGGGATATCGGACAAGAGGGAATATTTTGGAATAATGATGGAATCTTTTTGGATAATCAGATGGCAGAGAGTTTTCGATTTTTGCAGAAATAGCCCTCCGTTCATCCGAGTCTTTTGGACTCGACCACAAAAAGCCTACAATACAGTTATGATTGCCAATTTCCAAACCGCCCCCCAAAGTGTTACTGTTCCCCAAAACGTGACCCTCACTATAACCCCCACCGGCACTCTTGAAGTAGACCTGAACACGTACTCCATTACCATAGAAAACGGAGGAGGAATCCACATACAAACCGGAGGCTCACTTGCCCAGACCGGCAAACTCACCCCACCCCAAAACGGAGAAGAACCAGAAAAGAAACTGATCTACCACCACACCGATCACCTGAGCGGAGCATCTGTAGATACCGACAATAACGGAAACATTCTCCAACTTACCGATTACTACCCCTACGGAAATGAAAGAATAGAAGAGACAACAACAGACTTTCATAACGACTATACCTACACCGGAAAAGAACGGGATGAAGACACCGACCTGCTCTACTATGAAGCGAGATACTACAATTCGAACATCGCCAGATTCATCTCGATTGACCCATGGGCAGGCGACCTCACCGATCCACAATCTCTGAACAAATATGCGTATGTGCGGAATAATCCTTTGAAGTATGTGGATCCGACGGGGAATTTCTTTGAGACCGGTTGGGATGTGTTAAATGTATCAATAGATATTGGCACCCTTGTAAAGAATACAGTCGAGATTGCATACGAAGGAGTACGATATGGCTATGGAGTATTTACTAAAAATGAATCTCTAAAAACAGATGCTGTTCAGGGTTTAAAACAAGATGCAAAAGAATTTGGAGAAGCCCTTTTTGCTTCTGCCATTGATGCTGGTGCGACGCTTATCCCCGGTCTTCCCGGAGGAGCTGGGGTTGCCATGACGATGGCAAAGAAGGGTGATGATGTGGTGGATGGGGTGAAAGCAGTTAAAACGGGAGAAGGTGTACAAAAAACCGTACAGAAAACATCAACAATAAATAAAAAAATCTATAATCAGTTAAAAAAGCAATATAAAGAAAATGGTTCGGGATCAGTCTTCAAGGCTTTGGATTCAGCAAGAAAATCACTAAGAATTCATGTGGAAAAAGTTAGTAAATTAGAGTACAAATCACAAGTACAGGGTACAATAAAAAATGTTGCTAATCAGATAAAAACCATAAGAAGGTTCATAAGGCGGAATAAATTGAAAAGAAGTGGAAGTAATGGAAGTAGTAATTCCAATGGTGGTAATGGATAATATGACCAGTAATATAAACTTTTTAGGCAATTATTTAGATAAAGATGTTTTTTATGAGTCTAATGAATTATTATTAAATTTATTTATCAAAAAGAGTATTTTTCATAATTCGATGATTTTATTTTATTTTGAGAAATATTCTGAAAATGATAAAAGCTATCTTCAAAAAATTTTGTCTGATGTGATTATGAGTAATCCTGTTGGAATTTGGATAGCAGGAGAATATTCAGATTTGGTTTTTGAAAATCTTCTTTTTTTACTTAGCATACTAGACTCTCCAGAAAAAGATCAGGTTATAACGGGAACAATAGAGTCTGAAAATACCAAAGAGGTTATTGAAAATTTCTTTTTTACTGCGATCCCTGATGAATTTAGATGGGATAATTGGAAAAGATATTTAATTATTGGTATAGGTTCAACAAAATTTAAAAATAATATGACTAAAGAAATTCAAAGTTTTATAATTAGAGATCCCTGAAGGCTCATTTGGTAAGAATGCTGTTGTCGTATTGAATAAATTAGGAAAAGTAATTATCATAAGAGTAACAAATAAAAAAGGTTATAGGGAGAAAAGTAAATCAAAGAAGAATGACTAATAAAGTAACACTTAACAGAGGGCAAGTTGATTTTTTAAATTTTTATTTACCTGAATATTTATTTAAAGAAGGGGCAAATTTTTATACTGATAAAGAAATTTTGAATATTTTTGAGCAATTGATAAATCTATTCCTTAAACTTGGCTTAGACTGTAATGATGAGCCAACAAAATTAGGTTTATTTATCGAAGATTTAACTGACATCTTTAATGCAGTAATAATTGAAAAAGAAATTCAAGAACAATGAATAATAATCAATTTGTAGGCGAAGATGTGGATATACTTCATGCAATACATGAATTTAATGGTGCTGATATTGAAAGTTTTAGGCAACACATGCTACTTCCCTCCTGTTGGAGTCTCCCGAAAGGCATAGAATCTCCCCACAACGTGACCCTCACCATAACCCAAACCGGCACCCTTGAAGTAGACCTGAACACCTACTCCATTACCATAGAAAACGGAGGAGGAATTCATATCCAAACCGGAGGCTCCCTTGCCCAGACCGGAAAACTCACCCCACCCCAACAAGAACCATCATCAGATCAACTGATCTACCACCACACCGATCACCTGAGCGGAGCGAGTGTCGATACTAACATCAATGGAAGTGTAATAGCCCTTAATGACTATTATCCTTTTGGAGATAGCAGAATAGAAGAAGGAGAATATGAAAACGATTATACCTACACCGGAAAAGAACGAGATGAAGACACCGACCTGCTCTACTACGAAGCGAGATACTACAACTCAAACATCGCACGGTTTCTTTCACTTGATCCGTGGGCAGGCGATCTCACCGATCCACAATCTCTCAACAAGTATGCGTATGTGCGGAATAATCCGTTGAAGTATGTGGATCCATTTGGGTTAGATGCCGTAATTTTTGCAGGTGAAAATTATGAAAATGAAGATAATCCAAAAGAATTTGTTGATAAAGCGAATCAGAGAAAGGAGCAATTAATAGAAGATGGGTATGAAGAAGAAGTGCATGTCGTTTATGCAAAAACTCCAGATGAATTTAACGAAGCACTGAAAACGATAGACGATATTGATATGATTGAATATTATGGACATGGTGATTCTAGTTCACTTTTTCTTTCAACTGTTCCGTATGATGAACTTACCGATGATCAAAAAGAAAAACTTGATTCAGGAGAAAGAAGATATCGTTATGCGATAACAAATGATGAACATGCCTCATTAGAGATGTATAAAAATAGTAGTGATATGAGCATTTATGATTTGTTTACTGGAAATAAATCAAAAGATAAGAATTTACAAATTCATCTTTATTCATGCCATGCTTTTTTTGGTGGTGACTGGAGCATAGGAAATGCTTTCTCTACACATTTTAGGACACCTGTCTATGCATCTCAGGGATCTGTAAGTTTTAGTGGATACAAACCAAGACCATCAAGGCTTCCTTTTTCTGGGGTTCCATTTGAGTGGAGATCTGAAGTTTGGTGGGGGAATGTAACTCCAGTCGTTTATACACCTTCATTTTAGAATTATTTTATGAAAAATGTCCTCAATATTATTTTTGATTTTCTGTTTTTAATCCTTTTTCCTTTTGGAATATTCGTTACTTCTACATCACTTGCTCAGTTAGATAAAATTAATTCTGATATATATAATTTCTATTTTGGCTATTTTACAATTTTTACTTTTGGATATTTCTTTTTTTATGCTTTTATTCTTGGAAGAATAAAGTTTGCTCTCAAAAGTAGAGAAGAATATTTGCAATATATTCTTCTGTCCTTCTCTATTATTGGCATAAGCCTTATTCTTTTGAAGTATTACCAATCAGTTGCGACATGTGAGTCTATTAATTTTGCCTTTCTCTCCACTGTTCTTTATTTCTTTATTTCAATCCATCTTTCCTATTCCCTATATAGAAAAACTAAAAAATATTCTTTTCTTTTTTTTGCTCCGCCGGTATCACTCTTTTTTTCTTTTTTTCTCCTTATATTTGGATATATTTTTGATTTTATAAGCTTGCCAGGTTGGCAAGTTGCGAAATTTTCTTTTGGAGGGCAGAGTTGTAATTATTTATTTTTTGGTTTTCTTCAGAAGTTACAGATCTTTTTTCTTTAAAATGAGAGCATCCTCCGTTCGGTCGAGTCTTTTGGACTCGACCATAAAAATAACCCCTAACAACCATGACAAAGAACTGTAAATCCAAACAACCTAGCATTCCCTATTTTCTCACTTTCACTATTGTGAAATGGATTAATGTATTTACCAAAACAGAATACTCCATATTCCTTGTTCCATTGGCAAGAGAAACGGTCGAGTCCAAAAGACTCGACCAAACGAGGGGTTAAATAGAATTTATAAAGCACACAATAAAAAATGGATCAATAAAATGATTTCTTTTCCTCCCGCTAGAGTCTCCCGATAGGGGACTCCAGCGTTAATCGTTTCACATAAACATTAAAATACAATATCATACCTTCCTCATTTCCAGCTCATGGCTACTCGTAACAAAACAGAGTTTGAAGCAAATAACATCTATTTCATCACGTTTACCATTTGCGAGTGGCAAAAAATACTCACCTCTCAGAAATACTTTGATCTCTTTTATGAATGGTTCGATCATCAAAAAGAAAAATACCAAAACAAGATTCATGGATACGTCATCATGCCCAATCACTTTCATGGTCTCATTTATATCTCAGATAAATCTCCACCAATCCCTAAGCTTATCCAAAATGCAAAACGCTTTATGGCATACAAGATTTCAAAATATTTATTGGAAGACAACAAACAGGATATTTTAGAATTATTCTCTCAAGCAGCCAGAAGAGAAAAAGGAGCAAGACATAAAGTCTTTGAAGACAGATACGACTCTAAGATAATGAGTAACGCAGACCTGTATCATCAAAAACTAAATTATATTCACAACAACCCTTGTAAACCTCCTTGGAATTTAGCAGATACTCCCGAACGATATACCCACTCCAGTGCCTTGAATTATGAAAAAGGAATAGGACATTATGATGTTGATGTTCTATATGAATAAGCACTCTGTTGGCGTTATCTGCCGGAGTCCCCTATCGGGAGACTCCAGCAGGAGCAGAAAAAAGTAGTGGTGGATGAAGGTAAAATTTAAATATTTATATTATTCATGAATAAAAAAAATGTAGAAATTCTTTGGGAAGATTTCTCTATACCGGGCATCGAAGTTCCCACTTCGGAAGGCATAATAGATTTACATAATGGCGTATACTTTGCGGGAATGGCGATTGATACATACAAAAATACACTTTCCCTGATATTTGAATGCCATGGGGAAAGATTGTTTGATGACAAGGAGTATACATGTGTAGAATTTTGCTTCATTAATTTTTATGGGATACAAGTTACAGAACGCAATGAGAAAATTCCTTTGTCTGAAGATGCCACTTTAGAATATGTTTCAATGGACAAAGGTAATTATCCATATGTATCTTTTATTTTTGCATTTCGAGGAGAAAGAACATTTTATATTACTGCAGAGAATATGAAATGTTTTCTTAGCTCAAGCATTAAAAACAGATCATAGATTTTTCCCTCCCGCTGGAGTCTCTCCTTAGAGGACTCCAGCGTTAATCGTTTCACATAAACACTAAATAGAGTATGCCATCACTTCATCAGCTATATACTCACTCCAGTGCCTTGAGTTATGTAGCTGGAGTAGGGCAATATAGCGTTGATGTTTTGTATGAATAAATAAACAGGCAATAAGTCTGCCGGAGTCCCTTGCAGGAGACTCCAGCAGGAGGAAAATTTCAACGGAATTCAGAAAGAAAAGTCCCTTCTTCACTTAAAAGAAACAGAATTCCGATTCAATTATCGAAATGAAAATCTCTATGATAAAATACTGGAAATCTTATGAAAAAAATCTCTTAACTAGTCGAGACCCCGAAATACTTCATTCATGGATTCTGCTTCGGAATGTGAAGGAGCCTCTTTTGCTGTTGGTGTTTCTTTTGGCATCGCTTCCCTTCTGCTGGAGTCTCTCCCTAGAGGACTCCTGCGTTAATCGTCATTCACATTAATCCTAACTTTCGCTATTATCTCGATAAACATTCATCCATCACTTGCTCACTAAATTCACACATCATCAAACCACAAAACAATCCAGAAAATCATATTCAGGAAAGTATTCCGCATACCAATCCAAAAGACGAACCTACACCTTCGACAAAGCCGGAAACATCACCCAAATAAGAGATGCTTCAGCAACCGATGCCGCCAAGACTGCAAATTACACGTATGATGATCTCGACCGTCTCACTTCTGCCACCATCACCAATACCGCTAATAATGATGATTACACCAGAACCTACGCCTACGATTTCCCTCCCGCTGGAGTCTCTCCTTAGAGGACTCCGGCGTTAATCGTATCTCATAAACACTAAATAGAGTACGCCACCACTTCATCAGCTATATCTCCACTCCAGTGCCTTGAATTATGTAGCTGGAGTAGGGCAATATAGCGTTGATGTTTTGTATGAATAAATAAACAGGCAATAAGTCTGCCGGAGTCCCTTGCAGGAGACTCCAGCAGGAGGAAAAAAGATTCTATTGCAAACGAAGGAATTGTTTCTACCGGAAAATCCATTCTTACAAATGCAATTAATTATTTTTTTGGGGGGGATGACGAAGATGAAGAAAACGAGGAAGAGTCTGAATAGGTTTATGAATTATAATTATGGATTTATTTGTATCTTCTGTCGGTCTAGCTGGTATCGGGCTACTAATGCTCTATGGAATTAAGCTTATTTTTGTTCCATCAAAAAATAAGTCAGACTTACTCAAGAGAAGTTATTACTTACTGGTTCCGATTTGTATGATTTCTGTTTCTCTTGTTTTTTATCAATTTTCTGATCAAAAACGGATCATTGATCTTGGCAAAAGTATTAGCAGTTCAAAACTTTCAAAAGTGTCATGCAATTATATTTGGAAGCAGGTAGGTGATGAGGAGAAACAAAAATACAATATTCCTTTGTCGGATGTCTTTTTTAAAAATACCGATGATTTTGGTTTCACTAATAAAATCCTTATTCGTGCTGGGACGATGGATGATGACAGTATGAAATATGAATGTCTTAAAATAAATAATGCAAAATCATTTTCAATGATAGATTACTTAATTTCTGAAAGACCTGTTAGGTTGGGAATATGCAACTATGGTGTAGATAGTGTCGAGGGGGTATATTTTGAGTATATTATAAAAAATATTCCAGTGGTTATCACGATGCTGGCGAAAGAAGATGACCAGGATATTTTTTTAGATGAAGCCAGCTGTATAATAAAAAAGTTGTCCCTCCGTTCATCCGAGTCTTTTGGACTCGGACATAAAAAGTCTACAATACAGTTATGATTTCTTATTCCACTCTCTTTGCCGACCCCTTTGCTCCTGCCACTGAACCTATTTTTGACGGAGGAGGAATTCGTATACAAACCGGAGGCTCCCTTGCCCAGACCGGAAAACTCACCCCACCCCAAAACGGAGAAGAACCAGAAAAGAAACTGATCTACCACCACACCGATCACCTGAGCGGAGCCAGTGTCGATACCAACGAAACCGGAAAAATTATTGCCCTTAATGACTATTATCCTTTTGGAGATAGCAGAATAGAAGAAGGAGAATATGAAAACGATTATACGTACACCGGAAAAGAACGAGACGAAGACACCGACCTGCTCTACTACGAAGCGCGTTACTACGACTCGAACATCGCACGGTTTCTTTCACTTGATCCGTGGGCAGGCGATCTCACCGATCCACAATCTCTCAACAAGTATGCGTATGTGCGGAATAATCCGTTGAAGTATGTGGATCCAACGGGAAGAATAAAGAAAGATGACTCTCTTTCCAGTAAGGTCTCTAAAATTTTAAAAGGGGATCCTGATGGAGAAGGATGGTTACATAATGTCTACCAAAAATACCAAGATAATCCTGAAGACAAAAGCATAGGGAAAGACCTATTGAAAAAAACAGGCTTAGCATTAAAAAGATTTCTCAGCGACCCTGAATCTTTTACAGATGAAACGTGGGATTCTGTCACGAATAGAAGAATATCAGTCTTGGATTCACGTTTACAAGTTTCTGCAACAGATTTTATTAACACTACAGAAGAAAATGGTACTAAGCTTAGAATTACGACAGGCTATCGTTCTATTGAAGAACAAGATCGACTCTATGAACAGGGAAGAACGACTCCTGGGAATATCGTAACAGATGCAAAAGGTGGGCAAAGTTACCATAACTATGGACTTGCTATTGATGTTGTTAAAATGGACGAAAATGGTCAACCAATTTGGACACATATTACGGATGATATAGCTCAATATGCAAAAAATCTTGGATTTGAGTGGGGAGGTGATTGGACTATCGAAGACGATGGGATTGTTGATCCACCTCATTTTCAAATGTCTTTTGAAGAAGAATGAAAACAATAATATACCTTTTTTTTGTCGTTTTTTCCCTTACTACTGGCGACAGCAGTCCCCATGTAAAACTAAATAATATTTATAGCTATTGCCAAGATATAGAAATGCATATTTCAGATTTCAACAAGATAACTCTCAAGGATGTGAACCTATATAAAGATTTATCTTCAGAATCATATTCAATAGAAGGGAGTAAAATTTACAACCTCGCAACAATTAATATAGAGAAATATCTTCTTGATAATAAGGAACTAAAAAAAATTTCAGTGTTTTTTGATGGTTCTCACGAAGATTTAAAATCGGATTATTATTTTAAGGATGATAGTTTACAATGTGTTAAAAAAAATATTACATCATTTCCTTTAGGAAAATATTACGATAAAGAAAAAGGAGAAATATTAGAATATTGGTATATTATATCGAGAGGTGTAGCTTATGAAAGAAAAAATCAAGAAGAATATGAATATTCAGAGAATGCAGAAATCAATATCTTAATTTCTGATTCAGAGCTATATAAGAAAATAGCTTCCCCTAATCCCGACGAAATTAGATGAAATCCCTCCGTTCGCAACGTTTCCGCGTTTGTAAAAACTAATGACTCCTTCTGCTCTTTTCCATAGCACAAAATGTTTCGGACGGGGTAGTCTAAAGACATACCCCGTCCGGCGAAGAAAATAGTGATGATTAATCTCAATTATAAATGAATTCTAAACAAGACATTATTGGCAGAAAGGAAAAAAGACGAGCGATTCTCTTCGTTGTTTTTGTGATACTTTTTTTCTTTTCTGCATATATTTACAATAATCGTGCTTTTGTGCTTATGCGTGCTGGTTCTTTTTTTAATATTGAAGAGTTTATACTCCCAGCTTCACTCGATTTTCAAGTTCTAAAAAAAATTGGAAACACAGAATATATTCAACGACTTGATGATGGCAGTTTATATTTCCAATATTCAAAAGATAATTTTCCAATAAATGATCATATCATAAATTTTAAAGTAGATGATATATATATATATATTCTTGAAAAACCAAAGGGAAATCATCAATCCATTAGAAATGATTTTCGATATTATGTATTGGACTATAAACAGCAAGGGAAAGATTTAAGAAAATACTATAAAAAAATAGAAGATTTCCCTACTTTCGCCAAGATTAACTCTGAAACTGGAGATACTTGGTGGTATCACAATTTTGAAGAAATGAACGAAGAAGACAGAAAAATATTTCAAGAATTATTAGATGAAGAAAAAGAGAAGGGGACGCTTCAGGAGCAAGACGAAAAAAGAAGAAATAAAGATGATAATCAATCCGATAAACTACTTTTATAGTGTCTTTTCCTCCCGCTAGAGTCTCCCGATAGGGGACTCCAGCGTTAATCGTTTCACATAAACATTAAAATACAATATCATACCTTCCTCATTTCCAGCTCATGGCTACTCGTAACAAAACAGAGTTTGAAGCAAATAACATCTATTTCATCACGTTTACCATTTGCGAGTGGCAAAAAATACTCACCTCTCAGAAATACTTTGATCTCTTTTATGAATGGTTCGATCATCAAAAAGAAAAATACCAAAACAAGATTCATGGATACGTCATCATGCCCAATCACTTTCATGGTCTCATTTATATCTCAGATAAATCTCCACCAATCCCTAAGCTTATCCAAAATGCAAAACGCTTTATGGCATACAAGATTTCAAAATATTTATTGGAAGACAACAAACAGGATATTTTAGAATTATTCTCTCAAGCAGCCAGAAGAGAAAAAGGAGCAAGACATAAAGTCTTTGAAGACAGATACGACTCTAAGATAATGAGTAACGCAGACCTGTATCATCAAAAACTAAATTATATTCACAACAACCCTTGTAAACCTCCTTGGAATTTAGCAGATACTCCCGAACGATATACCCACTCCAGTGCCTTGAATTATGAAAAAGGAATAGGACATTATGATGTTGATGTTCTATATGAATAAGCACTCTGTTGGCTTTATCTGCCGGAGTCCCTTGCAGGAGACTCCAGCAGGAGGAATATCAATCTCTCAAAGGTAGTGCTGTTGGAGCAATAAATAACATGGCTTATGAAGATCAACAATCTGGAGTAATAAATAATTATAATGTTCATATTAATATTTCTGAAAAAAGAGAGAAGAAAAAGAAAGAAGAAAATAGTGATGATTAATCTCAATTATAAATGAATCCTAAACAAGACATTATTGGCAGAAAGGAAAAAAGACGAGCGATTCTCTTTGTTGTTTTTGTGATACTTTTTTTCTTTTCTGCATATATTTACAATAATCGTGCTTTTGTGCTTATGCGTGCTGGTTCTTTTTTTAATATTGAAGAGTTAATACTGCCAGCTTCACTCGATTCTCAAGTGATTGAAATGATAGGTCTCATAGATTATGAGAATTGGCTTGAAGATGGAACCTATTCCTTTTCAAAAAGAAGGGAGGGCATTCCTACTGTTACAGATGTAAAAAACTATAAATTAGTAGATAGATATATATATACTAGGAAAACCGGTAAAAATTATTATTTTTCCAAATGAAAATAAAAAATTTTACTTATACGAAAAAGTAGTTTTCAATAAAGACATAGAATATAATTATTCATCAAAAAAAGATTTCCCTACTTTCGCCAAGATTAACTCTGAAACTGGAGATACTTGGTGGTATCACAATTTTGAAGAAATGAACGAAGAAGACAGAAAAATATTTCAAGAATTATTAGATGAAGAAAAAGAGAAGGGGACGCTTCAGGAGCAAGACGAAAAAAGAAGAAATAAAGATGATAATCAATCCGATAAACTACTTTTATAGTGTCTTTTCCTCCCGCTGGAGTCTCTCCTTAGAGGACTCCAGCGTTAATCGTTTCACATAAGCACTAAATAGAGTGCGCCACCACTTCATCAGCTATATCTCCACTCCAGTGTCTTGAATTATGTAGCTGGAGTAGGGCAATATAGCGTTGATGTTTTGTATGAATAAATAAACAGGCAATAAGTCTGCCGGAGTCCCTTGCAGGAGACTCCAGCAGGAGGAAAATTTCAACGGAATTCAGAAAGAAAAGTCCCTTCTTCACTTAAAAGAAACAGAATTCCGATTCAATTATTGAAATGAAAATCTCTATGATAAAATACTGGAAATCTTACGAAAAAAATCTCTTAACTAGTCGAGACCCCGAAATACTTCATTCATGGATTCTGCTTCGGAATGTGAAGGAGCCTCTTTTGCTGTTGGTGTTTCTTTTGGCATCGCTTTTTCATTGATGGGCACTTCTTGGCGAAAAATAAGTTCTGCCATATTTCCTCGAGTAATAGTGTCATTTGCCTCGTGAGAGGCATCCACTAAGAGTCCTGTCGATTTGGCGTCGTCTATGTATTTTTCATACCACTCTTGTTCGGGTTTTTCGTATGAGGACGTATCGACTTCATAAGTTTCGAAAATAATTTTAAGCGCCTCATACATGGTCACGTTTTCTTCTCCTCGAAAAGTATCATCTCCAAATCCACTAATGATTCCATTCTTTTTGGCGGTGCAAATATATGGTGTGAACCACTGTCCTTGTGCAACATCAGAAAAGAAATATTCCGTGGTGTTGCAACGAAAAATATCCTCCTCGGAAAAACGTGCCGAAATAATAATTTTGGTAAAATCGTAGCGGTTAATTTTTGCGTTTGGTTGATAACTGCCATCAGAATATCCCTGTACGAGTCCGCGAGACTGAACATATAAAATGGCTTCATAATTGGAAGAAACCTCTGGAACATCTGTGAACATTGCTTCTGCACTGAGTGGCGAAAGAAAGAGCGTACCCACAAAAAAAAGAAAGAAATTTTTTTTCATAAAAAAGGAAAGAAAAAAGTCTGTCACCATCTTCTCTTGTTTTCTGTATCCTGACAATCTGCTTTAAGAGTGGCGCTTTGGAAATAGCCGAAAGAGCTGAAGGAGAGCACGCTCAATTTCTAACAAAAAGAATGCTGTTTTTTCTGAGTTGACAGGAATCAGCCCATTTTTTATTTCTTGGTCTATTCGTTTGAGGGTGTCATAAAAATGAAGGAGATCACTTTTTTCAAAGCGAAGTGCGGTTTCTCGAGATTGCTGAAATACAAATGGGTGCAATCCAACATCTTCGGCAGATAGTTTTTCGTCCCTAGCAATTCGCGAGAGAAGAATACTTCGAAATGTTGTGAGAATATCTCGTGCAAAAACAGCAAGTGGGCTACTTTCCGCAACAACGAGTTGTTCAAAAAGTGTAACAATATCCGAAATATTCCCTTTTTGAACGGTGCTTCCAAAAGCAAAATTCTCCATCTCTTCCGTTGGAATACAGAGCTTTCTGATATGATTGAGAGAAATTTTCTCTCCAGTTTCTTGTGAAAAAAGTGCTAATTTTTGACATTCCTCTGCGATATTCCATGGGTCTCCTCCTATATATTCCACAAGAAAACGTGCCGATGCCGGTGAGAGCTCTTCTCCGAATTCTCTTATTTTTTGCTGTGCCCAATTACTCGCTTGTGAAAGCCCTTCTAAAGAAAAGATTCCGTTTCGATTTCGCTCCCACAAGGGGAAAGTATAGACTTTTCCTATAATTTTTTCCGCTGTTTTCCAAGCGCTTGTGCGCTTATCGGGAGTAGGAGAAATGAGAATGACAACACATTCCTCGGGAAGTTTTGCAAGAGTATCAATGAGTATAGCAAACTCTTCCTTTCGTTTTTCAGAAAATGGTCGAGGAGGGGGCGGAGGTGGAAAGGATTCTAAAAAAAATACTCGTCGCCCGTCTCCAAAAAAAGGAGGTGATAAAAGTTCGCCAAGAAGCTCTGAAACTGATTTTTCTTCTAAGTCGTATCGAACAATATTATATTCCCCATACTTTTCTTGCGCTCCATCTTCCCAATTTTTTCGAAATTTTTGGAGATCGTACCCATTTTCTCCGGTGAGAAGGAAAATGTTCTCTTTCTTTTGGAGCGCCAAAGATGATTTTGCTTTTGCCATGTACATACCTTCTCTTTTTTTTGAGCTCTTTTCAAGAATACGTCATACTCTTAGGTGCTTTTTCTTCTCTTTATGAATATTCCCGTTATCCTCACGAATTTTAAAACAGCTTTGAGTGGGACAGGAAAAAATGCTCTTGTTCTCGCAAAGATTCACGAATCTGTTTCTCAAAAAACAGGGGTTTCCATTGCTGTAGCGGTTCAAGCAGTGGACATTTTTCGTATTTCTCAAGAGGTTTGTATTCCCGTTTTTGCTCAGTACTGTGATGGTATTTCGTATGGTTCTCATACCGGATGGATGCTTCCAGAAGCTTTGCGAGAGGCGGGGGCGAGTGGTGTAATTCTCAACCATAGTGAGCATCGTTTTTCTGAGCGGAAAAAGCTTATTTCTGCCGTACAACGTGCAAAAGAAGTCGGTCTCTTTGTTTGTGTCTGCGCAGAAACAGATCAAGAGGGGAAGGAGCTCTCTGAAATGTGCCAAGCGGATGTTATTGCAGTAGAGCCTCCAGAGCTCATTGGCGGTGATATTTCTATTTCTACTGCTCGTCCAGAGCTTATTTCTCATTCCGTTGAGCAGATTTCCCGAGTTCCAGTACTCGTCGGAGCAGGGGTGAAAAATGGAGAAGATGTTCGCATTGCAAAAAAACTTGGTGCAGTGGGAGTGCTTATTGCAAGCGGAATCACAAAAGCGGAAAACCCAGAGACAGCATTGCTTGATCTAGCAGAGGGAGCGAAGGGGTGAGTGTTTATTTTCCAAATGTGCGTTTCTGTTCCGCAAAAAACTGAAGGGCTTCTTCTAAGTTCTTTTCTGAAAAATCTGGCCAGAGAACGTCAGAGAAGAAAATTTCTGCGTACGCAGATTCCCAGAGAAGAAAATTGGAAATTCTCTTTTTTCCTCCCGTACGAATAAGAAGATCGACCGGAGGAGTATTTGCAAAGTCGAGGCATGATTCCAAATTTTTTTCTGTCACAGGAAGATTGCGTTGGATAAGTTTTTCTGTTGCGCGAATAATTTCATCTTTCCCACCGTATGCGATACAGATATGGAGTTGAAGTGCTTTTCCACCCTTTGTTTTTCTAGAGAGTGTTTCAAGTGCTTCTTTGATATCCTTTGGAATGAGCTGAAGATTTCCTGGAAAAAAGGCAGAAACATCATTTTTTTGAAACTCCTCCTCTTTTTCAGCCGCATAACTTTTGAGGAGTCCATAGATATTTTTGAGTTCTTTTGGACTCCTCTGAAGATTTTCTGTCGAAAGTGCATAGATCGAAAGTACGGAAACATCTTTCCGCTTTGTAGCAATACGAACAATAGCATCAAGTGCTTGTACTCCTTTTCTGTGACCCATAGCCGACGGAAGACTTTTTTGAGAAGCCCATCGGCGATTTCCATCCATAATAATGGCAATATGAAGACCAGAGGGTGGTGACGATTCTCTATGAAGACATAACTTCATACGCTTTTTTGAGAGCCTCTATAAATGTCGGAAGATCTTCAGCATCCATCATAATGGTGCTTTTCTGTCCACCACGAGACTTCTCTGAAATTTTCAAGAATCTTCCATTTGAACTCTCTTTAACATCGACAAAGAATGTTCGCATTTTTGCGGAAATTTTTTCGGAAAAAACTTCCTGAGAAAACTGTCTGTTCCCCTGAAAATTACTTTGACTTCGTGTTTGCTGTTGTGATCTATTACCATTGCCAGCAGAGGAGATGGGTTGACTTGTAAGTTCCTCGTCAAAATCGGCAAAATGATCTTCTCCGTTCATTGGAATAGGAAAAAAAAGAAATCGAACGAATTCTCTGATTTCTAGCGGAAAAAATCAAGTCACGGTGTCGAGTGATAGATTAAGAATCTTGCTTATACCTCTTTATTGGAGATGAGATTCCAAAATGCGATTGCTGTTTCTTCGGTTGCAAGTGGTCCTGAGCTAGTACAGAAGAGACCATCGGTTATTGTATGTGCGTGGACGTATTCCGCGCCATATTCTGCACACATTTTTTCAAAAACACCATCTACATTGTAACCGGTACATTTTTTTCCAGAGAGAAGACCCCATTTTAAAAGATTTTGCGGAGCGGCACAAATAGCACCAACTGGCTTTTGCGCACGAACAAAAGATTCTGTAAGTGTTTTTGCGTGTGGATCAGACTCATATGAAAGACTACCTCCTCCTCCCACAAAGAAAAGAGCATCAAAATCTTCTTCTCTTACTTCAGAAAGAAGAAGATCGATTTCGACTCTGTACCCAAAACGCCCAACTGCCGTTTTTTCCGAACAAGAAGGATTAACGCTAGCCCCAAACTGTTTCCAGAAGGAGTACGGAACAATATATTCAGAATCGCGAAAATTTTCTGGTGCCACTACGATGACAATTCGCTTCATTAGAAAAAGAGTGTAAAAGAGAAGAGAGGAAATTCTTCGGCGCCCCTAGAAGAACAATGAAAAAAGCTCCCTTTTGATACTAACGCTTCTTCCACTGAGGTGCTCTTCGAGCACGCTTCAGCCCTGGCTTCTTTCGCTCTTTTACACGTGCATCACGGGTGAGTAATCCTGCTTTTTTGAGAAGTGGTCTCCATTCTGAATTATGTAGAACAAGTGCTCGAGCAATTCCATGTCGAACTGCTTCAGATTGTGCATTTATTCCTCCTCCCATTACTTTTACCGTAATATCAAACGATGCTTCTTGTCCGATAATATCCATTGGAGAAGAAGCTTTTTCGATAAGAATATCGAAGAAGTACTGAGAAAATGGTTGGTTGTTTACAAAAAGCTCTCCCTTTCCTTTTTCGTAAAGTCGAACGAGGGCGGTAGCACTCTTTCGTTTTCCTACACCAAGGGTATACTGTCGACCAGAAAATTTTTCCTCAATACGAATCTTTTTCTGCTTCCCCTTTGAAGAGGTTGTTTTCGATACTTCATCAGAGCTCTTTTTTGGAGTTTTTGGAGTAGGGGAGGTCTTTTTTTCTAAAGTTCCTTTCTCTTTTTTAGATTCCTCCTTTTTGACACTCTTTGCCTGAGTATTTTTTTTCTCGGAAATGTTTTCCTCTTTTTTTGCTGGCATGGACGGACGAAAGAAAAAGAAACAAATTACAGAGCGATCGGCTCTGGTTTTTGAGCTTGCATGGTGTGTTCTGCAGAGGGGAAGATACGAAGTCTCTTCAGGATGTCTTTCTTGAGTTTATTTTTTGGAATCATTCCAGAAACAGCTTTGTGGAGCAGAGCAGATGGATCCTTCTCATGGAGATTTTCTGCGGATATCTCCTTTATCCCCCCTGGGTATCCAGAATGAGAATAATATTTCTTTTGTGACCATTTTTCTCCTGTCATACGAATGGTGCTGGCATTAATAACAATCACCCCATCTCCATTATCAATATGAGGAGTAAAATCTGCTTTCCCTTTCCCTCGGAGCAAATCAGCAATATGAGTTGCTGTACGACCAAGTACTTTCTCATTCATATCAATGAGGTGCCATTTTCTTTCTTTTGGTGGAGTGGTGAGAATACGAGTTTTCATACGCTTTCAGAGGAAAAAAGTTCTACGAGAATAAGTTCTGCGGAATCCCCAAGACGTGGTCCAAGACGAGTTGTTCTGGTGTATCCAGAGGATCGTTGTGCATTGTCGATTACTTTTTCAAAGAGGGCGCGCTGTGCTTCTTCCCCAAAGAGAACTTTCTTTGCAGTACGAACCTGCTCTCTCTTTTCTTTTTGACGACGAACAGTGGTGACGAGCTCGTCAAATTCCGAAACAAGAACACTTGCCTTCGCCTCTGTTGTTCGGACTCTCCCTGAGCGGAGAAGGGATGTCATCAAATTTCGCACAAGCGCTTTTCGCTGCTTTGCAATTCTGCCAAGTCGATTATGAGCATTTCTGTGATTCATTCTTCTTCTTCAGTAAGAGAAAAGCCTCGAGTAGCAAGGATATCTCGCACCTCATCCATCGCCTTCTTTCCAAATCCACGGAGATTTTCGAGCTTTGCGGGAGAGCATTTTACAAGCTCTTCAATAGATCCGATTTCTCCATTGATGAGGGCATTGAGGGTTCGTGGTGAAAGGTTGAGTACTTCAATGGGAGTATAGCTTTCTTGAGGAGCATCATCATATTCTTCTTCTTTTGGAATGGCAATATTCGCTGAGCTTGTCATAAAATCTGATTCAACAACAAGATCCCCCTCTCTTTGGAAAAAGGAAAAATATGATTGAAGAATATTTGAAGAAAACTTCACTGCATCCTCAGGACTAAGCGATCCGTTTGTTTCTACTTCAACCTCAAGCTTATCGAGATTTGTATTCTCTCCAACACGTGTTGCAGAGACATCATATCGGACTCGTGTCACCGGAGAAAAAGTAGCGTCAATATAGATCCAATTCTCTCCCTCTTCTGCTTCTCGCTGTTGTTGTGCGGCAGGAAGATAGCCAACTCCTTTGTCTAATTTTATTTCAGCCTTTATTCCATCAGATTTTTTTCCGAGGAAGGCAATGGGAAAATCTGGGTTAAGATATTCTACATCACTACTGAAGTGAATATCCTTCGCAAAAATTTCTCCTTCACGCTTTGTCGAAAGAGAAGCGATTTCTATTCCCTTTCCATGCTTTTGAACTGCCACCTTTTTGAGATTGAGGCAAAAGTCGAGAACAGATTCTTTCATTCCCGGAATGGTAGAATACTCGTGGGAGACACCTTCAATGCGAACTGCAGTAATAGCGGCTCCTGGTACTGAAGAAAGAAGAACTCTGCGAAGAGTATTGCCGAGTGTTCTTCCGTATCCGTTTGGAAGGGGGGAGATTGTAAAGCGGGCAGTATTTTTCCCAATTTCCTGAAAAGTAATTTTGGGAAGCCCGATTTCTTCATGAATGATATGCATCGGAGGATGACGGGAAAGAGAAATCAGCGGGAATAAAATTCGATAATTCGATGAACAGCAATTGCCATCTCAAGTTCGTCATCTTCGGGGAGTCGAGAAATGGTAATGGTCTTTTTTTTGACATCAATTTGGAGCCATTTTGGAGCAAACTTTTGTAGTGAGGCGATATCTGAAAGATAGGGGCTATCAAATATTCTCTCATGGAGAGAAACGACGTCTCCAACAGATATTTCAATTGAAGGAATATCAACTTTTTTTCCATTGATTAAGAGGTGTCCATGGGTAACAAACTGTCTTGCCTGCATTCGTGTTCGAGCGAAACCAGCACGATAGATGACATTATCAAGACGAAGTTCTAAAAGTTGGAGAAGTCGATTACCAGTTGTGGATTTTGAGCGAGTTGCACGACTTACATATCGCTGAAATTGTTTTTCAGAAACTCCATACATTCGTTTTGCCTTTTGCTTTTCGCGCATCTGATTCCCAAACTCTGAGAGTTTTTTTCCTCGTGCTGATCCATGTACACCAGGGGCACTCGCCCGTCGTTGGGTGATTTTTGTATACTTCTCTGGTCCAAAGAGGTTTACCCCCTCTCTTCTGCAAAGCCGTGCTTTTGGGCCCGTATATCTCATGTGAAGAGCGTAAAAAAATAAATACTTATACTCGCCGTGGTCTTTTTGCCCGACAGCCTCCGTGAGGAATGGGTGTCCTATCAATAATAGCAACAATCTCCAATCCAGATGCATGAAGTCCTCGAATGGCCTGTTCTCTTCCTGGTCCTACACCTTTTACGAGAACGCGAACTTTTTCAAGACCAGTCGCAATTTTTGCGGTTTCTGCGGCCTTTTCTGTGGCGACTTGAGCGGCGTAAGGCGTACTTTTCCGAGATCCTTTAAATCCAGATGATCCCGCACTTGACCACGAAATGGTCTGTCCTTCCTCATCCGCAATAGTGATAATGGTATTATTAAACCCTGCAAGAATAGAAACAACGCCAGAAAGAACTGTTCTGCGAACGCGTTTCTTTTGACCTTTCTTTAAAGAATTTTTTGGAGGCATGAATCAGGGAAAAATTATTTTTTCTTATTCGCAATGGTCACTTTTCTTCCTCTTCTCGTACGAGCGTTGTAACGAGTCCGCTGTCCGCGACATGGAAGTCCTCGTCGGTGACGATAGGCACGATAGCAACTAATCTCCTGAAGCCGTTTAACATCATTCTGAAGTTTTCGGCGGAGATCTCCTTCGTGAGGAATACTTTCGAGTTCCTTACGAATAAGAGTTGCTTCTTCTTCCGTAAGACTATCGGCGCGCTTGTTCATATCAATTCCTACTTTCTGAAGCACTTTTTCTGCTGTTGTTTTTCCTACTCCATAAACATACGTTAGGGCAATAACAGCTCTTTTGTTGGGAAGCGTTATTCCAGAAATTCTTGTTGGCACTTGACCTCGGAAAAAAGAAATTATGAGTTAGCCTTGTCGCTGTTTATGCTTTGGGTCCTTACAAATGACACGAACCACCCTATCACGAAGAATGATTTTGCAATTTTGACATATTTTTTTGACAGAGGCGCGAACTTTCATGATTTCTTTCGATAGGAAGAGGTTGATTTTCGGAACACAATTCGTCCCTTGGTAAGATCGTAAGGAGAGATTTCAACAGTCACCTCATCTCCCACAATAACGCGAATGGAGTATTTTTTTAGTCTTCCTCCAGCGTGAGCGAAAATCTGATGATCTTTTGGGAAAGGCCCTTCAGTAAGACGAACCCGAAACATAGCATTAGGAAGGCATTCTTCTATAACCCCTTCCGCTTCAATCACATCACTCTGTTTCGACAATCCCCAAAAAAAATAGCTAGAGAATTCTACGAAACTCACTTCTCTTCTGTCAAATGTTTTTTATGAACGGCTTTCAATTTCACTTTCTTTTTGAAAGAAGTTTGTGTTTACAAGAACGCTTGGGAGATTTTTTGTGTTCTTCTTTCCATTATGCGGATATTCATAATTTTTCCCAAAACCAATAGTTTTTAAGAAATTTGTCGAGGCATTTCTGAGATGCAAAGGAACAGGAAGATTTCCACTCTTTGCAACTTCCTCCATTGCCGCATTAATGGCACAGTAGGTATCATTATTTTTTGGGGCACGAGCCAAATATGTTGCGACATGTGAGAGAACAATGCGTACCTCTGGCATTCCTATTTTTTCTGTTGCGTTCATAGCGGTGGTGGCGAGAAGGAGCCCTTTTGGATCTGCTAATCCAATATCTTCGCTCGCAAAAATAATCATTCTTCTTGCAATAAATCGCGGATCTTCTCCGCCAGAAAGCATCCTCGCGAGGTAATAGACAGTGGCATTTTCGTCACTGGCTCGCATCGATTTGATAAATGCGGATACACTCCAATAATGCTCATCTCCTGATGCGTCGTATCGAATTGTTTTTTCTGTGGCAATTTTACGAAGATGTTTCTCTTTTATCATTCCATTTTCCTGTAAAAAAGAAGCTTCTAGGAGATTTAGAAGAGTTCGTGCATCTCCATTGGCAAAAGCGATGAGAAAGTTTTCTGCCGCTTTTTCAACTTCTCTTCCAGAGGTATCTTTCGCGTGTTGGAGAATATTTCGAAGAGCATCTTCTGAAAGCGTTCGAAGAAGGAATACACGAATGCGCGAAAGGAGGGCACTATTCAGAGAAAAACTTGGATTTTCTGTCGTGGCACCAATGAGATAGAAAATTCCCGATTCTAAATGGGGGAGTAGGACATCTTGTTGGCTTTTTTTGAGTGCATGGATTTCATCAACAAAGAGAATGGTTTTTTTCCCCAAAAGTTCTCGTCTGTTTTTTGATTCTTCTGCAATTTCTCGTATACGTTTGACTCCTTCAGAAACGGCAGAAAATGGTTCGAAATGAGCATCTTTCTGATCTGCAAAAATACGAGCGATGGTTGTTTTTCCTGTTCCGGGTGGACCCCAGAGGACAAAAGAAATCATCCCCTCAGAAGCAATGAGTTTCTGAAAAGGTTCTCGCAAGTGATCTTGCCCAAATATATCGGTAAGCGATATGGGGCGAAGACGCTCTGCAAGTGGCGCAGATATTTTTGCGGTGTGAGAAAAGAGAGAGTCAGTCATCCTGATTTTGGTTATGTGCTCTGTAAAGTCGATTTTTCCAATTCGTCTTTTGCACACCATAGTTTTTATATTTTCTCTCAAAAAAGAAAAGTGTTTTTTCATTTTTTTTCTGAAATAATAGTCTCGTTTTTTTGTATTTGTAATCTTATGCGCATTCTTATCACTGGTGGAGCAGGTTTTGTGGGACATCATATTGTGGAACATTTTCTCAAAACAACCGATGTCGAGATTGTTGTGTTCGATAAGCTCAATTACGCGGCGCTTGGTTTCGATCGCTTGCGCGATATTTCTGCATATGATGATAAGCGTGTCACCGTACTTTGTGCCGATTTTTGTTATCCGCTTACAGTTGGGGTAAAACAAGAAATTGGGAATGTAGATTACATTCTCCACCTTGGTGCGGAAAGCCATGTCGATCACTCTATTACGAACCCCGAGCCTTTTGTACTCAGTAATGTTGTTGGAACATATCATATTTTGGAATTTGCTCGGTCACTTCCTCAGTTGCAGTGTTTTTTCTACTTTTCTACGGATGAAGTGTTCGGTCCGGCTTCTGAGGGAATCAACTACAGAGAAGAGGATCGGCATAACCCGACAAATCCCTATTCTGCAACAAAGAGTGGTGGAGAGATGCTTGTAAAATCATACCGAAATTCATATCAATTGCCGGCGATCATCACTCGTTCTATGAATATTTTTGGCGAGCGACAACATCCCGAAAAATTTATCCCCAAGGTGATCAATGCTGTTCAAAGTGGAGAAGCTATTTCTATTCATTCCAATCCTGAAAAAACAAAAGCAGGAAGTCGTTTTTATATTCATGCGCGAAACGTGGCAGATGCCTATTCTTTTTTAATTCAAAAGATCGAAGAAGGTGCTTCGGTGATTGGCGAGGATTTTCACATTACCGGAGAAAAAGAGGTCGATAACTTGGAAATGGCGGAGTTTATTGCGAAGATTCTCGAAAAGCCGCTCCATTACGAAATGACCGATTTTCATTCTTCTCGCCCAGGACACGACCTTCGATATAGTCTCGACGGGTCAAAAATCTTCTCGTTGGGATGGAAAATGCCAAAAACCTTTGAGGACTCTCTGGAAAAGACAATTCGCTGGACACTTGGTCAACCACGCTGGTTGACAGAATAATCCCCATTTCCATTTTAAATTTGGTAACGACAGGTTACGAATTTTTCTTGCTAAATATACGATTCCAAATCTTCTGATGAATTTCTTCTGGAGATTGCATGGCGTCCAAAATCAATTTTTTTTCTTCTGAAATCCGTTCCATTTGTCGGTCATATTCTTTGGCGATAATTTCTAGCTTTTCTTGTTGTTCAAAAATATCTCGCTGATCTGAGCGTTGTGCAATTCTCTTTAGTGCATTTTCTACTGATATTGTAAGAAAAATAGTGAGATCTGGTTCTGGGAAGAATGCACTGATTCCTGAAAAAAAATTCATGTCTCCCGAAAGAGCAGAATAGGCGATAGTGCTTATTGTATAGCGATCGCATAAAACCGTTTCTCCTTTTCTGAGCGCCGGAAGTATTTCTTTGCATAAATGCTCTTCTCGATCTGCACAAAAGAGGAGCTGAAGTGCGCGCGGAGAAAACCGTCTCTCTCCAGAAAGTGCTGTGCGAATGAATTTCCCAATGCTTCTATCTGTTGGTTCTGCTGTGAGAAAGGTTATAATATTTTTTTGGAAAAGGGCTTTGCTGAGTAGATTCGCTTGGGTCGTTGTTCCGCTGCCGTCAATGCCCTCGAGAACAATGAACATTGTGCTATGAGAAAAATCTGAGGGAGTATCTCCCATTTTGAGCATAAAAAAAACCCCGTCCTGATTAAAATCGGGACGGGGTTTTTGAAATCCGTATCTCAATATGGATTAGGAAGCTGAGGTAACATCATCAATAGCGGTGGCATCACCAGCCTCATCAGTTCCATCACCGTCTCGATCTCCGTAGGTGTTGGTACCAGTAGGAGCAGAAGTGTCAGTTGCGGTATCAACCGTATCCTGACCAACTCCTTTTTCCCAACGAACGGCATCGTTTCCACCATCAAAGGTATTTACCTCTTTTGAAGCGGCATTACCAGCATTCTCAAAGTTTGCGCTTACTTCGTAGAGCTGTCCGGCAACATTATTACTATCTTTGCTTGCCCCATAGACGTATCCAAAAATAGTGGCAGAGTCTGCCTGTCCGGTTTTTGGATCAGCAGGAAGAATCTGCATGTATTTATTGGATACGAGCTGTGCGTAGAGCTCGTTCGTTGCAGGGTAGTAGGCATCGTCACCAAACGACTGCTCAATAGCAGAAGCAAGGGCGAGAATGTCATTCTGACGAATGGAGTCACGTGCTTTCTGCTGAGCAGAAGAATACACGGCAGTTGCTCCAGTAGCGAGAATACCAATAATGGTAATCACCACGAGAAGCTCGATGAGGGTAAAACCCTTTTGAGCGAATTTTTTCATGTGTGTGTGAAAAAAAAGAAAAAAAATTAAAAAACATTTTGAACACATTGTCTTCGCCAAATTGGCTTTTTCTCGGCGTTTTCTTTGTGTGTTCATTCTCATAATACCAAAGAATATGAGAAAAAGCAAGATTTCTCGTAACTTTTTTTCGGAAGGAATGGGTCTTAGCCTATGCTTCTTTTCTTTTTAAGATCTCATATTCTCCAAATTTCTGAACGCGAGAAAAGTTTTTCTGAATGTACTCATCGAGTACGTGAACATTTGTGGAAACACATCCTAAATTTGGCTCGCAAATAAACTGTTCCCAAAGCACGACAAAATTTACATCATTGAGTTCTTGAATCATTTCTCGCTGAATAGGGAGCGTTGTAACAATTCCTGTATGAAGTTCGTGGTATTTTGTGGCAACCGGTTGTTTTAAGAGAAAAGGAAGAACAACATTATTGACAAATACCCGACTCGTATCCCGAACGCCAACATATACTTTTTCTTCTTTTGGAACATTTTCAAAAAAGTCGAGTGTCTTCTGAAGATTGTCATTTTGTGGTGATACTGGAAAAGCCACGGGGAAGAAAGTATACTCCTTCTTTCCTGATACCAATATATCTGACCGATTCTTCAAAATATCAATTGCGGGAGAAAGTGCGAGAAGCACAAGGAATGGAAGCACGAATAGGGTATCTCGTTTTTGTCGAAAGGTCGTGCAGAGATGAATAAGAAAAAGAGCTCCCAAGACGTTGAGAAACAGAACATGCCCAAAGTCTGATCGGTGACTCGCGTAGAAAAATGCGCCAAGAGTAGAAAACCCAAGAAACATATTGGTAACGAATGCACTTTTGGGGAATCCTTTTTGCGATCCACGATACACCCAATATCCCGTGGCGGTTATAAATGGAATCATCCAAAAAAACCAAGCAAATGTTTGCGAGAGAGAGAGTATATTGATGGTAAAAGACGAGAGTGGTTCGGCAAGAGAAGAGGGTGTTGGCCAAGGAAGGTGACGGAGCTCTTGGTATTTTCCAAAAAGAGGGAAAGAAATAGCTTGGCTCCAGAACTCGGAAAAAAGCTGAAGTTTCCAAAAAGCTATTCCTACTGGAAATAAGATGCCAAAAAGTCCAATACCTATTTTTCCAATGAGTGAAAGAAAGAGGGGAGAAGAGGTTCCCTGTTTTCGGGAGAGAAGAAAAAAAGTGCTCAGGAGGAAGAATACCGAAATACTCATCATTCCTCCAAAATCAATGCGTAAAAGAAGAAGAAGCCCAAGGAGTATTCCGCCAAAAAAAGGAAGGAATCGTGCCGTTGGTTTTTGTGTCATTTCTCGTATCCACCAAGCAAGCAAGACGAGAAAAAATGGGGTTAGTGATAACTCTCCAAAAAGTGACAGGAAAAGTGTTCCCAAAACAGCAAAGAATATATTTGAAGATCGTCTTAAAAGAAGATATATCGCTGAAAATCCAAAAAGGGAAATGACATGAAAAAAGACGCGTGCCACAAAAATGTTTGTTCCGAAAAGATAAAAAACGCCACCCAGAAGTGTGAACTTGAGTGGCATGTAAATGGTGAAAAAATCCCGATAGGGGAGTTCACCCATGCTGAGCCGTTTTGCTCCCATAAGCGAAACTCCTTCGTCGTACAAATTGAGAGACGAAAGAAGGAGTGGAGCGTGAAAACGCCAAATAATCGTAATGGTGATGAAAAAGGCGAGAATTTCAAAACTCATGGTGATCGCTTTTATACTACATTTTCCCAAAAAAGGAACTCCTCTTATGAGTGCTTCTTGGACTCTTGGAACGTTTTTGCGAAAGAGAAGAAATTTTTCCTTGAAAAAGATTTTTCCCTTTTGAAAAAAAGAAGAGAGCACTTGTAGCGCTTTGGGTGTTACTCCTTCTTTTTTTTCATTGGAGTTTTGTGGTGATTTTTCACCATTTCTCTCCTTTTGACTTTTTGGAGGAGACTTCTTTTTAACGTTTTTTGGGGAGTGAGATGGCATACGAATGCGGAATAATAAAAGGATTATTTCGCGGAGATGTTTTTTAAGACCACTGGTATTCTCCAATATAAAAATGAGAAGTTGCGGGAATTATTCCTTTTCGCTCGGTTTCCATTGGTTTCGTCGAATAAGTCGAGAAGCAAAATCCAAAATTGCTGTATCACTTCCTTTTTCGATAAATGGAAAATCGGGGGTAATTCCTATTCCCTGAATGCTTCTGTCATTTGGGGTAAGCCATTCAGCAATCGTCATTTTAAGGGCAGAACCATCACTAAATTGAAGAAGATTTTGTGCGGTTCCTTTTCCAAAAGTGGTGTTTCCCACAATAGATCCTCGTTTATGATCTTGAATAGCTCCTGCTACAATTTCACTCGCCGATGCCGACCTTTCGTTTACCAGAATTATGAGAGGGAATGATGAGTATGTTCCTGGTCCTCGGACGGTTTCTGTGTGAAAAATGTCTCGCCCCTTTGTTTTAACGGCCACAGAATCTGGAGGAAGAAGAAGTGCTAACAGATTAATAGCAGTATCGAGAAAGCCACCAGGGTTGTTTCGCAAATCGAGAAGAATTCCTTGTTCTGCAAGTTTTGGATATTGTTCTATTACTTGTTGAAATTTGGAAACAGTATCTTTCCCAAAAAAGCTCATTTCTATAAGAAGATATTCTCCATATGGTTTGGCAAAAATGGATTCTGGTGTAATTGTTCCACGAGTTACTGTTATTTTTTTTTCTCGCTTTCCTCGAAGAATAGTGAGAAAAACATCCGTTCCGTCTTCTCCCTTAATGAGCTTTACAGATTCTTCGAGGAGCATTCCGGTAACATCGACATCGTTTACTCGTAAAACAATATCTCCTGGTTGAAGACCTGCTTTTTCTGCGGGGCTATTGCGGAGAGGCTTTATGATTTCAAGTTGATTTTCTTTATTGAGATCGACCTGTGCACCAATACCAAATTCATTACTTTCTCCAACACTCGTAAGAAATTGTCGCACCTCTTCTTCATTGTAGTATACCGTGTAGGGATCTCCGACAGTGTTCACCATCTCACGAATGGCACTTTCCATGAGTCCGTCTTCGTTCAAGGTTTCTGCGCGAAGATATTGTGTAGTGAGTGCCTGCAAAACTTCAGAGAGCACATCACCATGAGGAATATCTGATTCACTTTTTTTCGTTTTGATTTGAATATGAAGAGGGTGTTCTGAGCTTCGAGAAAGACGAACAGCATCAAGAATTTGTGCGCATTCCAATCGACTTAATTGTTTTTTTGTGCCAAACGTTGTTTTTGTTTCGTCTCGTGTAATGCCCATTTCAAGTGCTTTGGCAATAACTCCTTGTTGAAAACTCTCTTTGGGAAGGTCTTTGTATTCGAGCGAAAATCCACCGCGAGGAATATTTATTCCTTCTAGTTGGAGTGCCATGGAGAGCGCATCAATTTTTTGAATTCCACGAGATGGCCAAAAGAGTTTCTTCGTCTCAACAATCCCCATTTGCCAAGCTTTTCCTACAAAAGGAGAAAAGTTTTGTGAAGGAGCAACATCAGCAAAAGGTTCTAAAAAATGTCCCCCCGAAACATCTTCTCCAATATTTTTGAGTGCCCAAACGACAAAATCTGATCTTTTACAAGATTCATTAGGATGAAAATATTCCTCATCTGGAAAAATATTTGCTTCTAATAGTCGAATAACAGAGGGTTGCTCGGTATCGGAAAATCCAATAGCAATTGGATTCAGCAAAAAGAAGGAGAGAAAGGCAATTGTGAATGATTTCATGATCCCAAAGAAAAAGAGGAAAAAAAGAATATCTCACACCGACTTTCACTCTCCCATATTTATTTGGGAAGATTCAAGAAGTGGCATGATAAAAAATCAAACGGTATTATTTTCCGATAACTTCATCGACAATACCGTATTTTTTTGCCTCTTCTGCATTCATAAAATAGTCACGCTCTGTATCATTTTTAACCTTGTCTAATTTTTGACCAGTGCGCTCAGCAATCATTTCATTTAGAAGGTCCTTTGTTTTAATAATGTGACTTGCAGCAATGGCGATATCTGTTGCTTGACCTTCTGCGCCTCCAAGCGGTTGATGAATCATAACTTCCGAATGAGGAAGAGCAAAACGCTTTCCCTTGGTTCCACAAACGAGCGTGAGTGCACCGCCACTTGCGGAGATTCCAACACAAACTGTGGAAACATCTGGCTTAATAACATCCATAGTGTCGATCATGGCAAGTGTTGCGGAAACACTTCCTCCAGGAGAATTAATGTAGAGGGTAATATCTTTCTTTGGATCCTTTTTCTCTAGAAAGAGGAGCTGGGCAATAACCGTATTTGCTACGGCATCATTAATCGCACTTCCGAGAAAAATAATGCGATCTTCGAGGAGACGAGAATAAATATCATAAACTCGTTCTCCGGTAGGAGTTTTGTCAATGACCGTTGGAACAAGAAGTGAGACATGCTGTGTGTGTTTTCCATTCTGTCCGAAATACTGAGAAATGAGTCCGGTATACATTCAATTCTGTAAAAAAGTAACGCCAGTATCCCACATTTTTTAGGAAAGCGCACGAAAAAAAAGTGGATGAAAACCGGAATGTATGGCATACAACAGATTGTTTTTGTTTGCTTTTATGACGACCTCAAAAATGCTCTCCTCTTGGCCGAGCTGGAAAATATTTGTTTTGGCGGCCATTGGTTCTGCCGCAGGACTTGGGAATGTGTGGCGTTTTCCGTATATGGCATACGAGTACGGAGGAGCCGCATTTTTTGTGGCATACCTCGTTTGTCTTGCACTTATTGGGTTTCCTATTCTTCTTATGGAAAGTGCAGTAGGGCAAGAAACGGGAAAAGCGGCACCAGAGGCACTTGCTAAAGCAGATAAACGCGGAACATTTCGATTTCTCGGTTTTTGGGCGGTGCTTTCTGCAGCAGGAGTAATGAGCTATTACTCGGTTATCATGAGTTGGTCGGTAAACTATCTTATCTCCTCTCCAACGCTCGCATGGGGAGCGGATACAGAGCGATTTTTTTACGAAACCGTTTTACACCGTTCTTCGGGTATTGAAGAGTGGGGGGACATAGTTCTTCATATTGCTGTTGGGCTTCTACTCGTGTGGATTTTTGTCTATTTCATTCTCTTTTTGGGCATGAAATCGATTTCTCGTTCAGTTCTTATTCTTACGCCTCTTCCACTTTTTTGTCTTGGTATTCTCGCAATCAACGGTGTTTTTCTTGAAAATGCCGGAGAAGGACTTTTATACTTTTTTGTTCCAAAATGGGAGCAGCTTTTGCATACTGACATCTGGATTGCCTCTGCTGCACAGGTCTTTTTTACTCTTACGCTTGGGTTTGGAGTAATGTTTGCGTATGGCGCACTTTTCCAGAAAAAAGCAGATCTCGTAAAATCCGCATTTCTTGTGGTTTTGGGAGATACTTTTATCGCCTTTGTTGCGGGTATTGCTATTTTTTCTACTCTTGGATATATGGCGGGAGAAGAGGGGGTTGCGGTGACAGAGGTCGTTAAGGGTGGTCCAGAACTTGCCTTCATTATCTTTCCAAAAGCCCTCACTCTCCTTCCATCTGGTGCGGGGAATATTTTGGCGATTCTCTTCTTCCTCACTATTCTTTCTCTGGCACTTACGTCCGCGATCTCTTTGGTGCAAGCAGTTGTTTCTACCGTGGTGGATTATTTTCCAAAAAGAGATTACTCCACTCTTGTGCTTATTGTTTGTACCCTTCTTTTTTTCCTTTCTCTTCCTTTTGCGTTTGGAAATGGTCTCTACCTTTTGGGAATTGTTGATCATTTTATTGTTCAATATGGAATTTTTGCTGTTGGGTTTACAGAAGTTCTTGTTTTGGCATGGGGATATGGGGCGGAAAATATTCGTTCATTTGTAAATGCACATGCAAAATATCCACTGGGAAAATGGTTTTCTTTTCTCCTTCTCTTCTTTATTCCTACTATTTTAGGGGGGCTTGTGGTGCAGAGTGCTTTTGTTGATTTCGGAAGAAATTACAAAGGGTATGAAACCGATGCTCTTTTGGAGTACGGTGTTATTCCCACCTCTGTTATTCTCCTTTGTGCTATTCTTCTTGGTATTCTTGTCCGGAATTGGAATCGGAAATAGCCCTCTTATTTGTCAATACATTTCCATGCGCGTTCTGAAGGGCAATATTCCCACTGATCTGGATTGAGCGGTCCACAGTATGGAGATTGCGCATTGCACGGTCCATCGGGAAGGAGTCCTTCTTCAAATGTCGTGATATATTTGCTCTCTGAATGGAGTAGGAGAGTGGGGAGCGATCCCCAAAAAAAGAGAGAAAAAAGGAATACTGTTGTTACCGCTTGTAATCGCTCTGGAAGAAAAATAAGAAAAAAATAGACTCCCAAAAAACACAGTATTGGAAGAACAGGAAAAAGGTATCGTCCGTGAAGTGCTGTATTTGTTCTTCCTGAAAGAAGGTATGCATGATAGTTCACCCACAGAATAGTTGTCGCATAAAAAATCGTAATAATAGTAAGTGTGAGTAGAGATTTCCAAGGAATTTTCTTTGGCATATATGAGAAGAGCGGAATTTTAAAAAAAGAAGTGGCTCCCAAGAGAGTCGCACAAAAAAACGAAATCACGACAAGAACTATTGTTATATTCTGAAACCATTTCGGAGGATAAATATGTTCTCTCCACCAAAAATACTCTTCAGGAGCTAACGAGCAAGAATCAGCATTTTTGGTATGACAGATTTTTTGATAGACCTCTATTCCCGTGATTTTTTGATTCATCAGCGAAGCCCATTCAAGTCCATAGCTCATTGGCGTGTAGGCGTAGGAGTTTTGAATATTTTCTTGTTCTTTTCCAAATCGTTCATCCCGTTTGACAAAAGGGTTTTTTTGACACACCTCTCTTGAGAGTACTTGCTCGCAGGTCGGAAGTAATCGGTGATATTGAAAAAGGTTTCCTCCGTAAAGGTAGATTCCAAGGAACACTGGAACCACGGTGCTGAGCAAAAGAAAATATCCCATTTTTTTTACAAAGAGGGGCGCCCAAAATTGTTTTTGAAATATTTGTTTTCTTCCGGCAACAAACATCAAAATTCCAAGAATTCCTGCAAGTGGAAGTATGGTGATTTTGCTTATGGAACCGAGTGCCAGAAATCCAATACAGAGTAGAAATGATTTAGTATCTTTTTGTTGCAAAAAAACAACAAAGAGAAAAATACTTCCAGAGGCGAAAAAGTTCGCAAAAATATCGTAGCTTACCGATCCCGTTAAATAGATGTATCCGAGGAGGTGCGATGAGATTCCAAGAGCGAGAATGTTTATGTATCCTTTTCCCGCGACATGTTCAAACGTGCGCCATGCAAAGAAAATCGTTCCAAGAGAAAAGAGGAATCCTATCATCTTTACTAAAATTCGGAGAGGAATACCTTGAGGAAGAAGATGGAAAAGTTTTCCCATAAAGAGGTGGTAGAAGTATGGAGTACCCTCTATCGCTCCATGTACTTCGGTTTCTGGAACATGCGAGGGGTACATTTTCCATGAGTGTGCGTGAAGTTCAATGAGCGAGAGATGATAGTTCTCATCTGGTGTAACCGCTTCTTTTATGAAGAACACAAAAAAAAGTCCTTGAACAACAAGGGATGTCCAAATACACACCAAAAGAAGGCGCTGAAAATTGTTATATTTCTTGTTTTTCAAGGGGGGAGTGGGAATACAAAAGAAGGAATTTTGCAGGAATTCCCAAAAAGAGAATGGTTATTATTCCAATACCACGTCGCAATAGTGTTCCGAGGAGTATAATCTCTGGTGAAATTCCAAGGAGAATTCCTGCAAAAACTGTGAGTGACTCTGAAATTCCGAGAGAACCAGGAGTGATATTGATAAAAATTCCTACCACCAAAAATGCGGCAATAAAAAGAGCAGAGATTGCGTCAATCGATTCTCTCAGTCCATGAAAAATAACCATAATTCCAATGGCTTCAAGAAGCAGATTTCCAAGGGCAATAACAATGAGTTCTGATACAAGTAATCGGGATGATCTAATGAGGTTCCAGCCTTGTACAACATTATTCCATTTGTGAGCAAAAAATCCTTTTCGTAATGTTGGTCTTGGAAAGAGGAGTATACTGATACACCCAAGAAAAAGAATACTGAAAAATAGAGCAAGAGGAAAAAAGAACTCAGTCTTTTTCATCTGAATAAAAAAGAGCAGACATAGTGCCACTCCAGAGGAAGTGAGAAAGACAATGAGGTAGTTTCCAAAAAGGCTGATGACAAAATCTTTATATTTCATTCCAAGGGTGCTTTTGAGATACCATGCTCGAAAAACAGCACCTCCTCGAAATGGAGTAATCATATTGAGAAGTGAAGCGGCGCAAGAAAGAAGGAAGGCACGAGGAATATAAATGCCAAATGGTTTTGCGACAAGTGAAAGAAAGAGCCCGTTCAAAAAAAGTCCAATAACGACAATGAGTGCCAATATCCCAAAAATAGAAAGAGGAATTTCCTCTAGCCTTTCAAGTGTTCCTTCGCTTTTTGTGAGGAATATTCCTGAAAAGAGAAAAAAGAAAGCAAGAAATATCCCGATGATAATATTTTTCTGGTTCCACTTCATGATGTGGGGCGAATGATCTTTTTAATCATTTTTAACTCACAAATATCAAAAGTCAGTGTACAGCTTCTTTGAAAATGGTTCATTTTCTTTCTGTTGCGAATATCTTCAAAAGAATTCCTCGTATTATACCGAGATAAAAGAGCGTTGTCACAATAGGGAGCATAAGAAAAATAGGAAGGAACCTCTTCTGCATTCCCGAAAGCCAGAAGGAGAGAAGAATCCACGTGGCTCCAAAAAGAAGAAGTCCGATTTTTGGAAAAGCCCAAAGAAAAGTGATAAGCATAGTGCCCAAGATAACTGGAATGATGAGGACAAGCCAAAAATTCTTTTTCTCTCTCGTTCCGTAGTAGTCGAAAAACTTTGCTCCTCGCAAAAAAAGATGAAGAGCACTTTGAAAAAAATTATTCCTTCCGTAGCTTATCACACGAACAGTTGGACATATTGCCATATTCCCAAGTCCCACTAGGAATCGAAGAACCTTGGTATCATCGGATGAATCTTTTCCAAAATCTTTTTCATCGAGAACAGTATATGCTTTTATGAATACTTCTTTTCGAACGCAAAGCAGAGTTGTTCCTTTGGGATAGGAATCAAAATTTTCTGTTGTCAAAAGAATTATTCCTTCTTTTTCTCTATAAAAACGAGAGAAAAATTTTTCTCGAATTGCTCGAAACAAAATTTCAAAAATTGTTTCTTTTTCTTGGGGAAGGCTGTGACCCAAAATAATATCATACGGCAATTTAGAGATGTTTTTTAGAATATCAGGAAAGGGGATGGTTCGGGCATCAAGAAAAAGAATCCACTTTCCTTTTGCTGTGAGAGCTCCTGTTTTTCTGGTGGCAAACCGCCCTCTATTTTCTTTGTGCTGAATAAAATGAATCGACTCATATTTTTTCTTGAGTTTCAGCGTTTCATCTTGTGAGGCATCATCTACGACAACAATTTCCAATTTTTCCTTCGGATAATCGATGTGAGAGATACTTGCAAATAATCGTGGTAGGTTTTTTGCTTCGTTATATGCCGGAATAATAATGGAAAAATCTAGTTTCTCCTGTTTTTCCATATTTCAAGACAAAGGAAAAAACCATACATTCCCTGAAGAATAGGGATGTGCCATACCTTTGGGTTTTTATAAAATCCAGCAGAGAGTGATTTCAAAAAAGCATAGCAAAACCAAACTGGTGCGAGGATTGGATGCGCATATTTCCGTATTCGCCATTGTTTTTTTTGGAATACTTCAAGCTCTTTCGAGGAGGTTTGAAACGCCGGAAAATCACCATTCGTCAAAAAAGTGGCGTGCACTTTTATCCATGGGCGCCATTTTTTTTGGAATATGCGAAGCGTATAATTATTGAAACTTGGCTGATGCTCAAGGGGAAGCGGGATATTTTTTGTTGTTCCGCGAACGAATGGGTTTTTGTGAGGACAGGCGATGTATCCCATCTGTTCTTTGCGAAAGAGAACGGTTTTAAAAGGAAAAGAGTTCGTGAGATATTCTTTTCCATTCCAAATTTTCCAGAGAAATCCATAAGCATTTATATCATCTTCTTGAGTGAGACTAGAGAGTGCTTTTCGCAATTCTTCAGAAAGAAATTCATCTGCGTCCATTTGAAGCACCCAAGGAAAATAGCATTTCTGAAGGGCATCAATGCGATGGAGTTCGGTCATTCCTCGTCGCTCTCCTTCGTATACGTTTTTCGTATATTTTTGGGCAATTTTTATGGTGTTATCTCGGCAGGGACCATCGTGAATAACAATAATCTCATCAACTGCTCCGACAAGACTCTTGAGACATCGCTCTATGACTTTTTCTTCATGATATGCCACGAGATATGCGGAGATACCATTTTTCATTTTTTTTCGAGAAGAAGAGTATAAGAGTAGCATGTGCCGAATCGTAGCAATTTTCCGAGGCTTTTTTGATGCAATGAAAATGTTCGTCGAATTCCCTGTTTCTTCTTTTTGAGTATTTGATGAAGAAGAGAAGAAAAGAGTTTTACGGGAATCCACAGCCATCGGTTTATTGTTCCTTCAGTTTTTACTCTTTTCCAATCGGTATTTTTTTCTACGAGGGAATGTATTTCTGAAAGTTCAGGAAGTCCAAAATTTTCGTGCTCCCGTAAAAAGGAAAAGCGATTAAAGAAGATTTTCTGGAGCACCTTTTCGGGGGCACGTGAGGTGGAGACTGGAAACGAAAGGAAAATTGTTTTACGAGATACTCGAAAAAGTTCGCCCAAAAAATGATTCCGTTTTTCTGGTGGAATGTGTTCAAGAACATCAATACAAAGCACTATTTCAAATGCGTCACTGGGAAACGGCATTTTTTCTCCATCATAAGTGATAAAGTTAATTTCAGGATATTCTTTTTTTTCCCCTGCATGAGCATCTGTAATATCGAGTGTTGTGAGGGAGATGTCAGAATTTTGGAAACAGCGAAAAAGACCAGGACCATTTGGTCCCACCTCAAGAATAGGTACGGGGAGGGGAGGGCGCATGATTCTTGTTTTAATATATTGCACCGGAAATAAGTAGCGCTGAAAAGTATCAAACATCTCCTATTTGGAAAAACGAAATGAGAATCCTTCGGAGACTCCTTGCCAAAACGGAACTCGTTTTTTTTTGGGAATGTGTTGCAACGCGCCCCGAAGAATGGAACAAAAAATAAATAGTCCATTCCTTGGAAAAGAAAGTTGTTTTCGAGCAAAGAGAATGCTGTTTCGAGCAATCATGCGAATTTTGTATTCGGGAACATTTTCTGTGGAAGCCGAGTGGTAGTGCCAGAGTTTTGCTCCTGTAAGAGTGTTGAGTTTGTATCCTTTTCGTTTTGCCCGAACAGAAAAATCGACATCTTCGTAGTAAGAGTGATAGTCTTCATCGAAATATCCAACTTCTTCTATCGTTTTTCGAGAAAGGAGAAGACAACAGCCGCTCAAGAAATCTGGCGATCCCTCCTTTATCTTTTCGAGTGGGACGTTTTTATTGCAGTTTCGTGTTCCTCCCAAAAAAAGGGAAATATTCCCGCCTGTGTTTTGAATAATATTTGTATTCATATAAAATATAATGGGACTTCGAATTTCCTGTGCTTGCATTCCATGGAGCAGAATATCAAAAAAATCTTCCTCAAATGAAACATCGTTATTGATGATGAGAAAAAACTCAGCATCCGTTTTTTTCATAGCGTATCGAAGTCCTTCATTTATTCCTCCGGAATAGCCTTTGTTTTCTCCCGTCTCAAGAATCACCCGCTTTTCTTTTGAGAGTTTTTGCATTGCTACAGATTCTTTTGGGTCGTTATTGACCACAATACAAAAGGGGGAGAAGGAAAGGCGATCTAAATTTTCACAAAATGCCTTGGTAAATTTGGCGCTATTCCAATTGACGGTAATGATGGCGAGTGAAGAAATCATTCTTATCTATTTTAAGAGAAAATCAACAATCTTTTGAGAAGGGGAAATTGTTTCGGGAATAGGATTTCGTACAAAAGAAGAATAATTCCTAAGAAAGTATTCTATTTTTTTTTGCTCGTATTCTGAAAGAATGGCATTTTCCGAGAGTCCCTCTTGGCGTTCTGTTTTTTTTCGCATCAAAAGGCATGGTTTTCCGAGATAGAAACACTCTTCTTGATTACTTCCTCCGTCAGTAACAAGGAATTCACATTTTTTGAGAAGGCTGATAAATGTGAAGAAATCATATCGAGGTCGCAGAGAGATATTCTTTTCTTGTATGAGCATTTCAAGTAAATCTGGATATTTGTGGAGTTGATTTTTTGTGGTGGGATGAAGGACGAAAAGAACCGGAAAAGTGTGGGCAAGAAGAATAATGTGTTCAAGAATTCTCTGAAAACGTTTTCGATGAAAAATATTTTCAAATCGATGAATAGAGCAAAGAATAAATTTTGTGTTCGGAATAATGTCTTCAGATTTTGTAGGATTTTTTACGAGGCGCACGGCATCGAGTAGGGTATTGTGTCCGGTGTTTTTTCTCTTTCCTCTGTATTTTTTCAGATTCTGCAATGCCCATTGTCCTGGGCAAAAGAAAATATTCGAAAGACGAAAGGTGAGAAGTCGTACTATTTCTTCGGGAAATGGATGAAAAAGGCGAAACGAACGAAGTCCAGATTCCACATGTGCCACTCGAAGTCCAATTTTTTTCCCAATATAAGCTCCCAAGAGAGTGGAAATAGTATCTCCGTGCACAACAAGAATATCTTTTGGCGAGGTCTTTCCAAAAAATTCTTCTTTTTTGCGAATGGTATTTTTGTAAACGCGAATAAGCCACAATAACATCTGAAAAACTCCTATGATTTCTTCATCTCCTCCAATATTTTTGTCTGGCATTTTTATGCCAAAGTTTTGAATGATGTCCTCAATAGTTTCTTGGTGTTGACCGGTAAAAAGAAATTGGTATGGCGCGTTTCTTTGTTGTAATTCCACCATGACTGGTGCCATTTTAATGAGTTGTGCTCGTGTTCCGAGCAGAATAAAAATATTTCTACTCTCCATATTCCTGTTTTTTAAGAAGGGCAATGATCCGTTCCTGATTTTTTCGAATGCGGTCGAGCATATCTGCAAAAATGGCAACTACAAATAAAATGACGCCAAAAAGGAAAAAGGCGAGTCCAGCGAATCCAAGGAACTTATAAGGAGTAAAACTTCCTGCGATAATATAGTGAAGGAAAAGTATTGTTCCCAAAAAAAAACCAATTCCCATTTGGAGGAGCGCGAAATATCCGAAAAAACGAAGAGGATGATAATCTCGGTAGGCTCGGAAAATAATGAGAAGCGACTGCTGTGTATATCGCAAAATACTCTCAGCAACCCGTGAAGATCGATCTGAAAAATACTGAACCGCAATAGGAACTTGTGCGAGTCGAAATTTTTTATGACACAAATCGAGAATGGTTTCTTGAGTATAAGTAAAACTCCCCATGAGATTAAGGTTTAAAAGGGTTTCTCGAGAGTAGGCTCGAAAGCCACATGCTGCATCCTGAATATCTTCTCCACAGAGTCGTGAAATGAGTTTGCTCATCCTCTTGTTTCCCCAATGTTTTACTCGAGACATATTTTTTGGACGAGTAGCTCCTTTTGGGAATCGATTTCCCGTTACAAAATCTGCTTCTTTTTGAAGAATTGGTTGTAGCAAAGTCGGAATTTCATTAACACTAAATTGTCCATCGGCATCAAATGTCATTAAAATATCTGCCTTTCGCTCGAGCGCTTCTTTGACAGCGGTTTGAAAGGCGGTACCAACACCTTGATTTGTTTTGTGTTGCACTACCTCCACCCCGAATTCTCGCGCAATATTTGCGGTGTTGTCGTGGCTTCCGTCATCAATAACCAATATTTGCACCTCTTCAATGCCAAGGATTTTTTTGGGCAGGCATTTTAAAACAGAGCTAATGCGTTTTTCTTCGTTCAGTGCGGGGAGGGCAATGAGGAGGTGTGTCATGCGGGAGAAGAGGGGTTTCCGCGTCCAATGCCACGGTAAGAAATGCCATTTTCCCAGAAACACTTCGGATCAGGGAAGATGTTTTTTCCATCAATAACGACCCCTATATCGTAGCGAAGAAAATCTTCAGGGGAAAGGGCACGAAATTCTTTGTGGTTGGTGGCGATAAGAATTGCCTCAGCATATTCCAAAATTTCAGCAGTATTTTTTTTGTCGGATACTTCCGAGAGAAATGAATCGTACATCTGAACTTCTGCCCCTTTTTCTTCCAAAATATCCCGAATGTGCATTGCCGGACTATTCCGAATATCTCCCACCTCAGCTTTATAGGAAATGCCCAGAATCCCAATGCGCGTTCCTCGAATTGATTTGTGGCAATCATTAAGGGCATCCACTAAAAGAGAAACCGTGTACTCTGGCATGCTGTTATTAATTTCTCTCGCTCTTCGCAAAAAAGAGTGCTCAAGCCCACTTTTTTCCGCTTCGCGAATAAGATAGTACGGATCAACAGGAATACAGTGTCCGCCAACGCCACATCCCGGAAAGTGTGCTAGAAAACCAAAGGGCTTATTTGCTGCTCCGCGAAGCACTGAAACAAGATCAATCCCTATGCGATCAAACGATTTGGCGAGTTCGTTCACATACGCAATATTAATGTCTCGAAACGTATTCTCCACCACTTTAGTAGCTTCTGCTTCTCGAATCGTTTTCTGTTCATGGATTTCCCCTTCCAAAAAAGACCGATAAAAAATTGCCGCGCGTTGACACGAATTCTCCGTAATTCCTCCGACATTTCGCGGAATATTTCGAAGCGTCCATTTGGTGTCTCCGGGATTGACGCGCTCTGGGCAATGGGCAAGATCAAAATCTTTTCCTGCGAGGAGTTTTGTTTTTTGTTCCAAGAGTGGAACGATCATTTCTTCGCATACTCCGGGATTAATGGTTGATTCCACGAGAACAAGATTTCCTTTGCGAAGATATTTTGCCACGGTTTCCGAAGCCATGAGGAGTGGCTCGTAATCTGGAGAGAAATCTTTTTGCACTGGAGTGGGAACACAAATCACAAAAACATCACTTTCTTTTAAAATTTCTTCTTTTTCGGAAATGGAGAGTCCATTTTTTTGGAAAAATTCAGAAATAAAAGCATCTGAAAAAGGACTCTCCCTTTTTTGAATCATTGCTATTTTTTGGGAATTGATATCAAATCCATGTGCGCTTAATTCTTCTTTTTCCGACAGAATACAAAGAAGTGGAAGTCCTACATACCCCAAGCCAATAACGGAAACACGTTGCATATCAAAAGGAGAAAATTAGGAAAGTATTGTTCTTCTCGCCAAAAAATTCCACCAGAGCACGAGAAAAGTGGTGATAAGTTTTGCCATGAGAAGAGAGAAGGAGAGTTTCTCGTAAAAAATCCACATGAAAAGAAGACTCAGGAGAAGCCCGAAAATTCCGATAATGCCAAATCCGAAAAAAAAGAATGTATGCTCTTTTTTACTTTTTTTGTGGGTCGCAGGAAAAACCCATCGCATGCTCAAAAGATAGATTGTTGAAAGCCCTGCAAAAAATCCTATTGTTGTTGAGAGTAGATACGGCACTCCAAAATATTCCGTCAAGAAAACAACAAGGGTGGTATCTATTCCAGCAGCGATGCCTCCCGAAAGGCAGTATCGGAAAAACTGGTGCCAAAAACTGCTGGAAAAAGAATGACCATATTTCATGTTTTGCATTGTAGCGATTCTTTCTTGTGCAAGAAATAGGAGCGGTGTAGTTTTTGAAAGGTTGTCGCAAAAGATTGGGTTTTTCGGTATACTCTTTTTCAAGAGATGATTTTGAAAAAATGGAACAACAACAATCGAAAATATCCGCAAAAGAGAAGCTCAAGAAAAAAATGGTTTTCCTTCTCATTGCTTGTCTTTTTTCCGCACTCCTCGTTGTGGTTTCTTTTTTCTTTTTTCCGGGATATAGGGTTGAGCACGGAGATCAGAATTTCTACATTCCTCCACTTTTTCAGAAGACTGTTCCCGAATCATATTCTCGGGACTTTCTCATGGAAAATACCCAAACAAGTGCCTCTTTTTTTGATGAACTTGTCGGGATTACATTTCTTGGTAATCCAGAAAATATATACATCTCCCTTTTTTGGTGGACCACTTTTTCTCAATTCCTCTTTTTTTTGGCGATTATTGGAATTGCGTTTTCGTTTTCAAAAAATCGTCTTTTTTCTTTGCTCGTTCCTATCTTTTTTCTCGTTGGTCACGAAGGATCGGTTTGTAACGCACTTCCTGCCACCATTTGGACGTTTAGTTTTGGAACCGAGCTTCATGCTCGATCTCTTGCCCTATCTCTTGCGACTGGAGCGCTTGCCCTTTTTCTTCTTCAGCGAAAGTTATTATCGTGGATAGTCCTTACTGCCGGAGTGCTTATTCACTTTATTAGTGCGCTTCCGGTGCTGTTCTTTTTCTCAGTCTATACTTTGTTTTTTGATGTTTGGCAGAAAAAGAATACTCGATCTTTGTGGTATTTTCTTTTCCCTGTCTTTTCCATCGGAACCATTTTTCTTTTTTTGGGAAGTGGGAGTGCAAGTGGTATGGATTTTTTTACGAGAGTTGATGCCGAATGGACCACGTTTTTGCGCGAACGAGTAGAGTGGATTTTCTCTTGGGATCACCTTTCTTCTCCGAGCGTTCTTCTGACTATCTATCTTCCTCTTTTTCTTTTTTTGTGCATTTGTGAAACGAGTTCCTGTTTTTCTCGAAAAATAAAGGAGATATTTGGAATATTCTTTTTCTCCCTTGTTTTCCTTATGGGTATTGGGCTCCTCTTTTTTGATGCTCTTCATTTCTCACTTTTTGGTCAGTTGCAACTCTATCGTGTTGGAGTTTTCTTGAGAATTCTCTTTGTCATTGCCATGCTCTCTGTGTGTTTTTGGGAGATGACAGGTGGTAAGCGAACATCTCTCGAAAAGATTCTGTACGCACTTGCGTTTTTCTTTATTCCATTTGGTGGAACGCACTTTCTTGTTCCTCTGTCGCTCCTTGTTTTCTTTGTTATTCTCTTCCTTCAGGTTCAAGGAACATTGCTTCATAAGTCATATCAGAAGATATTGTTTTTCAGTATGGCAATTCTTCTTTGCGGTCTTACTATATATTTTTCGGCAGAGGTGCAGATTCAATTTCACAATCTTTCCAGCTTCTTCAAAAATCTCCTCTTCGATCCACTTGTTTCTCTCGGCCTTTTTTCTTTGTGGATGCAACAGATTTTCCCCATTCTTCTCCTCCTTTTGGTGTTTCTTTTTTGGCGTTCGGGGAAATACCCCAAAAAAAGTATTCCTGCCTTTGTGGGAATCAGCATTTTTCTTCTTGTGACTTCTGGATTTTTCTTTCAAAAATCTTATCAAGCTTTTACTACTTCCCCTCTCCAAAATCCCACAGAGGTGGAACTATGGGTGCGTGAAAATGTTGCAAATAATGATCTCATTTTTGCCACAGAAGGGGCAGAAGGAGAAGCAGTGAATCTTCGGAATCGTTTTGGAAAGAGTATTTTTGTCACACAAGTAGAAGGGGGGCAGGGCGCATTTCAACGGGCATACGCATTGGAGTGGAAACATCGAAAGCAGGTTCAGGGTGATCTCGTAACGTACTGGGAAGAACTCAAAAATACGTATCACATCAACTTTGTGCTCGCGAAAAAAGAAGAAAAAATTCCAGAAGGGGAACCGGTTTTCTCGGATGAGGTGTATATGATATATAAAATCAAGTAGCGATAGATTGTAATCTGTCTCTACCGAATAATTACGAAAACTCTTTTGCGAGTGCTGGGCTTTCTGCACCTCTTTCTGGCGTTTGTTCTTGAAATTTCTCTTCGTGATATTCTTTTTCTATATTGATATTCCAAATATTCTCTTTATCTGTTCGTCCCTCTGCAATGTTTTTTACACATTCCATAGCAGAGAGCATGGAATGATCTTGGTTGTTATAGCGATGCATTCCATTTCGTCCCATGAGAAAAAGGTTTTCATATCCGCTCAGAAAATCAATGAGTTTCTGAAGTTGGTCGTAGCTTCCAAAATACGCCGGATACGCCTTTGGTGTACGAATAATCACGCCGTCAAGTACGTCACTTGTATTTTCTATCATCCCAATTCTTAACATCTCTTCCGTGGCAAACTTCTTCATCCGTTCGTCATTTCTGGTCCAAATTTCATCTCCTTCATCACAAAAGTACTCAAGTCCCACCCAAGTGGTTTTGGCATTTTGCACAAGGTATGGACTCCAGTTGTTAAAAATTTGTAATCGCCCCACCTTTACATCTGGTTCTTGAATATAGATCCAGTTATCTCGAATACGTTCCCCATTTTTCTCTTGCACCTTTAGTTTTTTAAGGAGAAGTCCAACCGTGAGAAAATCTCGATAAACAAGCCCTTCTCCTATCTTTTGAAGTGATTTTGGCACTTTCCCTTTCCATGCATTGACGAGGTCTTTTATGGGCATGGTTGAGAGGAGATAATCGCCCTTGAGTACCTCTCGTTCACCTGTTTCTGTGTCTTCTATTACGATTGTGGAAATCTTTTTCCGTTCTGGATGCAACCCTATTTCCACTACTTTTTTCTTCATACGGATTTTTCCTCCTCGTTGTCGAACAATGCGTGCTGTTTCTTCCCACATTTGTCCGGGACCCAATTTTGGATAGAGGAATCTTCCAATAAGACTTGTTTCTGTTGTTTTTTGGCGAATGTCTTCTATTTCTTTTTTCGGAAGCCATTTTTGGGTGGCATGTTGGATAATTTTTGTGAGAGAAATTCCTTTTATTCTTTGAGCACCCCATTCTGGTTGTATTTTTTTGCACGAAACGCCCCAAACCTTTTCGGTATATTTTTGAAAAAATGTTTTGTAGAGTTCTTTTCCAAATCGATTAATGAAAAAATCTTCCAGATTCTTTTCTCGCGCAATAGGAAAAAGGCGAGTGTGAATATAGCTTGTAATAATTTTTGTGGTTCGAATGACTCCCAAATTTTTGAGAGTGTTCGTAGAAAGGGAAATGGGATAGTCGAAAAATTTTCGGAGAAAATAAATTCGCGACAAACGTTTTCGCACGAGCATGCGCTTGGTGGCGTTTTCGGAAACACTGGAATGTTCTATAGGAAGAATTTTTTGCCACCAGTTCATGACCGTATCCGATTTGGAAAAAAACCGATGTCCGCCAATGTCAATTCGGTTTCCCTTGTAGATTTCTGTTCGAGAAATTCCGCCTATTTTATCGCTCATCTCGAGGATGATCGGTGTGATATCCGTTTTTTCGAGGAGTTCAAGTGCCGCTGTGAGCCCTGCGGGTCCCGCACCAATAATGAGGGCAGTTTTTTGTTTTGTATTTGTGTTCATTCCTTCAAAATTCTCGCCATTCTAACACGAAAATCCTATTTTTAAAAGGAAATCAAAGAAAAAAATATTTGACAACAAGCGAAGGAAACATTTAAATGCTCTCCGAAATGAAAATCTCGTCTCCTCCCTCCGGCACTATGACAATGCCTATAATGATGATCTGCCGATCTGGGAGGAAGATGATGCCACGCTAAAATAGCACAACGCATTGATCACAAATAGCCTCCCAGAAGATGAGAGATTTTTTCCCTTTCTCAATTAGTTATGTCAGAAGTTTTGGATATATCAAATGGTAAGTATGTCATTCGTCATCTCTCTGGAGAGGGAATTGAGTATGCGAAAACTTTTCAGTATCTTTCTCTAGATCAGCAACAAGAGATTACAGAAATTTTAAAAATAATTGACGAGATGCAGCAAGAAATTTCTCGACTTGAAAAAGGTCTTAGAATAAACGGAAACCAACACCAATACTCTTCATTGTCTCCGGAAGCACTGGCTTTGTATGGGTCGCAGAGATGGGGACTCCTCGGAAACATTTCACATCTTCGATCGGAAATATTTCGCATCCTCTTCCTTGCAGATGTTGGGTACAGGAAAACACATGCTTTTCCGAACACCTTACAAAGAAAAATCAGAGAACTCTTGCAAATTTTAAAATCTAACCGTAAATCTCCTGCCGAGGAGGCGATATAATTCTTCTTTTTTTATCTCTCTTTTATGAAAAATTCAAAAAATCAGCCATCGCTCCAGTATCTCTATAATACTGTTTTTAATAGAAAATCTTCCACGGAATTTTTTGCACTTTATGCTTTTCTCAATCCTCAACGATTCCCTTTGGCAATGAAGGAAAGCCCTCTTTTTGTAAAAGATAATTTTCCTCCTCGTTCTCTTGCTCAGGTGGCGCCAAGAGGGAATATTACCCCTCTTCTCCTTACTGAAGAACAAAGAGATCGCTATGGAGAATGGACATCTGATTTTTCTCAGCGGATAGGGGTGTGGAATGCCGATGTTTTTCCAGAGCGAATTGTAGATAAAAATGAATTTTTTGGAGAAGATGGATTTCACTTCAAAAGACTTCATGAGCTTTTGGCAAATCGATTTTTGGGAACACACTCGCTTATTGTGAATGAACCGTTTCCTCTTTCTAAAGAAGATCCTTGGAGCGCTTTTCATCCAAGTCTCCTGAAGAATATTCCTTTCAATACAAAAGATTGGCTTTATAGTGGTGAATTTCCAGAAGAATTGCTTCAGGAAAATAGTGTCTTTTGTTTTCCAAAAACTATTTCTGTCGAAAAAGAAAGCCCTGAAAGTATTACAGTACAGGGAAAAACAATTCCTTTTCCTATTCGCTTAAAACCAACTGATGGAGGATCGGGAAAAGGGCAACGAGTAGCGTATTGCTCATCAGACCTTAAAAATCTTCTTGATCACGAGGATTATAAATATGGAGTTATTCTCTGTCCTCAACTTCACGATTTTACTGATGTTTCCTTTCATGGAATGGTGCCAGAAGAAGGATCTCCGGTCGCATTTCCACCGCAAATTCAGCTTACCGATCATCATGGGGATTGGTGTGGAGCATTCTCATATCACCATAGTATCGTTTCTCCGAAGATTCAATCTCTTGTTGAAAAAAATCAGGAAAAAATTCTAAATACCCTCTTTAAAATCTTTCAGAGCCACGGTGTTACGAGTGTTTTTTCTGCGGATGCCCTTCTTCATGAAGAAAAAACACCTGTTGGTGATGTAAATTTGCGATGGGGAGGGGGGAGTCCGCTCGATAATATCATCACTGATATTTCTGAGGAGACGGTGTATCTCTTGGGAGGACTTGGAATTTTTGGGGATTTGGAAAATAGAAGAGAGAAACTCGAATTCCTTTCTCGTTTTCCTGAAATTCATATTGCGGGTCTTTCGGAGGGAAAAACTTTCACTGGAGCGAGTATTGTGACCATCACTGAAAACAGGAAGGAGCTTGTTCGTTTTCTCCAGAAATCGTATGAGAGAGCAATACGGGGTTCTTTTGGTTCCATTGCCTGTTTTGATCTGGCGACTGCCTATCTTCAGAAAATTCCCACTGCCTCTGCAACGGTTCTCACTGTATGAAGTTGCAATGACGTTTTTGGTATTTTGTGCGAAGAGGGGAGAATAGCATCGGTAAAGCCGAGTTTCTCTCCTTCTCGAAGTCGTTTTTCGAGTTGAGAAATAGCGCGAACCTCACCAGAAAGTCCTATTTCTCCGAGTGCGAGAAAGGTTTCTGGAACTGCCTTTTTTGTTTTGGAACTCGCGATAGCAAGGCACATCGCAAGATCTGCCCCTGGCTCTTCTGTTTTGAGTCCGCCAACTACATTGGCAAAAACATCAAGTGAGGAGAGGCGAATACCAGCGTGTTTCTCGAGAACGGCAAGAAGAAGGGAAAGTCGTGCGAGCGAAAATCCACTTGCAGAACGTTTGGGAAGTCCAAATGGTGTGGTAGCAGTAAGTGCCTGCATTTCGAGCAAAAATGGGCGTTGTCCTTCTACTGCTGGAAAAATAACGCTTCCAATAGCTCCTGGAAGTCTGCCCGAGAGAAAAACCTCTGAAGGATTCATTACTTCTCGAAGACCGACTTCTGTCATTTCAAAAATGCCGACTTCACTCGTGCTTCCAAAACGATTTTTGAGTGCGCGGAGCATCCGGAGTTCATGTCGATCATCTCCTTCAAATTGCAATACAGCATCTACAAGATGCGCGAGAAGTTGCGGTCCTGCCATTTCGCCACCTTTCGTGACTTGTCCAATAAGAAGTACTGGGATATGTTTTGCCTTTGCGACATACATAAGGCTTTCGGTGACGGCGCGAATTTGTGGCAAAGAACCTGAAGCACTTGGAATTTCCCCCGAAGAAAAGGTCTGCACCGAGTCGACGACAAGAAATGCTGGTTTTTCTTGTTCTGCGGTTTCGAGAACGTCTTCAATCCGAAATCCAGTAGATACCTTGAGATTTTCCGGAACGGTACCAAGGCGTTTTGCACGCTCAAGCACCTGAAACCCCGATTCTTCTCCAGAAATAATAAAGATGGGTTTTTGTGGATTTTGAAGGGCAATATTTCGTGCCATTTGGAGGGCGAGGGTCGATTTTCCAATACCAGGATTCCCCACCAAAAGAGTGAGAGAATCGGGAAAAAGTCCTCCGCCGAGGACACGGTCTGTTTCTTGTATGCCGACCCCCATTCGCTTTCGTTCTTCGCCTGGGGAATGTGATTTTTCCGCAGAGAGAAGGACTCCTCTTTGTTTTCCTCCTCCATTTCTTGCGATTTCTGGTGTTTTTTCTGCAATGGTATTCCAGGAATGACAAGAAGGACATTTCCCTGACCATTTTGGAAAAATATTCCCGCAGGCACCGCACTCGTACATTCCTTTTTCTTTTGTCATTTCCCAGAGAAATACGAAAACTTTTACAGAACTTCTGGATAATCTCGTTTTTAGAGAAGAGATTGCAAAGTCTCTGAGAAGCTTTTATGCCCGAATCCTCTTGCTCTTTTCCGAATCAGAAGGGTACTTTTTTGACTTTTGCTCGTGTTTCTTCTCGGTATTCCCTGTTTTTCTGAGCATTTCTTGTTGTGCTAAAGCAAAGATGGTGGAGATTCCCCAGTAGAGTCCTACTGCAGAAGGAAGACCAATAGAGAAGATCACGACCACTCCAGGAAGAATATATGTCATCATATTCATGATCATTTCCTGTTGAGAAGGCTCTTCACTCTTTCCCTGTGTCACTTTCTGTTTTTTGTTCCGACTCTTCATGAGGAACATTTGGAAGAACTGGAGTGCACCAATAATAACCGGCAGAATGTAGTAAGGATCTGGTTCGTTGAGATGGAGCCAGAGGAATTGGTAATTCACTCCAGAGAATGTAAAATCACTTAAGAAGGGGAGCGGGTAGATGAGAAAGGCGGCGTGTGGCAAAAACCCATTTTGGATAACAAAAAAGAGGGCGATAAGGACAGGAAATTGAAGGAGTACTGGCCAAAGTGCCGCTCCAGGATTTATCTTATGTCTTTTCCAGAGTTCCATCATTTCTTGTGCTTGTTTTTGAGGATCTTTTTCATACTTTTTCCGGAGTTCATCAATTTCTGGCTGAATCTTTTGCATTTTTTGTTGCGCAAGAATTCCCTTTTTACTCGGAACAAGGAGCGCAAACTTTATAAGAAGAGTAAGGAGGATGATGGAGATCCAGAGATGTTTTCCAGTGAGATCGAGAAAAATAATGAGGGCGTTATAAATAGGGCGGTAGAAAATGGCACGAAGAAGAGAACGAAAAAATCCAGCCTCTTCCACGGTAAACTCATTTTCCGCGAGAAAATCACCATTTGTTGCCTCAAGGCTTGCCCGAAATTTTCCAGCGCTTCCAAAGAGCTTTATATTCTCTTGAGAAAACGAAACAGGTTTTTTCTCTCCTGCTTGAAGCACAAAATCCTCTTGTGGTGTTGGAAGTGATTTCCATTCTCCGTCTTCTCGTTTTTCCAAATCCACACGAACATCAATTTCTTTTTCCGTTGGATTCTTAATTTCAAACGTTACAAGTTGACCCGTTGGATATGTTTCTTTTTTCGAAGTGATGGAAACCGCCCCCACATCTCCCGTTTTTTGTTCTGTTTTTGGGATGAGGAGTGTGAGCCCAAGCCACACAAGGAAAAAGGTAAGGGCAAATCGGAAGAGTCGATCGGGAGATTTTTTCGGAAGTGTGCTCATGATGTGAGAGAGAAAAAGACCGAGAGAGTGTCACATTTTTTTCAGAAAGCGTCACCCCTAAAAATCGTATCGCTCTCCAGCAGTCTGAATGAAGCGATAGAGAACATGGGCGAACTCTCCGCGACTTAATACTGTGTCGTGTGTTACGTTTGGCGGAAGAACATCGAGAAGCATTCCTCTATACATATATGGAACGTACCATTCGACATTGTCGGAATATGGTGGGTTCCATACGGGAATTTCAAAAAGGGTGCAGAGCATTTTGAGTGTTTCTGCAAGTGTTACTCCTTTTTTTGGAAAAAATCGATCAGCTTTTGAGATAATTTTTTTCTCCAATGCAAAGGCAAGGAGTTTTTCTTCTTCTACTTCCGTAACATCTAAGAAGTCGGACGTTGATCCTGTCTTTTTTAGCCCCTCCGTGGTTTTTGTGATATTCTGTCCTTCTTCGACAAATTTTTTCGCTTCAATAATAGCAGCGAGCGCCTTCATTCTTCCCATATCAATCTCCGGAAAAAAATTGCTTTCGGGAAAGGCTAATATGTTTTTACTCGCAAGCGCAGTAATTTCCGATTCATACAAATGATACCGAACATCATCGTAAACGGTGGTGAAGTTTGGAATATTGTATATGCCTTTTTCTTCTGTTGTTTGATCGCCACTATATGTAAAGCTTTCGAGTGTCTTGAGGAAGCTTCCGAGTCGTTTTTCATATTCTTCCGAGAGGTCGTCGTAGAGAAACTCAAAGAAATAATCACCATCAAGTAAATACACAACCGTTTGTTTATGGTCTTTTCCATACTTATCTCCTTCTGCGGAAATCGTGTAGGCAAATCCTGGGAGTCCATCAATCATTACATTTTCATATTGATTTAAAAGATCTGACCTTTGATAGCGAATCATTTCTTCTAGCATTTTTTCTCGGGAAAGTCCTTTTATGTCTTCTGGAATGCGTTCGTGATAAAGGGAGAAAGTAAGATCATACGATTCTGGCGTTTCCCACGAAAGAACGAGATCATCTTCGGTGTTATCTACAAGAGAGTTTATGTACATATCTCCAAATGCTTGTATGGAAATAGCAGGGTACTCACGAGAAAATGATTGGAGTTTTTCCGGCGTTTCATTTTTTTGCGAAAGGAATCGAATTTTTTTGAGGAATTCATTGATAACTTTTTCGCTTTGCGCTTCATTTTCATGCGGAATTTGTGATGAAAGCGTAAGAATAACGTTTTCTGATATACCGAGGAAAATATGACTCTTTTTCGAATCATTATCGAAGGTGATGTCGTATCCGGTAAATGGTCCAAATGCTCCCTTTTCTCTTTTGTATTGTGCGAGAAAATGGCTATTTTTTTCGATTTTCTCGAGTATAAATTCGAGAAATGTTTCATCGAGTTTGAAAGAGGAGTATCTCGCGCTTATCTGAATTCTAACAGCATTTCCCTCTACTGGCGAAGAGAGTGAGAGATTTGTATCATTTGCGAATACTATATCCCAAGATGAGGGAACATCTGCTTCAAGGTATGGAAATTGTGGCATAGAATAGACATTCTCCTCGAAAAGTTCAGAGGTGAGAAGAAGTTGCTTTTGGAGAAGTTTTTCTGCAAGTGGATTCCGCTCGGTTTCTTTTTTTATAGTCTCCTGAAGCCATGAGTTAATCTCTGTTGCGGGAATAATATAGCCAATACTGGTGTATGCCGACTGGAGATAGGACGGAACACCAACAAACTCATTTTCTGTTGTGAGAACGGTTCCTCCCGAATTTCCTGGGCTAATAACAGCATCGGTTTTCATCTGTTGAATACCTTCGCGATCATCATATCCACTCACTTGACCTTCTGTTTCAGTGATCGTTTTTCCACCAATTCCCGGAAAACCCACCATACGAATTCGTGTTCCTGTTTTTGGGTCATTTTCTGACGAAAGCTTGAGAAATGGAAATTCTGGGGCGGGATTTTCGAAAATATCATTTGGAAGAATTTTTAATAGCGCAACATCTAGCTTTTTATTCTTGCCAATGAGTACTGCCTGATAATGGCACTCTGGTGCTTTTTTCTCATCTCGCACGACACAGATGGCAAACGCATCTTCTGGCTCGTCCCATTCATCTACTACGACGTGGTGATTTGTCAGAACGAATCCATCAGCAGAGAGAATGGTTCCAGAGGCAAAACCAGTCTCGAGCACATTTCCGTTTTTTGTGAGGGTGTGGGGAATAATCTTTACCGTTGGAGAAAGAATATCTCCCGATTCTGCTAAACTTGAGGAAAATGGAATGATCAGGAGGGCGAAAAAGGCAACAGAAGAACTTTTCCAAAAAAGCGAACGCATGGAAGAAGAAAAAAACAAGGGGAGTATAGCAGGAGTATTTTTTTGAGGCTATTGGTTTTTCTTGTTCAATTGTTTCATAAAATCTCATTTCTTGAATATAAGAATTTCCATTCTAGACGCAGAAACGATTATTCTCCTTTTTCTCCCAATGATATTCGAAAAAGCGAAGGATCTTCTTTTCGATGAATCCACCAATATCGAAGCGCATCTCGAACATGTTGCCGAAGTGTCCACTTCTGGAAAAGTGTCAAAAATCCTCCTTCTGAACATCGTTTTCCATCTGCGGTGACTTCTGCCTCTGGAAAATAGATAACTTTTTTTCCGTGTTTCCATGTCTCAAGACAGAGTTCTGCATCAGACATAAAGAGAAAATATTGCTCGTAAAAACCACCAATTTCTTTCCAAAGAGATCGACGAATAATAAGAAAAGAACTCTGAATCCAATCCACCTCTTGTATTTTTTCTGGATTTATATGTCGCATTTCATCTGCTTCTACATATTTTCGTATTCTGGGAAGATTCCGCAAAAAAGACCGTCTTGCCATTTGGAGAAAAAGGTTTGGAAATTTTCGTATCGTGATGGGGCGCGATCCGTCTTCATTTTTTTGTTTCGGTCCAACAACGCCAACATTTTTGTGCATATCAAGATAATCAATACATTTTTGAAGTGTTGTTGGTTTGTGGCAAAAAATGTCAGGATTGATAATCGCAATATATTCTGCGCTTCCTTGTTGTGCTCCCCAGTTATTTCCATGCGGATACCCAAACGATTTTGGGCAGAGTAAGAGTCGAATGCTAGGGCGGCGCATGAGTGATGTCATCAATATTTCAATTTGCTCGGGATTTTCTGAGTTATCAACAACAACAATTTGAAACGAAAAGTTCGTTTTCTGCTCAAGAAGAAGCTGGACATTTTGCACAACTCGTTTTGCTTTTGATGTATTTAAAATAATAATATCAAGCCTCATATTCTCTCGAAAAAAGAGCATATCTGTTCTGGAGGAACTGTTTTTGAAATTAATGCCGTTTTTTTTCTGATTTCCTTTTCTTTTGTTTTGAGTACTGTAAAAACACGAAAAAGGATTTTGGGAGATGTTACAAGTAGAACCATGAGCACAAGGAGAATGCGTATACCCGAGAATATTTGAACGGAGAAAGGGAGCTTTTTCCAGACGTGTTTTCGAAGAAGAACAATCTGTCCGAAGAGTGATGATTCCTTTATAAAAACAGACTTCTTCCCATTTTTTCGCGCATGCCTCGCATGCCATGCTATTGCCTCTGGAAGAAAAAGGGACTTTTTTCCAAGCCATTGAAATCGATACATGAGATCTACATCATTTTTGTAGTGCAAGAGTTCGTCAAAATACTCGCTTCCGTTTCGAATACTTTCGAGTGCGTCTTTTCGAACACAAAATAGCGCACCGCTTCCGCCAAATACTTCTCGTTGTATATTGTATTGCTCCGAATCTGGCATTTCATGACCAATATCGAAGAAAAAATTCGATTTTGTAAGTCCAATACCGCAGGAATCGATCTTTTGTATCCTTCCTTTTTCCCAGCGAAAAAGCTTTGGCACAAATATATCAACCTCAGGATGCGCTTGAAGTGAGTTTGCAAATACTTCTAAAAGCCGATTGTCATATTCCATATCATTGCTAGCGCAACAGTAGGCGGTTCCACACATTTTATGTATGAGTGCATTGTGTCCCCCAGAATGAAAGAGATTTTCTCCTTGAAAAAGACGAATACGAGAGTCTTCCATTTCTTTTGGAATTCTTTTTTGAAGCCATTCAGAAGCACTTCCTGAAGGGCTTTGATCACGAAGTAAAAGCTCAAAATGGGGGAATGATTGTTGTAGAAGAGAGGATATGGCTCGTGGCAACATGTTTTCCTGCTCGTGAAAAACAATGCCGACCGAGAAGAGGGGGGCGCTTTTCATAGTGCTGGTGAGGAGAATAGCCGGTTTTCTTTTTTGAAACAATATCTGCCTATGTTTCTATCGGATGAAGAATGCGAACATTCCTCGGAACAAGAAATTGCTTTCCGAGGAAGACAAAAAGAAAAAGAAGAAGTGGCACGACAAGAAAGGTAAGGGAGTGTCCAAAGAGTTTTGCCATAAGAAGAAGATTGAAAAGCACATGAATAATAGTTGCCAAAAAGAGTGCCTCTCGGACGAGATCACTTTTTTCATGTCCGCGGAGAGATTGTCTTGCTTGGAGAATATGCGAAAAAATAATATGAAATCGCAAAGTTTCTAACACCTTTCGAAAAAAACTCTTTACGGAGACCGAATGTTTTGAAGTAACAGATTGTGAGAGAAATGCATGTCCCCAAAAGAGCCCAAAAACCCCCGAAAAGAGTGTGTGTCCTAAGAGAGTTCCAAGACTTCGAAAAGCGTATATATTCCAAAATTCAGGGCTAGAGGTTGAATAATATGTGAGCAGGGTAAAGAAATAGGCAATATTTTCTGCAAACGCAAAACCGAGTGCCGCAGAAACAGAATAGATAATACCGTCTACGATCTGGTTAAAATGAATACGAAGACGACTTCCAAGGCGAAGGACTGCAAAATGCTTTGCAGTTTCTTCTAAAAATGCGAGTGCTATGGTTCCAATAATGGCAGGAAAAAGGAGAAAAGCAGAAAAATTATTCCAAAGGAAAAGGAGATTTGGAGAATGCTCAACTTGCCATTGAAGAATAAAAAAGGGGAGTGCCGCCAGAAACCCAAGACAAAATGAAAGGAGAATCATTTGTTTTGGTTCGGGTTCTTTTTTGTCTTTTTTATACCAAATAACGAGCCAAAAAATGGCAGGAAGAAGAGCAAGAAAAATGGGGAGAATCATGTTTGAAAAATCAGGCAGGAATAAGAATATGTTGTTTTTGATTCGGAGAGAAGAAAATATATCTGAGTCCATAAAGAAGAGGGTTTTTTTGGGAACAAATTGTTGACAGTGCCCTATTTTTTCATGGCTCTTGAGTAGTAAATTTTAAAAATTCTTCAGAATTTTTAAAAGAATAGCAAAAAGATTTTCATTCTATTCCATCGCCCAAGGCAAAGAATCCGGTGAGTTTGAGCTCGATGAAAGCTCCTTTGGTCCGACTCGAATCCGAGGAAAAAGAGGAAGAGGAGCAGGAGGAAAGACAATCGTCTTTGGGCTTCTCAAACGAGGAAGGAAAGTCTATTCGCAGATTGTTCCCGATGCCAAAGCAAAGAGTCTGGTGCATATAATCAGAGGGAAAGTGTCGCCAGATTCTCATGTCCATTCTGATGGTTGGAAGGCATATGACGGACTGGTGGATTTTGGATTCGAGAAGCACTATCGAGTACACCACGGAAAGAATGAATTTGCGAGAAGGAAGAAACATATCAACAGTATTGAATCCTTTTGGAATTATATCAAAAAGAAGACTGAGGAAGTTCAACGGAGTTCAGAAAGAGAAAGTTCTTTCTTCATTTAAAAGAAACAGAATTCCGATTCAATTATCGGAATAAAAAACTCTATGATAAAATATTGGAGACATTACGAAAAAAATCTCTTAACTAGTCTAGACCAAAATAAAAACCCCTCACGTGTTATGAGGGGTTTTTAGAAGCTCGTTATCGCATTGTGTTATTTTTCTGTTCCCGCTGAAAGTTCTCGCTCGATAATCTCCTGAAATGCGTCAAAAGGGTATGCACCACGAATTGGCCAGCCATTGATGAGGAACCCTGGAGTTCCGGTCATTCCGTAGGACTGCGCATCTTTCATGTCGTTCTCAATCTCAGAAGTATCATTTGCGACAATACAGGCGTCAAAGTCATCCATATTTAAATTAAACTTTTTTGCTGTGTCCTTATAAAACTGTTCCCCAAGTGACTGTTGGTTCAAAAAGAATTCATCGTGAAATTTAAAATAGGCTTCTTCTCCGCCCTGCTGAAGTGCACAATTCGCAGCAACTGATGCTGACATGGCATTTTGGTGAAGCTGGATGAGGGGGAGATCCCGAAAAACATAGCGTACTTTTCCTGTATCAATATACTTTTCCTTTATCTGAGAATACACCTCCTGAAAGTGGCGTCCGCAAAATGGACACTGAAAGTCGGAGAATTCAATAATTGTTACTGGTGCATTAGGATCACCAATCCCTGGATCATCATCAATAGAATAATTTTCTATGCGTTGTGTTTCTTGCTCTTGAGCCTTTTTCGCATCCTCTTCTTGTTTTTGGATGTACTGATCAATACCTTTTTCTACCTTTGCAAAAAACTGCTCATCAGTCATACCCTCTGGATTTTTAGAGGATTCTTCGAGCAATTTTTGAACACGTTCGTCTACAATTTTCCGAACTTGATCTTCTGAGAGCCCCTTTCCCTGTTGACCTTCTGTGGGCGCGGTACATGCAGAGAGGATTACAACAAAAGAAAGGAGGGACATCCCTTTTGCGAGAACCATTTTCATTTTTTTCAAAAAAAATCGTTCTCTATCCTATTCTTTTTCAAGGGAAAATGAAAGGATTTTTCTGATCTTTTTGATTTGCATGAAAATCGCACTCTTTTTCTTGGGGGCATCGTTCTTTGTTTTTTCAGAGCCTTCTTTCGCTTCCGAAAACTTTACTTGCGGATATTATCGGGAGATACTTAAAGAGAAAGAGCCTTCCTGTTTTTTTGGAGAAATTTTTTGGCATCGAGATGGGCAATGTCATTTTTTTTGTGATGAAAAAACATCGTGCCCATCACTCCTCTCGATAATCGAGAAAGACATAGTATCTTTCGGTGAACCAAAAACAGTTTCTTCTTCATCTGTCCTTGGCAGATTTGTTTCAGAGAATTCTCTTCCTATTGTCACATATTCCCTTCAGGAAGGGGAACTCGCTCATCCTGTTTTTTACAATGTTCCACCGGAGCTCCTTCGTTTTCAAAAAGACACTGTTGAGCATGAAAAATACTGGAATTTTATCGAGAAGCTTATTCCAAAGTCTTTCCGCGCTCATCTTGTAGAGATTCGATTTGTGAGTGATGGTACTGGAGGGAAAACCGGTTTTGTTTCAATTCCCATGGAAGGTACGGGAAATGTTCGCTTAGAAATTGACCCCGCGGATGCAGATGATATTGTGTATAATATTCTTCATGAATTTGCACATCTTATTGCCACTTCTCCTGAAGAGCAAGCACAAGAGGCACTTTTTGAACAATGTGGAGAGAATACAACCTCTTTTCTGCAGGCATTTACCAATCAATTTTGGGATCGATATGGCAATGACTTCTACGAACTTTCAGAGGCGGAGGATTCGGATGAATATTCTCGTATTGCTTTACGTTTAGGGAAAAAATATCCAAATGCATTTCTCACTGAATATGCCACCAAAAGTCCCGTGGAAGATTTTTCGGAAACATTTGCTTACTTTCTTTTGTCTCCAAGACCAGAAGGGGATGATCTCTCTGATAAGAAAATTCAATTTTTTTGGAAGTATCCCGAGATGGTGCGTCTTAGGGTGTCTCTCCAGTGGCGACTCCTCCTCTTGAAAAAGCGTGGAGAGGTTCCCAGCGTATATCGTTAGAAATTAAGAAGCCCTGGGTTAATAAGTAAAATAAGTCCAAGAAGAAGCATAAGAACTCCTCCAATAACATTTGTGGCACGGGAAAATTTGTGTGTAATGCCGATTTTTTCAATAGAGTAGAGGGCAATCCCAAAAACTATAAGATCGTCAAACATGTACATGAAAATGTAGATGGCAATATTCATAACAAGCTCAATTCCAGAGGTTCCAGAATTCGTTAAAATAAGGGTAAACGCCTGTGGATAGCCAACGCTACATGCAAATTCAATAATATTTACCGAAAGTGCGAGTCCGAGAATAGTAACAAACATTCCCCAATTAATGGGATTTTTAGCGATATTCTGAATGCGAACACTTATTTTTTGTCGTTGTTTCATATTGGTCACCTTGCAGGTTCCGTCGGTAAAGACTCCTTCCCACAGAAAAAATCCTCCTGCGCCAATGGCAATCACTCCTACAGCAGCGGAAATGATCTCTTTCATTCCTGCGAAATCCAGTTCCATTAAAAATCCAAATGAAGCGAGCCATGCCACAAGAATAATAGTGTACATTACTGCTTCTGCCACCAAAAATGTTCCTGCTACCAAGAACATCTTAAAGCGATCGCCAATTTGAATAAGGGTGACAAGAAAGATGACAAGCACCCACATAGCACACGGATTAAAACCATCTAAAAGACCAAGAAATGCTGAAAGAGCGGGGAGTGACCATTCGCTTGAAATGATTCGACCAACAAAAGGCACACTCACCCCCGCAAGCGGATCAAGAAGTTCGGGAGCTTCGCAGGTGCTTCCATCTTCACAGGTTTTTGCTGTACTTTCTGTTTTTCCTAATTCCTTGAGGTGTTCAGTGCAGGTTTGTTGATCTACAGGCTCTGCTCGACCAAATACTCGTACACATGGATCACTCATTGCCTCCTCTGGTGTCAAATACGTATCGGAAATATCAAGAGCTGTGCGAAATCGGTCTCCGTTTCCAAATCCATTAATGACAATCTTCCCAACGAGAGCGAGCGGTGTAGATTTGCTAAGCTCAAAATACTCGGCAAAGGCATTAAAATCTTCGCCTATATCTGAATTGGCGTGAATATCGAGTTTCTGAACTTCTACGTTGGGATACTCACTTTCTAGAAATTCAAAAAGACTCTGACACACTCCACAGGTTTCTTGGGAATAGACATAAATAATAGGCTCTTCTTGGGCGGCAAAAAGAGGAGATGGAAGAAGGAAAAAGACAAATGCTCCAATACCAAAGATTGCACTTTTGAGAAGGATAGTCATATCTTGGAAAAAGATTCGTCCCATTTTTTCACGAAATGAAAGAAAAAACAATTTTTGAAGAAAGTTGTTTGCTATTCTTTTTGAGTTTTCTTTTAAAAAATCACCACCCCTTGCAGAGGTGGTGATGGTGCTTTTCGAACTTTATTCCTATTAGAAGCGTGCGTAGTGAGCGAATGCTTTATTTGCCTTTGCCATTGCTTTTACATTTTCCTTTTTCTTAAAAGCAGTACCAGTATCATTTGAGGCATCAAGAAGTTCAAGAGCAAGGCGATCTGCCATAGGCATTCCCTTTTTTGATCGTGCGGCTTGAACAATCCAACGCATAGCAAGGGTTTGCTGTCTCTTTGGATGAACCTCGACTGGAATTTGATAAATAGCACCTCCAACACGTTTTGGACGCACTTCAATATTTGGCATTACATTTCGAACGGCAAATTCAAAGAGCTCTTCGGTGTCCTTTTTGGGATCCTTTTTTTGAAGTACTTCAAAGCAGTCTTTGAGCACCCTTCGTGCAACGCTTTTTTTCCCATCAAGCATGAGGCAGTTGATGAACGCCTCTTTAAGATCTGAGGATTGAGAAGGAATAAATGTGGCTCGCTTTTGCGGCATATCTCTTGAAAAAAAGAAGAGGGATTATTTTTTCGGACGCTTTGTTCCGTATCGGCTTCGTGATTGTTTTCTATTCTTTACACCTTCAGTATCAAGCGAACCGCGAACAATATGGTATCGAACACCAGGAAGGTCTTTTACACGTCCTCCACGAACTAAAACGACACTGTGTTCCTGAAGATTGTGACCCTCTCCCATGATATAGGCATTTACTTCCATTCCGTTGGTCAAACGAACACGAGCCACTTTTCGGAGAGCGGAGTTTGGCTTTTTCGGTGTCATTGTCGTAACACGAGTACAGACTCCACGCTTTTGTGGTGCTCCTTTTCGAAGAGGAACAGCAACGGAGCGGAGGGTATTCATGGTGTAAAGCAGAGCAGGGGATTTACTCTTCTTTTTTACTTTTTGTCGAGGTTTCCGAATAAGTTGATTAACAGTAGGCATGAGAAGAAGAAAGTCAAAAAAAGAAAAGACCGAGTCATTCTGATGACCCACGAGGAAAAAATCAAGTATTTGTTTCCTGAGCGTCAAGGGTATCTCGGTTTTTTTGCTCATAGTATCGTTTTCGGAAAATATGCCCTGCTGGGATAAGCTTTCCGATAATGACATTTTCTTTGAGTCCGTCGAGATTATCCACCTTTCCGGTTGTCGAAGCTTCAACGAGTACACGAATTGTTTCCTGAAAACTGGCGGCTGAAAGCCACGATTCTGTCGCAAGAGAGATACGAGTAAGCCCCAAGAGAAGTCGTTCAAATGTTGATTCTTTCTTTCCCATTTCTCTAAGTTTTCGATTGAGATTTATAATTTTCTGATAATCAATTTGTTCGCCGGCAAGGAGGTCGGGGATGTCTCCGGGGTCAATCACTCGTACCCGTGAGAACATTTGCTTTACAATAATTTCGATATGTTTATCGTTAATCGTTTGTCCTTGGCTTGCGTAAATACCTTGTACTTCCATCATGAGATATCGCTGTACATCATAAACATCAGTTAACTCCATAAGTCTTCGGAGATTATGATGTCCATTTGTGAGTGGCTGTCCGAGTTCAATTGATTGACCATTCTCTACGAGAAGGCTTTCACGTGCATTAAAATCATATTTTCTTTCGGATGGTTCAAGATGCCGAATAATAATTTCTTGTGAAGAAATGGAAACCACTTTTCCAGATTGATTTGCTCGAACGGCTTGTGAGCCTTTTGCAATCATCTGTCCCTGTTTTATTGTTTCTTCCGGCTTAACACATGGGTTTGAGCCAGATTCCAATCGATACTTATCTTCCCCAAGTCCTTCTGAGGAAATGGTGACACAAACATTTTCTCCCTTATACTCAATATGAACGATGCCGCCAATTTCTGAGAGTACAGATGGGGTTTTTGGTGCACGCGCTTCAAAAAGCTCCTCTACTCGAGTAAGACCTTGGGTAATATCTCCCTCTCCGGCAACTCCTCCCATGTGGAATGTTCTCATGGTAAGCTGTGTTCCTGGTTCTCCAATCGATTGAGCGGCAATAATTCCGACCGGTGTTCCAAGCTCTACGAGTCGGTTGTTTCCGAGGTCATATCCGTAACACATTCGGCAAATACCGTTCTGTGTTTGACAGGTCATTACCGAGCGAACAGAAACGAAATCAATTCCTCCCTCTTTGATTTTCTCAAGAACTTCTTGGTTTACTTGCACTCCTGTTTCGGCAAGAATTTCTCCTGTTTTTTCATCGATCATATCTGCCGCAAGTGTCCTTCCAAAAATTCGGTTTTCGAATGCCTCTCCAATATCCTCCGATTCTTTTCGGGTCACCATGTGGGCATGTGCTTGTCCACAATCTTCCTCTCGAATGACGATGTCTTGTACGGCATCAACGAGACGTCTTGTGAGGTATCCTGCTTCTGCCGTTTTGAGCGCTGTATCCGATTTTCCTTTTCGTCCTCCGTGTGTAGCGATGAAATATTCAAGAATAGAAAATCCTTCTTTAAGGTTTGAGGTAATAGGAAGTTCGATAGTCTTTCCTCCTGGATTTGCCACAAGTCCTTTTATTCCGCAAAGCTGAGTAATTTGTCCCCAGTTTCCACGAGCGGCGGAGTCGATCATGTAGTACACGTTGTTCTCGGGATACTCTTGAAATCGCTGAATCATGGCATTGGTGATATCACTTTTTGCCTGTGACCAAATGCGAATAGCATTGTTGTAGCGCTCATTATCGGTCATGAATCCTTTTCGAAACTTTACTCCGATTGCCTGTACTTTTTCAAACGCATCCTGAAGAATTCCTTGTTTTTTATCGGGAATGAGCATGTCGGCGTGTCCAATGGAGAGACCCGATTTTGTGGCGTAGGTGAATCCCATTCGTTTAATTTCATCTGCAACTTTTGCGGTGGTTTCTACATCAGTTGTTTCAAAGATTTCTCCGATAATACTTTCGAGATCCTTTTTTCGAAATGTTTTGTTCTGAAATCCAATTTCATCAGGAAGAATCTGATTAAAGAGAATTCGACCAACACTCGTTTCGATAATCTCTTCATTTCGTCGTACTTTTACTTTTGCCTGTAGATTTACGACACCATATTCTTCTGCGCGGATAGCTTCCGCTTCATCGGAAAAAGTCATTCCTTCGCCATCTTTTCCGTCATGCACTTGGGTGAGGTAATAACATCCCAGCACCATATCTTGAGACGGAGTAATGATTGGTTTTCCGGCAGAGGGTTTGAGAAGATTTCGGGCAGAAACAATAATCTCTTTTGCCTCTCGTTGCGCTTCTTCTGAAAGAGGAACATGAACTGCCATTTGGTCTCCGTCGAAGTCGGCATTAAAAGCCGCACAAACAAGAGGATGAATTCGGATCGCTTTTCCTTCGATAAGAACTGGTTCAAATGCCTGAATTCCAAGGCGGTGCAGAGTCGGCGCGCGGTTAAGGAGAACATGTCGTCCTTTGGTGACTTCTTCTAAAATATCCCACACCACTTTCTTTCCGGTAGCAATAAAGCGTTCTGCTGATTTTACATTATGAGCGTATTCCCTGCGAATGAGTTCTCCGATAACAAATGGCTTAAAAAGAGTCATTGCCATTTCTTTTGGAATACCACATTGGTGAAGTTTGAGTTGCGGACCAACAACAATAACCGAACGACCAGAGTAGTCAACGCGCTTTCCAAGAAGATTTTGACGAAATCGTCCCTGCTTTCCTTTGAGCATGTCAGAAAGACTTCGGAGTTTTCGACGATCTCCTGCAGTGAAGACAGCTCGCCCACTTCTTGGCGAATTATTAATAAGGGTGTCTACAGCCTCTTGAAGCATACGCTTTTCGTTTCGGCAAATTACTTCTGGCGCACCAATTCCGACAAGTCTTTTGAGTCGATTGTTCCTATTGATAATTCTTCGATAAAGATCGTTGAGATCTGATGCGGCAAAGCGTCCACCATCAAGTTGAACCATAGGACGAAGATCTGGAGGAATAATTGGAAGAACGGTCATTACCATCCATTCTGGACGAATGTTTGCGCGTTTTAGTGAGGAGACAAAACGAATGCGCTTGAGAAGCTTTTTTTGACGCTGTCCACTCGCCTCGTTTTTTTCGATTTCGAGTTGCTTGAGAAAGTCATCGAGATGAATATCTTCCAAGAGTTTTCGAATGGACTCTGCTCCTGTTCCCGCATGAAATACATGTCCAAATTTCATATTCATTTCTCGGTACTCCAGCTCTGAAAGCACAGCACTTCTCTGGAGTGCCTCCAGCTCTTTTCTCGCCTTTTGGTGAGAAGAGGTGAGTTCTTCAATACGTGTGGCATATTCTGCTTCATGAGCATCGAGATCCTTTTGCGTTGCTTTGTCATTTCGCATTTTTGCGCGAATTTCATTTCCAATTTTCTGCTCTTCGTCAGCAATTTTCTTCTTGTAGCTTTTAAATTCAGCATCAAGGTTTTCGATAGCATCTTTTTTTGCTTGTTCGTCTACACTAATGACGATGTAAGAGGCGAAATAGACAATCTGTTCGAGTAAACGAATAGGGAGGTCAAGAAGAAGCCCAATTCGGCTTGGGGTACTTCGTAAATACCAAACATGAAGTACTGGGACAGAAAGGCTGATATGCCCGACGCGTTCTCGTCGAACAATAGAGCGCGTCACTTCAACGCCACACTTTTCACAAACAATCCCCTTGTAACGAATGCGCTTATATTTTCCACAGTAGCACTCCCAGTTTTTTGTAGGACCGAAAATGCGCTCACAAAAAAGTCCATCGAGTTCTGGCTTTTGTGTTCGATAATTAATGGTTTCTGGTTTTACTACTTCTCCATGCGACCACCCCAGAATTTGCTCTGGAGAAGCAATAGTGAGCGAAACTGATTCGAATTCCGTTTTTTTCTGCTGTTGAGTGCCTGATATCATGCGGGAAGGAAAATGAAAAAAAATGGACTATCGAGACTCCTCTTCAAAGAGAGGCTCCTCTAGCGAATAGCTAGGGGATGCGTTATGCAGTGAAGAGTCTCCCCCCGAAAAGGTAACATCTGCTCGTGATGTACTTCCTTTTTCGAGGTGTTTTCGAATACCCTCCTCAATGTGAAGTGGCGATCTTTCGCCATCTCCAAATTCTGCCATGTCCTCGTATGAATCATAATCTGCAGCTTCCTGTTCGTTATTGGCATCGTGTCGAATGCCTCGGTCGAGGACGAGAATATCTTGGACAACAATTTCCGTTCTGTAGAGTCGAACACCATTTTCTCCTTCCCAGCTTCGTGTTTTGAGATACCCTTCAATATAAATGAGTGTGCTCTTCTGGAGAAATCGTTCACAGATTTCTGATATTTTCCCCCATGAGAGCATGTTGTGAAACTCTGCCTGACTTTGTTTATGTCCCTGTGGATCGTACCATGTTCTATTGGTGGCAAGAACAAATGTTGCCATTTTTTGCCCTCCGGCTGTTGTTCGGATATCGGGTGCACGAGCCACATTCCCAATTAGGATGACCTTGTTTATATTCCGCATGAAAAACAAAAAGAAAGAAAAAAATGTACTTCTTAAGCGTGTCCTTCGGCGAGTTCTTCAAGAGAATCTTGCATCTCTTCCTCTGCTGACTCTCCAGAATGATCATTCCCAGAAAGTTCAGCTTGGATTTCTTCCTCGTTCTCTTTGTTCTCACCAATATCTTGAATTTCACTAATGAGATCTTCTTCGGCAATACTCGAATTCTCCATGTTTTCTTCTGATTCAATGAGATGATCAAAATCAATAACTTCTTCTGCTTCTGACCGAAGATTAACGTTCATTCCGAGTGCGCGAAGTTCGTGTACGAGCACATTAAAGGACTCTGGTGTACTTGGTTTTCGAATTGGTTCACCTTTGACAATCGATTCGTATGCTTTACTTCTTCCTACGACATCATCCGATTTAATGGTGAGCATTTCCTGAAGGGTGTGTGCGGCACCGTATGCTTCAAGCGCCCACACTTCCATTTCTCCGAAACGCTGTCCTCCGTGTTGTGCTTTTCCTCCAAGTGGCTGTTGCGTCACAATAGAGTAAGGACCAACAGAACGAGCATGAATTTTATCTTCTACAAGATGGTTGAGCTTTAACATATACGTTATTCCAACAGTAGTTCTGTGAGCAAAGGCTTCTCCTGTCATTCCGTCGTAGAGCTGGATTTTTCCGTCGTCAGGGAGACCAGCTTCTCTGAGGAATGTTTCGATTTGTTGCGGAGAAATACCGTTGAGCACAGGGGATGCGAATCGAATATTTTTCTCTCGCCCTGCCCATCCAAGATGGGTTTCGAGAATCTGTCCAATATTCATACGAGAGGCAACACCAAGGGGATTCAAGATAATATCAACTGGTGTTCCATCGGGAAGGAATGGCATATCTTCTACTGGAACAATAGTAGAAACCACCCCCTTATTTCCGTGTCGTCCCGCCATTTTATCTCCCACCTGAATTTTTCGAGTCTTGGCAACAAATACTCGTACTTGTTTGAGACAACCAATAGGGAGATCATCTCCGTTTTCTCGTGAAAAAATCTGAACATCAACCACTTTTCCGTGTCCTCCTCCGGGAAGTCTGAGCGATGAATCCTTAACGTCTTTTGCCTTTTCTCCAAAAATCGCCTGTAAGAGACGCTCTTCTGGTGTAAGTTCTGTTTCTCCTTTGGGAGTAATCTTCCCGACGAGAATATCGCCTTCTTGAACAGGGGCTCCGATACGAATAATTCCATCGGTATCGAGTTGAGCAAGTTTTGTTTCGGCAACGTTTGGGATATCTCTTGTGATCATCTCTGGTCCAAGCTTTGTTTCTCGGACATCAATGGAAAAATCATCGATATGAATGGAGTCATAAAATCCTTCACGGGCAACTCGTTCAGAGAGAATAATCGCATCTTCAAAGTTAAATCCGTTCCACGACATGTAGGCAACAAGTAGATTTCGTCCAATGGAGACCTCTCCTTTGTCAACGGAAGCTCCATCAGCAATAACATCTCCCTTTTCCATTTTTTGTCCAGGAAATACTTGAACTCGCGTATTAAAACAAGTGGACTGATTTGTTCGACCAAAGGTTGTAATAGGGATAATCTTCTTTTTTCCAGATTTTCCCATAAAAACAACCATGCTGGCATCTGCTTCTACAATTTCTCCATCTTCTGGAGCGGTAATACACTGTCCAGAGCTTTCTGCAATAAGGAATTCCATTCCGGTTCCTACGACTGGACTTTCTGGGGAAACAATAGGAACTGCTTGACGTTGCATGTTCGACCCCATGGCGGCACGAGTATTATCGTCATGCTCCAAAAAGGGGATAAGTGAAGTTGTTTCTGAAATAATCTGTTTTGGAGAAACATCGATATGGGTCACTTCTCGAACCTGTGTGAGAACTGGTTCTCCATCGGCACGAGCCGCGATTCGCTTTTCCAAAAATTGTCCTTTTTTATCGAGGAGTGAATTTGCTTGTGCTACGACGAGCTTTCTTTCTTCTTCGGCGTCATAATAGGTGATGACTTCCTTGATATATGGTCGAACAAGAATCTCTTTTCGGGTTTTGTCACTCGAAAGTTTCTTTGCCATTTTCGCATCAATGACATCATCCTCTTTTCCAACGCCTTCAATATCTTCCCCAAGGAATCGTTCAAGAAGATCCTTTTCCGTATTGGGAGCAGAATGTGCGACTTCGCGAAAAGGAGTTTCAATAAAACCAAGTTCGTTTACTTTCGCGTAGCTTGCGAGATGAACAACAAGTCCAATATTTGGTCCTTCTGGAGTGGAAATAGGACAAATTCTTCCGTAGTGACTTTGGTGAACGTCGCGAACATCAAAACTCGCGCGTTCGCGGGAGAGTCCGCCTGGACCCATGGCAGAAAGTCGCCGTTTGTGGGCAAGCTCTGCAAGTGGATTTGTTTGATCCATAAACTGAGAGAGCTGTGAGCTAGCAAAAAACTCTCGCATGGAGGCAGTGACAGGTCGTGAGTTAATAAGCTGTGTTGGAGTGATTGTTTCGAGCTCCATAACTGTCATACGGTCTTTTGCAATGCGATCTGTTCGTAAAAGTCCTACACGAAATTTGTTTTGAACGAGTTCTCCTACAGAGCGAATACGGCGATTGGAAAGATGGTCAATATCATCTGTTACTCCTCCTTCTTTGTTGAGTTGAATAAGGTGACGAAGAATAGCGATAAAATCTTCTACTCGAAAAATACGCCCTTTCTGATCATTTGGCGTTTTCATGTCGAACCGTTTATTCAGTTTGTGTCTGGCAATGGGACCGAGGTCATATCTTTTGAATTCAAAAAACATTGACTCAATGAGTGATTTTGCATTCTCTGGAGTTGCCATATCACCAGGACGAATCTTCCTGTAGACGCTTTGGTATGCTTCTCGAATATCTGTTATTCCATCTTTTTCTAATGTTTTGAGAAGAAAATTTTCTTCTTCCGACAATTTTATGTCTTTTACAATATCGAGAATTTTTTTATCAGTTTCGTATCCGAAAATACGAAGAAGTTGTGTGATTGGAATCTTTCGCTTTCGGTCAACCTTTGCCGTGATAACACCCTTTTTATCGGTTTCGATTTCGAGCCAAGCTCCACGTTTGGGAATAATTTTACAATTAAAATATGCAGGAGCGGCAGAGCTTCGAGCAAAAAATACTCCTGGACTTCGGACTAGCTGATTAACAACAACTCTCTCAATACCATTCACAATAAATGTTCCTTTATTGGTCATCATTGGGATTGCCCCAAGAAATACTTCTTGTTCCTTAATTTCCCCAGTTTCCTTATTGATGAGTCGAACACGAACAACAAGATTTGATTCGTACGATGTCATTTTTCGTCGAGCTTCTTCTGGAGTGAATTTTGTTGCTTCAAATCGGTGTGACAAAAAATGGAGTTCCATCTTTTTTCCCGAAAAATCGGTGATTGGTGAGATCTCTTCAAAAATCTCAGAAATCCCCTCTCGCAAAAACCAGTTGTACGAGTTTTCTTGAATCTCAATAAGTGGAGGGAGAGGAAGAGAGTCTTCCTGTTCGGTAAAAAAATACCTCCCTTGTTTTATTTTTGTGGGCACAAGCGAAAAAGGAAAATCTGTCTTTTTCGGTTCGGCTTTTGGCATTGCTCAGAAAAAAAGAAGGGGGGCAACTCAGCAACATAACAGCAACGCACGAAGAATTCCTATTGCAGAGTGTAAGCTTTCTGAATTTTAGAGGAAACATATCCCATTTTGTCAAGTCTTTTCGAAAAACTAGCGCTCAAAAATCAAAAGGAGAGAATATATTTTTTGAATGTTTTTGAGCGCTCATATGTTCCCCAGAAATGTGGAGACATAAAGAGATTTACGAAAAAAATGTCTTTTGTGAAATCTTGAGTATTGCTTCAAAACAATCATCTGGAGCGCTTCGGTTTTTCCGCTCTACACCACAATACTCACATTTATAGAGAAAAACAAAATCCGCCTTTTTATTTCCCGAAAGAATGCCAACAGGAATCATTTTTCCACCACAGAGATTTTTTCTGTCCCCTGGATCAATATCGACATGCTTGCTTGCAAGGCATATTCGGCAGTGGTTTCGACATGTCTTTTCCGCAGGAGAATTTTTTGCTCCGCAATATTCACAGAGAAAGCCTTCATTTTTCTTATAAAACGCCATTTTGTGTGGAAAGAGTACCTGATTCCGCTCGTTTTGTCATTTGGACATTTTTTTGGGTTTGTTGAAATATTTTCGCATGGAAAAGTGAAAGTGAGTACTTCTTTGAAACAATGCGAACGGTCTGTTCTCTCCGAAAAGTATACTTATGAATGCATTTCCATTTATATGTCAACAGCATTGATTGGCAGACCGCTATTTTGTTCGGTATAATGCTTAGATACATCAAATACACACACATGAAATATACCCTCCCGAGTGCCGCGTACGATAACAAGATCTACGCAAAGTTCTCAAAAAACACCATTGAAAAAAAATCGCAAAACAAAATGGAGTTTTGTCGTGAGCACGAGTTGAGCTGTCAGCAACGGCAGCTCTTGGTCGGAATTGTAATGGAGCTTTCTCAAAAAAATGGAGCGAAACTTCTGGAAGACATTCTCCCCGGAATGCTTTCTCTCAACGTGTGTTTGGCGGTTCGTGGAGTGGGAACGGAGCAATTCCAAAATCTTATTCTTAATTTTAGCAAACAGTATCCTGGTCGTATTGCTGTGGTGCATGATACTAATGAGGGACTCAGGAAAATTTTTGCCGCCTCTGATACTTCCTTCTTTTTTAGCGGTGGACTCGATAACGAACAGCTCGTTCAGGCTTCCCTTGGGTATGCGTGTCTTCCCATTGCTCCAGAAGGAATGCGTCACATTGTAGAAGACTACAATCCCAATCAAGAATCGGGAACAGGGTTTCTTTTCTCTGATGGGAATCCATGGTCGGCATTTGCGGCGCTAGTGCGCGCGAATGAGAACTTTCGATTTCCGTACGATTGGAAAAACATTCAAAAGAGCGCGATTGAAAACTAAGAAATCGCCCAAAAAGTCATGGTTATTTTGGTGTGTCTACAAATAGTCCGAACTTGTTTCTCGAATTTTCTCTAAGCGAAGGTTTTTTACCTGATCTCGTATCCCTTCCACAAGAGTCATTTTTGGTTCGTAGCCAAGTATAGTTCTTATTTTCGTAATATCTGCACATTGTCCGTGGACGTAGAGTTCTTTAACCGGATTTTCAATATATTTTGGAAGAACATCTTTTTCAAATGCCTTGGCAAGAGAATCCACAATTTCATTAAGTGTACAGGCAGATCCTGTGCCAATATTAAAGATTTCTGCTCCGAGTTTTTCTTTTGTTTCCATGGCAAGAGTAATTCCTTGAACCACATCACTCACGTGAGTAAAGTCTCGAAATTGGGTACCATCTCCATAAATAATGGGAGTTTTTCCACGCGCAATATCCCATGCGAATTGGGAAACAATGTTTGCATATTTTCCTTTTGCTTCTTCATTTGGTCCGTAAACGCTCATAAACCGAAAGCCAATAACATCTATTTCTGGATTGGTGCGACAAAAGCAGGCAGAACACTGTTCGTAGAGAAATTTTGTCACCGCATAGTGATTTGGTGGAACAACATGCTGATTCTCTGTAAGGGGAACAGGGTTATTTCCATAAAGGGAAGAAGTGGAAGCGTAGAGCACTTTTTTTACTCCGACTTCTTGTGCCCATTCAAGGACTTTTACAAAACTGGCAACAGAATTGATATAGGCTTCTGCTAGGTTGTCCTGAAACATAGGAGCAGAAGAGCTTCCCGCAAGATGAAGAATAATATCTGCGGAACCGATTTTTTGGAGATCCTCTTTCTTTGTCGCATCTCCTTCAAGAAAAGAGACTTCTGAATGAAGATTCTCCCTGTCGCCAAGCAGAAGATTATCGAGCGCAATAATATCGTGGTTTTTGCGGTGAGTGTTGCAAAAATTTGATCCAATAAAGCCTGCACCGCCCGTTACCAAAATTCTTTTTCTCTGCATCCGTTTTTTAAAAATCGGTTCGCATTGTAGAGAAAGTTCCTTTTGGGAGCAATTTTCTTATGCCGCCACAGCGCATGATTCGCTATTCGCAGTTTCTGTTTTTGGATTGACATGGAAAAGGATGTGAACAATCTCTTCTGGTGATTTTTGGGCTATCTTCATCATTATATTTCGAGCATGTTCTCGATCAGCACCGTTGGTAATTCCTATATAATCAAGGGTCCTCCTGAGAATTTCTGCTTCATTTGTATAGGCATTTGCTTGTCCACAGCTATTTCGGCAAATATACATAGTATTTTTATCCTCAAGAGCCATCTGCACATCTCCTGGCTTGTCTCCCAAATATTCATTGGGCATAAGACCCATTTCTTCCTGTATCTCACTTTTTGTCATTGTCTCATTAAACACTTCCCCAAGGTGTTCCTGTTGTTTTACCAATGAGGTAAATGCCAAAAAACCATAAACGCCATTTTCTTGAATGGCACGTAGGATTTCTGTGCTGCTCATAGGGTTTTTAAGTTTGATTTTTTGTTTTTTTTGAAATGGAAGAATACTACTTGTTCCTTCTTTTTCTTCTGTAAAATCTCCTGCTGACTCTCTCTTTTTCTCCGAAGGTTGAACGGGGAGCGAGTTTTCTGTTTCGGTCGCAGATATTTCTTCCGGTATTTCGTCATCATTTTGAGGGGCACTGAGAAATGCGAAAAATTCGTCAAATTCTTCTCCAGAAAAGATAATTTTTTGAAGCATGTTCCAAGCATCCTTTTTTGTTTCGGGGTCAGAAATGGTGTTGAGAAAAGGGGAGTAGAGCGTAAAAACAGCAACAATACGATCTGTGCGCTTCATACACTCTTTCTCGAGGGATTGAGCGAATCTTTCCAAGTTTGCTTGATCCTCCTCATGTTCTGTTTCAGAAAATATATCGAAGGCATTCTCAAATACGGGAGAGAGAAATTTCCTCCCCAAAATGTCTTCAATACTTGTATGCGTAACGTCGGTTATTTTGTTTTGTTGTTCGGAATTCTCTTGGGAATTCAAAAAAATATCGTTATTCGCCGCTGGCGGGTAGTCGTTTGGCGGAATCGTCTGCCATTCACTGAGGTAATTCCCCGCAATCCTACTTGTTTGTTCACGAGGAAGAAGCCCTTCGTCATTTACCGCTTTTACGAGGCGATGGGAAAATTTTTTAAATAAAAAAGCAGAAGAAGAGTTTTGCTCTGCTACAAATTCTGGATACTGCCACCTAATAGCGATTTTCTCGGGGGGTCTCATGATCGCGTATGAAAAACAAATTTCCCCCGCGATGAAGAGATACGAACCCCGATGGTGTCCGAAGAGAAGAAAACATTTCTTCTTTGGGGAAAAAGCGAGGCTTATTCTAAGGCTTTTCCCACAATTGTAAACCCATTTTTTTTGGCTTTCTGATGCGGTTCGGGAAGATAACCACTGCATTCCATATTCTTTTCCCCCGTTTTTTTGGTTCTTTGAGTAATCGCCAGAACCATTCCATTCCAGTTTTTTGGAAAATTTTTGGTGCTCGAGTCTGGTTTCCGGCAACAAAGTCAAAACTTCCTCCTACACCCATGGCAAAACGGATATTTGGTAGGAATTTTAAATTCCGTGTAATCCATTTTTCCTGTGTTGGTGCGCCAAACGCCACAAAAAGAACAGTTGCGCCAGAGGCATTTATCGCTCTTCGAATTCGTTCTTCATCTTTTGGGGAAGCAGAGCCAGCGTCGTATCCCGAAACGCTTCCGGCAAATACGCGAGAACACTCTCGAGCGGATCCAGAAGCTCCTCCCAAAAGAAAAATAGGTTCTCTAGTGCTTTTGCAAAATTCCACGAAGAGGTCACTTCCCGCAATTCGCTCTGGAAGAATATGCGATTGACGGAAAAAGAGAAAATGGAAAAGGGAAAATATCGTCCTTATAATATGAACATTTTTTTTGTTCAATTTTTGAAAATAACGCTGTCTAAAATTTGATGCCCACAAAATGCCAATACCATCGGGAATGGAGAAATGTGCCGACTGAAGGACTCGTAGAAAATCCGAATCCTTCTCTGCAGCAATACACATTTCGGGATTTGGTGTTGTGACGAAAAATTGCCGATTTCCCTTTGCGTATTCGTGAAGTTTTTGGAGTGCCGATTTAAAATCTGTCACATCAAACGGAACACCGAGTACAGAAACACGTTTCGGTCGATACCCCCAAAAGATGAGATTGTGATCAGTTTTTTCCCCTTTTGAACATTCCGTTTCCTCAAACCCTGTTTGAATCAGCAGTTCTTGAATATCATCCGCAGAAAATGCGTGGTAGAGTCGGGGAATTTTTTTGTTGCCCCAAGGAATGACGATGTCTTTTTTTGACCACCAAGGAAAAATATATCTTCGCCATCTTGCAGATGCTCGGGCATTTTGAAATCGATCTTGTTCTAAATTCCATGTAGTTCCACCAAAAAATCCTCCGGGTTTTAATATGCGAAATATTTCCGTGAGCGCCTTCTCTCTTGCCTTTTTCGTTGAGAGGTGTGGCAAGGAAGCGAAGGCAAAAACAGCATCAAAGCTCCTATCAACAAAAGGAAGATCTTGCATATCTCCCGTGAGAAATGTTCTTCCCGAGTATTTCTTTTTTGCGAACTCAATAAGTTTTTCCGACTGATCAATTCCCACCACTTCCGCTCCTGCTTTTTCGAGCTCTGGAACATGTCGTCCATTACCACATCCGGCATCAAGCACGAGAAGTTTTTTTTGTCCTCCGGTTCGATAGTGTTGCTTTCGGAGGATATCTCGAAAAAGTTCTGCTTCTTGCCACGGATATTCACGACTTTCGGAAAAATCCTCCGCGAAGGCGTTATAGTCCGTTTTTTTGAAAAGCCAAAATTTTAAGAGTGCTCCGAGTGCCATTGAAAGAGAAGTTTTGCAAAAATATCCGCTTCAATGTTCACAAGGTCTCCATAATGTAACTTTCCGAGATTTGTTTCTTGAATGGTATGCGGAATAAGAACCACCTCAAAAAAATCTCTTTCAACCGAAGCAAGAGTTAATGAAACTCCATTGATACACACAGACCCTTTTTTTGCGAAAAAAGGAAAAAGGTCTTTTAGAAGTTGAAATCGAAGTCGCTTTCCAAGGTCTTCTGAAATATCATCGAGAAGATGTGCTGTGCCATCGATATGCCCCTGAACAATATGTCCTTCAAAACGACCGTTTGCTGGCATAGCCCGCTCTAGGTTTACCAATTTGGCACTGCCAAGGTTTGTTCGCGAAAATGTTTCGGGTACGACATCAAATTCCATTTCTTTTTCGGAAAAACGCACAACGGTAAGGCAAGCGCCATTTATAGCTATTGATTGTCCTGTGTGAAGATCACCAAAAAGATGGGGTCGTGAAACAGTAATACCGGAATCCGTTTTTTTGAGTACTGTTGCCGTTGTTTCGATAATTCCGGTAAACATATTATTTGTGATCCGAATAGTATCTTTTTGGAGTGCTTCTGAAAAGCAGTTTCCTGTTTTCTATTCCGTGAAAAAAGTGTTACAATGAACGATTGGAGAAACATGAAAATTCTTATTTACAATATCGGCTACTCCTTGGGGCTTAATGGTTCGACAGGAGACTATATTTTTCGTGGTCTTCGATACGTCTACTGCACTCGAAAGATTCAGGAAAAAGTGATCTCTGACATCACCACTATTATTACCGATACAAATCCTGATATATGTGGACTTCTTGAGGTGGAGCAAGGAAATGCGTTTTTTAATCGCATTAATCAAGTAAAAGAGCTCAATCGTGACGGAAAGTTTGTGGTTGATATTAGTTCAAAATATGCGGAAAAGAGTCTAATTTCTAAAATCGATTTTTTGCGGAGCAAAAGCAATGCTGTTCTCCTGAAAAAGCCACTTCCTATCCATAAGCATTATTTTGGTCATGGCATTAAACGGCTTCTCTATGAAATTGTTGTTCGTCCTGATATTAGTATTTTTCTTGTTCATTTTTCTCTGAGTCATCGCGCTCGTGCTCACCAGATTCAAGAACTTCGGAGTTTAATACGACAACGAGAAAAGGTGGTTATTTGCGGGGATTTCAATATTTTTGGTGGACTTCATGAACTTGATCCACTTCTTCGCCATACTCATTTGCATGTGGTAAATAAGCGTGGTGATGTAACTTTCCCTGCGGTGCATCCCAAAATAGCACTCGACCTTTTTCTCTGCTCCAAAAGTCTTACTGTAAAAGATATTCAGGTGCTTTCTGGAGCTTTTTCCGATCATTGTCCAGTGCTCTTTGAATTTGAAACATCATAGGTCTTACGGTCATATTTCCTTGTTTGAAAAAGAAAAAGGAGGGTAGTATAAAATTCCTTTGGCTCTTTGAATATGTCCGAAAAGAAACTACTTCCTCACGATATTGGCGCAGAAGAAAGTGTGCTTGGTTCCATTCTCATTGAGCCGATTTCCATGATCAAAATTTCCGATCTTCTTAATCCAGAAGATTTTTTTATCGATGGAAATGCAAAAATCTATGAGGTTATTTCCGAGCTCTTTCATGCTCATCGTCCTGTTGATTTCATCACGGTGACCACGGCACTGAGCGATAAGAAATACTATAATGCTTCGGAGGGAGGTGCGCGTCTTGCAGAGCTTGCCGCCGCTGTTCCTAGTGCAAGCCACATTTTTGAATATGCGCAAACGGTAAAAAAGAAATCAACTCTTCGAAAAATGATCCGTGCAGGAGATCATATTATGAGTTTTGCTCGAGATGAATCAAAAAAAGTAGAAGAACTTCTCGAATCCGCGGAAAAAGAAGTGTTCTCTATTTCACAAACTTTTCTGAAAGATAAGTTTGTTTCCATTAAGGAGGTACTCACTTCTCGATTTGAAGTTTTTGCGGAACGGCACATGTCGGAAGAAGATGTTTCAGGAGGAGTTCCTACGGGATATAAAGGACTCGACAAATATCTTTCGGGGCTTCATCCTTCCGATTTTATTGTGCTTGCTGCACGTCCTTCTATGGGAAAAACCGCATTCGCACTCTCTATTGCCATGAACATTGCTCTGACAAAAAAGAAGACTGTCGGTATTTTCTCGCTCGAAATGAGCAAGGAACAGCTTGTCGATCGTATGTTTGCGAGTCGTTTAGCCGTAGATTCGTGGAAGCTTCAGCGCGGAAAACTTTCTGATGAAGATTTTGGACGTATGGGACTCGTGATGGATGAGCTCAGCAATGCTCCCATTTTTATCGATGACTCTGTGGGAAGCTCCATGTCTGAAGTGCGTGCCAAGGCGCGGCGACTACAAATGGAGAGTGGGCTTGATCTTCTTATTATTGACTATCTTCAGCTTCTCTCCTCGGGAAACTCTGCATTTGCGGGAAATAGGGTGCAAGAAATTTCCGAAATTTCACGGAGTTTTAAGGCACTTGCTCGCGAACTCCATATTCCTGTTATAGCACTCAGTCAGCTTTCGCGTGCGGTGGAGCAACGTCCGAGTAAAATTCCAGCACTTTCGGATCTTCGTGAATCGGGTGCTATTGAGCAGGATGCAGACGTAGTACTCATGATGTATCGTGATGATTACTACGATGAAGATTCTGATCGCCCCGGAATTACCGATATTTATATTCGCAAACACCGAAATGGTCCTGTAGGACACTGCGAACTTCGGTTCGATCTCTCGCAAATGCGATTTTACGATATCGATCGTACGCATGAAGAGGGAGGTTGATCGCAAAGTCTTGACTTTTTCTATGCTTATTTGTCAGTATCTTCCGGCATTTCTCTTCTCTATCTATGCCCATTATTGCTTCCGCCAAAAAGCGCATGCGACAGAACGATGTTCATCGTGTTCGAAATCATGCAAATATGTCTCGTATGCGAACGCTTTATAAAAATATTGGAAAATGGATCGAGAGTGGAGATGGAGAAAAAGCAGAGTCTTTTTTCAAAGAGGCACAAAAATCTATTGATACTTGTGCTAAGAAAAATCTTATTCATAAAAATAATGCGGCTCGAAAAAAGTCTCGCATTGCCAACCTTATTAGCGGATGGAAAGCAAAAGCTTCTCAAAATTCAGAAGAGAAAAAGGCATAGAAAAGTCTCTTCCTCATAAAGAACGTTGCCGCCTTTCTCATGCATTGAGAAGGCGGGTTTTTGTATCTTCACTCTCCTATCCTTCTCGATGGGCGGAGGACATGGTTTTGGTGTTAAACGAGAAACCTATTTCTCCAAAGTGGGAAATCGCAATAACTCCACCATCTCCTTGGATTTCTCCAAGTTGAGTGATTGCCTTTTGACAGGCATTCTGAACAGTTTCTTTGTTTTCTATGAAAAAAGAGACGAGTCGTGCCAATGAGAGGCGCATAATTTTTTCTCCAATTCCGGTGCACGAAACCCCACAAAAGGAGTTCGCATAGTTTCCCGCGCCCACAAGAGGAGAATCTCCTACTCTTCCGGGGAAACACACTTTAAGTCCTCCTGTGGAAGTTCCCGCCACAATGAGTCCGTTTGTGTCACGCACCACACAGCCCACTGTTCCGAGTTTATCTGCGCCAGAAAGGTGAAAAGATTGAATAAGATTTTTGTACGATATATCTCCCTTAAGTTTTTTTTGTGCGCTCAAGAAATTCGCATTTTGGTTTTCGGTAATTACTGATTTTGGCAAAAATCCGTATTCCGCCGCAAACCGGCTTGCTCCTTCTCCAGAAAGAGTGGAATGAAAATCGAGTTCTAAAAGTTTTCGTGCTACAGAAATAGGATTTTGCACATCTGTAATTTGAATAACCGCTCCGAGCTGAAGTTTACTCGTCATAAGACAGGCATCCATTCGTGGTTTTCCATCAATCTGAAGATACGAACCGGTTCCAGCATTAAAGAGTGGATTGTTTTCTAAGAGGCACACTGTCTTTTCACATACATCAAGAGTGGAGGCATTTTCTTTGAGCATTTTTTCTGCCTCATCGGCGATGCGCTCGCATGCCTCTTGGCGAATTCCTTTTTCTTCTGTGAGATCATTTGCTCCTCCGTGGAGAATAATTTGATACGACATATTCTAAGGAAAGATATTTATACTGTAGAAAAGACTTTTCGCAGAGTCCAGAGAATCTTTAAGAAACATGAATCCCATATTCTGCTAATCTTTTTTTGTAAGCATCAATTTCCTCGAGAGATTTTCCACCGACAGCGGCATAGAGTTTTGTCAGATTTCGCTCTTTACAATAGGCTCCACTTTTATGTCAATGATTGCTTGTTGAAAGGATTACTAGAAAAACCTTCTTTTTTGAGGAATACTACTCACCGTTCCTCTCTTTGTTTATGAATTTTGCGACAAACATTCATTTTTCGAAATATGAAAATGGATTGGTGCCGGTAGCAGTACAACACGCGGTAAGTGGAAAACTCCTTATGCTTGCATTTGCAAATGAAGAAGCGCTCGAAAAAACAATAACGACTCGCGAGGCATATTTCTTTTCGCGTTCACGAAACATGCTTTGGAAAAAAGGGGAGACCAGTGGGAATACGTTGTGTATTCGTGCTGTTCGGTACGATTGCGATGCAGATGCGATTTTGTATCTCGCTATTCCAAAAGGATCAACTTGTCATACTGGAGAAGAATCTTGCTTTTTTGAAGGAGAAACCGGAGAAACTTCTGCGGAAATTCTTTTCGGTCTTGAGCGGATTATTGCTGAACGAAAGGCATCCCAAAAATCTGACTCGTATGTTTCAGAACTTTTTAAAAAAGGAATTCGAAAAATAGCGCAAAAAGTGGGAGAAGAGGCAGTAGAAACTATTCTCGAAGCTGAAATGGGAACAGATGAGGATTTTTTAAATGAATCCGCGGATCTCTTATTTCATTTTCTCGTGCTTCTTTCGGCAAAAGAAAAATCGATTGAAGATGTATTAGAGGTCTTGAGGAGTCGAAAGAAATCTGAGGAATAAAATTATTTCTTATACTGCTTGAGGGGAATCCCTTTTTCACAGGCAGGACATTCTGAAGCATGATATGCCGGTGCGTAGAGTGAGCTCATGGCATAAAATTCCCCTTTTGGCTCGTGGAAAAAGGTGTGTCCGCGATGAACACCATACAAAATGGAGAATCCAGTGATACCGAGGACTTCTTTTTTTTCTGTTATTTCCCGAATGAGTTCTCGTGAGGAGGCGCCGTTGTTGCACGCATCTTCAATAAAGAGAATATGCTTTCCACGGCATTTTTCTGCTTGTTGATCATAAATACCCAAGGCACCATCTCGTTTTTCTGTGTAGATGTATTCAGCTCCCATATCTGCATAGAGAGAGAGTTGAATGAGTTTTGGGAGTGCGAGAGAGCCCATAGCAACTCCAGCAATGAGAAGATTTTCCTTCTCCGAAAACCACTCCATAATTGCCGCACGGTAGTATTCTGAAATTTCCAGCTCTTGTCCGGTAGTAAGTCGACGAAAATCGACAAATATCTCTCCATGAAGCCGTGAGCCATCCATTGCTTTTCCCTTGTACTCAAAGTGACCAAATTGGACAATGTCAAATGATTCAAGTTTTTCTAAAAATTCGATGGAATTTCGGAAGAGGTGGAGATTTTCAGTCGCAGGAAGACCAGAAAACATATTTTTCAAAAAAATACCTCCAAAAGCATAGCTTTCTTCGCAAAATAGGGGCAAGTATTTGACAACATCTCAAAGCAACACAAAAACACTTGTCGTTGCGATGAACGGGAATGAGAAAGCTAATAAAAATTCTTTGACGAATATTGACTGCTAAAAATGATTTTTCTTTATGTATTGCAAAAATAGCCATTTTCAAAATATAAAAAGAATGGTAAAATATGCAGAAATAAATTTCACAAAAATGGACATCAACAACATGACGATTAGTGCGAACCCTGAAATGCGAAAGCAGGCAGTTGAGCAGCAAATTTCGTCTATCAATCAAGAACTCAAAGAACGAGAGGTTCAGGTGCGTTCCGAAAAATTGGGGCTCAAATATATCAATCTCATAGAGGCGCCACTGAATCCCGATGTTCTTCTCCTTATTCCCAAAGATGTTTCACATGCGGCTGGGATTGTTCCATTTTATCGTATTGGAAATAAGCTTCGAGTGGCTTTTTCTGACCCCGAAAATCCCACAACAAAAAAAGCGGTGGAAGTCCTTCGGAAAAAATTTGAAGTGGAAGAATTTCTCTGTTCTCTCGATTCGCTTACACATATTCAACAATCGTACGAAAAAATGTCGTACTACGAAGAAGAAGAAATTCGGGCGGTGGTTGATGAGAATGCGGAAATCAATTTGGAAGGAGAGCTTTTAAAAACGCAGAGTCTTCCAGAAGAAATGAAGGGTGCCAAAACGGATATTGCCCTCAATCTTCTTCATGAAGCGGTACTTCGTCTTGGTGTTTCTGACATTCATTTTCAACCAGAAGAACAGCGAACGGTTATCCGTGCACGAGTTGATGGCATGCTCCGAGAAATTTGTGAAATGCCACATTCTCTTGCCAACGATCTTGTTCAGCAAATTAAGCATGATGCTCATCTCAAGTACAATATCACCAATATTCCGCAAGATGGGAAATATACGTTTCTCGCAAAAGACAGAAGTATTGACGTTCGTGTTTCTGTTTTTCCCACGAGTTTTGGAGAGAGTGTTGTTCTTCGTTTTCTCGATGGAAAGAAAGGGATTGTACCCTTTGAAAAGCTTGGATTTTCTCCACATATTGCCAAAAAAATTGATACCGCCATTATGGCGACCAATGGCATGTTTCTCGTGACTGGTCCTACTGGTTCGGGAAAAACAACAACGCTCTATTCTTCCATTTCAAAGGTAAATACGCCGGAGAAGAAAATCGCCACATTGGAGGATCCTGTAGAGTTTCGCCTGCCAGGAGTGCTTCAGAGTGGTATTGATCATAGTGTTGGATTCGATTTCGCTTCGGGACTTCGTTCGCTTCTTCGTCAAGATCCGGATGTTATTCTTGTGGGAGAAATTCGCGATCAGGAAACGGCAAGTGCGGCGGTGCAGGCTTCTCTCACGGGACACATGGTTTTTTCAACGCTTCATACAAATTCTGCGGCAGATGCCATTCCGCGGCTTATTAACATGGGAATTCCGGCATTTATTCTTGCACCTGCGCTTCGTACGATAGCGGCACAGCGTCTTGTGCGCACGATATGCATTAAGTGTAAAATACCTCGCGCTATTACAGAAGCCGAAAAAAAGGCGACTGCTCCGGTAATAGAACGTTTGAACAAAATTAATGTTCAAATAAAAATGCCAAATGAGTTAGCGGAAGGAAAAGGGTGTGATCGCTGTTGTGGAACTGGATTTCGCGGAGAAACGGCAGTAGTGGAAATTTTGGAGGTCACAGAAAATATTCGAGCACTCATGTTTTCAGACTATTCTTCTGAAAGTATCAAGAGTGTGGCGCGCGAAAATGGCATGCTCACTATGTGGGAAGAAGGACTCTATAAAATTCTTTTGGGACAAACCACTCTCGAAGAACTCTCACGAAAAGTGGAAAAAACGTAATTTCTCTTTTTTGTATCATGCATTTGTATCGAACCTATTCCTTTTTTCACCGAGAAAAACATCTTCTTTTTATGGGGGCTGAAAAATGTTCTGTCGCTTCAGAAAAGAAAGAACCAACAGAAATAGAAGTTCGCGAGAGTGCAAAACAAATGCGTTGGGGAGATCGAAAATCAGATCTTATTTGGAGTGCTATTTGGAATACCGATACCCAGAAACCGGATGAAAAAAATGCAAATTTAGCACTTATTGGATGTGGTGCAAATACAGATATTCTATCGAGAATACAAGCTTTTCAAAAATATTTGGAAGTTGACATGCAGATTGCTGCACGTGCTTCTGACCCGCATGAGGCAGATCGAATCCTTTCGGAACTTCATAATCTCGTGAAAAGAGTAGAAGATATTTATAATGAATTTAGAAAGGCAAGAAAAAATTTGAGAGGAGAAGTAGAAAAAACACTTCCTGTTTTAGCAGGAGCATCTCCTCCTCCACAACCTTCTGTCACTCCTGCTGCATCTCTCGCTACTTCACCAGTACCTTCAGAAACACAAGAGAATCCCGTTAATGCTTTTCTTGCTGGACTTCCAGAAGGAATTCAAAGTGATGTACGAAAATTTTTAAGCAGTAATACTGGGAAATTATTTCAAGGAATTTATCCAGAGTTTGAAGAGAACCCCAGTGCTTTTTCGGAACAATTTTTAAAAAGTGTTTTGAAAGAACCGAAACCTCGAGAAATTCAAATAGCAGAAAATTTTTTGCAGAATCAATTTGGGTACGATAAAAAACAACATGGAGAAAATGTACCAAAATTACTTGCTCGATTTTTTGAGTTTAACACAGAGGGGAGTGATACAACTGTGAATCGTCTTGGAAAAACAATAAATAATCCGAAGGCGTTTATAAAAAGTAGTCTTTTGGCGATGGGAATTTCTTTTAATACTGATGAAAAAATTTTAGAAGTTTCTGAAAATGCTAAAAAAATGTTGCAAGCAGGTTCTCAAGGGTTAGACACCCTAGCAGAAAATTATAAGAAAAATGAGAATGTCTCTCCTGGTGAAGAAAATTGGGAAAGCTTTTGGACATGGATTGCTGGTATTTTTAGCGGAAAAACATTGGACGATATTCAAGATAGTTTAGAGTGTATTGATGCGAAAAAAGTAGCAAAAGAGTGTTTTGTGATAAAGAGTAAAAATGATGCGGAAGTAAAAACAGCATTGGACAATGCTCAAAAAGGAGATGGAAACACAACAGTGCAAGTGCAATATTTGCCGCAAAAGGGAAAAAGTGATGTCGAAACTTTTTTGAGGACTGATAAGAAAAAAAGAAGTATTCGAGAAAAACAAATTGGTGCGGCAGCGCTGGGACTTGATTATCCATCACAAGTAAAAGATTTGAACTTAGAGGTGAAAACAAATGAGACAACAGGTGTGGAAGTGACTTTGTACAAAAATTCCCCATAAAGAAGTTAAAGCCACTTTTTTGACACCCAACCAAAAAAGACGGTATAATGGAATGAAAAAGAAAACTCTCTTCTCACACACAAATGCCGCTTACCACCTCTCTCCTTCTTCGGGGCAGAACACTCTTTCTGACTCCTCTCATCTCTATAGTGGCTCTCCTCTTTTTCTTCCTTCCTTTTTCTTCTGCTTCCGCTTCTTCCTGTACTTGGAACGGAACTACTTCTACAGACTGGGCAACTTCAACCAACTGGACAAACTGTAATAGCACAACTCCTCAATCAACCGATGATGTTATCATCAATGGTTCTTACACAAACCCTCCCACTCTCAATCTCTCTGGAGGGGCAATAACTATTAACTCTCTTTCTCTTGGAAGTTCGGCTTCTTCTACCCTGACGGTTTCCAATGGAGACACCTCTACCAAAAAACTTATTATCACGAACAACGCTACTATTGGAGCAAATGGAACACTCACTCATACCGCCAACGGAACTTCTGAAACCCACAAACTCTTTCTTGATATCGGGGGAGACTTCACCCTCAACTCTGGAGGAACCATTAACCTCAACAGCAAAGGGTATGCATCACAGACGAGTTCGAATGCGAATGGTTATGGTCCTGGGAAAGGAGGTTTTTTAAGTAATACTGGAGCCGGTGGAGGCTATGGTGGAAATGGAGGAAATTCCCAAAAAAACGCTTCAGGCGGTTCTACCTACGGTTCTGCAACCGACCCCACAGCAATCGGTTCTTCTGGAGGATCTGGATATTCCGCCGCAAGCGGTGCCGGAGGGGGAGCTCTTAAGCTTGTTGTCTCGGGAACCACTACTCTGAACGGAACTATAACGGCAAACGGAGGAACGGGATTGATCTATACCACTGCCTACGGTGGCGGTGGAGGCTCTGGAGGATCCATTTCTCTCACCACAGACACTCTCACCGGAACCGGAACCCTTACCGCAAATGGAGGAGATGGAGGGAGTGCTAGCTATGACGGAGGAGGCGGTGGCGGTGGACGCATTGCTGTTTTGTATGCCACTCGAACGTTCACTGGAACTATTACTGCCATTGGTGGAGAAGGATACAGTGGACAAGATGGAGGAGCCGGAACCATCTACACAAAAGCCAATTCCCAAACAAATGGAGACCTCATTCTCGACAATGCTGGACGAAATGGAGCGAGCACAACTACTGGTACATCTGATACCTTCGAGAACATCACCATTCAGAACTACGCCAAATATATCATCGCTAATACCCATACCATCACTCTCCTCGCTTCCTCTCTCACTACCACCAGCAACGCTTCTCTCACCATTAATGCTGGAGGAACCTTTACGGCGAATAGTCTGACGAGTATCGCAGACTTCACTCTTACCAATAATTCAACCCTTTCATTTCCGGCAATTTCTTCTTTTGGTTCTGGTCTGACGATTACCAACAACGGTATTTACAATCATTCCTCTTCTACCCTCACCATTCCCTCTGGCTCCACTTGGAAAGAAAATGGTACCAATCCCCAAATCGGAGACACTCAACCCATTACCGACATTATCATCAATGGAACCCTTGAATTCCAAAATCAAAATACCACAGGTTCCGCCGTTCCCTTTACCTCTATTACCATCAACTCTGGAGGAAACCTTACCCACCAAGCAAACTCCACTTCACAAACCGATGGACTCAATCTCGATCTCACCACTTTCACCCTCAACTCTGGAGGAACCATTAACCTCAACAGCAAAGGGTATGCATCACAGACGAGTCAGAGTGCGAATGGTTATGGTCCTGGGAAAGGAGGTTCTTTAAGTAATACTGGAGCCGGTGGAGGCTATGGTGGAAATGGAGGAAATTCCCAGGCAAACGCTTCAGGCGGTTCTACCTACGGTTCTGCAACCGACCCCACAGCAATCGGTTCTTCTGGAGGATCTGGATATTCTTCCGCCGCAAGCGGTGCCGGAGGGGGAGCTCTTAAGCTTGTTGTCTCGGGAACCACTACTCTGAACGGAACTATAACGGCAAACGGAGGAACGGGATTGATCTATACCACTGCCTACGGTGGCGGTGGAGGCTCTGGAGGATCCATTTCTCTCACCACAGACACTCTCACCGGAACCGGAACCCTTACCGCAAATGGAGGAGATGGAGGGAGTAGTACCTATGATGGAGGTGGCGGTGGCGGTGGACGCATTGCTGTTTTGTATGCCACTCGAACGTTCACTGGAGCTATTACTGCCATTGGTGGAGAAGGATACAGTGGACAAGGTGGAGGAGCGGGTACCATCTACACAAAAGCCAATTCCCAAACAAATGGAGACCTCATTCTCGACAATGCTGGACGAAATGGAGCGAATACAACTACTGGTACATCTGATACCTTCGAGAACATCACCATTCAGAACTACGCCAAATATATCATCGCTAATACCCATACCATCACTCTCCTCGCTTCCTCTCTCACTACCACCAGCAACGCTTCTCTCACCATCAATGCTGGAGGAACCTTTATAGCAGACAGTCTGACGAGTATCGCAAACTTCACTCTTACCAATAGCGGAACCTTTACAGAATCTTCTCTCACCTCCGTTACCGGTTCAACGATTGTCTTAAATACTTCTCAAAACCTTTCTTCTCTCACCACCCTTACCGGAAACACTCTGACCAACAATGCTACCCTTTCTCTTCCAGTCCTTACTACTTTTAGCAATAACACTGTTCAAAACAATGGTGTATACAACCAATCTGCTTTTCTTGGTTCCACCCTTACCATTCCCTCTGGCTCCACTTGGAAAGAAAACGGTACCAATCCCCAAATCGGAGACACTCAACCCATTACCGACATTATCATCAATGGAACTCTTGAATTCCAAAATCAAAATACCACAGGTTCCGCCGTTCCCTTTACCTCTATTACCATCAACTCTGGAGGAAACCTTACCCACCAAGGAAACTCCACTTCACAAACCGATGGACTCAATCTCGATCTCACCACTTTCACCCTCAACTCTGGAGGAACCATTAACCTCAACAGCAAAGGGTATGCATCACAGACGAGTTCGAATGCGAATGGTTATGGTCCTGGGAAAGGAGGTTCTTTAAGTAATACTGGAGCCGGTGGAGGCTATGGTGGAAATGGAGGAAATTCCCAGGCAAACGCTTCAGGCGGTTCTACCTATGGTTCTGCAACCGACCCCACAGCAATCGGTTCTTCTGGAGGATCTGGATATTCTTCCGCCGCAAGCGGTGCCGGAGGGGGAGCTCTTAAGCTTGTTGTCTCGGGAACCACTACTCTGAACGGAACTATAACGGCAAACGGAGGAACGGGATTGATCTATACCACTGCCTACGGTGGCGGTGGAGGCTCTGGAGGATCCATTTCTCTCACCACAGACACTCTCACCGGAACCGGAACCCTTACCGCAAATGGAGGAGATGGAGGGAGTAGTACCTATGATGGAGGTGGCGGTGGCGGTGGACGCATTGCTGTTTTGTATGCCACTCGAACGTTCACTGGAGCTATTACTGCCATTGGTGGAAACGGAAACAGTGGACAAGGTGGAGGAGCGGGTACCATCTACCCCAATATCACTGCATTTACAACAGACCCCACTTCAAATATCAGTCGAAATACTGCCACAGGAAACGCCACCATAGAGAGCATTGGTATCGCCGACTCTATTATTGAACACGGGCACATTTGGGCTGCTTCTGCTCCACTTGAACCCATTGCTCACTGGAAAATGAATGACAACGCAGGAAATACTACCGTTACCGATGCTATGGGAAACTTTAACGGAACTGCTCAACGAAACACCTCCTCCCTTACTACGACGGGGAAAATAAATGAAGCCCTCACGTTTAATGGGAGCAGTGACTATATAAGAACTCCAACAATAGCGCTTAATTCTTCCTTCACGGTTTCATTTTGGATGAAACCAACAAATCTTCATAATTATGGAGATCCATTCAGTGCTGGAACTTCGGATAAGCACTTGAGTTTTGTGACTGATGCCGATGGACATATATATTTTAATATTGGAGATGGAAGTAATTGGGGTAATCCTATAGTTACTGGAGCAGGAACACTTCAGAATGATCAGTGGTATCATGTTTTAGGTGTCTATGATGGAGCCAAAACGAAACTCTATATTGATGGAGTTAGTCAGGGGGTAGCTTCAAATAGCGCCTATTCTTTGAATGAGGTTCTTAATTTGGGAGCGAGAACGGCAAATGGTTACTATTTTGCAGGGCAACTCGATGACATACGTATTTACGACAAAGCCCTTACCGATATTCAAATTGCCGAACTCTACAATTCTGGAAATGGAACCGAAACTTCTCCCGTTGATTTCGCAGATCTTAGTTTTATGAGATCTCCCATTGCTCACTGGAAAATGAATGACAACGCAGGAAATACTACCGTTACCGATGCCATGGGAAGCTTTAACGGAACTGCTCAACGAAATACTTCTACTGTAACAACCACAGGAAAAATAAACGAAGCACTCACGTTTAATGGAAGCAGTGATTATGTAAATATTCCTGATAATAATGCACTAGATATTACGAGAAATATCACGCTATCGGCATGGATAAAAACAACAACAAAAGATAACGTGTATCGAAGGATTATCGATAAATCGTATACTGTTGGTTATGTTCTTAATATGGTAGGGGATTCAAGCGGTAGAGTTATGACAGAGATGCAACATATTTCTGCTGTAGGTACGACAAACGTTGCTGATGGAAATTGGCATATGATTACGTCTACATATGATGGGAATGCCATCAGAATTTATGTTGATGGGAATCTCCAGCGTTCTACTGCATATACCGGTAGTATTAACGCTAATTCATACAATCTTACTATTGGAATGGATAACTCTAATTTTCCTGGACAGGAAAAATTTATTGGTTCTATTGACGATGTCCGTATTTACGATAGAACTCTTTCTTCCGATGATATTGCCATTCTCTACAATTCTGGCACTGGAACCGAAGATTCTTCTCCCATTCTTAGTCAATATAGTACTCTCGGCTCTACTTCTCTTGGTTCTTTTTCCTCAAACCTTACTGGGCTTACAGAAGACGTTACATATCACACCAGAGCCTATATCACTACCGCCGCTGGAGAAACCTTTTATGGAAATACGGATGTATTTACAACAACGAGCAATTCTCCCCCAAATCTTCCCACTGCCCTTGGTTCTGTCAAATTTGTCAACAAATCGCTTGTTACTGAAACGCAACCTACTTTTACTTTTACGCAATCTGACCCCGACGTTACTAATACTCTTCAATACACCATTCAAATTGATGATACGAGCAATTTCTCTTCTCCCATTGTCGACTATACTTCCGCACTCCTCGCACAAGGCTCTGCCTCGTTTACCGTTGGACAAGCCGAAGGAGGCGGAACCTATACGGTTGGCGCTGAAGATCAAACCCTTTCTCAGGGGGCATACTACTGGCGAGTGCTTTCGACAGATGATTTTGACGATTCTTCATCATACACTGTGGCAAATTCCGGAGAAATCGCATTTATTATCAAGAGTCCTACAAATCCTTTTTACGATTCCCCCGACGTTCTTACCTTCGGCGGATTAAAAGAAGCCGTGGCGCACGATATTGCGGAAGATGCCTCTTCTGGCGACTTTTATATAACGGGATATTTTTCTGGAACGTCTGATTTTGATCCCACAGGAGGAACCGATGAGCAGACGAGTGCCGGAGGAAAAGATGTTTTCCTTGCAAAATACGATTCAGATTCAAATTACCTTTGGACAAAAGTTTTTGGAGGAACAAATGCCGATGCGGCAAATGCTGTTGCTGTTGATTCTTCTGGAAATGTGTATGTAACGGGATGTTTTTGGGAAACTGCAGATTTTGATCCCGATATAGGAACCGATGAACATACCAGCGCCGGAGGGTGTGATGCATTCCTGACAAAATTTGATTCCTCGGGAAATCATCAGTGGACAAAAAGTTGGGGAGGAACAGGGTACGATTTTGGTATTTCTGTTGATACCGATACTTCGGGAAATATCTTTGTAACCGGAAATTTTCGGGAAACTGTTGATTTTGACCCCAATGCAGGAACAGTAGAAAAAACTTCCGTTGGAAAAGCAGACTTCTTTGTTTCCAAATTCGATTCCAGTGGAAATCTTGTTTGGAACGAAACATACGGAAGTGGAGAACACGATTTCGTGTCTTCCATATCCGTTACACAAGATGTCAATGGATATGTGTATCTTACCGGAGGATTTTCGGGGACTATCGATTTTGACCCAACGGGCGGAATCGACGAAAAAACGAGTGAAGGTACTTCGGATATTTTCCTCATAAAACTCGCAAACGATGGTTCGTATGTATGGGGAGATGCGATGGGGGGGGTAGGTCAAGACTTTGGACGCTCTTTGAGTATTGCTTCCGATGGGAATATTGTTCTTGTTGGACACTTTATGGGGTCTGCAGATTTTGACCCAACGGGCGGAATCGACGAAAAAACGAGTGAAGGAGGAAAAGATAACTTCACCGCAAAATATGCCGCTGATGGAACGCTTGCTTGGGCAAAGAGTTGGGGAGGACTTGGAAATGATCAGGCACTTTCTGTTGATCTTGACGACTCCGATAATGCTTATATTACCGGAAATTTTTCCGATCTTGTCGATTTTGATCCTGATGTAGGGGTGGACTATCAAGAGAATGTGGGCTACCAAGATGTGTTTATGAGCAAAATGAACGCAGATGGAAGCTATGCGCATGCTTCTGTGTTTGGTGGAGTAGGACGCGATTCCGCATTTTCTGTGCTCTTTCAAGGGGCAAGTGGAACTCGTCTTGTTGGAAAATTTCAAGAAGATGTTGATTTCGATCCTGGAAATGGATCTGAAGTTCGCTCCAGTGTCGGAAAATACAATAGTTGTCTTGTGTCATTTGGAGTGAATCCATAATAGTTAAAAACTCCCTTTCTCAATTTATCGGAATTATACTTTATTCCTTTTAATACAATCTTCATTAGTTTTTGTAATGTTGTAATTTCAAAAGTTCAGTTATTGCAAGTAACCCCGATTTATCGGGAGAGTTTAGCGATTGAGCTTCATTTGAAAATCCAGACTGCTTCTTTCGCAATCACAGAACAAAAGATTAAGAACCATGAATTTGCCACTTTTCGCTCTGTGGCGGTATCCTGATGTCTGTTTTCTTTGCTCTTCACTCGTGTCTTTTTTTTGGAATACACTACAGAACGTTTGGTCACAAAAAGCGGAAAATGCGCTTTATTTTTTGTGTATCGGATTTCTCTTTGGATGGTTTTTTTTCAGTGGTCTCTTTTTTGTTTTTGCCATAAAGGAAGGGGTGGCACCAGATGAAAACTATCATCTCTCTCTTATCTATCGTATTTTTGACTCTCATTTTTCTGTTCCTCTCATAGACGAAGGGCTATCTCTTGGATTAACCGATTTTCTTCCGCTTCTCTATCACCGTACTGTTGCACTTCTTCTCCCACTTAATATTTTTCCGGTTTCTGATCTCATCTTTCTTCGTCTCCTCAATCTCTTTGTAAGCATGGGGACCATCCTCTTTTCTTTTTTTACCCTCCGTCTCATTTCGAATAAAAAAGTAGTTCATGTGATGGGTCTTGTCATCATGGTTGCGCTTCTTCCTTTTGTTTTTTTGAGTACCGCGGTTGGATACGATCCCCCCACAAACTTTTTTGCAGTGGGAAGTCTTTTTCTACTTTTTCGTCTTCATCAGAAGTTCTCTCCCCTTTTTCTGTTGTGGCTTTTTGTTTTTCTCTCTCTTGGGGCACTTGTTAAAATTACCTTTCTTCCTTATGCGTTTTTTGTTTTTCTCTGGATTCTTTTTATTTTTTGGCGACACCGAACACAAATGGGAATGTTTCGAAAGGCATTTTTCCAAAATAGACGCTTTTTTTCGATAATGTTCTCTGCGATATGTATTTTTGTTGGAGCGAATGTCTATTGGTATGGCGGAAACTTAATACGATTTCATCATCTTCAACCACGGTGTGAGCAAGTATTTTCTGAGGAAAAATGTAGTAAAAATATTTTTGCCGCACGAGATATGCTCTTCAAAAAAACACGTGCCGATCGTCCTCTTGAATATTCTTTTTTACAGTATGCTCCGGTGTGGATATCTTTTATGGAAAAGCGGATAACAGGACTCGTCACTTTTCAGAAGATTTGTGGAGGAGAATTTGAACGATCTGCATGTGAACCAGTTTCGCGGAATGTTTTTTGGACGGAGCAACATTTCTTTCCACCTCTTGCTTTCTCTCTTCTTTTTTTTGGTTTTTTTCTTTTTGCTCTTTTTTCTGCCGTTTTATATGGCATTACTCTCATTTTCCCAAAGCGCCTTTCAATTTTCCTTAAGGGGGAGTCAGTTTCTTCTCTTGTTATTTTCTGTGGACTTTTATTCCTTTGCTATGTCGCTATACTCATTATCGTAAACTATCAGGGGTATACTCAACTTCGTGTTTTAGAAGTTGGTTTGCATGGGCGATATCTATACCCCGTGTTTCTTCCTCTTATCGCATTTTCAGTATTCTTTTTCTTTCGTCTTCTCCCTCCCTTGGTTTCTGGAATGTGTGTTGTTCTTTTTCTTCCCATTTTTCTTTGTGCAGGGCTCCCCCTTTTTCTCTCGACTTCTGAGAGTAAATTTCTCCTCAACACTACATATGGGCAAACAGTGCTTCCCCCTCCGTTGTGTCCTAAGAGCACGCCAAATTGTCAGTTCGACCCACAGTTTTTTCAATATTGTCAGTCCGAACGAACGTGGCAATGCTGGGAAGAGAAGCGTCGAGGAGTTTTGTTTCCTCATCTTTTTCTTTCCTCATCATAAGTATGAAGCAGTGGAAAATCATGGGCATTTTTAATGCAACTCCTGATTCATTTTCAGATGGCGGACAATTTTTAGATGTCGATTGTGCAAAAAAACATCTTACAGAAATGGTGGCGCAAGGTGCAGATATGCTTGATATTGGCGGAGAAAGTACAGCTCCCAATTCTGTCGCTGTTTCAGAAGAGGAAGAATGGAGTCGTATCAAAGATTTTCTTCCGCATGCCGTTTCTCTTGGTGTTCCGGTATCGGTTGATACGTGGAAATCATCTATTGCTCGGTGTGCGCTTGAAAATGGAGCAACATTTATAAACGATGTTACTGCGCTTCGCGGAGATCAGGATATGGCAAATGTTCTTGCAAAATTTTCCGCATCAGTGATTTTGATGTATTCCAAAGATAATTCGCCTCGTACAACACTGTCACCATACGCATACGATGATCCTCTTGAGACCATTGGGGATTTTTTAGAAGAACGAATTTCATATGCCGTTTCCGCTGGAATTGACCCTGAAAACATCATCCTTGATCCTGGGATGGGAGCATTTCTTTCATCCGATCCTGCCGTGAGTTTTGAAGTCCTTTCGCGTCTCTCAGAGCTCAAAGTGCGTTTTCCGGAGCAATCTCTTCTTGTTGGGACGAGTCGAAAGGGATTTTTGTGTCCCAATAGACCTCCTCAAAAACGTCTGATTGCAAGTGTTGTTTCGGGGGTTTTCGCCGCTGAACGAGGTGCAGATATTCTTCGTGTGCATGATGTTTCCGAAACTCGGGAAGCGCTCTCTGTGCTTTCACAATTTTCCAGCTTTCCCCTTTTTTACAGAGGTGAGAATTCCAATTTTTTACAAAGTGTTTTTTTGGGGCTTGGGAGTAATCTTGGGAATCGTGAAGCAAATATTCAAGAAGCGATTCAGCTCATTTCTCACTTTGTTGCGGTGAAAAAGATATCTTCCGTATATGAAACTGCTCCGTGGGGAAAGGAAGATCAACCATCTTTTTTAAATGCCGTTGTGGAGACAGAAATACCAAAGAGTTCTCCTGAAGAATTTCTCAAAAAACTTCAAGAAATAGAGAAAAAAATCGGTCGTCAAAAACGGGAAAAATGGGGTCCGCGCGAAATCGATGTTGATATTCTCTTTTGGGGAAACAAAAAAATAAAGTCAGATACGCTCACTATTCCACATCCATATTGGAAAGAGCGAGATTTTGTGCTCAAACCATTAAGAGAAATTGCACCAAATTTTATAAAGAAGAGCTCCTTTTGTCATTGTGGACTCGATCCTCAATCTCTCAACACAGATCCTGAATCAAGTTTGGGATGACAACGAGAGTTCAGGATGACAGAAGATCTGGTACGACGCTCTTTTTTTCACTTGTCTGCTTTTTTATTGAGAATTTCCTCATTTTTCCGTATAATACGGTGAAATATCTCTCACAAAAAAACAAAAACAGATGCGAAATTTTTTCTCTCTCTTTGGGGCATTTCTTCTTATTTTTGTTGGGTTTCCCTTGGCGCAAGGAAGCGAACAAGATGCGTTGATCCAAAAGCAAACAGAAATTCAGCGTATTGAACGTGATTTTCAAGAATATCAGGAGGGAAAAAAAGAAGAGCAGGGCAAGGCATCGCTTTTGCATGAAGAGAGTCGTATCAATCGTTTGGAAGATCAAATTACAACAGAGCTTCTCGATTTTGATGAAAAAAAACGTATTTCTGATGAAGCAGAAACACAAATCCGGTCGCTTCGTGAGCAAATAGGAACACTTACCGGACAGCTTATTGTGCTCGATATTTCCATGAATGCGACGCAGCAAGAAATCAATCTGATTTCCGAACACATCGTTCGTCGGGAACAAGATCTTAAAAAATTATTGGAAGAGCGTGACAATATTGATTCTGAATGGGATATTCAAAAAAATGCCGTTACTCGCATGTTTTTCTTACTCCAAAAACAAGAAAAAGAAGCAGATACCTCTCACTTCCTCCTAAAAACTATTCTTTCGGGAAACTCTTTCTCTCGCGATTTTCAAGAGGAACAGCACATTGTTGTTCTCGAAAATTCCGCACGGCTCCTTCTTTCGGATCTTGAGAGCGGTCGAAAAAAAATTGATTCCGTGTCTCAAGTTATTGAGCGTGAGCAGAGTGCGCTTTCAAAACTCCAGTTGGCAAAGCGTCAAGAGGAAGATCTTTTGAGAGGGCAAATTCAGTCGAAAGACTTTTTACGCACCAACTCACAAGAAACAGAAGCGGGTTTTCAAGATCTTCTCGAACAATCTCGAAAAGAAATGGAAGAAAGTGCGCAAATTATTGCAGATCTTCAAGAAAACAAAGATCTCCTCAAAGAAAAAACATTGCTCTTAGAACGAGAGTGGAACAATCAGCTTTCTTCTAGACATTCTTCTGCAAATACTCTTCCTGATGAAGAGGCGGAATCATACTACCAATCGGGAGATCAGTTTTTGGTCGATGAGGAAAAATACACTTTTTCGTGGCCGGTGCTTCCGAAAAAAGGGATTTCTGCACATTATCTCGATCCTTCATATAAAGCAGTATTTGGGGTAGAGCATCATGCGATAGACATTCCAACGCCTCAGGGAACCGAAATCAAATCACCTGCGCTCGGATATGTATATAAAGTGAGTGACAATGGAAATGGATACAGTTCTCTTATTATTGCGCATCGAGATAATCTTATGACTGTGTATGGGCATGTTTCCGAATTCCTCGTGAAAGAAGGAGATCTCGTTCACAAAGGAGATGTTATTGCTCTTTCTGGAGGAACACCCGGCACAAAAGGCGCAGGCTATATGACCACCGGTCCGCATCTCCATTTCGAAGTCTTTCAAAACGGAGATCATGTTGATCCGCTTTTATTTTTACCACCGCCAGAGCTTTTCCAAGCTAATTCCTCTAATGACTCTCTTTCTTCTGCTTCATGATTTCCAAAAAATACCTTGCTGCCTCCGTAGTTATTATCGGTTTTACCACGTTGGCTTTTGTTTCTCCTACTATTCGAGGAAAACTTTTTTCAGCAGATTTCCTCTTTTCTCATACAGCTTCGTTTCATCTCTGGTTTTTAAAGCCAGAAATGACTGATGGTTCTTGGTCTATTCCTAACAAAATCGGTGCGGTAGTTGAGCTTCCTCTGGGGATGGTGGCGAACGAAACAACGAATCCACTTCCAATTGATAGTGTGGAATTTCAAATTCTTGGGGTTCCGAGTGAGCTTCGTCTCGATTCTGTTTCTCTGTTTCCCGGATTTCATGTCGATACACAAGTCGTTCCAGGAGAGACTCCCGAGACAAACACCATCCATTTATTTGTGAGTCCTGAGGAATTCACCGATCCTTCTGGCGGAACACCTGGCGCTCCAATAAGCGGTGTAGAGAAAATTATGTCTGCTACCGATGAGGTGTTGCGAGTGCGTTTTCGTGTGGTTTCTGACCTCCCGAGTGCTCTTCCTGACATTGCTCTTCGGGGAATTCTCACTGCTCGAGACGGGGATTTTACTCGGTATACAGCGGATGGAAATCTTAGCTTTCCGGGAAATAACCCCGGAACTATTCATCCGGTTCCCATAGAGTATGAAGGAGGTTCCCTCCAAATTGTTTCAACAATGAGCTACGCACCCGGAAAAATTCGGCTCGAGTTTTCTGCACCACCGCTTTCGGGAGCAGGAGGAAATAGTTCCGAACGACCAGAAAATTACTACGTTTATGTGTGTGGCAGTCATGTTCCCGCACCAACATCAGCTGATAGTGATCTCAGTTCTTGTCACCTGAAAACGCAAGGCAGTATTTCTGATCCTGGCGTTCCGGCGACTGTTACTCGTGAAACAAATGATCCGCATTTTGTTGATATTCATGTTGGTTTAGAAGAATTTATTTCGGGTGCTTATTACATTGTGCGAGTGGAAAATGTTTCCGATGAATTGAGCGGAAATCAATCTCTTCCGCCGGAAGGAATTTTCTCTCAAATGTTTCGCTTTGTTTCTCATCCTACGGTTGCAACCGTGGAAACACTAGATGATAGCACGATTCGTCTCACATTTTCCGCCGATCTCTGTCCCGCAAATAGCGAATATGGTGCAGGAAATCTCGCGAATTATGAAATTCTTTCTTGTAATTCGGGAGCTAGTATCTCCGAATGCCTTCAGCACAATGAAACGGATGTTTCGAGCTTAGGAATCCTCTCTGTATCCTTTGATGGGGCACGCACTGTTCTCGTGAGTACAGAAACTCAAGAAGAAGGGGCATGGTATATTTTTCGCTTAAAAAAATTGCGAAATGTTGATTGCTTGGCAGAATCCGAACTTTCAGAAACACCACCTGTTTACGGTGGACTTTTTGCCGGATACCCCGGAAATACCACAGAAGAAAATACGTTGCCACTCTCAGATGACTCTGGGTCTGGAGCATTTGTTCTCACTCTTTCTGATGCGGGGGTAATTCATCTTCCTTGGCGGGAAACGCTTTCTCTTCGTCCTTCTGGTGGAACGGCTCCGTTCTCGTGGGCGGTTATTCCCCCAGAAGCCGGAACACTTAACACCGATGATCCCCAGCATATTCTTTTTACTCCAGTGCTTTCGGATGAAAATGGTACTCCTCTTCACGATCAGCGAGATATTCTCATTCGCGCCACTGACAGCCTTGGGGAAATAACCGAAATTCCTGTGCACATTCTTCGTCGTGGAGATTTAGGAGGAGCAGGGGATCGCTTTCTCGATAAAACTGATATTAACGATATTAACGATGTTTCTGCCGGATGGGGATCGTAACACTGTTTCAAATGAATCGTATTTTCTCTCTTCTGTCGGCAGGAATAATTCTTCTCTTTTCGGGATGCTCTTTTGGAGAAAATCCTCTTCCAGATCAAAAAATTCAGAAAATACTTCCTCCTCAGGAAAATATCCAATTGTCACAGGGGAAAACATTTTTCGGTTTCTTGGGAAATTCATTGGCAACACTTTCTCCTGCGAATCCTGAGGAAGTGATAACGGTTTCAGTTACTCCTTCGTATGATCCCATTTCTTCCGTATCTCTCGCTCTTCAATATGATCCAAAAATTATTTCTGTCTCAAGTCTTACTTCTGCAGAAGGCGTTTCTCCGGTTTTTCTTGGCGAAAAAGGAGAAGGAAAAATCCACTTTACCGGAATTCTTGTTCCACCACTCTTAGGAGAAGATATTCCTCTCTTTTCATTTCGCGTTTCTCCAAAATCGAGCGAAGAAGTTGCAGAAACAAAAATCACCTTTCTTCCAAATGAACTTAGTGCGCTTTTACCAGATTCCAAAAATACTGAAACTGCGGTTCGCACCAATCTCCCTGAATTTTCTGTTCTCCTTTCTCAATGATATCTTTTCGAAATTTTTTTGGAATATTCCTTGTTTGTTTTGGTTTTTTTATAACCGAAAATGTCCAAGCATACGAAGGTGGCGGAACATTTTCTGCTGTTCTCAGTAAAAATACCTTTTCTCAAGGAGAAGAAGGCACAGCTGACATTTTTTTGGATACGAGTGGACTTCTTTTGGGGAGCAATGAACACCTCGAAACTATTGGTGTTTCTCTTCTCTTCTCGCCGGATATTTTAGAAGTCACCGAACTTGGATTTTCTGGAAGCGCTTTTCCTACCCCCTACTTGAGTGATTTTGATAATTCTGCCGGAAGAATTTCGTTTGTGCGGGCAAAGTCTGATGATCCCATTTCAGAATTGGCTTTTATCGGAAGTATTTCTTTTCGTGTAAAGGAGGATGCACAAAATGGATCCGCTTCATTTCTTTTTCGTCCAGGAGAAAATTCTGTTCTTCTTGATGACGTCTCAAACAGTGATATTCTTCAGAGTTCTTCGGATGGCATTTTTGAAGTTTCTGGAACGCAAAATAATGCGCAGAATATTGGGGTCATAAAAAATGCAAAACTCTTTTTGATAGCGGAAAATCCAAATATTTCTGTTGGAGAAGAAACAATAGTTACCATTTATATAAATACCGGAGATTCTTCAAATATTGTGACGTCTACTGATTTCTCTGTTCTTTTTCCAAAGGATATTGTAGCAATTCCTTCTTCTATGACCGATGCCTCTGGAGGAGTATTTTCTGGTGCTGGACTCAACATGGTGCATTCAGATACCGGAAAAATTGATCTCCTTCTCTATAGTTCTGGAGGAATTCAAGCTTCTAAGGGAAAAGTTGCTTCTTTTTTAGTTCGTCGTATTGCGTCAGGGGAAGCGAGTTTTTTGTTTTCCTCCAATTCTGCAGTTTATGCCAACGATGTTGATAATACAGACGTTCTCGAAAACACAGGAGGACTTACTCTTTCCGCTGTAGCAGAGAGCAGTCCTTCTGGAGGAACTTCTGGTGGAAGCACGAGTGGCGGTGGTTCAAGTGGCGGTTCTCGGAGAAATGTTTCACTTTCTCCGCAATCAAAGGGAGACAGCAGTCTTCCTGCATGTTCGGTGGTAAAAGACTTTTCTGGAAAAGCACTTCCAAATGGAAAATTTTCATTTTCTTGGAGCCTTCCTTCGGATAAAGCGGTGGAATCGCTCGAACTTTTTTGGGAATCGAAAGATGATTCGGGATCGGTCGCTATTCCACTTGTCGAAACCCTTACCTTTCCCGGAAAAGATATGAAACCCGGAACAGCATATTCCTTTTTTCTCCGCTCACTTGGAACCGATTGTTATAAAAATGAAACTGTGCCTATTTCTGTGACGAAAGGAAGTGTTTCTTCTGGTGGAGGATCTTCTACATCTGAAAAAATATTACCTCCTGCACCAATTCTCCAAAAGGCATCTGCCAATCCATACGCAGGGAATATTGCTTCTGCAAAAATACCTACTACTCCCGCTGGGGGGCCGGTTGCTCTTTTTTCTCTTATTCTTATTTCCATTGCCGGATTCTTTTTCCTTTCTTCCGTACGAAGAAGGCAAAAAAAGGAGCAGGGGATTGACGCCTGATTTCTTTTCATTAAAATACTCTCTCTTTTGATTATTCATGGGGAAAAAGAAAAAAAGGTCAGCCGAAGGAGGGAAACCTGCTTCAGAAATGCCATCGTGCACAGGGATGAGAGAAAGAATTCTTGGTAATGTCACGAAAATTCAAATGTCTCCTCATCCAATAGAACAAGAGCCAGGTGACGGGTCTTTGCTATTGGCTATTGTTGGATTTGATGCTATTCGAAGTGATATTTGGTTTTGCTTGGGGGGTGTCGTTGATCTAAAAAACATACGTGCGGAGAGACTTCCTGGCAAACAAGTACAGCAAGGCGCTGAGAGTTACGAACAACTTATGAGGGAAAACGCCACTCATGCTCTTTTGCATTCATCACGGGAACAACTTATTTTTTGGTCAAACAAAAATCCAACTGCCACCGAGCCTCAACAAGAGCAGATTGTACTTCCAGAAGGTGTGACATCTCGGAAAAATGGGTTCATCAAAAATGGGTATTTGCATATTGGGTCAGAGGCACAGGCACTTCCTGAGGAATATCGGAGTCTTTCGCAAGGATCGGTAATTATCTCTTTTGGTGAGGAAAATGAGGTTGTTGATATTCAACCACAGCCAAAAAAACGAGACGATTTTTCTCAACACAGAAAAAAGAAGAAATAATTTCTTGGAATCGATTTTTTATATCTTTCGTTCTTCCTCTTGTTTTCGCTGGATTTGTTGTTCTTTTTGATTGAGTCGGTGAAGACATTTTTCCCGTGCCGAATCACTTCGGAGTGCGAGGCAGGCTTTTTCTTCCGCAATCGGATCGAAATTCCTCTCTTGTTCAATCCACTCATCAATTTTTTTCTCCTTCTCTTTCCATTCCAAATCTTTATAACACTCACTTCGTTCTTCTCGATTACGAATCTTTTTGCACTCCAATTGGCGTAATGTAGGGGAATTTTGAAGGACAGTTTCCTTGTTTTTTTCCTTCTCTTGTGTGTCCTTTTGTTTTTCTTCCTCAGTTTTCTTCTTTTGATCTCGATGAAATGTACTGTAGCAAATCATCCGTTCTCGAAAATCGAGTATGTTTTCGCAGGGAATAATGCGCAAAAAAAGCTCTTCCTCTTCTTTTGGCTCCGATTTTAGTTTCTTTTCTTCTTCTTGTTTTTTTTGTTCTTCCTCTTTTTGTTTGCGTGCTATTTCTGAAAAGCATGCTGTTTGGAGGCGAACATTGGTAAGACTTTTACATTCTTCTTTTTTGAGGTTCCCCTTTTCGTTTTTTATTTCTTCAAAAACCTTATTTTGTTTTTCCTTTTGAAAGAGTACTTCAATACGTTGATAGCATGCACTTCGCTCTTCTCTGTCACGAATTTTTCGGCATTCCTGTTTTGCGAGTGTAGGAGAAAAAATTCCACTTTCCGCAAAAACCGTAGGGGTGATAAAGAGGAGAGAAAAAGAAAGAATCCACCGCATCTTCATAGAGTAGATTTGGATGAAAGAAATGAGAGCACCTCTTCGGCGTGTCCGTTTGCGGTGACATTTCGCCATTCTTTTTCAATGTTTCCATCTCGAATGAGAAATGTACTTCGCTCAATGCCAATGTAGGTTTTTCCATACATACTTTTCTCTTTTAGCGTTCCCAAATCGGAGAGGAGTTTGCGCTCTTCATCTGCCAACAAGGAAAAAGAAAGCGATTCCTTTTTGCAAAATGAAGCATGCTTTCTGAGAGAATCTCCAGAAATTCCAAATATCTTAACGTCTTTTTTGGTGAATTCTGGGAGAAGTTTTTGGAATTGTTGTGCTTCGAGCGTGCATCCCGATGTCATGTCTCGCGGATAGGCATAGAGAATAAAAAGTCCACTTTGAAAATCTTGTTCTGTGTAAGTGTTTCCGTCGGAAGCCGGAAGGGAGAATATGGGGAGTGTGTTCACAATTTGGGTTTTAGAAGAAACCAATAAAACTAGAAGCAATAACAGAGATGAGAGCGAGAATAGCAAGAAACGAGATGAAGAATCTCTTCATGTTTTTTTTCATTACATTTAAGAAAGAGTTGAGCTCATTTCATCATGTTTTTTGGGTTTTCTGCAAACACCTTCTATTCCGCATAAATTGTTGCGGTTTGCCGATCGATATTCTGGTTTTCATCTGTTACACTGAGCGTTACCGAATATTGTCCGGGTTTTTGGAAAACGTGTTCCGATGGAATGCGTTCGTCACTTGTGGTGCCATCTCCAAAATCCCATTGCCAATTGGTGATAACGCCTCCTTCTGAACATGTTGGATCAAAGCGAACAGAAAGAGGTGTTTTTCCGCTGAGTTGTGTAGCATTAAAGCAGGCACGAAGTCCTCTTTCGCGACAATAGACAGTTTTGTTAGCAGAAGCTGTTTTTTCTCCACTAAAAATGGTGAGTACAACTGGAAAAGCACCAATTTTTCGGTAAACATGCGCTGTTTTTGCTGAAGTAAACTGATTTTTGTTGCCATCTCCAAAATCCCAATTATAGGCATCAATACGGCATGTTTCGTTTCCACAAAACGAGGGAGATCCATCAAATTGAAATTCACAGGGAACTTCCGTATTTGGTGGATCGGGTGTGGTGAGAATAGCGGCTTGCATTTCTTGGGCATCAACTTCAATTTGCTGTTCTGCTTGCTCTACATATCCCTCTTTATCCTGAACGGTAAGAGTGGCGACATATTTTCCTGGAATACGGTATGTATATTCTCCATTTTCTCCGATAATATCGGTCTTCTTATCTCCGTCAAAATCCCATTCATAGCTCACGACGTCTCCATCGGTATCGAGTGTTTCTTTCGCATCAAATGAAACGAGGAGTGGAACTCTACCTCGAATAACACTATTTTCTGCTTTTGGAAGGGTTGTAATGATGGGAACGGGTCTACTTGGCTCTGGAACAACAGTAAATCCAATGGTGCTTTTTCCGATGTTTCCTGCGGAATCTTGCGTTGTAAGTGTGACTTCTATAAAACCTTCTGAAGAAAACTTTCTCTTTATACTTGCTCGTGATTGTGTTTTTGAGGTGTCAGAAAAAGACCATTCGTATTTTGTGATACTCCCTTCAATGCTTTCGGATTTTTCCCCAGAAAATTCAATTTCCGTTCCAGTGGTAATGGTTGAGCCTCTTTCGGGAAGTTGAGGAATGGTTTCGATATGGGCTTGTACTATGTTGTCTGGTTTTTTGGTGGTCGTTATGGTTTTGGAAAATGTATAGACTCTGTTATAGCGATCAAAAATATGAAGAACGATTTCATAGTTTCCAATGCGTTCAAATGTGTGGAGTACCTTCGGTCCCCGTGTTTCCTGAATACTGGTTTTGTCATCAAAATCCCATTCAAAATATTCCACATCGGGAATGTCTTCAGAAATAGTGCTCGCATCAAATTCCACTTCAAGTGGTATTCCTCCTGTGCTTGGATTTGCCTGGAATGTTCCTTGTGGAATAGTGAAGGAAATATTTTTTTCGAGTTCGTTGCCATCTTCAAAAAGGATTCGCAAAGAAACAGTTCGTATTCCTGTTTTTGTGATACGAAATGATGGGGTGAGACCTTCAGAAATGAATTTTCCCTCTCCAGTGGGATCCCATTCAATACTCCGAATAGCACTTCCTTGTCTTTCGAAAGCCGCGACAATATTTTTTGCAGAAAAATCAATATTAACTGGTGCAACGAGGAATTCCGTTTTTTCGGGAGCAATGGGAGGGTAAAGCACTTCTCCGTTGGGGAGTTTCATGGCAATTTCTTCTTGTTCTGGTGGCGGAGGAACAGAGATGGCGCTCACATATTCAAACATGCCAATCCATGCAATAATGGTAATAATCTGAAGCCCAAAGGAGGAGAGCGAAAAAAGAAAAGATGCTCGTTTTTTGCCAGCATTTTCTTTTGGCTGAGAAAGTCCGAAAAAGAGTGAAATAGAGATGGTAAGAAGGAGAATAACAGAGAGAAATCCAAATGATGCATTGACTACTTGCTTGAGAAACTCACGAACGGAGTATTCGTCTTGCCCAAAGAATTGAAGAACAGGATTGTCGCTTCCTCGATAGGAAATGAGAAAAATGAGGAGCGCGATGAGAATAAGAAAGAGAAGAAAAACTCCAATAAAAAGGGCAATTGGTGAAACTCTTCGTTTTTCTCCTTTTTTTAATTTCTGTGACTTCTTCAGTTTTTTTGTTGCCTCTTCTGTGTGTGTTTTATTTTTTACATTGTTCACCTCTTCTTCCATCATTTTTTGGAAAAGGCTTTCATTTTCTTTTTTTTCTGGATCAATCATTTTCTGGGGCTATTATCTCTCTAAGATACCATTTTTTTCTCCTTTTTTCTAGAAAATCGAGAGATCAGCTGTTTGCAAAGAAAAGATGATCAGTTCTTCAGGTGTTCTTCAAAAAAAGAGGTGCCATTTGGCACCTCTTTTTTTACTGTAATATGGTTTCTTTGCTTTAGAGATCAAAGAACTGAACTACAAGATTGGCAAATTCTCCGCGAGTAATAAGCGCATGAGGTTTGCACACAAGTCCGTCTGATTCTGTGATGAGAATTCCATCAAAGAAAGCAGTTCGAATGTAAGGAAGGTACCATGCAGATGCCTCAAGGTCTGAGCAGGAAGCATCTTCGGTAATTTCATTAACATCTTTTCCTGTTGCTTTGTAGAGCAATTTGTAGGCTTCTACTCGGCTCAAATTGTTGTCTGGTCGAAAAAGCCCATCACCATATCCATTGACGATTCCTTTTCCTTTCAAAATTTGAAGGTAGGGAGAAATCCAATGATTCATAAGAACATCGGGGAAGAGCTGTTCGGTAACTTCTACTCCTTCAGTAGAAAGTCCCAGAGCGCCGAAAATAATTTTTGCGGCTTCAGCTCGAGTAAGCGCATCGTCTTCGTTGTAGTCTCCATCATTCACAATACCAAGGTCTTGGAGTTTCTGGACACTGTCTTCTGAGAAAAGTTCTCCGTTTGCGCCACTCTCAAAATCGGATTCGTTAAATACTTTTCCGTCATCAGTTTCAGTGGCATTTGGATCAACAGTTACGAGATAAACAGCATTTTTCCAGCAGAGAGGATGGGGCGCTGGAGCGTAGAGATTGATGAGAACATCTCCCGCTAAATTGAGCTCGGAAACATCTGCGGTAACGAGGAATGTATCGCCGTTATCGGTAACGGTAACGGGAATTTCTTCTCCATCTATTTTTATAACAATTTTCGACTGGTTTGCATCTTTCGTAACCTCGAAAGATACTTCACTGAGGTTGTGATAGACTCCATTTTTTATTGGGAAGACGTTTGAAATGACCGGAGGATTGCTACAAAAAGCTTGCCCTCCGCCAGATGATCCGCCCGTTGATGCTGAGGAAACGGTAGTCGTTCCTCCTCCGGTGCTATCATCGTCATCACCAGTCGTTCCTCCTCCGGTGCTATCATCGTCATCACCGGTCGTTGAAGTACCTCCACCAGTATTTGTTTCTAAGATAGGACATTCCCCAACGTTTTCAAGAGATATTGCTCCTTCTACACCTGCTCCTGCATTACTGACTGCGAATGAGATAACTGTAGTGGTGAATTGACCACCGGCAACATCGCTTGTTGGTGTCTCTTCTCCATCACTTGCGAAGACAGTTATTGCCGGAATTTCAATAGAAGTTGTGCTAAAGAGGTTTTCAAAGCACTTTTCAAATTCAAACGTTGTTCCAGACTCAGTTCCATTGTAACGACAGGTTACGGGGGTACCGTCACGGTCAAACGAAAGCCAAGCGGTTTGTCCAACGGAACTTCCAGAAGTAACACTTACACTCTGAGGAATGAGAAGCGTTTTTGCCTCACAAAAGAACAGGAAGTCGTCTGCTACTCCTTGTGAAGAAGGAGACATCATATCGTAGCTAGTAGCGCATTCAGTACACTCTGACTCGGGGTGAGGATCACACGCATTCCCGAGTCCATCGTTATCTGTATCCAACTGATCGCTATTGGAATTGAGTGGACAATTATCAACATCATCAAGAACACCATCTGCATCTTGGTCGTTTGAGGACGTATCATCGTCATCACCAGTTGTTCCTCCGGTGCTATCATCGTCATCACCAGTTGTTCCTCCGGTACTATCATCGTCATCACCAGTGTCATCTGGTTGCTGGCAATGGAATGAATCATATTCCGTCCAGAAGCTGTCATCCGCATGCTTGGTAGTGAGCCAGAAGTTTGATCGGTTTTCAGAGATAGAAAGCTCATCATCTTCAGGGTTGAATTCACCAATACCAGAGTCGTCAAACGGATTTTCTACCTTATTCTGATCTTCTTCACTGTATTGTGAGAGGGGAGTTGCCTGCCAAAATTCAATAGCTCCTTCAACGTGTTCTTTTCCATCATCATGACTTCCATGGAGCATGGTGAGGAGTTTTCCTGCTTGTCTCTGAACGGCAATACCGGGGACATCTTCGTAAATATTTGGAATCATTGCAGGGTCTTCAAAGGAATGTCCTTCAAAGTGAAGCGCAAACCACGTTCCAGCAGGGAAAGAAGTGTCGTCCTGCCCCAAGAAGATTTGTGAATCTGCGTCTCCGTCGTCCCAGTTTTCAATGTTTTCCGTAACGATGCGAGCGAGCGAAAGATCGCGACACTCTTCGTCTTGCTCGAATTGGCATTTGTCGTTACAGGTTTTTTTGTATCCATCGACAGAGAAGATAGAGATACCTCCTGCGTCGCACTGTTCCCAAACCTGATTCATTTTTCCGTCACCACAATATCCTTCTTTCGTAATTTCTACAGAATAGTCTTCCACTTCTCCGTCATAGGCAATTCCTCTTGGGGAAAGCCCTCCCTCAGAGCTGACGCGGAAGCGAGCGTAGGTTGTTCGCGTTTTTGCATCAGCAGGAACCATAAAGGAAAGAATATTCTTCCCCTTGACTACTGGTTCGCTTGTAAAAATCTGCTCTCCTTCGTCATCCCAGTCAAAGTCTCGGTTGAAATCGACCCAAGAATCAAGGTATCCATCTGCTGTTGCCTCTACTTCTACCTTTGCATTGTAACCGGGAATAAGTGCAGTGATGAATCGTACACCATCTTCATCATCGGATGAGTGGTGGTGATCGTCATCGTATTCTCCCCATGCTTCATCTTCTTCAGAAGAGGAGATTCCTTCATTTTCATCATCTCCATCTGCTCCATAGGTTGGTTGTCCATCTTGTTCTGTATCAATTTTTCGTCCGAGGTAAAGCTCACTCGAAAGGTGTCGTGCACCATCTTGTTCAAAAAGCGTTGGATATCCAGATGTTTCTTCTTTCCGATGATGATTATCGGTTGTTACCTCTGATTCACCATTTGCCAAAAAAATAAACTTTGTATCGGACTGTGGAGCATCTCCTTCTTCCTTTTCTTGATCATCTCCTTTGCAGAAAGCGGAAAGCTCTTCATCGCTTTGTATTTCAAGGGCATCTGAGGAGCAATGCTTACGAACCGGCGCATCTCCGTAATCGAGTGGAGGTCGGTTCCCAAAGTCGCATCTTGTATAATCCTCATATTCAGAAACAAAACAGGAGCTAGGATATTCATTTTGGCACTCATGCTGATCTTCTCCGTTCTTGTCTCCTCCGAAGCATTGTTCTCCATTATCGTTGGGGAAGGTTTGTGTCCATCCCTCGCGTTCTTCTTCGGTAACGATATAGTCTCCCTTTTCTACAGCAATCTCATAGCATCCATTCTCATCTGTTTTGATTTCGTAATATCCCTCGGGAGTGTCATTATTATTGTCATCGTCTCCGTTGTCGTGGTCCCTATGACCACCACCTATGTATCCGCTTGGAATGAAGTATTGATCCCATGGATCTACTACTGGTTCTTCTGGATACAATTTTGGAGAAACAAGAAGATTCCAATTTGGAATTCCTTCTTCGCCCTCGTCCCATTCCCCATTTCCATCGGTATCATCCCATTTACATCCAGCAATAGTAATCATACATGCGCCAGAAGGGTCATAGTCGGTATAAAAACTGTCGCTTTTTTTATTGACGGTAAGCGAAAAAAGTGAGCTGTTTTCGTGAAGCGAAATTTCGTCATCCTCCGGTTTAAAAAGTCCTTTTCCACTCCCATTAAAGGGCTTTTCTACTTTTGTTTCGGCATCAGTATTACGCTGTCCTTTTGGCTGTGTTGGCCAGAACTCAATACGTCCTTCGGCATATTCTTTATTGCCGCTTCCTTCGTGTTCTCCGTAGAGCATGAGACGAACAGTGCTTCCCTGTTCTGCGTCAACTGTTCTTTCTACTGCGAGTCCAGGAACGTTATCGTAGTTTCCTGTCATAGGCGCATCAGTAAAGAATTCTCCATTGAGATAGAGAGGAAACCATGTTCCAGCAGGAACAGGATACTCATCATCTCCAAGGTAAATATCTGTGCTCATGTCACCATTTCCCCAGTTTTTTCCGTTTGTCAAAACAACGCGGGCAAGTGTGAGGTCGGTGCAGACATTGCTATCGGCATTTTGGCATTTATCGGTACAGGAACGTTTTTTGTGATTTCCATCTGCACCAAATCCACTTTCTCCTCCGGAATCACACTGTTCCCATACTTGGTTTACAGCACCATCTCCACAGTAACCGGTCTCAAGATTCACCTGATAGTCTTCTACTTCTCCATCGGGAGCTTCTCCATTGGCATCCAAAACTTCGGTTGAACTGAAGCGGAAACGGGCGTAGGTAGAGATGTTATACTTTGCCCATTCTGGAACCTCAAAAGAGAGGAAGTTATCGCCGGCATCAAGGAGTTTTCCCTTAAAGATACGGTCTTTTTTCTCCCACCTTCCATCACGCTCAAAATCGATCCAAGCGTTCAAATATCCGCTTGCAGAAGCATTTACTGTAACGGTAGCGGTTTGTCCGGCAATGAGTCTACTCGTAAATTCTACTCCGTCTTCATCATCGATAACGGCATGATCTGCTGTTATTCCAACGAGAGTCTCATCATCACCATCTGCCCCCATGGTTGGCTGACCATTCTCTTCATAGTCGATAGTGTTTCCAAGGTGAAACTCTGGAAAAACAATATGTCGCGCTCCATCATTGGCGAGCAATGTTTTGTACTGTGGACCAAGAGGATCACTATCATGACCTTCTTTGTCATGGCTTGGTTTTGAAAAGGTTCCAAATGCACCATTATATTCGCCTCCGGTAGAGTCGGAACAGTTTTCACCACTACACGTAATAGGAGCAGGAACATAATCTGGCGCATCTCCAAAGTCGTATCGAGCGGGGCATTGTGATGTCTGATTGGTAATAGTAACGGTCCCCTCCGTAATAGGAGTGGCATTTGCTGGTTGTTGATTGTCTCCGTTTAGATTCAACAAAATACCAGTTACTCCGGTAATAGTTGATCCAACCGTATCTCCAGTTGGAGTTTGGTTTGGAGGAACAGCACCATTGTAATTTTCGAAACATCCTTGAAATGTATTCCAGAACATTCCTTTATCGAGTTCAATTTGATTATTCGGATGTGACTGAGCTGATCCACCCTGATATAAACAACTAATAGGGTTTCCTCCGTTTATTTGAAACGTAATGTTTGCCCAGTGGTTTCCTGCGTTTCCTTGGGTTACATCAATTTGCGAAGGAATTTCCAAATCACGTGATTCACAGAAAGTAATCTGATCATTGTCCCATGCAGAAGAAGGATTATACGTTTTTTGAGAAGTTAATGAGTATGATGTGCCATTGCATTCGTCATTACACTCGTGTGCTGCCTCAAAAACGGGAGCAAAATTTGTTTGCACCTTAAATTCTTCCCCATCAATGCTGAGGGTTTTTGGAGATGATCCACCAGAGATATTTCCTCCGCTAGAATTTTCCGCGGTATTGGAGTCTTCCGTTGTTGGGGAAGTTCCATCTCCTGTTGTCTCTTCAGAAGGTTCTGTACCGGTGTTTTCTTCGGTACCCGTTGTCTCTTCAGAAGGTTCTGTACCGGTGTTTTCTTCGGTACCCGTTGTCTCTTCAGAAGGTTCTGTACCGGTGTTTTCTTCGGTACCTGTTGTCTCTTCAGAAGGTTCTGTTTCCCCCTCATCGGTAAGAAATAGAGAGCCGAGATTTGGGGCAGTGAATATGCCCGAGTTTGTTTCGGTTGTTTGTACAACCGTGGTATCATCGGCAGTTGCGATGGGCGCAAGTACCGAGCTACCGATAATGTTCAGCACTACAGCAAGCGCTGTCCATGTGCCGAGCAGAGATCGCCAGAGACGCCTCATAAGAACAGGGTAAAAGAAAAAAAAGGGAGAAAAGGAAGATAAAAGAGAAATAGTGCTTGCCAGTGCCATTGAAAGCTACTATCTGTATGACAATAGGCAAACAAGAATCTCCAACACCGTACTATACGCAGAACTCCATCATACTTCTTATATTTTATATGTTTTTGCACTATTATTTATTTTTGAAAATTCATTTTTTTTACTTTATAAAGCCATTTTGTAAATGATAAAAATCCATTGCTCTTAAAAAAAAATATTATTTTCACAAAACTGGTCATGTAATGAATAGTATAAATGTAAAAAAATGATATTTATTTATTTTTATGTATTTTAATATGCATATTAATAAAAATAGATAGAAAAATATTATTTTTTGTTATGTGTATGTAATTGTTTTTTTTATCAGTTTTCTTTGATTTTTTCTTCTAAAAATAGTACTATGAAATGAATTTTAAAAAATAAAAATAATATTCTTTTTCTCAAAAATATATGAAATATCTTCAGGGTGTTCGCGCAAAATTTGCTCTCTTTTTTGTTTTTGTAACAGCACTTTTTCTCTTTCTTCTTCTTTTTTATTCTGAAAGTACTTCTCAAAATACCATTTCTGATGATATGGCTTCTCTCCATAAAAAGTTCGAAGTCATTCGTTCGGAATCTCTCTTCACCGGAAAAACGGTGAGCATGGCTAAAAATAGAAATTTCTTAGCAGATATTTTTCAGGCGGAGACTTCGCCCTCTGAGACTTCAGAAATTCTTGTTGAAACGAAAACAGGGGAGACTCTTCTTTTAACGAGTCGACAAAAAGGTGTTGCTTCAAAAATGGTTGCCGAATATCAATCCCTTCCATCTGTTTCTGTGGCAGAAGAGAATCAGGAGGGGGCTTTTTTTACAGAAGATAGCTTTGAATTATCTCCATCTTTTTCTCAAAAAAATGACCTTCCGTTGAAAGAGAGAGAGGCTCCCACTGTCATTGTTGCCGTGCTTGATAGTGGTATTGATGCCTTTCACCCCGCTCTTTCTGGGGAAATTTGGGAAAATAAAGTCGAGAAAAACGGAAGAATCGGAAAAGATGATGATGGAAATGGGCTTATAGATGATATTTCTGGATGGAATTTTCTCTCAAAGAATTCAGATGTCTCCGATGATATTGGGCATGGTACTCATATTTCTGGTATTATCGTGGCGCACGAAACTCCCATGTCTTCTATGAGAGGGGTGAGTTCGGTTGGAACAAAGATTATGCCCCTCAAAATTGCGGATAAAAAACACGGATTGCGATTATCGGGTGTGTTGCGTGCGTTAGCGTATGCTCAGGAACAAAAGGTAGACGTGATAAACATGAGCTTTGGTTTTGCCGAACCATCGTCACTCCTTCATAAGTCGATCACAAATTTTGTTCAAACTGGTGGTGTTATTGTTTCTGCCGCAGGAAATTCTGGAGATGAACATAAATTTTATCCAGCCGCATATTCAGAAGTTTATGCGGTTTCTTCTGCCAACCTCCAAGGAGGGAGGCGAGAGTCCTCCACCTATGGTACTTGGGTAGATGCAAGTGCTCCTGCAAAACTGTTGAGCACGCTCCCCGATGGAAAATACGGTGCAAAAACCGGAACATCTCAAGCGGCCGCTTTTATGACAGGAATGTATGCACGCGAAAAGTTTCAGCACCCAGAGCGTTCTTCCGATGATCTTTTAAGTACACTAAGTGGGCTTTCGGAGAGATTTTCAACGGTTTCAATTCCAGCGCAAAAAGATCTTTCGATTTCTTCTCAAAAATGGGTTTCTCCAGCTCTTCATGCTCTTAGGATGCAAGAACAGCTTTCTGCAGAAAAACAGGAATCCCTTGATATGAATCGCCTTGTTACCAAAACAGAAGCAGTTGTTCTTTTGGGAGAACTTTTTCCAGAATGGAACGAAGTTCGATCTCTTATCGCTGTTCATTTTATGGATGATCCTCATTTTTCAAGCATCTCACCCTCGCCTTACGATATCGCGGAAGAAATAGTGACTTACGACAATCTCTCTCGTGAACTTCTTCCGTTTTCTGAAGCAAAAAATATTCTCGATGATATTTTTGCAATTGCTCGTTCTAAAGCTTCTCCCCCAAGTGTTCCCAAAAACTTTGGTCAATATGTTTTTCTTACTCGCTCAGAATTTTATTCTCTTTTGAATATATATTTTGTTCAATAAAAAAAGAATCTTGCTTTTACGCGGTGACAAAAATAGAGTGAATCGCCACTATCTTTCTCTTTTAGAATATGAAAAGTAGTAGAGAACATTTTTTGATCAATGCCCTACAAGCTATTGGTCTTCATGAAAAGGAAATTCGTTTGTATCTTGAAATGCTTGCTATCGGCGATCAGCCAGCTTCTGTGCTTTCTCGAAAACTTGGACTTCCGCGGAGTAGTGTTCAATTTTTGGCGGAAACACTTATTAAAAAAGGAGTTGCACGAAAACACCAAAGTCGAAACATAACAAATTATCAACCGGTTCCTCCAGAAAGCCTCCTTCGTATTCTTGAGGCAGGAAAAAATGAAATGTTGGCAGAATACGCAGAGAAAGAAAAACTTCTTTCAGAAGCTATTCCCGAACTCCAGAGTATAAAACAGAAAGAGACCTCTTGTCCCCAAGTTGGTTTTTTTGAGGGAGCAGAAGGATTGAAAATGATTTATGAAGACACACTCTTTGCAAAAGAACCAATTCGAACACTGACAAATTTTGAGAACAGAAATGAGTATCTTCCAGAATATTTTGAACACTATTATTCTCGGCGAAAACAGAAGAAAATATTCGTCCGTGCTATTTATCCAGACACGAATTTTGGAAAGCTCCGTCAGGCACGAGATATTGAAGATTTTCGTGATTCACGTCTTGTTGATAGAACAAAGTATAAATGGCTTCCTGAGCTCATGTTTTACGATGATAAAGTTGCCATTGCTTCTGGAAGTGAAAAGATAGGGGTGATCATTGAGAGTCGGGAAATATCCGAAGCAATGAAAGTACTCTTCGATCTTGCGTGGGAAGGAATTTCAAACAAGAAAAAGAAGGAAGAATAGGTGATGAGAAAGCGAACAAAAAATATTCCCCCCAGTAAAGAGGGGAATAGAAATGGAGCGAATGAGTCCTATACAAAAGTGAGCCACTCTTCGTATTTTTGGTTTTTTCCGGTAACAGCACTGAAGAAGATCTCTCGAATTTTCTTTGTCATTTCTCCTTCTTCTCCGTTCCCAATTGGTTTTCTGTCGACCGTTCCAATAGGGGTAACTTCTGCCGCTGTTCCTGTAAAAAAGGCTTCGTCTGCTTCCCAAATTTCTTCTGGGTGAATAATCCGTTCCGATACCGAAATCCCAAGATCTTGTGCAATTTGAAAAACAGATTTTCGCGTAATGCCATTGAGCACATTTCCGAGCAGGGGGGTGTGCAAACCTCCATCTTTGACGAGAAAAAAGTTTTCTCCGGGACCTTCTGCAATATTTCCCTCAAAATCAAGAAGAAGTGCTTCATCATAGTCTTCATCTCCCACTTCTTGTGTAGCAAGAATAGAATTCACATAGTGTCCAGCGACTTTTGCATCAGCAATGAGGCTTTTTGGATGAATGCGGATATATTTTGAAATTTTCACGTGGATAGGGCGATCTGCCAAATATTTCCCCCATGGCCAGCAGGCGATAATAAGATGCGGAGTGGCTCCTTGTGGGCGAAGCCCCATTTTTCCTTCTCCAAAAAAGGCGAGAGGACGAATGTATCCTGAGAGGCATTCGTTTTTCCGAACCGTTTCGATTGTTGCTGCATTTACTTCTTCTTCTGTGAAGTTAATGGGAAGCCGAAGTGTAGAAGCAGAGTAAAAGAGGCGCTTTGTGTGATCCTTGAGGCGAAAAATAGCGGGTCCTTTTGGGGTTTCGTAAAATCGAGTTCCCTCAAACACCCCCGATCCATAGTGAAGTGCGTGGGAAATAACATGCACTTTTGCGTCTTCCCATTCTATAAATACTCCATCCATCCAGATCCAAGGTGTTGTTTCCATTTCTGAAAAACCAAAAAGAAAAATGGCGTACAAAAAGACGCAAAGAAAATTCTGTCAAAAATCACTTTTTTTTCGCAAGAAAATAATTTTTCTTTTTTTGAAAGAATATTTTACAATGTCCTATTGATATCTCCATATCACATGCGAATTACCATTTTTGGAACGGGCTATGTAGGGCTTGTGACAGGAGTGTGTTTCGCGGAAGTTGGGCATGAAGTACTGTGCATAGATATTGATGCCCAAAAAATAGCGCTTCTTCAGGAAGGAAAAACTCCGTTTTTTGAGCCAGGACTCTCGGAATTGGTACGGAAAAATATTGCAGAAAAACGACTCTATTTTGGAACAGATGCCAAGGAGGGGGTGCAATTTGCCTCGGCAGTTTTTTGTTCTGTGGGAACTCCACCATCATGTTCTATTGGGCATGAACCAGATCTTTCTGCGGTATTTGCCATTTCCAAAACGTTTGGACAATTTGTGAAAGGAGAGAAAATTCTCGTCAATAAATCTACCGTTCCTCCCGGAACAGCTGAAAAATGTCGAATTATTGTAGCTTCTGAAATTGCTTCTCGTGGGAAGGGCGATACTATTTCCTTTGACGTTGTGAGTAATCCCGAGTTTTTACAAGAAGGATGTGCTATTGAAAACACTCTGCACCCCGATCGTATTTTGGCGGGAACAACCTCAGACACTTCTGAAGCGATTTTGCGAGAAATTTATGCGCCATTTCTTTGCTCGAATACTCCTTTTCTTCGTGTTTCTCCACAAACGGCAGAAACCATAAAGTATGCTGCGAATTGTTTTTTGGCGACAAAAATTTCGTTTATGAATGAAATCGCTCGTTTTTGTGATGCGGTAGGAGCAGATGTCAGTGATGTTGCTCAGGCGATGGGGTGCGATCCGCGCATTGGGTCATCATTCCTTCGTGCTGGCGTGGGTTATGGAGGGAGTTGTCTTCCTAAAGATGTTTCGGGTCTTCTTTTCTCTGGAGAGCAGGCAAAAACCCCCTTTCGCATTCTCGAATCTGTTCGTGAGGTAAATGAGACCCAAAGAGAGGTATTTCTCGAAAAACTCTTTTCTCTCTTGCCAGACGTTTCTGGGAAAACCATTGCCCTATTGGGACTTTCGTTTAAGCCAAATACCGATGATATTCGTGAAGCGCCATCACTCAAAATTCTCAATCGTCTTCTGGAATTGGGCGCACGGGTTCGTGCCTTTGATCCTGTAGCAATGAACAATATTTCACGAGAAGTTTCTCATGAGAATTTTTCTTGTGCAAAAGATCCGTATGTTACCGTGCAAGGAGTAGACGCGGTTCTTCTTCTTACGGAATGGAGTGAGTTTCAGAATTTGGATATGAAACGTATCGTAGGGCTTATGAAGGGAGATATTTTCATAGATGGACGCAATATGTTTCATCCTTTGCAGATGCGAGAATTTGGATTTCAATATGTGGGAATAGGGAGAAACTAACAAGAAAAATATATTCTGGATTTTTGCATCCTCCCGATAGATTGGGATTGCTCACAATGACAAAGAGAGAAGAAAAAAGGAAAGTATCTTGTTCCTCATTCTCTCAATCCGCTACTATTTTCTCGGTTTTTCCATTTTCTTATGCGTGTTCTCGTTACCGGTTCTGCCGGATTCATTGGTTCTCATATTTGTCACATACTGTGTTCCCGAGGAGATTCTGTCGTAGGACTTGATAATTTCAACGAGTATTATGATAGTCGCCGAAAACGAAAAAATACTGCTGATGTACTCAAAAACTTCCCCACAAATTTTCGAGTTGTAGAAGGAGATATTCTCGATGTCATTCTCCTTGGCGATCTCTGCGCTTCAGAGCACTTTGACGCCATTATTCACCTTGCGGCGCGAGCGGGAGTTCGAGCGAGTTTAGAAGATCCATTCTTGACGGAAAAAGTGAATATTCGTGGAACCCTTCGTGTTTTTGATGCTGCACGACGTTTTGCTATTCCAAAAGTTATTTATGCGAGTAGCAGTTCTGTGTATGGCGATTGTCGAGACATTCCCTTTCGAGAAAGTCAATTCCTCCGCCCTGTTTCTCCGTATGCGGCAACAAAATTAGCGAACGAAAATGATGCCTATATTTTCTCTTCTGCTCATGGCTTGCAAACCATAGGATTCCGATTTTTTACCGTATACGGTCCACGAGGAAGACCCGATATGGCGCCGTACCTTTTTACCGATCGCATTGCCCGTGGATTGCCACTCCCAAAATTTGGTGATGGAACAACTGCCCGTGATTATACCTTTATCGACGATATTGTTTCTGGGGTTATGTCTGCACTCGATCATTTTTCTGAGCCGTATGGTGTTTTTAATCTCGGAAATGCTGAGGTGACAACTCTGAACGAGTTTATTGCACTTATTGAAAATATTCTCGGAAAAAAAGCGATTATTCAACAACTTCCTTTCCAACAGGGAGACGTAACTATCACGAATGCGGATATTACTCTCGCTCGGGAAAAACTTGGGTTTTTGCCAAAAACGAGTTTGCGACAAGGAATGGAAAAATTTGTGGAGTGGTATGCACGAGAAATATTTTCGGAAAAGGGGTGATAGAGTTTCTGGGGCTTGTAAATTGTCTCCGCAATGACAACCTCAACTGTCATCCTGAACGTGATTCAGGATCTCTAAGAAACAAAAGACTCACATTTTTTCATTTTTGGATTTATGTTTCTTCTGAAATTTCTTGTGCTTTCTTTAGAAATAGCATCTTTCCGTCTCATAATATCACTCTCTATTACTGCTGGAGGGGAAAAAAAGTACTAAGGACATACGCCATTTCTTCTTGTTTGGTCGAAGAGGGAAAATCAACTTTTATCTCCTTACCATCTGATGAAAAAGTTGCTGTCTTACTATCATCACTTAATTCAACCTTAGCTCCACTCTTTCTTTGAAACTCATGCTTCTCTAATGTCGCAATCGCTTTAAGCTGTTGTCCAAGAACAATATTATCATCTTTTAATCTTTGAATTATCGATTGAAAAAAGCCATCCACATTATTCTCATTGGTATAATCTTTAATATTCTCCCAATCATGGGATATAGAGAAGGGAACTTTACCATCTCTCATAATTAGACGGTCATTATAGTAGAATACTATACAATTTTTGTCGCCTCTTTTCTCTTTATCTAGTTTTATGTTCATATTTTTATTTTCGATATTTACTGTAATTTCTTTCTGCGCATTAACAAAACGGTCTAAAAAACTATTTACTCCTGCTTCTGTTGCTGTTTCTGTTGCTGTTTCTGTTGCTGCTGGTGCTGGTGCTGGTGCTGGTGCTGGTGCTGGTGCTGGTGCTGGTGCTGTTGCTGGTGCTGGTGCTGGTGCTGTTTCTGCTGTTTCTGCTGCTGCTGCTGGTGCTGCTGGTGCTGCTGGTGCTGCTGCTGGTGCTGGTGCTGCTGCTGGTGCTGCTGCTGGTGCTGGTGCTGCTGCTGGTGCTGGTGCTGCTGCTGCTGCTGGTGCTGGTGCTGGTGCTGGTGCTGCTGCTGGTGCTGGTGCTGCTGCTGGTGCTGGTGCTGGTGCTGGTGCTGGTGCTGGTGCTGGTGCTGGTGCTGCTTTTTCCTTCTCTATCATTTCTATCACTTTGAGTAAAGCGGCAACGCTTTGCGGACCCGGTTCTCCATCGATAAGAAATGTGTCTCTGTTTTTTTTCATCTCTTTAAACCAATCTTCATTCTTATATGCATCATTGAAATATTGTTGAAAATTCCTGAGTGCTCCTTTTGTATCACCCAGACCTTTTCCTCTTTTCATGAGTGAGTCGAGTTGTTTGGGGCTAAAACCTGTATTACTAGAAATATTTATTATTGATTTGTTGTCCTCTATATATTGTAGAGCAACTTGTAGAGCGGCAGTGTATCCTGTTTTTCCATCTTTGCTCCAATCAGTATCTTTTGCATTATTAAGTAATGTTTTTACTTCTCCAATATTCAATTTTCTATCTGAAAAAATAGCCCTATCTAAACTGTTGAGTTGTTCTGTAACCCATGCTTCACTCTTATTACTGAGATGTAAATCATATTCCTTTTCTGTGGATTCGCTACTGTCGGCGAATATCCTTCTCGACTCTAAAAAAGGAGAAAATATGTTTTTTTGTGTTTTCATAGAGTTTACTTTTATTGAGAGTATTATACTGTATTTTTTAAGAACATTCAAATTCATATTTCCTTTAATTTGTCATTTTAAGTTTCATTCAACATTTCCACTCAATCATTATTCTGAACGTGTTTTGAGAGAGATTGCGGATCAAGTCCACAATGACAAAAGAAGAAACTCACAATAACATCCTCAATTGTCATTTTTTCTCATTATTTCACAATACCAGCATCTACCTTCTTTTTTTTTGATTTCACATGGTTCTTTCGTCTCTAAAAACTCTAAATTTTGAATGCTCTTCCAGACACGGTGAATTTCTTCTTTGAGTGGAAGCGTATCTGCGAATGATATTTGAAATTCTCGGCGGATGCATTTTCCGCTTTCATCTGGTCGTAAAAAGTCGAGCGCAAAAGAAATGGGTGTCCATGGGAATTGACGGCTTTCGGTAGCGAGGAGAAAATAAAAGAGAAGTTGGCGATACATGGCTCCGGCACGAATATCATCTTTTTGGGAATCGCGTGCGCCCAAAATTTCGTTAACGCTTTTCCCTTTGCTCGTTTTGTAATCAATAATCCGTACTTCGCGTTGCGCCTCGTTTATCCATTCCACCTTATCAATTTTTCCGGTAATAGATGCTGTTCCGTCCAAAAGGACATGGTGTGGACGAAAATCGAGTTCGGTAGCGACTGGGAGAGGGAACAATCCTTCAAATTGATCAAAATATGTGTTCAAATGCTCACGTCCTTCTCGAAGAAGTGCGTCTCGTTCTGAACTACTTATTATCTCTCGCTCAAACGATTTTTCGAGCGCAAGAAAGGCAATGGAGCGATTGGGGAGAATTTTCTGTTTTCGGTGTTCGGTAAAAAAAGATTCAAGCGCCGCATGAACGGCAGTTCCAAGAGAGAGTCTTGCATCTTTTACGGACGGAATGCGTAAGAGATTTTCGAGGAGAAACTTGTTTGGACACTCTCGATAGTTTTCAAAGGCGGTGGGGGAAAGGGCAAATCGTTCGGAGTGTACCATTTCCCGTAAAAACGATTCTTCGTCGACGCTGGTTTTTTGGGGAGAAAAGAAAAGATCACTCTTGAGACGCTCTTCCACTTGCTCTTCGTATATATCTCTTACTCCTTCTTCTCGGGTTTCTGGATCAATTTCATCGAGAAATCGGCTTGCGGATTGTTCTTTTCCGGTTTCCGATTGCATGGAGTAACTGAGAAAAAGTTGCTCTTTTGCTCGGGTAATTGCTACAAAAAAGAGTCGGCGCTCCTCTTCATTTTCGCGCTCTATGTCTTTTGGCATCGACACAATATCTTCTGGCAGAGTAAGGCTTTGCGGTTTTTTTCGATCGCCCCACACGCCTTCTGCCAGGTTTGTCACAAATACAGTTTCATATTCCAAGCCCTTTGCACCGTGAGTAGTGAGAATACGAACTGCTTCTGTCGGTGCCTGCAACATGCGATCTTCAATGGGTTCGTCAAATTCTTCTCGAATGCGAAGAATCTCTAAAAAATGCGAAAGAGAGGCATTGGGAGTGTTTCGTGCGAGGGTTTTGATTTCTCCAAAGAGTGCATTGACATGATTGAGTGTTTCGAGCCGTGTCTTTTTTCCCAAGAGAAATGCAAGAAATCCCGATTCTGTAAGTATTTTTTGAAAAACCTCGGGAAGAGTTTTATCTCGAAGATCTTGGCTCCACTCTCCAAATAGTTGGCAGATACGAACAACGTTAGGGGCAGTATTTGCAGAATCCGAAATTTCCGAAGAATTTTTTAAAGAACCTGAAACAGAATTTGGGTCTCGCTCTTCATCTTTTAACTGGGAGTTATGGTTTTCCAAAAAGCACTCAAAGAGACTCGTTTTCTGCTCTTTTGCATATCGATGCGCACGCCAAATTTCCACAAGCGGAATATTCCATACGGGGTAATGGAGCACTTCAAAAAAAAGTCGGTTTTCGGTTGGATTTTCTGCAAGTTTTAAAAGCGTAAGAATTTGTTGAATGCGAATATCTCGCAAAACATTACTTCGTGAGGAAAATACAGCGGGCAAATCATTTTCTTCAAAATACCGCAGAAATTCTTGTCCTTCGTGGTTTGTTCGAACAAGAACCGCTATTTCTGCCAGAGAATATCCTTTTTTGTGAAGGTTTTTTGCTTTTTGAAGAACAAAAAATCGCTCTGCTTCTGGCGTGGAAAACGAAAAGAGTTTTGGCATTTCTCCCTTTTTTTTTGTGGCGGATACAATCCGTTTTGAAATTTTTGGAAATATTTTTGTGAGCCGTTCGGAACTATTTTGAATAACCGATTCTGCAAGTGCCAAAATTTCTTTTGTGCTCCGATAATTCTCAGTAAGAGGAATAATAGTTGCGGAGGAAAATTTTCGCAAAAATCGGGTGATATTCTCTAAATTTGCTCCCTGAAATCGGTAAATAGATTGATCGTCATCTCCCACGGTGAAAATGTTTGGTGACTGATCGTCCCCGACAATGCGTTCTAAAATTTCCATTTGTGCGCCATTACTGTCTTGAAATTCATCTGCCAAAAGAAAGAGGGTTTCTTCTCGAACACTCGCTGTCAAATCTTCTTCTGTTCGGAGTGCATGAAGCACAAAGAGAATTTGATCGTCAAAATCCATAAGTCCCTCTTTTTGCATCAAGTCTTCATATTGTTTATAGGCGAGAACGAGTTCTTGCCATTTTTCTATTCGTTTTTGCTCATCGAGGTACTTTTTTTTCCAGTGACCTGTTTTTGGGTTTGTTTTTTCTTCTTCCGAAATTGTCTCAAAATCCACTACTCGCTGTTCCACAATTTGTTGAAAATCTTCTGGTGACAGTCCTTCTCGTTTGAGTTCTGAAATACGAGAAAGAATATTTCTCAGAAAAAAGAAAGGGCGCGTAGCAGGGGAAAGTGCTGTAAAGTCTGAACTTTCAAGAATCTTTTGGAGAATACGGATTTGCGAAATTTTATCTGCCGCCACTCGGAATCTTGATCCAGAAAAATATTCGGGATATCGAGCAATGGTCTCCACACAAAATCCATGAAAAGTAGAAATACGAACCGAATGCGCAGTTGGTCCAATGAATGTTCGAAGACGATTTCGCATGGCAACAACTCCGGCATCGGTAAACGTGAGTGCAAGGATATTTTCGGGATTCGTATCCGTCTCTTGTAAAATTTCTGCAATACGAAGCGCAAGCACTTGGGTTTTTCCTGTTCCTGGTCCGGCAATGGCAAGTACTGGTCCGTAAACGGTTTCTACCGCTTTTTTTTGTGCACTATTGAGTGTCTGTTTCGCCGATTCGTACGCAGTACTATTGTGATTCATTCTGGAGTATCTCTAAAAGAAAACCTTTTTTCTTTAGGATAGAGGAAGACGCTCGTTTCGAAAATGGAATCTTTTGATGAGGGAAAATAAAAACGTCGAAAAAAATCTCTTGCGTACCCGTTGTAATACCTATACCATAGGTAGTGGTATTTTACTTTTCAAAAAAAACCATGTCAGAAAAAAAGCAAAAAACTGCGATTGCTCTCAAAAAGGCACACACGCTTTTGGGAAAAATTCTTCAAATGGTGGAAGGAGACGTGTATTGCATCAATATTATTCAGCAAAATTTGGCAGTAATTGGACTTTTAAAATCCGTTAATCTCGATCTTCTCGAAGGGCATCTTCATTGCTGTGTAAAGAGCGCCATGAAAGCGCAAGATATTCAAAAAATGGATGAGATGATGGAAGAGATTCTCAAGATTATGAAAACCGCTCAGAGCAAATAATTTTCTTTCTCCAAAATAATGAAGCAGATATTTCCTGTTTCCGGAATGCACTGTGTCAGTTGTGAAACTCTTCTCGAAAAAGAAGTATCATGTATCTCTGGTGTTCAAAAATGCAAAGCATCTCACAAAAAGGGAACATTAGAAGTAGAATGTGACAAGAGTGTACTCAAAAAAGAGATCGAAAATGCTATTCAAAAATGCGGATATAACAAAGAAAATTCCTTTCAGAAAAAAGGGAAAGTAAAAGTATCCGGAAAAGATCTTCTCCAAATAGGAGGTATTTTTGTGGGTATCTTTTTTCTCGTCACACTTTTTTCTCATTTTGAGCTCTCACGTTTTTTTCCAGATGCCAATAAAGAGGTTGGTATTTTTATGGCAATTCTTTTGGGGTTTGTCGCATCAATTTCTACCTGTCTTGCGCTTACGGGTGGTATTGTGATGAGTTTTTCGAGTATCTATTCCTCTCAAAAAGATGCTTCGCTTTGGCATAGGCTTTTTCCTCAGCTTTCCTTTCAGTTCGGACGTATTGGGGGATTTGCCATTCTTGGAGGAGTACTTGGCTCTGTGGGAAGTGCGCTTCGGTATTCATCGGCAGGAGCAGGGTATCTCACCATTTTTGTGGCATTCATTATGCTCTATACCGGACTTCATATTCTTGGGTTTGTTCCGAGTATCACTCGGTTTGGAATGCATCTCCCTAAAATATTCAGTTTTCCCGTTCACGCTCTTCAGCAAAAGAAGCACCCAATATTTCCTGCGATTATTGGGGTGCTCACCTTCTTTTTGCCATGTGGATTTACACAATCCTTGCAACTTGTCGCTGTCGCCTCGGGGAGTTTTTGGGCGGGATCACTCATTATGTTTTCCTTTGCTCTCGGAACATTCCCCGTTCTGTTTTCTGTTGGTCTTGGTTCCTCATACGCGAAACAGAAAGATTTTGGATTTTTTCGAAAGATCATTGGCGTTTTCATTATCTTTTTTGGTCTGTTTTCTCTGCAATCGGGTTTGGTGCTCGCAGGATCAAAAGTGAGTCTCGATTTTTGGAGCACCGCTCCTCCTCAAAATGCTATTCCTTCTGATAACACTTCAGGAGAGGTGCAAGTGGTTACAATGGACATCGACTACACGTTTCAGCAAACCGAATTTCGTGTGCGAAAAGGAGTTCCGGTTCAATGGGAAATCAATGCCATTCATACTACCGGATGCGCAGATGAGGTTATTATTCCACGACTTGGAATTTCGAGCGGAAAATTAAAATCAGGGAAAAACGTGGTGGAATTCACTCCAACCGAAACCGGAACGCTTCCTTTCTCGTGCTGGATGGGGATGCAGAACGGAAAGTTTTTGGTAGAAGATTAATGTTCTTTAAAAGCCGAAAATAATTTTTCTTTCATTATTCTCTATGAAAAATATTACCCTTCGTATCACGGGAATGAACTGTGCCTCGTGTAGCACACTTTTGGAGAAAAATCTTCACGATGACACACGCATCCTTTCTGCAAGTGTCAATATTGCTACTGAAAAAGCGAATATCCGTTTTCGTCCAGAGGATATTTCTGAAACAGAAATTGGAGATATCATACGTCATTCTGGATTTGGTGTTGCGGAAAAGCATCAGGAAAAAGAGAATTTTCGAGAAGTAAAAATACAAAAACTCCGAAAACAATTTCTTCTCTCTTTGCTTTTTGGTATTCCGCTCTTTTTTCTCTCGATGGGAGAGGCTATTGGTCTTCCTTCGCTTCCTGTTTCTCAGCTTACCAATGTCACACTCCAATTTCTTCTGACAACGGTGATTATGGTGGTGACTGCTCCTTTGTATATTTCGGGGTTCGTAAAGCTTATTCAGCGGAATCCGAATATGGATAGTCTTGTAGAAATTGGAACACTGGCGGCGTATTTCTACTCTCTCACTCTCTTTTTTCTTCTTATTTTCGCACCAGAAAATATGGGAAATGAATATACCTATTTTGAGAGTGCTGGGTTTATTCTTATTTTTATTTCACTCGGAAAGTACCTTGAAGAAAAGACAAAAGGGAAAACAAGTGAAGCAATTGAAAAACTTATGGGGCTTCAGCCAAAAACAGCAGTCGTCTTTCGAAACAACTCAGAAGTTTCTGTCCCCATTTCTGACGTGCAGAAAAATGATATTGTTCTCATTAAACCGGGAGAAAAAATTCCGGTGGATGGAATCATATCTGAAGGTGCCTCCACTATTGATGAAAGTGCTATTACTGGAGAAAGTATCCCCGTGCAGAAAAAGCAGGGAGACACTGTTATTGGTGCGACTATCAATAAAACTGGCGCATTCCGTTTTATTGCCACTGGTGTCGGAGAAGAAACCATGCTCGCGCAAATCGTAAAGATTATGGAAGAAGCCGTTTCCTCAAAAGCTCCGATACAACTTTTAGCAGATAAAGTTTCGTTTTATTTTGTGCCAACTGTTATGGGTATTGCGACACTTACGTGTTTTGCATGGATAATGGCAGGATTTTCCTTCTCTTTTGCACTTACCGCTTTTGTTTCTGTACTCATTATTGCTTGCCCGTGTTCACTGGGACTTGCAACCCCCACTGCTATTATGATGGGCACTGGGCTTTCTGCAAAACGAGGAATTCTGATTAAAAATTCTAAAGCACTCGAAATGGCGCACAAAGTGGACACCATTGTTTTTGACAAAACAGGAACACTAACAAAAGGAACTCCAGAGGTTGTCTCTTTTCATTCTTTTGACAACAAGGAAAAAGAAGGAAAGCAAACAGCATTTTCTTTAGCAAAAAATTCAAATCATCCTCTTTCTCTTGCGGTTTCTGAGTGGGGAAAGAAAAATAAAATACAAGAAGAAGAACTCTCTCATTTTCAAGAAAAAGAAGGAAAAGGACTCTCTGCTGAAACAAAAGAAAAAACTCCAATCCTTTTAGGAAATCGAACGCTTTTAGAAGAAGAGGGGGTTTCTCTTTCTCCAAATGAAGAATCACTTTTTCTTGCGGAGGCGCAGGAAGGAAAAACACCTCTTTTTGTGGCACGAGGAAAAAAAATAATTGGTATATTAGGAGTGATGGACGACATAAAAGAAACCACTCCGCTTGCTCTTCAGAAGCTACAAGAATCGGGAAAACACGTGCTCATGATCACTGGAGATCACAAGGTGGTAGCGCAAGCTATTGCAAAGAAATTGGGAATACAAGAAGTCCTTTCGGAAGTTCTTCCTGGAAAAAAGGCAGAAAAAATCCAAATGCTTCAACAACAAGGAAGAACGGTTGCTATGGTTGGCGATGGTATTAACGATGCGCCAGCATTGGCACAGGCAGATTTGGGTATTGCGCTTGGTGCCGGAACTGATATTGCTTTAGAGGCAGGAGATATTATTCTCGTGCGAAACAACTTGGAAGATGTTTCACGAGCCATAGAAATTTCGAAATACACTTTGCAAAAAATACAGCAAAACCTTTTTTGGGCATTTTTCTATAATATTATCGGAATCCCTATCGCCGCAGGGGCGCTTTATCCCTTTTTTGGTTTTCTTTTAAACCCAATGGTGGCGGCATTCGCCATGTCATTTTCTTCCGTGAGTGTCGTGGGAAATTCGTTGCTCATGAAATGGCGTAAATTTCAATAGAAATAATAGAGACAAAGAGATAGGGATAATACATCTTCGCAACAGTTCTGAAAAAATTAAGATACATCGGTAGCACTTCTAAGATAGAGTTTTTCTCTGTCTTCGATGACCTTAATTCTCAAACCTATAAAACCATACCCACCTCTTATGAAGAAATGGGAATGGCTCAAAAAGATGAGTAAAGAACATTTCCATAACATCAGAAAACACTTCTCTTAATGTCCATTGGTATTTTACGAGGAGATAAGGATTATCACTCTTCGCAAAAAATACATCCGGTTGGAAAAAATGAAGCTTCGAAAGACAATCCAGAGATCGAACGATTCAATAGAACACTTTAAGAAGAATTTATCCAACTCGGAAATCGGATACTTGATCCAAGTGAATTCAACCCAAAACTGACTGAATGACTTATATTCTCTAACTCCGAAAGACCACAACGATTATAAAATACCTCTAGAGCATTATGAATGTACCTCAAAAGTGCCTATGGTGTGGTCATCCAGAACAAATAGTTGACAAAAATATTTAAGAGTTTACATTACGATTCGCTGTTTTTCTATTTCCTATTTTCTGTGTTAAAAGAAAATTTCGATGATAATGCTTCTTGTGATGCGCCTTCAGGAAATGAATTGCCTGATGTGGCTAAAGGGGTATTACAACGAATAAAAGAAAAACTGAAGGAATTGTGGTTGTATGCGATTGATGATACTTGTGGAGGAAAAAAAATATCTTTATCTTCTCTCAATAATACGGAGGCAGAGAAAAATCCATTTCACGAAGATCCACTTGCTCCATTCTTTGGTGTTATAAAAGGAGAAGGCGAGGACAAGGTAGCGCATCTTGCAAGGTTATCAACGAAGAATTATGGGGGAGTGGCACAGAGAATAAGAGCAATGACTCGTGAAAATATGTTCCGCTAAACTAGGAAAAAACTCCTCTAGAATGTTTTTTTATACTCTTACTTCTCTCGCTTTTCTGTGAGTTCTGCTAAATCTCTCAGTTTTTCCGATTGAAGTTTGTTGGCAATATTTATCGCTGTTTCCACTTCATGGGTCAGTCTTTTTTTTGCTTCTTCTATGCCAAATATTTGAACAAATCCTTTTTTCTCGATATCTTTCTTCGTTTTTTTCCCGAGTATTTTTTCATCTCCTTCTGCGTCGAGAATATCATCACGAATTTGAAAAGCGAGTCCGAGTGCATTTGCATATTCAGCAATGAGGCATTGCTTTTCTTCCGAAGCATTCGCAAGAAAAGCGCCAAAAAGTGCAGAGCATAGTAAAAGCGCGCCAGTTTTTTTGCGGTGTGTTTCCTCTATTTCGTTTGCAGTCAGCTTTGTATTTTCGAACAAAATATCTCGTGCCTGTCCGCCGTTGACTCCTTGTATACCAAGAACATGGGAAAAAAAGGAAATAACATTTGGAAGTTTTTTGTGTGATACGGTCTGTGAAAGAATTCGAAATGCCTCCCCCACAAGAACATCTCCCGCTAAAACAGCAATTCCTTCTCCGTATACTTTCCAAACGGTTGGCTTTCCACGACGCAATTCATCATTGTCCATCGCAGGAAGATCATCGTGTATGAGTGTAGAAGCATGAATGAACTCCAATGCGATAAGCGACTGAATATCTTTCTTTTTCAGAGATCTATTATCGGCACATGCTTCAAAAGCACAGCATCCGAGTATAGGACGAAATCGTTTTCCAGAACCAAGTACTCCATATTTCATCGCTTCAAAAAGGACTTTTTCGGGACTTTTTTCATCGTATATGTCATTTTGGCGAAACCATGTTTCAAGCTCAGTTTCGATACATTGCCGATAAGTTTCGTACCAAGAGAATCTCAATATTTTTGAAATAGAAAAAGATTACCATTGTTTTTCTCATGGAGAGCGCAAATAAATTTGATTATAAATAAAACATATTTTATAATAATATAAAGTATTTTTTGTGTCTCATTCTTCAAAAAAAAGTTTGACCGCGAACACAAAAATGCCTCATACTTTGTTCAGTTTTTGTATCCAAAAATTATGTTTTTTCCCAGAAGGATCCTCTTTTTCTTTGCTTTCGGATTCTTTTTTTCGTTCCCAGCGATGGCATTTACTCCTGCAACAGGAACTGATGATCCAGAAGGATTTTTCTCTTGTTTTTTTTTGGGGAATATTGTGAATGACGTTCAGCGTGAAGATACTCCGTTGGTTGATCAGAATACGGTTACTTTTCATGATGGGCGTGCCATCCAACTGTATGCAATGGGAAAACTAGCAGATGGACACAGCAAGGACTATATTACTGCGCATCTTGGAAAAATTTCAGATTTTGCGCGGGAAGATTCAAATGTTTCGGAGCAAGGGAGAAATCCCGATTGGTATGATGGACGAGTAGCTTCACTAACAGGACTCCTTTTTTGTGCAGATGATGATACCGATAGTGATGGGCTAAGTGATACACTTCCACGAGCCTCATGTTCCGCTGGTGTCTCTTCGCTTTTTCCAAAAGGAAGCGTGATTGATCGCATTACTCCATATCTTCGTCCATGTTGTGTACTCAGTGGAGCAGGGTCAGGAGAAACGGTCGATTTTTTCCCATGTGCACTTCAGTAGTTTTTCGGATGGTTTTCTGTTCGAGAGAATGGAGGAAAATTTCGTGGTGATACAGCAAAAGCAGGTTTCTTTTTTTTCAAAAACATGGAAAAATAGAGACTGACTCTCTTTCATTTTGTCTTATGCATATACTTCTCTCTTCCGTGCAGGAGGAATTTCACAAAGCTGTTTCCTTTTTGAAAAAAGAGTACGCTTCTCTTCAAACCGGACGCGCAAATTCGGGGCTTGTGGAGGATATTGAAGTAGAACAGTATGGACAGCGTATGCCGATTCGCCATCTTGCGAATATTTCTCTTAATGGACAAGAGATTCTCATTGATCCATGGGACAGAAGCGTACTTTCGGTCATAGAAAAAGCCATTCGAGAAAAGAGTGACTTAGGACTGAATCCCATTAATAATGGTGTTGCTATTCGAATTAATGTTCCGCCACTCACCGAAGATCGTCGACGAGAAATGGTAAAAATTGTTCATCAAAAAGCGGAACATGCTCGTGTCTCTATTCGACAAGCGCGACAAGGAGTTCAGGAGAAACTTCGAAAGGAAGAAAAAGATGGAGGAATGAGTGAAGATGATCTCAAGCGTCTTGAGAAGGATCTTCAAAAAGAAGTGGACGAAGCGAATAAAAAAGTAGAAGATCTTTGCAAACATAAAGAAATCGAAGTGATGACTGTCTGATTTTTTTCAACGTAATGGAATATTTTATAACTGGTATTGTTTTTGTTCTCATTTTTTCCCTTATCATCCTTATTCATGAAGGAGGGCATTTTTGGGCAGCACGTTTTGGAAAAATAAAGGTAGAAGAGTTTGGTTTTGGACTTCCGCCAAAAGCATGTGGTTGGAAAAACAAAAAATCTGGTGTCCTCTATTCCTTAAACTGGATTCCATTTGGAGGATTTGTCCGCATGCTCGGAGAAGACGATCGAGACAAAAAAGCACAAAAAGATCCACATGCTTTTGGAAATCGTCCGCTTTGGGCGCGCATTTTTACCGTATGCGCAGGAGTAATGATGAATTTTTTACTCGGGTGGATTCTCCTTACTGTTGGCTACACTATTGGCATGAAGCCCATTCTCATTTCTCCAGAGGATGTGGATCATGCTGTGGCGAATGGAATTGTTCTCACAGATGACGCAGGAGTGCTTATTGCTAAAGTGGTTCCTAATTCTCCTGCAGAAAAAGCAGGACTCTTGTCGGGAGATTTTATTACGGGAATTGATAACATTGTTCCTGTTCAGACGGCACAAGAATTTCTTGACGCAAAGAATAGGGGACTTCGCGGAAAAGAATTTCATTTACAGATATTACGTCGAACCTATTCGAGTACAGGTCAAATAGAGACTGAAAAGAGAATAGTTGCCCTTGTTCCGCTTGATGAAGAGGGAAATATGGGGATCTACCCATCAGATGATCCATCGATAACAGCGATACTTCCAGTGCAGTACGCGCCCCATAAAGCGGCGTGGCAGGCGGCAAAAGATGTGGGAAACCTCTCTCACTATACAGTTGTTATGTTAGGGGATGTTGTCTCCTCTCTCGTTTCAAAGCTCACTGTTCCAGATGGCGTTGGGGGTCCTGTGGCTATTGTAAAGGCGACTCATCACTTTGTTTCTCTGGGGGAGGTAATGGAGATTGTTAAATTTGCCGCGCTACTCTCTATTTCTATTGGGGTTATTAATATTATGCCAGTTCCGGCACTTGATGGAGGGCGACTCATATTTCTTCTTTTTGAGGGGATATTTCGAAGAAAGCCACTTCCAAAATGGGAGCCAATAATTCATGGAGTTGGTTTTATACTCCTTATTCTCTTTTTGATTGCGATCACCTGGAAAGATCTTACAAGCACTATCTCTTGGTGAAGTAATTTGTTTGCAAAGAGGGTTTTCTGTTAATGGTCCATACTGAACAACCCGAGATTCGTTACTACGAGAAGTTTTTGTGATGCTTTATTTTCTTTTTCGCAAGAACTCATTCACCATCGCATTCCATTTTTCTCCACGGTCATATTCATTTTTAAACTGATCAAAACTTGCTGACGCAGGAGAAAAGAGAATGTTGTCTCCAGAGTCAATAATTTTTTCTAATACAGCAAAGACTCCTTCAAGATTTTCTCCAGAGTGTATTTTTTTTGCATCATAACCCGATTTCTTAGCAAGATCTCCTATTTGTACCCCAGTTTTTCCCATAAGAATAAGTGCTTTCGGTTTTTCTTCGACTATTACTTTTCCGAGATCGTTATAATCTGCATTTTTTTCTGATCCACCAGAAATAAGAATGAGTGGCTCCTGAGAAAATGTTTTAATTCCCGCAATAGTTGCCGATGGGGTGGTGGCACACGAATCATTCCAAAAGTGAATTCCAGATCGTGTTGCCGCAATGAGCTGAAGGCGATAGGGGAGACCAGAGAACTTCTGAATAGCGGTTTGTATAGGAGCTGTGCGGACGTTGAGAAGTTTTGAAGCGGCAATAGCGGCTACGACATTTTCTAAATTATGTTCTCCTCGAAGTTTTATATCTCCCACTTCGCAAATAACCTCTTCACCTTCTTCTGTTTTCCAAATAATTTCATCCCCCCTTCGAAAAGCCCCATGAGGAAGCTCTTTTTGAAGAGAAACAGGAATAAGGGTTTCTTCTGGAAGTTCCTCTGCTATTTGTGAAACAACGGGACAATCGGCACAATATACTAATCGACCTCCAGATTTTTGATGAAGAAAAATATTCCGTTTTGCCGAAAGATATTCATCAAAACTCAGGTGTTTCTCTAGATGATCTGGGTTTGTGCGGAGGAGAACAGCAATCTGAGGAGATTGTTCTGAATCCCACAACTGGAAACTTGAAAGCTCTGCAATGACAACATCTCGCGTTCGAATATTGGGAAGAACTTCAAAGAAGGGAACACCAATATTTCCTACAAGAAAGACAGTATCATTTGCTTCTTCAAAAATTTTAGAAATAAGCGTTGAAGTGGTTCCTTTTCCTTTTGTTCCGGTAACTCCAATAACTTTCTTGGTTGGACATAACTGAAAAAAAAGTTCTGCACTTCCAATAATCTTTCCTCGGAAGTTCTGAAGTGCAGGATGATGCGGACTTACTCCTGGAGAGCGAATAAGAACATCACGATTTCCAACTTCTGAAAAATTTGGAAATTCCGGTTTGTTTTCATCGTACACAATGAGATCGCGAATACGACGACTCTCCAAAAAATGAGCAACCGATTGTCCTTCTATACCAAACCCAAGAACGCCGATTTTTTTCGTGAGGAGTTTCATAAGCGAATGTATTTTATAGAAGAAAGTGTATTTTGAAAAGACTTGTTTTTTTTGTGGGAAAACTAAGAATAAGAGAGATGTATAAATTTTCCATGCGTATTATTTTTCTGACGAGTTCGTTTCACATTGGCGCGAGCATCACCCTGCGGAGAATCCTTCGTTCACCATCTTTTGAAGTGGTGGGAATTATTCATCATCAGGTTGTGTCTCCAGACATGAAGAACGTTCGAAAAATTCTAAAAATGATACGTCATGCCGGTGTTTCTTTTATGGTGAAAATTGGATTTGTAAATATTGTACAAAAGATAGGAATTAGCCTTTCTCGTATTTTTCGTGCTCCTCACCGCAGAAAACTTTTTGATGTTCATGAGCTTGCGCATACATACGGAGTTCCTATTTTTAGTACTTCTAACGTGAATTGTTCGGAATCAGTTGCTTTTGTGAAAGATCTTGCTCCAGATATTCTCGTTTCATGCTATCTCCTTCAGATTGTTCGATCGGATATGCTCAGCATTCCTCGGGAGGGGGCGATTAATGTTCATCCTGCGCTTCTCCCAAAATTTCCGGGAAGTTGGACAAACTTTTGGATTCTCTATCATGGAGAGCAAGAAGGGGGGGTGACGGTGCACTACATGAATGAGCATATTGATGCAGGAGGCATTATTCTTCAAAAGCATTTCTCTCTTCGGGGAAAAGCTCTTTCTCTTCAGTGTTTTACAAAAAAAACAGCCGATTTTGCCGCAGAAGCCCTTCTGAAGGCTCTCCATCTCTTAAAGAGGAAAAAGGCACATCCCCAAAAAAATCATCGTGCAAGATACCTTTTTTCCCTTCCTCGCAAAACAGAAGCGGAACGCTTTGGAAAAACATTTCGTTTTGTGCGATTTCGAAAGTTTTTACAGTGGTTCTAGTGTGTCTGGAGAGAGTTGGTCTTGGTTGGCGATATCTTTCCATTTTTCTCCAATGTTTTGTACTGAGTGTAAAACACTCTCCCATTCGAGAAAGGGGAGGAGATTAAATTGAAAAAGAGCACTGAGTACCGAAACAAAGGTGACAGAAAAAATAATAACAAGAAGTCCAATAATAGCAGTCCGAATACTCGAAATGGCTTTTTTCGATTTCTCTTCATCTCCGCCAGAGGTAATAAATTGAATACCTCCGTAAAAGACGAAAAATACCGAAAGCAAGCCACCAACAAGAATAGAAAGAGCAACTCCTACGTTTACTGCTTCGGCAAGGGTTCCCGAGAATAAGAGGTGAAGAGGTGGATCTTCCGAGAATATGGGCATCAAATTAGTTTGCTAATGGTGCTGGTGGTTCTGGTAGTTGGGGGAAATCATTAACCGAGGTGCTTCCTCCGCTCATAACACGACTTGTGATATCTCCAATGAGTTCTGTCATGCGATCCCATTGAATATATTGAGTAAGATTAAACCCAAAAAGACTTCCAACAATAGCAATAATAGTCACGGCAAAAATAGTCACCACGAGTCCGACAATTGCGTAGCGGATGGTGTGAACAGCTTGTTTAATTTTTGACTCATCTCCACCAGAAAGAATAAAGGAGATTCCTCCGACGAAAATATAAAAAATAGAAAGAAACCCCGCAACGAGAATTCCGAGTGCGACCGCTAAGTTAATAATGTCAATAAGATTATATCCACTTTGGTTGGGGCTTAATAATCCGTCGTTCATTCGAAAGGAGAAGAGGAATCTTCAAGTCGAAGGTTAATTCGACTTCCATTGTCTTTCGCTCCAACAACACGCAAAAGAATCCGAAGTGCTTTTATGGTCTGACCTCCTTTGCCAATAATTTTTCCGGCATCAGTGGGGTTTACATGAAGAGAGAGGAGAGTGCCAAGTTCATCAATGGTCCTCGTAATGGAAACATCTTCGGGATGCTCTACCATTGCCCGAACAACAAAAAGAAGAAATTGCTCTTCCGGTGAGATAGTACGTTCTGGCATGAATGATGGGAGAAGAAAATAGAGAAAAGAACGTGTCCTTATTCCGATTCCGTCTCTGCTTTTTCTGGTGTCTCTTTCGAAGCTTCTGAGGTTTCTGAGGAAATTGCTTCAGCCTGAGTTTTCTCCTCTTCTGCCTTTTTTTGCGCTTCTTCCTCTGTAGCTTTCTTTTGTGCCTCCTCTGCCTCCGCCTTTTTCTTGGCGGCTTCTTCCTCTGCCTTAGAAGGCTTTTGAGCTCGTGCTTTTATAAATTTTTCTGCTTGAGAGATACCGTTTTTTGTACAAAGGCGTGCTACTGTTTGGCTTGGCTGAGCTCCTACTGAAATCCAGTATTCAACACGTTCCTTTTGAAGGGAAATGTCTTTTGGTTGAACAAGTGGGTTGTAGTATCCAAGTCGTTCAAGAAACTTTCCCTGTACTGGTTTAGATTTTTCGGCAACCACAATGTGGTAAAAAGGTGCATTTTTACGACCGGTACGCTGCATTCGAATAACAAGCACGATAGCTAAAAAAGAGAGAAAAGAAAACTGCCGAGACATTCTGCCGGAGGAACACTTTTTTTGTCAATCTACTTCTTTCTATGAGGGGTGAATATTTCCTTCACCCCTCATAGGCTTTTTCCATATTTTTTAGATTATTCCTGTGGAGTAGGAGGTGTTCCCGCACTTACTCCTTCTTCGGGCGTTGGAGTTGATGGCGCATCAGGTGAGGTATCTTCTTCAGAAGGTATCCCTCCATTTGCCTGCTCAATCATTGCCTGCTCAATCATCGCGTTGAGCTCTTCTTCACTCATTCCTTCTGGGAGATCATCGTTTATGTTCGACGGAAGAGAATCAGAAGGAACTCCTTCTTCGAGTACTGGGGTTGGTGATGCACCAAAGAGAAGTGGAAGAACCTTTTGCGTGAGCACAGAAAATGGTTCGAATTCTTGTGGAGGAGTAATATCAATATTTTTGATTTCTTCGATTAGGTAAGACATTTCTATGTCTGCAAGTGAGACTTCTCCTTTCTTGAGCTCGACGTGGAGTATAAGAGTTTTTGCGTCAAATGAAAGTTCGTGAATAAGAAAAACAATATCTGGTTGCTCGTTGTTGGTCATTGTTCCGCTCCATTTTTCTTCATTTTTCTCAAGAGAGATGTGGGCAACTTCTTTTTCTTCGGCATCACTTGTATTGTAGAAAGACATTTCAAATGTCTTTTCTGACATATTTCCAGAGAGAAGTTTTTTCCCTTCTTCTCCTTCAGTAAGTGCAAATGTTTTTGTATTTCCTTCTTTTTTTGCAACAAAATCGATAACTCCTTGCATCGATTTTATACGAAAACTCTTTTCGTTCTCAGAAAGAAAGACACTAATGTCTCCATTTTTTTCGGGAGATTCGGTATTTGTAATACTTCCCTCAAACGAGAGTGCAAGTGGATCACTGGAAGAAAAACCAACAATTCCAGAGATATTAACTCCCGCCATATTGGAGCGCATATCCTCTTTGGTTGCTTCAATATTCTGCTCTGGAAATTCTGCGACTTCCAAGATCTTACCAACCATTTCCTGAAAAGCATTGGTGTCAACGGTGACTTTGTAGGATTCAAGCCCTTCTTTTCCGGAATCGGATTTTTCGGAGAAGGCAAAAAGAGGGGTATTTCGAATAATTTCTACAACTTCTTGTTGAATTTCTCCAGGACTCTTTGCTGAACGAAAGAGAGTTTCTATGCTCGTATTTCCGCCAAGAAGCTCATCAATTTCTGCGGCAGTTCCTCCATACCATGTTCCGATAAGAGGTGTAATAGACGCCATTACTTGATCAGATGGCACTTCTGGTGCATTGAGTGAGAAATCCTTGAGAGAAGCGAAGTAATTTCCGTCCTTTGCAAGGAGTGCGAGGGATACCTTTCCTTCTCCGGAAGCAATGGGAGATTCCATTTTTGCACTCGCATCGAGACTGGCATCCATCTGAATGTTTTCAGAAGATCGATCTGTTTTTGAACTGCTCTTAACTGAAAAATTAAGATTTCCGTTCATCATTTCGAGAAGAACTTTTCCAGATACTGAAAAATCTGCTTTTGATTTTTGGTAATGCGCCATATTTCCCATTGTTTCGAGGAGCATATCTGCAAAGGCATTTCTGTTTGCAGCGCTTAATTGTTCAAAACGTTCTTTCGGGTCTTTTGTGGTAATGTTTTTGGTATCCATGCCTTTATCTTCTTCACCACCACCAAAAAGGCTACAACCGGCGAGAAGCATACAGACTCCCACAAACAAGATGGGTTTTTTAAATGAAAGAATTCTCATAAGGAGAAAAGAGAGAGAAAAAGTAAAACGGTTTCCGTTGTACCATGTTTTCGAAAAAAAAGCGATATTCATTTTTAATATTTTCGCCATGATTCCGAAATGGCAGTTTTTTTGGCGGGAGTGATTTTGAAGAAGGAAAATTCCATTCCTTTGAGCTTTCTCCCTTTTTTTAAATGGTGAATGGAAGAATTTCGTGTTGTTGTTTTTTTCAAAAAACGCATAAAATTACGTTTAGTTTTTTATATGTTCATGACACGTTACCTTTTGAAAATTTCTGGAGAAATGCTTGGAGAAACAGGGTTTTCCTCTGATAAGGTCTCTCTTCTTGTAGAAGAGATTGTTCTTGCAAAAAAGGTAGCTGGAGCCGAAATAGCGGTGGTAGTGGGCGGAGGGAACATTTGGCGCGGACGAGATTCGAAAGCATTCGGATTTTCTCCTGCTAAGTCCGATCGTATTGGAATGGGTGCAACCGTTCTCAATGCCGCCGTACTCAAGGAGATGTTTCACAGTAAGAATATTTTGGCAGACGTTTTTGTTCCTCACGCTGTTCCTCTTTTAGGAAAATCACACTGCATTGAAGATGAAATTCAGAGCCTAAAAGCGGGAAATATTGTCCTTTTTGCTGGCGGTACAGGATCTCCTTTCTTTACGACTGATTCGGCCGCCATTGTGCGAGCACTTGAAATTCAGGCAGATGCAGTGCTTAAGGGGACGAAAGTCGATGGTGTTTATGATGAGGATCCTGAAAAAAATCCATCCGCAAAACGTTTCGATACTCTTTCTTATAATGATGCTATACAGATGGGACTCAAGGTGATGGATGGAACCGCATTTTCTTTAGCACGCGAGTACAAGATGCCTCTTTTTGTTTTTGATGCATTCCAGAAAGGCGCTATTTCCGAAGCAGTTCAAGGAAGAGGAAGGGGAACATGGGTACGAACCGAGCGCTAAGGAATGGCGTCTAAACTTTTCCGTAGAGAAATGAGAGATAGAATCTGAGGATTTCTTCTCCCCAAAAGAGACAGAGAAAAAGAGAGGTGGCGAGCATAGGACCAAAGGGGATGAGTGACTTTGTTGTATATTTTTTGAGAGAAATAAGGGGAAGCGCAATAAGCGTTCCAAGAAGGTAGCTCAAAAAGACAGCAAGAAGCCCAATCTTCCATCCGAGTGCAAGCCCTATAATGAGTGCAATGCGTAAATCGCCTCCACCAATCCACGAGAGGAAATCGTCCTCTTCTGTTTCTTCTGGGAATTTTTTTTCGAGATACCCTGCCAGGAAAAAGAGTTTTGCCAGAATCCATAATGGAAAAAGGAATACGGAAGAAATAGCAGAAAAAAATGCAGATGTTGTACCACGTTTAAGCGATGTCAAAAAAGCGGGAGTCAAAATTTGAAGTGTAAAAAACCCATATACAATGAGTGCCCCAAAAAGCGCTTCTCCAAGAAACGGAGGAGGTGCGTGCATTGGTAAAATGGGAAACACGAGAGAGGCAACGATAAGAAAACCAATAGTAGGAAGAGATACTTCATCTGGAATTTCGAAAAACCGAATGTCCGACAAGAGAAAGATGCCGAGGGAAAATACGAGAAGAATCCGCCATACAAGGAGGAAAGGATCATCAAGTGATGTGAGCATTCCGGTGATACCAAAGAGCAATCCAAAGAGGAGTTCTGATGTTGGATACCAATACGAAATGGGAGTTTTACAACAGCGACTCTTTCCTTTTTGTAAAAGAAAAGCAAAAAGAGGAATGTTTTCGTACCACGAAAGGGGATGTTTGCAGAGTGGGCATTCGCTTTTTCCATTCATAATTCCTGGTTTTTTGTTATGAAGGCGAATGGAAATGACATTCGCAAAACTTCCAAAAAAAAGTCCAATGGCAAAAAAGAGGAGAAAAGTCACGAAGTGCGAAAAAGAAGATTTGTTCGTTCTGGTGGAGCGAGTAAAGCATCGGCAAGGACAAGGGCAATCATGCTTTCGGCAACTGGTACGAATCGTGGGGCGATGGTGGGGTCGTGTCGTCCAGTGACGGAGGTTTCTATTGTTCCTCCCTCTGACTTTTTCATCTTTTGTGCTTTTCCAATGGAGGGAGGCGGTTTAATGGCAACACGGAGTCGGATAGTTTCTCCGGTAGTGATGCCACCCGATATTCCTTCTTGTTTTGGATTTTGTTCGCTTCCAAACCGGTGTGCCACTTGTAAGCCTTCGCCAAATTCAAAGCTTCTTGTGGTGCCAATGCTGAGTAAAGCTTTTGCAAATTCCCCTTCTATTTTTCCAAAAACCGGACTACCACAAAGTTTTGGGGGATTTTTTACTACAATTTCTACAAGCGCGCCAAGAGAATCACCTTCTTGTTTTGTCTGTCGCACGAGTTCTTCCATTTTTTGTGCTGCCTTGGCATCTCCACAGCGAATAAGATTTTTTTCAATTTCTTCTTTTTGAAATGTTTCTGCACGAATGTTTCCCAGTTGCACCACGTGGGCAAAAATTTCTGTTTTGCTTGCCGTTTTTAAGAGTTTTTTTGCAATAGCACCGCCAATAACGCGTGAAAGCGTTTCACGTCCGCTTTGTCGTCCACCTCCGCGGTGATCTCGATGTTGGTATTTTTGATCCCACACTTCATCCGCATGCCCTGGTCTAAAAACTTCTTTGAGTACGGAATAATCTTTCGATTTTTGGTCGCTATTGCGAACAATAATCGCAATGGGTGTTCCAATGGTTTTTCCTTCAAAGATACCACTCAAAATTTCTGGTGTATCCGATTCATTTCGAGGAGTTGCCATATCGCTCTGTCCTGGTCTTCTGCGAGCAAGTTCCGTGGTAATTTCTTCTACAGAAATGAGTAAGCCTGCCGGACATCCATCAATAACAGCTCCGAGGGCAATTCCATGAGATTCTCCAAAAGTGGTGAGCCGAAAATGTGTTCCAAATGTGTTCATTCTTGAGGTATTTTCTCATATTTTTCAAAAAAGAGCTAGAATGTTTTATAGGGAGAACTACTTCCAAATGGGAAGAAAAAGCAAAAAACAAGTTTTTTTCGGTTTCTTTTTCTCAAAAGCCCTTGTACTCTTTTGATTTAAGAAGATTCACAAAAAAACACATAAACTAATAGAAATACGCTTCCAAAAAGAGGAAGGCATGATTAAGAGGATTAGTTTATCAAATTGAATCCAAAGATTGGAATATGTTGCCCGCTATTTTGCCTTTAAAAAGGGAGCGTATTGCTCAAACCTGAGATTGGAGGAGAGAATGGCAAATGAGACGGATGAGTGGGTGATGGCGAGAGGTAGATAATTGACTTTAGTTTCCTGATTTGATACAATATTTCTGTAAAAGGACAATTATGTCCTATAAAAGAAAAATTATGAATACAATTGATTTTCAAAAGCAATTTCAACCTTATCAAGTTTTTTCTTTGCAAGATGTAAAGAAGTTTTTTCCTGATTTTTCATATCGACAAATTGATCGCTGGGAAAAGAAAGGATATTTGATAAAAATTAAGCAAGGTTTTTACACCTTGGCAGATCAAGATATAAATCAAAGTTTTTCATTTTTGGTGGCAAATCGGATTTATTATCCCTCTTGTATTTCGCTAGAAAAGGCTTTGAAGTATTATGGACTGATTCCTGAGGAAGTTTTTCAAATCACTTCTGTAAGCACCAAGAAGACTGCAGAATTCGACACACCTATTGGTAATTTTGGCTATCGTCATATTTCTCCCAAGCTTTTTTGGGGATATAAGTTAGTAAAAATTGATGATTCCAAGTTTTTAATTGCTGAGCCAGAAAAGGCAATCTTGGATTACTTATATCTCAATCCTCGTCTCAAGACAGTAGATGATTTTGAAGGAATGAGGATAAATGAAGATTCTTTTGTTGAATACATCGATATTAAGAAGTTCCAAAGGTATCTTGAGGCTTTTAATAATAAGGCACTTGCAAAACGCGCAAACACTTTTTTAAACATCATTCAAAATGATTAATCTCATTCAAATTTTAGAAGAGTATCCAAAGCATTTGTATTCTCATCGTGAGAGTATTTTGAAGGAATATCTACAATACAAGATTTTGCAAAGTATTTTTGATAGCAAATTTGAGAAGAAATTAGCTTTTCTCGGCGGTACGGCACTCAGAATTGTACACGGCAGTACCCGATTTTCCGAAGATCTTGATTTTGATAATTTTGATCTTAGCGAAACAGAATTCATTGAGCTGGGTGAGATTATTAAGAAAGATTTAGAGGCTGAAGGGTTGGAAGTTGAAATCAGCACAAAAACTAAAAACGCCTATCGGATCAAGATTCGTATTCCGCAATTACTTTTCAATGAAGGATTGGCTTCCGTGCCTGAACAAAAAATCCTGATTCAGGTTGATACGGTTCCACAAAACTTTGAATACACACCAGACAGGTTTGTTTTGAATAAATTTGAAGTATTCGCCAATATTGCCACTGTGCCCAAGGATTTACTTTTGGCACAAAAACTTTATGCTTGTGTGAACAGAAATCGGATCATGGGAAGGGATTTCTTTGATGTTGTGTTTTTGTATGGCATTGGAGCCAAGCCAAATTTCGAATATTTAAAAAAGAATCTTGGGACAAAAAATGAAAAGGAATTGAGAGAATATTTACTAGAAAAAACTGCTGATTTTAATTTTAAAGAGTTGTCAAAAGATGTGGCTCCATTTCTATTTTATCAAAAAGATAGAAATAAAGTGGAAATGTTTCCTGATTTTATCAAGCACAGTTTGTAGTCAAGTAAAAGAATTGATTAAGAAGAAAGTCTTTTACTCTCGGCACAACTTGACCTTATTTCTTAACAAGACATAAAACTCCTGCCAAAGATTGGAATACATTGCTCGCTATTTGGATAATACTACATTTTGAAAAGCCAACCTCTCCGATCCCAAGAGGTAAAAAAATGGAGGAAAAAATCCAAGTTCTTTTTAAGAAAAATAAATTAGGGAGTTTTCAAAAGAATCAAAAGATTTTTGAAACGTTGCTGCCACACCAATCAACCGCAGTTGAATATGAAGTGATTGATTGGCAAAAAGTACTTGGTAAATCAGGAAATCCATCAGCTAGTTTCCACTTTCTTGTCGAGAGAATAAATCATTAAAAAAAAGTTTGTTAGTGGGAATTGCAAAGGATGAGTTCAACGAAAAATCAATTCAAATACGCCGAAGACAAGAAGAAATTATTGATAAAAAGAAGCTCCACAATGACGCTGATGAAAAGTTTGGAATCACAGTTACTTATTTGAGCTTGCTTCAAGAGCTTACGATGTTTTCAAAAGTTCCAAACCAGAGGAGAAACGAGAGCTTATGAGTTTCTTACTTTGGAACCCTCGCTTGGAACACGGAAAGTTAGTCTACGACTACAAAAAACCATTCGATGTACTCGCTAGAGCATCGAAGTGTAAAGAATGGCTCACCATTCCGTTCCTATTTAGAACCAAATGTTATAAGCCTTTGAGGTGTATTAATCGAGTACTCGGAAATACAGTCAATTTTTTTGATTATTTTTGCGTTCGGTATGTGTGATTTTTAAATTTTAAAAGAATTTCAAAATGAAATCATAATCAAAAATTAGACTTTTCCCATTATTTTTGCTTATATTATGGCTTGTTTTAAGGAATCAATGAACATTCCCGCCTTAATCGAACACCTCTTCAAAGACAAAAAAAGAAAAAATGGAGCGCCCTACACAAGCCATTTTTATGCGGTTCGGGATATTTTGATGGAAGCAGGTGTGGATGATCAAGACACTCTGGACGCGGCTCTTCTTCATGATGTTTTGGAAGACACTTCCCTTTCCAAAGCATATATCAAGTTTAAGTTTGGAGCAGAAGTGACTTCTATTGTTGAATTTCTTTCAAAATGGGAAAGATGGAAAACTTCTCACTGCAAAATGAAAGGAAATTTAGATGATATGGAAGTGATTTGGAAACACTACCCTGAATCAACGCTCATTAAAATGGCAGATCGTCTTCATAATCTTCAGACGATTGATGGATTTAAACCAGAAAAACAACGAGAGTATATTCACGAAACCAAAGATTTACTCCTTCCACTTTTTCGAATGAGTATCAAGAAGAATGCCTTGGAAAAATTTAACGCTCCAATGCAGAAAATTCTTCAGCGATTAGAACAAGAAGTTTTTGCTATTGAAAAGCGCCTTTCTCTTTCTCAAGAAAAATGACCAAAACGGCAAATATGACCATCAAGGAGGTGGCTGATCTTCTTCATATTGGAGAGACCAGTGCTGAACTCTATATTGAATTTTTGACGCATGGAGATCTTTCTCGTACGGAATTGATGAATTTTGTAAAGAGAGATGAAACAGAAGTAGAAATGGGAATTCAAGAGCTATTGCAGAGGGATTTAATCCTTCCGGGGAGGGTGATTGCGGGGACTCAAATATTTCAGGCAATGCCGATTACGGATTTGGAGAAGAGGGTGAAGAAGAGTTTTGAGATGCTGGAAAATGTGAGAGATATTGTTGTACCGAAACTCTATCGACCAGAAAAGATTGGTTTTGTGAAATATGAGGGAGTAGAAGGAATTCGGAATGTGTATGAAGAGATTCTTTTAGAGGCAATTGAAGAAAAACAAGATATTTTTGCATTTGAAAATATTCCTGACAAAAATACTTCTAATATTGGGAAAGATTTTTTAGAAAGCTATCTCAAGAGAAGAATTGAAGCGAAAGTTTTAGCTCGCGTTATTATTCCCGACACACCAGCGGGTCGAGAATATAAAAAAGAAAACAAAGATAATCCATTTACGAAAGTTTCTATTATAAAGGATTTTGACATTCAAGGAACAATCAATATTACGGGAGATTTGGTTATGTCTTACGCTTTATCTCCTCCTCAGGGAATACTCCGAAGAAATACCATAGAAGCGAATGATTTCAAGCAGATTTTTTCTTTTTGCTGGAATAAAATTAATAGGGATCAGCACTCCACATCGTAATTCTTTTTATTCTTCTGTCATCTCCTTCCTCATTTTTGGAATTATTAATCAAAAGAGTGCTTATGTATCGCTTGACCTCTTCAATATTTTTGTATTCTTCAAAAATTTTTATAATATCAGCTGGATAGATTTGTACTGATTCTCGAGGAAAAATAAGTGATTCAGAAGCTAAAGAATAAAATCCTGCATTTGTCATTTCGCGTCCATGTCCTCCATTTTTTGGCATATATCTTATATGGTAGGGGAATCCATTGTTTTCTTTTGGAATATTAGTAAGGCTAAAATTTTCACTTTCTTCTGGCAAAAATCCCATTTCTGTTAGTATATGAGCTGATTTTGATCGAGAAAGATAATAAAATCCAGACTGAAGAATATCTGGAATTTCTTCGAAGAAAAATCCATGTTCTCCGATAGTGGTTCTAATTTTTTTAAAAAAATGGCTTCTATGTTCTTGAAGAGCAGAAACGGAGCTCGGATCAAGAATTTCTGAAGTAACAAACCATGTTGCGATTGCAATATCAGAAAACGGAATATTAATTTTCCCAAAATCTCCCTCGCGATATTCTATCTCAATTCCATCAATATTTGATGATTTATCAGTCCCATAAGTATCGGATAGTTTTCCTTTTATGGTTTCAATATGACTCTCTAAAAGATCATTAATGATAATTTTTTTTATTTTTTGTTTTGTTTTTTTCCCCATTTCAATAATAAGAGGAATCATACGACCTTCACCTGCTCCAATAACAGTAATGGCATTTGTATGAAGGGCGGGGGTTAAATGGGTATCAATAATATTAAGGGAAATCTCAAGGTATTTAATCAAAACATTTACATCTGAGAGAAAATGGGATGACCCTCTTTCTTCCATGTCCATAGAATTATAAAATAATTCTGTTATTTTCCTATATTCCTCAAACGGAAGTGAGGTTCTTTTTTTGAGAATATATTGAGCGGATTCTTTGAGACGATCATAATTAATTTCAGGATTATCATCTGCTATGTGAAGCATACTTTCTTGAGCCTCCTTTTCTCTTTGATCGTTATTTTCTTTCATGGCAATATGCGAAGATAGTGTGGTATTTTTCGATTCACGAGAAAAAAATGAGGCGCGGATCCTGCTCTTCAATTTTAAAAATGTCAAACAATCGAATTGAAAAACTATTTTCCCTCTTAATATTCTCCATCTTATCACAGTTTTTCCCTATTTTTCAAAAAAAATTAAGAGTATTGTACTTCTTATAAAACATCATCGGAAGAATCCGAGAATCTCAAATGATTTCGGTTTGAAATATGTCACGATATGGAGGAAAAAAAACGGCAGAAGGGCTTCAAAGCATTTCCATTGTGAGAATGAAGCAATGGGGATTTTTCAATGAGAAAGAAAGTTTTCGGAGTGGTTCTTTTACTTGGGGGGATGATCGAAACAAAACAAGTGTGGGATATTCTTTTTCTTTATCGGAAAAAGAACTTCGTCTTCAGTATAGTTTTGTAAATGATCCCAATAATCCAAAAGCAAAACAGGATTACAAAATACGCCTCAGTACTTCCTCTTGTCGTTATGGTGGGGTTCGGTATTGGATACACTGTCCAAGATGTGAAAGAAGAGTAGGAAAACTGTATCTTGCCGGAAAGTATGTTTTCGCTTGTCGGCAATGTTGGAATTTAACATACAGTATTTGCAACGCTTCGGGACTTGAAAGAAGAATAGGAAAATTTCTTTCTTATTGTGATCTTGATGAAGAATTTTCAAAGCTCAAGAGGTGGTATCATAGAGGAATTACATCCGACCAGTATGACAATTTTGTGGAACGCTTTTCTGAAGAAGAACGAGAATTGCAGGAAGAAATGATGACTATAAGCAAGGCGGACAATGCTTTTTTAAAAACGAGTTTGTCGGTTCTGGAACTTGCTCAGAATGCAGGAGAAATTTTCAAAAGTTCCAAACCAGAGAAAAAAAGCTTATGAGTTTTCTACTTTCGAACTTGCGTTTAGAGGGCAAGAAATTACTTTATCAAGCCAAAAAACCTTTCAACATCTTCATTGAAATGGGCAGAAATCAAGAATGGCTCCCCGAACTGGATTCGAACCAGTGACCTAACGGTTAACAGCCGTTTGCTCTACCGCTGAGCTATCGAGGAACAAAGGATTGGCGGTGTCGGTGATGTTTTTAAAACAATACTTATCGTTTTTTGAGAACCAAAATGCAACGACCAACGTGCTGATTTTGGCGACGATAGAGCAACAATTTTTCAGAAGATTTCTCTGAAAGTGCCAAACCATTTTTCCAAAATTTCTCTGCCACGGCAAGGGCTTTTTCTGGGAACGCCAATTTTCCCTCTTTTGTTTTCCAGAAGGGGAGGCAAACCACCATCTTTTCGATACCTTTGCTTTCGGCGGTTGATCGAAAAAAAGCAGACATCAATGGATCAACTTCTTTTTGCGCTCTTGCAATATCTTTTTCCGAAGGAGGAAGATGAAAAGTCGGTCCTAAGTATCCCTCGGTAACAACAGCAATTCTCCCTTCTTTTTGCACTTGTTGTGGTACTGGCGCACTTGCATCATGTCGAAAAAGGTGAAAAGAGGGGAGGGGAGAAAATTTGTCTTCAAGCGCCGAAAGATTTTTTCGACTCATTTTAAGAAGTTCTGGTGAAATATCACTTCCCGAGCAGGGGATTGTAAGAAGGAGTGATTCCCCCAAAATAGTTCCTGTTCCGCAAAAAGGATCCCATATTTTTTGAGGAAGATGTCCATTCTCGGCAGAAAGATTTGTCATCATGAGGGCAAGCTTTGGTGGAAGCATTCCGGTTTTTGTGTCTCGCTCTGGTTTTTCGTAATCGCGGATGGAAAATTCTTCAGGATTATAGGCAGAGAGTGTTTTGGCAAGTATAACTCGTGTTCCTTTTGAAATGACAAGAAATTCACTTCTTCCTGAGGAACCTAAAAGCCTTTCCCGATGAACAGTGCTCACATCTGGATTTTGAAAATTTCGGTTAATAAAACGAATACTCCGCTTTTTTTTCGTGAGTATTTTTTTCGTTTCAAGAATAATTTTTTTGTTCAATTTTTGCGAAGCAGGAATTTGAGTGGTAGCAAAATGAATTTTTTGTCCCTCCTCTACCTGTTCCAGAATATTCGCAAGAAAACCCGAAACATCGTCTCGGTCAATCTCCTCAATGTATTCTGCAATACGGAGTGTTCCTCCAAGAGTTCGTATATGCGGAGGTGTAACTTTTTCGGGAACTTCTACCAGTGCGATTTCTGGACATGGATGGCTGAGTACGGCAGAATTTGGAAGTCGGGATGCGATTTCCGCGAGTGATATCTCTGGAAAAAGTCCGAGCTGAAAGCAATATTTTTTTGTTGTCATGGATCGTTATAAGAAAAAAATTGGTTGGATTCGACTCGTTGCGCTCCTTCTCCTTGTGTTTTCAGTAGGAGGAGTGTGGGGTATTCTTTTTGAGCGTTGGCGTTTTGTCAAGAACAGGGAGCCTATTACGTTTGGAAATTTTTCTGATGAAATTTCTCTTATTCGTTTTTCTACCATTGAAAATGGAGTGTTGCGAGGAACGTTGCAGGGTGAAGAAGCACGGTTCATTGTTGGTGATACAGAAGAAGTATACTCTGTTTTTCCTGGAGAGTTCTTTTTTTCTGTAGAAAATATTCTGCCACTTCTTACTCACATTCCTGCTCCCGAAGGATCGCTTTTTGTGGCGAGTAAATCGGGAAAGTATTTTTATCCGCTCGATGATCCAAGTGCTGCGCTTATTTCTGTAAAAAACCGCATCTTTTTTCCTTCCGAAAAAGAGGCACTTTCTGCGGGATTTGTTCGAAGAAGCAAGTAGTGGCAAAATAGTCCTGTTTTTTTCTCTCCCTCATGAAACCTGATGCTGTCTTCATTCTCTCAAGGTCTATTCAATCTTCCACAGAACAAGTTATAGGAAGTGTTCTCGATATTCTCCCAATGCTATTTGCTTCTCTTGGAGTGCTTCTCGTGGGGGTATTTCTTGGCATGTTTACTGAGTGGCTCTTTATAAAGTTTGGCGAAAAAGCACGCCTCTCTCGTCTTTGGAGACGACTAGAATTTGATGTTCTCCTTCAAAAGGCAAATATAAAGTCTAATCCATCTCGTTTGGTGGGGGTTTTTTTGAAAGGTGTCATTATTACCCTTTTCTTACGACAATCCGCAAAAATGATGGGATTCTACGAGGTTGAGGAATTTTTGAACAAAATCATTTTGCTCGCCCCCAACATTGTTATTGCTATGCTTATTGTGATTTTTGCGGTGCAGATGGGAAATACTGCAAGCTCACTCACAAAAAACTTTCTCCATGTTGGAGATAAAAATGCTCGAAATATTGTTGCCGCATTTGTCCAGAATATTATTTTTGCTTTTGGTATTTTGGCAGCACTTTTTCAGGTGGGCATTGCGCCGGAGCTTGTTCAAACACTCTTTACTGCTCTTGTTTCCATGATTGCCTTAGCGGGAGGTCTTGCATTTGGGCTTGGAGGAAAAGATTTCGTTCGGGAAATGCTCGAAGAAATGCGAAAAAAGGGAAAATAGTGTGTATGTATTTACAATATCGAGGAAGTATTTTTCTTATTCGTTTCCTGCTGCGAGTGCCTCTGCAATTGCCTTTTGACGAGCAGCCTGTCCTGCGCGAAGACCCTCTTTATTTTTCTTGAGTCGTGCGATTTTGCTTGTTCGTAAGCGTTCTATTCGGTGCATGCCGTGTTTTTTTGCGCCTGCTTTATTCGTCATGAGAGTCTTTTCAAGAAAAAGGTGAAGAAAATCTATCACGAATGCTTGCCACGTGCAAGTGTTTTTGGCTCTTTTTGTCGAACTTTTTCCGTCACATTAAATTCCATACGTTTCCCGAGTGCGATTTGAGTTTGTGTAACAAGCGCCGGAAGACTTCCAAAGAAAATAGTAGTAAAGGGGATGAGCGCCCATTGCCAAATGAGATCGAATGTCCGTATTTTTTTTGGAGGAGATGGTGTCATGAGAAAAGTGAGAATCATGGAGACAAAAATACCAGAGAGTGCAAGTCGAAAAACGACTGAGAGAAAAAGAGCAACGTGTGTTCCAAATACGGTTTCGGAAACTTCTGGTGCAAAGAGTTTAACAGCGGGAATAACAATCGCTAAAAAGAGCGCCGCTGTTGCCCACATATAGTGCCCCTCTATGAGTCGGAAATACTGAAGAAGTGTTTTTATTTTTGGAAGATATCTCCATTCCTTTCGAATTTCCCCAAAACAATACGCAATATCCGAACATCCCCATGACCAACGTTTGAGTTGCTGAAATTGCCCTATAAGTGATCGGAAATAATTTTGACTGAGTACCGCATCTTGATAGATAGGAAGAAAAATGGGAATCACTTCGTATGATCCATGGAAATGAAAATAGCTTCTCCAATATTGTCTTCCGTCCTCAACAATGGTGGTTGTATCCCAAAAATTCATTTCTGCCAGTGCTGAAAGAGGCTGACTGTGGCTTGAAAAGTTTCGAAGTCGGTCTGGACGCCCTGCTTCAATGAGATGCCAATATCCCGAGGAAAGTGCTACCACCCTATTCATTGCAGGAACATCCCAGATATTATTAAAAAAGAGAGGAATCGGCTGAAAAGCTCTTTTATGTCGTTCTGGTGTTTTGCAATAGATTTTTGTAAGGGCAGAAAGCAGATGAGAATGAATGCGGTTGTCGGCATCGAGTGTTGTTACGAGTACGCGAGAAAAGTCGACTCCTTCTGTAGTTAGCTTTTCTGCCAATCTTTTTCCCGCAAAGGAGATGTTTGCTCCTTTTCCTCTGATTTCATTGGGGAGTCCATCGGGATGCTCTATCCAAAAGAAACGCCCAAAAACAGTTTCATATTCTCTCGAAAGAATTTCTGCATTTTTTCTCCCATTTATGACATCTCGCTCTTCAGTCGCAATACAAATGTATATTTGTTCCATGGGAAAAGAAGATTTTCTAATGGCGTTGATCGTATCTCGAAGAACCTGAAGAGACTCTTTGTAGGTGGGAATAATAATAAGGTGAAGTACTTCCTTGGGAGACAAATCTGCAGAAGAATATGATGTGTCTTCAAGCTCTTTCTTCCAGTTTTTCGTGAGATTTTTTTTGTATTTTCGGTAGGAATAGAGAAGAAAAAAAGAATATTCAACCGCTCTTAAAAACCAAAGAAAAACGTAGAGTAGGAGGAATCCAAAAACAATATTCGGAAAAATAGGAAGAAAAAAGGCAGGAAAGAGGAGTGTCCCCCACGAAAGAAACGCCGGAAAACATTCAGATGCCCGTTGAGCAAGGCGTTGCCGTATCATGAAAAGAAAATGGGAAAAAACCTAAAAATGTCACAGGGTATTATTCATTTTTTCGAAAGAAGGGCAAATTTGATAATATTTTTGGTCGTACATTTAATTTTTTTCATGAAAAAAGCAAAAAAATATTCTCGATTCACAAAAAAGTATTTCCCTCTTCATTTTTTTGCAAAAAAATCGTTGACTCCAAAGGTATTTATGAGCAAAATGGCTTGGCTTTTTTTCCTATTCTCTGTGAGTACCACCCACCCAGTTCAGCAGATTCTTGACACAGAAGAACAAGCCGAAAGTCTTCTTCGGGAGGAAAAAATGAAGGCTGATGCGAGAATAGAAAAAGAGAAGGAGAAGGCGGATGGTATCCGAGAAGAATCTCGCAAGAAGACAAAGGAGGAGATTTCACAAAAACTTCAAGAGGAGAAAACAAAAGCGCAAGAAAACTTCCGAAAGAAATCTATTGAAAATGGCGAAATGCTTTCAAAAATGCGCTCTGCTTTTGAATCTCGCCATTCAGAGGCTGCTTCCAAGCTTGTTAAAAGTTTTCTCCATCTTTTTCTCAAAAAATAAACATGGCAGTCGTTCGTATGCAAAGAGCGGCACTTGTTGTTCATAAAAAGAGCCTCCCTCCTGTGTTAGCGCGTCTTCAGGAGCATGGGATTTTTGATGTATCCCTTCCTATAGATTTCGAAAAGTCCTCCCTTTCGTATCCAGAAGAAGTGTTTTCTGGAATTGAATCGAAATTAGCGAATCTTCGTTTTGTTATTCGTTACCTTACTCCTTTTGCAAAAAAACCAACGCGATTTCGAGAGAAATTTTTGGGAGAAAAAGTAGAGTCTAATGAGCAGGTAACCCTTGAATGTGGGAGTCGCGATTTTTCTGAGCTTATTCAAAAATGTGTCACTCTGGAGGAGCGAGAAAATAAAGCAAAAGCAGATCTTTTGCGAATTGCAGAACGAGAAAAAGCCTTCTCGGGATGGGGAGATTTCGACCTTCCTCTTCATCTCTCAGAGCGTATCGCCTCGACAGGAATTCGAATTGGGAATGTCGATGCAAAAGATGCTGATGACTTTGAAGAAAAAATTTCGAAAGAGCCTCTCTGCTTTGTTCAGAGAGTTTCCACTTCTCCTAAGCGAGTTTCTTTTGTATTTTTCTTCCACAAGAGTGTTTCTGAAACGTACGAAGAAGTCCTTCGAGAATACCGTTTTGAGGACATGGATTTTGGAGAAATTATACAGACTGTTCGAGAAGAGTTTGAAAAAATGAAAGCAATGACGGAAGAACTTTCGGAAAAATTAGTATCTGCCAAAAGAGAAAAAGAGCTCCTCGCGGAAGAACTTTCTGAAATAAAATTGGCGTATGATGCGCTTTCATGGGAAAAAGAGCAGAAAGATGTTCTGAATAAAGCATATTGCACAAAAGAAAGTGTCGTACTTTTTGGCTGGATTCCCGAAAAAAAGTTTGAATCTGTTCGTCAAAGTATTCTTCGGTCCGAACCTTCTGCCGATCTCCTCAAAATTGGAAAGGAAGATGGAGATTCTCCCCCAACAGAACTTCAGAATAAAAACTTTATACGTCCGTTTGAGAGTATTGTTTCCCTTTTTGGAGCACCCGCCTACTCTGAACTTGATCCCACTCCGTATTTAGCACCTTTCTTTGTTATCTTTTTTGGATTTTGCCTTACCGATGCTGGCTATGGGGCGCTTATGCTCATTAGTCTTTTGAGTGCATTTTTCCTCTTACCACTCGATAGATCTACGAGAGATATGGTGAGACTTCTTATTTTTGCAAGCATTTCTACTATTATTTTGGGAGTTATTTTTGGGGGGTATTTTGGAATGACATACGAGCAGCTTCCATGGTTTGTAAATCCAGAAACAAAATATTTTTATGGACAGATCTTTAATCCCGTTGATGATATGATTCCTTTTGTCATGGCATTTGCGTATGGGCTTGGTATTCTCCATCTCTTTTTAGGGGTAATACTCTCTGGAGTGAATCGCTGGAAAAATGGAAAAAAAGGAGATGCTCTTTTTGCGAGTGGCTCTTTGGGACTCATCGTTATCTGTGCTCTCTTGTCCGCGTTTCCCTCTTTTCGGAGTGTTACCCCTGGTATTATTGGAGTCCTTTCTCTCTTCCTCGTTTGGAGGATTGGAGTATTAGATTTTATTAATGAAATGCTTTCTTGGCTTTCAAACATTCTTTCCTATTCACGACTCTTTGCTCTTGGGCTCGCAACAGGAATTATCGCGCTCGCTTTTAATTCTATTGCGCTTACCTTGGGGGGAATGATGCCCCTTGCTATTGGAATTCCAGTGGCATTGCTAATTCTCCTTTTTGGTCACACACTCAATATGGCACTCAATATTCTGGGAGCATTCGTTCACTCTGCTCGTTTACAGTTTGTGGAGTTTTTTGGAAAGTTTCTAGAAGGAGGAGGGAAAACATTCCAGCCACTTTCACGGAAGTGTGTTTACCTTTTTGATTCTCAACGTTAGCTTTCTTTTTCTTTTTCTTTTTCCTTTCTATGGAAACGCTTATTTTCACCTCTGGTTCCGCACTCGCTATCTTTGGAGCTTCTCTTGCGGCGACGCTTGGGGGAATTGGTTCTGCAATTGGTTGTGGGTATGCCGGTCAAGCGGCATGTGGAATTACTTCTGAGAAACCAGAGCTTTCGCCTAAACTCTTGGTGCTTGAAGTGCTTCCTGGTTCTCAGGCAATTTACGGGCTTGTAGGAGCTTTTTTGGTCACGATATTTTTTAGCGTTTCCGAGCTTACCTCTTCTCAAGGAGCACAGATTTTTCAAGCATGTCTTCCTTTGGCGTTTGCAGGGCTTTTTTCTGGAATTTTTCAGGGGAAAGTTGCCGCCGCAGGTACACAGATTGTCGCCAAAAATCCTGATGGACTTGGAAAGGCTATTATTTTTGCTGCTATCGTAGAAAGTGTCGCTATCTTTGGTCTTCTTGTGACATTTTTGCTTCTCGATAGCATTCGAGGATCTCTCTAAAAATTGTTGTTGTGATGCTTCGGAAGATTCCGAGGCATTCATCAGCATTTTTTCCTTCCTATGGCTCTCGCCGATATTCTCAATAAAATTCTTTCCGATGCTCAGGAACAATCTCTTCTTCTTCAAAAAGAAGCAGATGGTGCTATAAAGCAACTTCAGGAACAATTAGATAAAGAAATTGCAGAGGAATCTGCCTCTTCTTGGGAAAAGGGGAATCGAAAAATAGCAGAACTCCACCAAAAAATTGATCATCTTTCTCGTCAGGAATATTACCATAAAACCCTTTCCCTCAAACATGAAATACTTCAGGGCGTTTTGAAAAAGGCACAAGAAGAGGTGAGTCATCTTTCTCAAAAAGAAAAAGAAGCTATTTTTCTTCAGATGCTCCGACAAATTGGAGATCAGAAGGGAACGCTTCATCCGGTGGCATCCGATGCCAAACTGTTGGAGGGACTTCTCGAGAAGGAGAAAATTGCTCTTCCGCTTGGAAAATCGGTTTCTGGAATAGCAGGATTTATATTCGTTTCAGAGTCAATGGAAATTGACTTTCGTTTTGAACAGGCACTTGAAGATCTCTTTCGGAAAACAGAGAAAGAGCTTTCTTCGTTTCTCTTTGCGTAGTTTTAAACATGTCTTCTTCTCTTGTTTTTTTGACGGCTCGCATTTCTGCCCTCTCTGATCGTCTTCTTACTGCTTCAGATACGGAACGGATGGTTTCTGCGGAAACTTTTTCAGAAGCATTTCGTGTCTTAAACGATATTTCTTGGTCTGGTGTGGTGGCAGATGCTCCGAATGCCGATGATTTTGAACGTGTTATTGATATTGGTCTTTACGAAATACGACAATCCCTTTGCGAGAGTGATATTCCCAAAAGTTTGGCACAATTCCTTTTCCTCCCATTTGATCTCCAGAACGCAAAGTGTACACTACTCTCTTTTCAAAAAGGGAAATCGTATGATGATTTTCGAGAGTCGCTTTCTCCTCTTGGTTTTTTTGAAAGAAAACTCTCATTCCGAATCCTTGCAGGAGAGGAGGAGAATACTCCAAAAGAAGCCGTATTTCTCAAAAAAGCTCTTCAGGAGTCATATCTTCTTCTAAGAGATGATTCACAAGATCGAGAAGAGATTCTTTCTCTTTTAGATGCTGCTGTTTTTCGGCAAATGTTTCGAGCGGTTTGCGCGACAAAAAGCAAAATCCTCTCTGATTTTTTTCAAAAACAGATCGACTGGGAGAATGCAAAAAAAGTTTTGAGAAATCCTTCTCAAGAAAGATATTCGTTTCTTCTTCCTCAGGAAGAGAAGGGATTTCGTTTTTTTTCTCGTGAAGAAGCGTTGAAGCATCTTTATTCTTCTTCTGCAACATCTCTCTTTAATGAGGGGGTTTCGCTCAAGGAATCTGGAAGAGACCTCTCTCTTTTTGAAGCGACCGCCGAACTCTCTTTGCTTCAGTCACTTTTTTGGTCATCTCGCCTTTCTCCACTTTCGTGTGACACAGTCGTTCTCTTCTTTCTTACGAAATTAAGAAACGCAGAAATTATTCGAACTATTCTTGTGGGAAAGCGCAATAAACAATCAACGACTGATGTTCGAAAAGCAATTGCCCACTTTCTTCCTTTTTTACCACGATAAATGAGCTTTGGCATTGCTATTGTGGGGTCACACGAAGAGACGAAAGGATTTTCTGCGCTTGGAGTGGATGCTTTTCCTGTAAAAGACCATCAAGAAGCGGTTGAGGTACTTTTTCAGATAAAGAATGCTCTTGAAAGTTCCGATGCACCAAGAAGATATGCAGTTGTTTTTATTCTCGAGGAGATTTTTCGAGAAATTCCCGAAGAAACTTACCGAAAACTTTCCGCAGGAGGTCTTCCTTCTCTCATTTCTCTTCCTGGGAGCCAGGGAAGCACGGGTTTTGGAAATGAAAAAATTCGTCGCATTGTCGAACAAGCGGTGGGGAGTGACATTTTTGGAGGCAAATAGTTTTTGATTCTCCTTTCCTTTTTCCTTTTTTTCTCTTATGAACGCGCAAGCAAAAGGTGTTATTGCAAAAATTTCGGGTCCGTTGGTGGTAGCAGAGGGGCTTGTGGGAGCCAAAATGTATGAGGTGGTACGAGTTTCAGAAGAGAACTTGGTGGGGGAAATTATTGAGCTTCACGGAGATCGCGCTTCGATACAGGTTTATGAAGATACATCTGGTATTGCTCCTGGTGGTCCAGTAATTCTTACTGGTCAAACGCTTTCTGCAGAACTTGGCCCAGGTCTTCTGGAATCTATTTATGATGGAGTCCAGCGTCCGCTTGAGCTTATCGAAAAAAAATCTGGTTCTGCGTTTATCGCTCGAGGAATTGAAGTTCCTGGTATTTCTCGTACAAAAAAATGGAGTTTTCATCCTGTCGCAAAAATAGGTGCTTCTCTTTCGTCTGGAGATATTTTGGGAACCGTACAAGAGACCTCACTTATTGAGCATAAGGTAATGGTTCCTTCTGGTGTTTCTGGGACACTCAAAAGTATCAATGGTGGTGAAAAAACAGTGGAAGAGGTTGTTGCGGTTATCGAAACTGAAAATGGGGAGAAAGAAGTGTGTATGCTTCAGCGTTGGCCAATTCGTCGGCCTCGTCCATACGCAAAAAAGCGAGTTCCCGATGAGCCGCTTGTGAGTGGTGGACGATCAATTGATACTATGTTTCCGCTTGTAAAAGGGGGAGCAGGATGTATCCCTGGACCATTCGGTTCTGGAAAAACGGTGACGCAACAGGGGCTTGCGAAATATTGTGATGCTCAAGTTATTGTGTACATTGGGTGTGGAGAGCGTGGAAATGAGATGACGGAAGTGCTTAATGAGTTCCCACATCTTATAGATCCAAACTCTGGAGAGCCACTTATGAGACGAACCATTATGATTGCGAATACTTCAAACATGCCAGTAGCGGCGCGTGAAGCTTCGGTTTACACGGGAATTACTATTGCGGAATATTATCGAGACATGGGCTATTCTGTGGCGCTCATGGCAGACTCCACGAGTCGATGGGCAGAGGCAATGCGTGAAATCTCCGGTCGTCTCGAAGAAATGCCAGGTGAAGAAGGATACCCTGCCTACCTTGCTTCTCGAACAGCAAGTTTTTACGAGCGTGCGGGAGCAGTAATCTGCTCTGGTAAAGATGAACGACGCGGCGCACTGACAGTGGTTGGAGCAGTTTCTCCTCCAGGAGGGGACTTGTCGGAACCAGTGACGCAAAACACTCTTCGTGTAACAAAATGTTTCTGGGGACTTGATGCTTCTCTTGCCTACAAACGTCATTTTCCGGCGATCAACTGGCTTACCAGCTACTCCCTTTATGTTGATAATGTTCTCGATTACTGGAAAAAGAATGTTGCAGAAGATTACCCACAAGTTCGTTCTCAGGCACTTGATTTGCTTCAAGAAGAGGCAAAACTTGAGGAGATTGTAAAACTTGTTGGAATGGAGTCTTTGAGCAATCGGGAGAAACTTGTTCTCCTTGTGGCGAAATCAATTCGTGAGGACTTTCTTTTTCAAAATGCGTTTGATCCAGAAGATGCATACACGACTCCAAAAAAGCAGTATGGTATTTTGAAGACAATCGTGACACTATACCATGCGGGAGTAAAAGTTATTGCACACCCCGATTTTGATTTCAAAATTCTCTCTGGAAATCCAATATTGCAAGAAATCGCGAGTGCAAAAGATATTCCAAACGGAGAAGACGAGCAATTTGTGGCACTAGTAAGAAAAGTGGAAAAAGAAGTGTTGGCACTTGTATAGTAATTTTTACATCTGTAGTGACAGGTTTTTCATGTCACTACAGATGTTGTGTTTATAGAAAAAACTTATTGGTTTGAGGAGGTTTGAAGTAGGCTTCTTATTTCTTGTATTTCTGAAGAAAGCATCTCTATTTCTTGCTCTTGAGCATCAATATTTTCTTTTTGCGCTTCAATCTCCTTCTGCTGTTCCTTTACTGCTTCAATAAGCGGAGCAACAAGAGCAGAGTAATTGACCGACTTCATTCCCTCATTATCTTCTAAAACGAGTTCAGGAAATTCTTTTTCTACTTCTTGCGCAATCACTCCAATTTGTTTTTCTTCTCCTTTTTCTGAATCTTTCCAAAAGTAAGAGACTCCACGAAGATGCAATATTTTTGAGAGAGAATCACTCAATGTCACAATATCTTTTTTGAGACGAATATCAGATGGAGCAACATTCGTTCCACGGATATACCCATTGACATCAAGTTGATAGGCGGGTGAAATTGTTCCAATACCGACATAATTATTAGTACGAAGAATATTGATCACATTACCATTCGTATCACTTCCGAGTGATATGGTATTAGCTCCAACTGCAGGGTTGTAGGAAATAGATCCCTTTGAAACTCCTCCTGAATACAGTTGAATCGCCGTAATTCCTGTTGAAATGCTATCAACAATAAGTTCTGCGCCAGTATTGACGGGGTTATAAATATGGAGTTTTCCCAGTGGGCTTGTGGTTCCAATACCGACATCTTGTGTATTTCGTTGGACAAAAATACTGGAGGCTTGTTCATTTCCTCCTCCTATTCCCATTCCATCTAGCCCGGGAAGATAACCAATGTTTCCCGAATAGATTCCATCTGCATAAAATCGAATAGCAGCAGCTTGTGCACTAGAAATAGTCTCGAGAATAAGTTCTGCGCCAGTATTGGCGGGGTTATAAATATGGAGTTTTCCCAGTGGGCTTGTGGTTCCAATTCCTACATTTCCGCTATTATCAATAATCATCCGTTCGGTTCCATTGGTGTCGAAACGAATCTTATTCTCATTGGTACTTTCTTCTACCTGTACTTTGGTGTTGTTATCAGCATCATGAATTTCTTTGAGAGAAACGGCTGAAACAGCTCCATCAACATACTGTTTTGTTGCAGCCCCCAACGCACTTGTCGGATTTCCCGAAAGAAGAAGTTGTCCTGTCATTGTTCCTCCTGAAAGAGAGAGTCTTTGATTCAGAGCAGTATTTAGATCACTCTGACTCGAAAGGCTTCCCGTAATACTTCCCCAGCTTGCTCCGCTTGGCCAAGAAGATCGGCAAGCGCCAGCAATACAAAGTTCTGTTCCTTTTATTCTCCCATTCACATCAAGTGCTTGTGTAGGAGAAGTGGTTCCAATTCCTACTTTTCCATCATTGGTAAAAGTGACACGATTATCTGTATTCCAAAATTGCAAATCGGAAGTGTTTTCGTCTTGATACATTCCCCAGTGAGTCAATTCCCCACTTTGAATATCTATTTCAGCATTTGTTCCAGTATCAGTTTTAACATGGAGTTTGGCATTGGGAGAAGCAGTTCCAATTCCTACGTTTCCCGAGACTCCGCTGTACATAGTTTCTGTTTGTTGCTCAGCACACTGCCAATAATATGATGCGTCAGTATACGCACCGGTTGTAATTGCAGTAGCCGTTCCAGAGCTACAGAGGTTTGCTGTTGGTGTTGAGGAGAATGTGCTTTCATGGGCAGATCCGCAGATTCCTGGTGCGGAAGCCGATCCACCAATGGGAGCAGGAATAGAACAAATGATAGGATCGGGTGACGGACTTGCAACTGTCCCTCCTGGAAAACGGAACCAATAAATTTCTCTCTGAGAAGGGGTAACCACTACTGATCCACTCTGTTGAGCGGCTGTTTTGTCGATACGGATATCATCTGGATAAATTTTGCCGTAGGTCGCATCAGCACGACTCCACCATCCGGAATTTTGAAAATCAATAGTATAATTCAGCCTGTAGTTTCCTCCTCCGATATTCGTTGCAGTAAGGGTACAATAGGGTGAGGAGTATGTTTGATACGCATGGCAAGAATCTGTCTGCGTTCCTCCGCCCACTACGGTCCAGTCATTATCGCTAACTCCTTCTACGCTTGAGAGACAATTTCCTCCTTCAATACAAATATCCGAACCATTGGTGATTCGAACATTTCCATCGACCACTAATTTTTCTGTGGGAGAAGCAGTCCCAATTCCTACGTTGCCTTGCACTAAAAGCCCATTTGCTGGTGCGGTTTCTGTTCCTGAATAGTTTGTTCCAATAACGGCTCCTCCTTCAACATCCAATCGATTTTGTGGACTTACTGTTCCAATTCCTACTCGACCAGTATCTGAAATAAGAACATCAGTTCCATTTTTCTTCCACCATTTTTCTTCTCCATTCTTCCAACTTACCGAATTTTGATTTGTACAAACATACCCTCCTCCAACACTCATAATAGTGTTTCCTTCAATAGTATCTCCAATAGAGATTCCCGTGGCGTCGAGGAATACTTTTTCTTGACCGGCACTACAATTATTTGTTCCGTCTCCATTGATGCTATCTGCTGTCATGGTGACACGTTTTCCTCCTCCTACAACATGAAAGCGTCCGAGAGGGGTTCCTGTTCCTATTCCGAGTCGCTGATTTCCAAGATCGGGAAAAAGAATATCCCCAATTTTTCCCCAAGAAGCATATCCACTGGGGGCATCTGGCCAATCAACAACAGCAAGCGCACCCTGTCTTACGCCGTCTAAAAAAACGGTAGAAAGAAGGGCGAATGCCAAAAAGATGGAAAAAAGGAATTTTGTTTTCATGAAAATATTTGTTATTTCTCTTCATTATACCTCTTTCTTTTTTATTGTGCAAACTCATGGTCAACGAGAGAAAATGATTTTATTTGACAAAAAGGATGCTCATTTGTAGAATTGCCTCCGACCATTTCTGCCAGAGACCGTTGGCACTTTCCTTATAGAAAGAGAAGACCAGCGAGAGGCGCATTCCCAAAGCTTTGAATTACTTCAGAAAGAGCAAAAAAGGGGACGCCTGAGGCAGACTCCTTTTCTTTCCGGTATTTTTATGCCTGTTTCTCGACAACAAAAGGAAGAATCCCTTGCACAGCTCATAGAAGCTATGAAGTCTGCGCGAGCTATTTATTTTGCGAAAAACCTTGGGATGGGTGTTCGCGATTCTCAAGACCTTCGACGAAAACTTCGCGATTCGGGAAACTCTTTTCGAATGGCAAAGAAGACTCTCATCAAGAAAGCTATTCAAGAAGTATTTTCTCTGGAAATTTCCGATGAAGCTCTTGAGGGTGCTGTTGGTGTTGCTTTTTCAGAAATGGACGAGGTAAGTGCTGTGAAAACAATCGCTGATGTCGCAAAGAAAACTAAGAAAATAGAGCTCACAGGAGCAATTTTTGAAGGAAGCGTCATTGGAAAAGAGGACACCATAAGGATTTCAAAAACACCAAGTCGAGAAGAATTGCTCGCACAGCTTCTTGGTTCTTTTATGGCTCCTCTCAGTGGATTTGTAGGAGTGGGAAATCAGCTTATCTCTGGGTTCGTCCGTGTCGTGGATGCTTACGAGAAACAAAAGTCTTCAGAAAACGCATAATTTTTTCTCTTTTTTCCTCATCATGTCAGATGAAAAAACTATTCAGCTCTCCGATGCCGCACAAAAAATACTTGATGCTGTGGAGAAGCTTTCCGTTCTTGAGCTTGCCGACCTTGTAAAAGCAATGGAAGAAAAATTTGGAGTTTCCGCCGCCGCTCCTGTTGCCGTTGCGGCCCCTGCTGCTGGTGGAGGAGAAGGTACCGCTGTGGAAAAGGATACTTTTGATGTTATCTTGGCAAGTGCCGGTGGTCAAAAGATTTCCGTTATTAAGGTGGTACGAGAAATCACTGGTCTTGGTCTTAAAGAGGCAAAAGATCTCGTTGATGCTGGTGGAAAAGCAGTAAAAGAAGGAGTGAAAAAGCCAGAAGCAGAAGAGCTCAAGAAGAAGCTAGAAGAAGTTGGTGCCACAATAGAACTAAAATAATTCTTTTGGTAAAAAAGTGGATACGACAAGACACCTCGTGCGGAAGTACGAGGTGTCTTTGTGGTGAGCTTTCCAAGTTCTATCGCGAAAAACTTTTTAGAAATTTCTAAGAAGAAGATCCTCCTTTAATTCCTGATGCAATTTGCCTTCGACAATGTTTCTGATTTCTTCTCTTTTTTCTGGTGTACGTGCTTCAAAGCGGAGTGTGATTTTTGGAGAAGTATTGCTTGCTCTTACAATTCCCCATGCGCCGTCCCCAAAGTCGATTCGAATACCGTCTATAGTGAGACATTTTTCTGGTCCGTATGTTTTGAGGAAAAAATCTACTAATTTTTGAACAACAAGAAATTTTTTCTCTTCCGGACACTCTACCTTGATTTCGGGCGTATTAAATACTTTTGGAAGTCCTTGGAAATGTTCGGCGAGTGATTTTCCTGATTTCTGAAGAATCTCAATTACCTTTGCCGCGGCGAGAAACGCGTCATCAAATCCATAATAATTTTCCCCAAAAAAGAGATGTCCCGAAACTTCACCTCCGAGAAGCGCATGGGTTTCTCGCATTTTTTCTTCAACAAATGAATGTCCTGTTTTTACCATGATACCCTCACCGCCTAAACGCCGAATTTCTTCAAAGAGCACTTGAGTTGCCTTGAGATCAATGACTATCTTTGCTTTTGGGTGACGCTGAAGAAGATCACGAGAAAGGAGGAGGAGGATTAAATCGGCAGAATAATGATTCCCCTCGGCATCGACAAAACCAACGCGATCGCCATCGCCATCAAACGCAACACCAAGATCTGCACCTTCTTCTTTTACGGCTCGTTTTAAGTCACTTAAATTCTCTTCTACTTCGGGATCGGCATCGTGATGAGGAAAATTTCCATCCACTTCACAATAGAGCGGTCTTACATTAACACCAAGCGACGTAAAAAGATCTGGGGCAAATTTTCCTGTAATGCCATTTCCTGCATCAAAAACAATCTTTGGATTCCCTGTGATAGATACGAGTGATGTGATTTTCTCAAAGTAGGCATCTTGAAAGGAGTCCTTTTTGAGATTTCCAGAACCTTCTTCCTGATTATCTGAATGGCAAAGATCACGAATGGCAAGAATTTCATCTCCACAAATGGCATGTGCATGCTGTCGTTGAAGTTTGAATCCATTATAATCTCGGGGATTATGACTTGCTGTAATATTGACACCTCCATCAAATTTTCCGTGGCAGATGGAGAAAAAAAGGAGCGGAGAAGTAGATTCTTCAATATCCGTAACATCTGCTCCTGTAGAGAGCACCCCTTCAATAAAAGCCTTTTGTATTTCCCTTCCGCTTAAGCGTCCGTCTCGTCCAACACAGATAGAAGGTTTCGCAATGCCATCATGACGAATAAGATACGTCGCATAGGCTTTTCCCACACTGTAGGCACCATTAGCATCAAAATCTTCTCCAACAATTCCTCGAATGTCGTACGCGCGAAAAATATGGTCAGAAATCATAAGAAAGTTTTAGAAAAGGAAAGCGCTTTTCTTGTACTCTTTTTCTCTTTTTTTTCGCAACAGAAAATCCAAAAGCTCACAAGGGGGAGACATAAAAAACAGTATTCTTTCGGAAATAAAAATTTATTTTCTTGCGTTTCGAAGGAGTTTTTTGAAACAATGGGAACACGTTGCTTCGGTTTCTTTAGAAATATTTTGACTGAGGCTTTCGATATTACCCCCTTTTTATGACTGACGAAAATCAAAAAACTGATGAGCAAGAATCAGCTGTTCCATCAACAACAAAGGAGATAAAAACTTCTTTAAAAAAGGATTCTCCCAAAGAGAAAAAGACCTCTCGAAAAAAAGAGAAAGTGGAGGAAGTAAAAGCCCCTTCGGGGCGGATAGAAAAAAAAGAAGTTATTTCAGCACACTCTCGCCATCAAAAAGATACTGGTTCTATTTCGGTACAAGTTGCACTTCTTACCGAAAAAATTAATCACCTTACCGACCATTTGCGCACTCACCCAAAAGATGATCATGGGCGTCGTGGGCTTATGAGTTCCGTTGGGAAACGACGAAAGCTTCTGAAATATTTAAAAGATCGTTCAAAAGACTTGTACGAAGAGCTTATTCAAAAACTTGGCCTTCGTCATTAAAATAAAAATTGAGAAAATATTTTTCTCTCTTTTTCTGTGAGCAAGGCAATTATAAATTTTGTGCATCTTTGTGATCTCGCTTTTCTTTCTCAAGAAGGAAAGCTAAATATTATTGGTATTTTTGAGAATATTTCTTCCGCTGTTTTTCCTGCGTGTCACCCAAAGATTTCTCTTGTGATGAACGTTACTCTCGAAAAAGGAGAATACCCCCTTCTTGTTCGGGTTGTTCATGAAAAGAATAATGAAGAGTTGGCAAAAATATCGGGGAAGATTTCGTGTCAGAAAACCGGAAATGTTGGCATTATTCACGAATTTCAAAATCTCTCTTTTTCAAAGCCAGGTCAGTATGCTGTTGAAATATGGATCAATAATGAACCAGCAGGAGAAAAAGGAAAAATAGTATTTTCCGTGAGTGCTTCTCAGAAAAAATAGTACGAGATATTTTTTAGTCAATATCATTCAGGGACCTAAGGAGATCTTCTGCTTTTTTTTCGTCGTTTCTGTGTTCTTCTTGTTCTGTACTTTTTCGTTCTTCTTGGTTTTGTCGTCTATTTTTTTCCACCTCTTCTATGTCGATAGTTTTCACATCTTCTTGTAGCGCAGAAATTCGATTCTGTTCAGTTTTGAGAATATCGCGAAGCTCTTTTATTTGATCTTCTGTCATAATAGGAAGAACTGAGAACCAATATTTTTTTTCTTCATTATCCATGGATGGACTCGCCAAAATTTGTGGAACAAGATCGGGGAACTTATCTTGAACTTCTTTTGGCACAATAGCTCCTCCCAGAGGTGTCTGTAGTCCAGATGCGCCGCCTATTCCGTTTTGAGGGTCAACCATTTCAGGTTATCTTACTTTTTTTCGGAATAAAATGCAAGAAATTTTTCCCTATTTTTCTTTTTTTCTTGCATTTTATTTCTATTCTCCAAACAATAAGAACAGTTTTTTTTAGATTATGCGACACGTTCTTTCTCTTCTCTGTCTTGGTTTTCTTCTTTCTGCTTGTGTGCCTTCAGTAGAGGCTCCCGAAACTTCATCTGCTACCGATACTCTTGCTTCCCACAAAAATGGAACTGGACCACTTGCCGAATTTGCAACATGTCTTACAGATTCTGGTGCAGTATTCTACGGAACAGAGTGGTGTCCTCACTGTAAAAAACAGAAAGCGATGTTTGGAGATGCGCTTGGAAACGTTCCCTATATTGATTGCGATGCCAATCGAAGTACTTGTCAAAAAGAAGGGATTACCGGATACCCAACATGGAAATTCAAGAATGGTGCTGTTTTGAGCGGAACACAGCCTCTTTCTGATCTTGCGAAACAAACGGGATGTGTTCTTCCCGACAACATGAAGATATAATACTCTCCTTTTCAGAGTGTTTGAAAATTGCCCTTCTTTTGTCTTCTATGGCATAATAGGCGAGATTTGTAATGAGTATGGCAGAAGAGGGTTTTGGTTTTGAGTCACTTGGCGCACAGTCGGCTCCCGAACAATCGGGGGAGTCGATGGAACAGTTTTCTGAACGCTATCATCAGACACAAGCCGCCATTGCTCAGATTCGAAAAGAAGAATCCCAAAAAAGAGCACACGACACCTCTCTGGCACATATTATTACTCAGTTTCTTCATCAGAAAGGACGAACTCCTTTCTTCCTTCTTATTGCACGACTTTCCGCGCGGAATATTCCGAGTGATCTTATTCTTTCCATTTTAGCGCTCATTTTTCCTCCTGCGGCGGAAGCTATTGGGCAAAAATTAAATGCCGAAGAGATGCATGCTCTTTCTGCGCCCTCTTCAGAAAAAGAACATATCTTCTCTCCAAAAGAGAAAAAAGAAATTGATTTTTGGACAAATGCCATTGCCGGCATTGCGCGAAAAGAACCAAGGCGAATACTGCGCACGGCAATACTTCCAGATGCATCACCAGTTCCAGAACTTGTTCAGATTTTTGCACTGATACTTCGAGAGTTTTTAGAGAAAAATGGGCAGCAAAATATGCCACTTGATTATTTCTCTGCATTTGGAAAAGTATTTTTTGAAAATATTTTTTCCTCTCTTTCCTCCCTTGTAGGAAAAGAACATTTGCTTTCAGAAGGATGAGCGATTGGAGAGCTTCTTCAGAAACGGCACTCAGGAATTATCGTGTTGCGATTGTTTCTGCAGAGTTTAACAAAGAATATTCCGATGTACTCCTCAAAAACACGCTGGAGGGACTCCTTGATAATGGAATAACGGAAGACACCATATCTGTAGTGCGCGTTCCAGGGAGTTTCGAACTTCCTTTTTCTTGCGCTCGTCTTCTCTCTGATGGAAAGCATGACGCCATTATTGCGCTTGGAATTTTGCTTCGCGGAGAGACTATCCACTTTGATGTTGTTGCTCGAGAAGCTGCTTGTGGTATTCAGCAGCTCAATGTTTTAGGAAAAATCCCCGTTGTCTTTGGAGTGCTTACGTGCGATACGAAAGAGCAAATACAAAATCGCCTTTCCTTGGGAAGTGGTTTTGCAACCACTGCTATTCGAATGATGAATCTCATGTATCAGTAGGATCCCTTTTTATGACTTGATAGTTGATTCCAATCTTATTGCTACAGAAAGGAGAAAAAGGCAATTTTTAAGAACTTATATTGCACACTTTTTTTTTCTGTGGGATAGTACCACCAGTTTTCTTTTTTTAAAATATGAGATTTCTGATGATGCTTCCGTTATCTCTCCTTTTTCTTTCTGCTTGTACTCCGCCCATGAACCAAGATACTTCGGATAACACTCCTTCCACCACGGAAAACACCGATCAAAAGCCATTTTCTCAAACAGCCGATCCGGTTGCAGGTGATACCATGGCGACTATTAAAACGAGCATGGGTGATATTGTTATTCGGTTATTCCCAGATATTGTTCCGAAAACTGTGGAGAATTTTACCACTCATGCAAAAAATGGATATTACGATGGACTCATATTCCATCGTGTTATTGATAACTTTATGATTCAAGGGGGAGATCCTCGTGGAAATGGAACCGGTGGAGAAAGTATCTGGGGAGGAACGTTTGATGATGAATTTAGTGATAAGCTCAGTAATATAAAAGGTTCCATTGCCATGGCAAATTCTGGACCAAATACAAATGGATCTCAGTTCTTCATTAATGAGGTTGACAACACCTATCTCGATTTTAATAAGGAACCACTCACCAGCAAACATGATGTTTTTGGTCAGGTTGTTGAAGGAATGGATGTTCTGAATGCCATTGCAAAAGTACCAGTGGGACAAGGGAGTAAACCTCTTCAAGATGTTACCATTGAGACAATTGAGATTTGGACACACGAATAGTTTTTTTAGGAGAGTAGTATTATTGTGGCACCGTTCTCTCCTTGGGAGCGGTGTCATTTTTGTAGTATCCTCTCCTTGATACCATGCCTCCCAAAACTACGCCTTCATCGGGACTTCTTATAACCCGTTTTCCGCTTGAATCGGGATGGGGAGGGGAAGAAGAACTTCACCTTTTTTTGGCAAAATCATTTCAAAAACAAGATATTCGCATTGCTCTTTGGTCGAGCTGCCCCTTTTTACTTTCTGCTTTTCAAAAACAAAGAATTTTCACGACAGCATCCTTTTTTCGAGATATTACTTCTCGCCAGTCACTCTTCCTTTTTCTTTTCTTGGGGATTCCATTTTTTTTCATTTCTTTTTTTCGAATTCTTCTTTTCCGTTCTCGAGGATTTCGAACTGTTCTCATGCTTACGCTTGTGGAAAAAGTTTTTCTTACGCCCTTTTTTCTCTTTTTTGGATATCGTATTTTTTGGGCACATCACGCTCCACTTGGTAGATGGCTCTCAAAAAATCCATTCTTCTTTTTGTGGCGATTTTGGGGAAAACGAGTGCTCACTATTGTTCCTTCTCTTGCGTTACAAAAAGAGCTTCTTGCGCTTGGTCTGCCAGAAAAAAATATTCGTGTTCTTCAAAATCCACTTCTTCCACTTCCTCCTTCCGTGGAAACATGGGAATCGTTTTTGCTTCGAAAAAAAGTACAGAAACAATCATTTATCGTTGGAATTGCGGGGCGACTTTCTGTGGAAAAAAATCTTTCTGCTGCTCTTCGTATTGCCACTTCTTTTCCTGAAATTCTTTTTCTCATTGCAGGAGAAGGCGAGCTTCGAGAATCACTTTCTTGTGAAATTACTGAGCAATCAATCGATAACGTGGCTCTTTTAGGAAATCTTTCTGAAGAAGAACTTTCTGCGTTTTTTTCGGGAATCGATCTTTTTTTAAGTACTTCTCGATATGAAACCTTCGGATTGGCGTTGTTGCAAGCACAAGCGCACGGGGTTCCGGTCGTAGCTCCTCGTGTAGGAGGAGTTCCTGAAGTTGTTGTAGATGGGTTTTCAGGGATTCTTTTCCCCGTTGATGATGAGGAAAAGGCAGTAAACGCTCTTCGTTTGCTGTTTGAGGATAGAAAAAAGCGAGAGGAGTTTTCGAAACAAGCACAACAACAAGCAAAACAATTTTCTTCAGAGCGGTATAAGCAGAAAATGATGAATCTTCTCTTTCCCTACTGTTCTGGGCTTTGATCCGAGATCTCTCATTCTTTTTAGATGTTGAATACAGTTTGGCATGATTGGTAGACACAAAAAAGAGCGGCGTAGAACGCCGCTCAAATGGGTCAATCAATCTTATTTATTTCAATTTTCTTCGGGGGAGATGCAAAACTTTCGCAACTCCCCAAACCTTTTACGATGGGAATTCCAATTTCCCATGTCTCCCCTTTAGGGGAAACAATGATCCCTTTATATTTCCCTAAAAATAAAATTTTAAATCCTTGGACTTCCGTATCTCTTCTTCCTTCCAATTGAACCATCTGCCCATTGGGCAGGGTAAGAATCACGCTCTCACCTAGGCAAGCGAAAGCGGTTGGGGTTGAAAAAAAAAGAAAAAATAAAACAACAGATAGAGTTTTCATGGATAATCTCCCAAAATAAAAATGAAAAAATTGATTGACACCATCTGCACCCCAACAGAAAACCGAAAGCAAAAGCACTGAAAAATCAGGCGTTGTGCTATTTCTGTCTTCATGAGGCACAGATGTATGCCAAGCAAGAATGATATGTAAAGGAACTTTTTTTGAAGTTGAGTATTTAAGTAGTTTTTGTTTTTTTTGTCAAATAGAAAAAAGAAAGATTTTTCTGATTTTTACTCTTCCTCATCCCGTGCTTTAAGCTGGAAGCTTTTTTACTTGTCATTCCAAACGTGATTTGGACTCCCTCGTCTTTTCTGTTCTATTGGAAATGTTGGATCAAGTTTGTCTGCCGGGGCATGACACTTATTTCTTTCCTCATTCTAAACCTGATCCACAATTTCATATTGCAAAGAGGAAAAAAATCGAGATGTTCATTTCTTAAAAAATCTGTCATAGTGCGTCCACTATGTTTTGTGACGAAGCCAACATCACCGTGCGTGCCGGAAAAGGAGGAGATGGGCTCATCTCTTTTCGCAGGGAAAAGTATATTCCAAAAGGCGGACCCGATGGTGGAGATGGTGGTCGTGGAGGAGATGTTGTATTTCGAGCAGATGCTAATGCCGATACCCTTACGGATTTTCGAACAAAGAAGTTTTTTTCTGCTGAAAGAGGAGTTCCAGGAGGACCACAAAAAAAACACGGAAGATCTGCAGAAGACCTTGTTCTTCTTGTTCCTGTAGGAACCCAAATTTGTGAGGATTCTGGAGAACCTATTGCCGATCTTAATCACCCAAATGCGGAATGTGTGGTGGCAGTAGGTGGGCGCGGAGGATATGGAAATGCCCACTTTACTTCAAGTGTTCGTCAGACACCTCGATTTGCCGAATTGGGAGAACCCGGTGAAGAACGTTCTCTCCATTTAGAACTCAAACTTGTGGCAGATGTGGGGATTATTGGACTACCAAGTGCAGGAAAATCGACGCTTATTTCTCGCATTACCGATGCCAGACCAAAAGTAGGTGATTTTCCCTTTACAACTCTCATTCCCAATCTTGGCGTGGCGAGTCTTTCGGGAGGACGATCACTTATTTTTTGTGATCTTCCGGGGCTTATTGAGGGGGCAAGCGAGGGGAGGGGACTTGGGCATCAATTCCTCCGACATATAAGTAGAAACCGCGTCCTTCTTCATCTCGTTGATATTTCTGCGGAAAATCCGGTGGAAAACTATAAAACTATTCGCGAAGAACTCCGTCGGTATGACCTAGAACTTTGTAAAAAACCAGAGATTCTCGTGCTTTCAAAAACCGATCTCCTAGGAGATGATGAAGAAATGATTTTGGAATTTCTTCAAGAGATGAAGCCTGTTTTTTCGGGCAAGGCTGTTGCCATTTCTGCGGCAAGTGGACATGGCATTTCTGAGCTTTTGGAAATTGCAAAAAAAGCAGTGGATGATTCACGTGCGGCAGAACCAGAAGAAGAACGATTTGAAAATCTTCCTGATACGGTTCTCTATCAGCCGCATCTTCAAAAAAATCCAAAAGCTTTTACTGTTGCTGTGGAAGAAGAAGCATTTCGTATTTCAGGAATACGTATTGAGCAAATTGCTGTACAGACAGATTTTTCAAACCCCGAGGGGGTGCTTCGCCTTCGAGATGTCTTTCGCAAAATGGGGATTGAAAAAGAACTCCTAAAATCTGGGGCAAAACAAGGTTCTATACTTCTTATTGGAAAAAAAACATTTGAATTTCAACCGAATATTTTTCGGAAAAATAATAACGCCGTAAGGCAAGATAATTCCTCTTTTGAACAAGATCCTACCGATTTAGAAGAAAACTCTGAAGTGATAGAAGAGGAAATTTCTTCTGCAGAAAAAACCTATTAAATACCAAAAGGGAAATGGAAATTTATATGGTTTTAACATATATGCTCCGCAATAGTTTTTTGCATACAAAACTTCTGGAAAAAATGGAGAAATGAATGGGGAATATTTTCCCTATAAAACATGTCTTCTAAAAGAATGTTGATAATCGTCACAGCCCCTTTCGGGAGACTGTGACGTTGGGGAAATTAACCGAATATTTCTATAGCTTATTTTCCTCCTTTTTTTCGCTCCTTTCCTCTTTTGTCGAGTTCTTCAATAATAGCTTTTTTCTTCCTCCCTCGACCGGATGTTTTTGGGTTCCACTGACTTTCATCAAAGGAGTAAACCGCTCGTCCAACACGAGTAAATGCTTTTTCTTTTTGGAGATTGAGAGAAATGGTACCAATTCGAATATCTCTTTGCTCTTGTACTTTTCGGACAATTTCTTTTTTGGTGAGAGGTCCTTGCTCTTTCAAAATGGCGGCAATAACATCTGCAACTGTTCCGGGATCGTATCCCCATTCTCGAAGCGCATACATACCACGCCCCACCAAAACGAATTCTGGATACCGAATAAGATCGTTGTGTACTGCCTGAACCGTAACAGGACGATTGTCAAATCCAAACGCGGAAATAGCGTTTGCAATTTCAATAAAGTGCATCGGTCTCCGTGTGTTTCGCATGATAATAAGCGACTTATCGTGAATACTTTTTGGATTAATGTGTCGCCACTCCTGAAGTCCCCACATATCCTTTTCTGCGGAACGAAAACGCATGTCAACGGTTACAACCGATTGTACACGACTCAACAAGCTTGAATCAATTTTGAGCGATTTTATGGTTTTTTCTACTACTTCGTGAATCGGAATAATATCTCCTTTTTTTAAAATAATCTGATGGGCTGTTTTTGAAATCTTCTTGATTTCCTTCATTGAGGTAGAAGAAGCATCGTACCAGAATCGATGAAATTGTTTTGGAAGTTCGGATTGCTTTATATTCGGAGTAATGGAGAGTGCTAAGTGAATAATGTGTCCATTGAGCTGTGTTTTTGGACCATGAAGACGCATAAGAACACTGTTGATAATTTGTTTTTCGGTACAAAGTCCACCATGCTCGGCGAGTACTTCGGTAATAGATTGGCTCACACGTCGTACTTTTGGGTTTGCCGCATTTCGTTGTAATTTTTTAAGGGCAGTTGATTCAATTTGACGAATGCGTTCTCGTGTTACGGAAAAAGTTTTTCCAATATTTTCGAGAGTTTGCCGAGGACCGCTATCGAGCGAAAAGCGCTTTGTAATAACCGTTCTCTCTTTGTCTGAGAGAACCAAGAGGAGCTCACCAATCATTTCTTCAAGGTTGAAGGAAGAAGATTTCAGGGGAGAAATGGGTGACATAATGCCAAAAACAAAGAAGAAACGAGAGGTTTTTTCGGCAGAAGAAACCTGTATGGTATCCTCGCAAAGTTTTTTTCCTCTGTCAACTTTTCAGCCTCTTTTTGAGTGCTTATATTCTTTTTATGATTATGATTTTTATCACTATTCTCTCATCTTTTCGAGCGTTTTTTTTGGGAAAACTATAACAAATATTTATTCCTATTTTGGCATAGGGAAGGGCGAAGATATTTTTCTCTGTGTCAAGTTCTCTCATTAATTTTTGCCTTTTAGTATTTTTTTGGCTTTCTCTCTTTCATACTTTTTCTTTTTGAAAAGAAAGCCAAAAAAATTCATAATAGCTCTTGTTTTTGTGTTATTTGTATTATTATGCCAGCAAAAATTCATACATTTTCTCCTTTTGGTGTTGATGCAATCCCTGTAGAGATTGAAGTGGATCTTCACGGAGGACTTCCCAATTTTACCATTGTTGGGCTTGGGGATACTGCCGTGCAGGAATCGCGCGAAAGAGTGCGGAGCGCCATTAAAAATTCGGGACTCATTTTTCCCATGAAACGCATTGTCACTTCACTTGCTCCAGCAGACATTCGCAAATCAGGTCCGGCGTTTGATCTTCCCATTGCTCTTGGTATTGTCCTTATGACGGGACAAATAGAATCTTCATCTTTTCTTGAGGAATCTGCATTTGTGGGTGAATTGGCGCTTGATGGCTCTTTGCGACATATCAATGGAATTCTCCCTATTGCCTTGGGCGCGGAACGACTAGGAGTAAAAAATCTTTTTGTCCCAATGGAATCAGTGCGAGAGGCATCTCTTGTGGAAAATGTTCGTGTGTATCCAGTTTCTCATTTTCGAGAATTGATTGATTTTTTGCAAAATCCTAATGAAGAAACCATTCGTCCTGCGGAGCAAGAGGAATATGGAGGAGAAAATGATGCAGAAGAACCACTTGTTGACTTTTCTTCTGTTCGAGGACAAGAACACGCAAAACGAGCGCTTGAAATTGCCGCCGCAGGAGCGCATAACGTGCTCATGAATGGTGCTCCTGGTGCAGGAAAAACGCTTATGGCGAGAGCATTTCGAGGTATTCTTCCTCATTTGGAACGAGAAGAAGCATTGGAAGTGGCACGCATTTACTCTGTAGCAGGCATTCTTCCCTCTAAAAATCCTCTTCCAAAAAAGCGTCCTTTTCGTGTTGTTCACCATACGGGAAGTGCGGTGAGTATTGTGGGAGGGGGAAGTAAAATAAAACCAGGAGAAATCTCTTTGGCACATCGAGGAGTTTTGTTTCTCGATGAACTTCCAGAATTTCCATCGCAAGTACTCGAAGTGCTTCGTCAACCGCTTGAAGACCGTGAAATCACCATTTCTCGTGCGCAGGGAAGTGTGTGTTTCCCCGCACATTTTACGTTGGTGGCAGCAATGAATCCGTGTCCTTGCGGATACTACAATGTTCCCGAGAGCACAAAAGAATGTTCCTGCTCTTCTGGGCATATTAGTCGTTATCAAAAGCGAATTTCAGGACCACTTCTTGATCGCATCGATCTCTATATCGATATTACTCCTGTAAAATTTGATCATCTCATAGAAGAAAAGGGATCAGAGTCTTCCCAATCCATTCGTAATCGGGTACAGATAGCGCGAAACTGGCAAAAGGAGCGATTTTCCAAAAAGAACATCACGTGTAATTCGGAAATGGGAGTGAAAGAGGTGGAAAAATATTGTGTGCTTGGGGAAGAAGAAAAAAACATTCTCCGAGAGGCAATGCGCCAATATCAGCTTTCTGGTCGTGCTTTTCATCGCATTCTTAAATTGGCGAGAACCATTGCCGATTTGGCAGAAACTGAAAAAATCACTGTTGCCCACCTTGCGGAAGCGCTTCAATATCGACCAAGGCTTGGCGTATCACTTTGACCTTCAAAATTGAACATTAAAATGGCTTTTCAGAGATCCTCAGTCAAGCTAAGGATGACATCGTTTTTTGAGAGGTGATGGTTTTGAGTGTTTTTCTCACAAAAAAAGCTTGTCCGCGAAAGGGTGTTTTGGTACAATAAGACGAAGGAAATTTCCAAAAACCAACATGAAAATCTCGAAAAAACAGTACCGTTTAACGGTGCTTCGACGCATAAGTTCCTTTGTTCTCTGCTTCTGTCTCATTGTTACAGAAGGAGTAATTTCTCCTTTTTCAACGCATGCTGATACTCCTGCGGACATAAGTCAGCCCCATATTCACAAGGTTTTTGACGTTTTTGGAAGTATTTTTCCTGATTGGGCATTTCGTTCGGACGATACCGACACTTGGGGTGGACAGAGTACATTTGAGGCCGCACTTTCGGCACAAATTTCGGCAATGAACGGACTGTTTGGAAATACGTGGATTGCGGCGAAAGCCGCAGGTCTATACGACAAAGATGATGGTGCTATTGCCACATATTCTGGCGGTAAACTCCAAGTCACCAAAGATATTCACAGTGATGGAAATATAGATTCAGACGGAAATATTATTACCGATGGTGTTATTGGAATTGGTGTGGCAAGCCCAACCGATCAATTAGAAATTAGTGCGAGTTCGGGTTCTACAGAAGTTCGCATCGATTCAGATAATTCTACCACGGTGGACCCTGCTGGAATCAACATTTCCGATTTTAGTACCGGAGAAGCCTATCGTATTGGAAGCGATAACAGTGCCAGTGGCGTGCAGGCAAAATATGGGGGCGCGCTCGACATTTATTCTGATCAAACCATTCGTCTTCTTGGCGACCGAGAATCTTCGGGCGTAGAGCCGGCATTTTCTGATGAAGAAGATATTGGCGTGCAAATTATCAATTCCACTGCAACAAATCCTGCGCTTGTTGTTGATAGTGCGGCAGGTCAAACGGGAAACCTGCAAGAATGGCGCAATTCGAGTGGAACGCCTATTGCGGTAGTGAGCAAAAACGGATTTATTGGTGTTGGTGTTACTTCGCCTACGGTTCCGTTTGACAGTAACCAACCAATTCGCGCGATAGGTGCAAGTGTTGGCACGTCGTGTACGATAGAAGGAGCATTTGGGTACGATTCTAATTCTGAAACGCTTGTGCTTTGCGACACCTCGGGGCAGTGGGAACAGGTTTCTGTACAAGGAGAAGCGGGAAATCCGGGACTCGATGGAGCCGATGGAGCCACATGGTTTTCTGGTACTACTCTTCCGACATGTGCCGATCCTGCAACTGCAGTAGATGGTGACCGATATTTAGTAGAAGGGGATAATACCGATCCCGATGCCGGAAAACACTACTCACGAAATAGCGTTACCGACCCCGTAAATTGTTGGTTGTACGAGGGAAATCTAATGGGCCCCGAAGGACCCGCACCAGATGGAACGTTTCAGTTTGTGTACACCGATGACGGAACAGCAAAAAGCGCAAATATGTATTACAATGAGGCAACAGGCAATGTCGGGATTGGGACGACGAGTCCAACCGCTCCGTTACAAGTTACCGGGAAAGCAGTCATAAACTCTGGCGGTGGAAGCGTGGTGTCGCCTCAGTCTTTAAATGTTGTTGGAAACGGGGATCAGGAAATACTTCTCAAATCCAACGATAATACTGGCCTAACAGGCATCCAGTTCCAAGGAGCTGGATATCGTGGCGATATTTATGCAACAGGGAATTATACCATAACAATCAACCCAAACAGTTACTACGCATCCGGTGGTTCCGGTGGTGGCAGTGGTAGTGGTAATATATTCCTCAACAATACAAGTAATGGAAACGTTGTAGTGGGGAATACTATATATCCCACTGGACTGTTTGTTGTCAACCAGAAAACTACAAGCACCGGATATGTGAGTGTTTCCGGAACAGACATTTCTGGCGTGAACTACGGGGGGGGCCAGGGAGGAACGCAATTTCTCAATACTTTCAAACCAGGTGATACTATCACGGTTACCACCTCATGGGGCAGTGAAACAAGAACAATCGCTACGGTTCTATCGAATGTGGCGATGACGGTGACCGCTCCGTTTACAGGGACGGCGACGAAGGTTGGTTATACACTGATAGGAGGAGACCGCTTTGTGGTTCAAGGAAACGGCAACGTCGGAATCGGAACCACCTCACCAACAGAGAAACTCGATGTCAATGGAAACATAAACTTTACCGGAGAACTCAATGTCAATAGTGCTCCCGGAACAAGTGGACAAGTACTTACTTCGAATGGAGATGGATCTGCACCAAGTTGGGTAGATGCCAGTACGGTTGGAACAACAGATCATGGAGCTCTTACAGGACTCACAGACGATGACCATACGCAATATGCTCTTCTTGCCGGAAGAAGCGGAGGACAATCTCTTACCGGTGGAACCGGCGTTACAGATAAACTGGTCTTGCAGGGAACGAGTGCCAATGGAACGAGTACAGCGGCGGCGTTGCAAGTCAATGTTGGGAATAATGGGGGGACGAATGCGCTGACGGTGTTGAATAACGGGAATGTGGGGATTGGGACGACGAATCCAAAGACAAAATTTCATGTTAGCGGTGGCATGATTTTGACGCCTGGCACTGTTACAGGATCTAGCGGATTTCTATTCCGTGACAATTCTGGGGTTTTAGAGCTTGTATCTGGAGCTGGAGGTGGGAATTTGGGTTTTAAAATTAGAACTGGTGTTGTTTCTGATAGTGGTACGGGAACAATTAATAATACTGCTATAGTTGTGCATTCTCTCTCTGGAGTTAGTATCGGAATTGATAATAATAATGCTTGGGGGGGTGCTGCTCTTTCTATAGGAAACGAGTCTTTCCAATCGAATTTAGACAAAACAATTCTTTCTGTTAAGGCAGGTGCTACGCAAACAGAGCCACTTACTCGGTGGAAAGATTCCAGTGGAACAACGCTTTCTGTCGTCGATGCTTCCGGAAATATTGGAATTGGAACCGCCTCTCCAACCTACGCGCTTGCCTTTGGAAATACGAAAGATCGAGCAGTTGGAGTAGAAAGCACAGGAGGAGACACTGCAGGAAAAGCACTTGTTCTCTCTGCGGGAAACACGGGAACAGATGCCTCAACCGATTTTGTGTCGCTCGGACAAACAACGAGAGATTGGCGCAACATAACCACTGACTCCAGCGGAAATATCTATGCGGTTGTGTGGGGTGGCGACATCTACAAACAAACCGGAGGGACGGGAGACTTTCTCCCCCTCGGACAAACATCGAGAAATTGGTATGGCATAACCACTGACTCCAGCGGAAATATCTATGCGGTTGTGTGGGGTGGCGACATCTACAAACAAACCGGAGGGACGGGAGACTTTCTCCCCCTCGGACAAACATCGAGAAATTGGTATGGCATAACCACTGACTCCAGCGGAAATATCTATGCGGCTAACTATAGTGGTGATATCTACAAACAGACCGGAGGGACGGGAGACTTTCTCCCCCTCGGGCAAACATCGAGACTTTGGACCGGTATGACCACTACCCCCAGCGGAAATGTCTATGCGGCTGTGTTTAATGGCGACATCTACAAACAAACCGGAGGGACGGGAGACTTTCTCCCCCTCGGACAAGCATCGAGAACTTGGTTTGGCATGACCACTACCCCCAGCGGAGATGTCTATGCGGCGGTACGGGACGGAGACATCTACAAACAAACCGGAGGGACGGGAGACTTTCTTCCCCTCGGACAAACATCGAGAGCTTGGTATGGCATAACCGCTGATTCCAGCGGAAATATCTATGCGGTTGTAAGTAATGGCGGTATCTACGAACTCTTCGCCACTTCCGGTGGTACTCCAAACCTCTCCGGCGGACAGCTTGTTCTCTCCTCTGGAGCAGGAAAAGGAACAGGAGCAAGTACTATCTCTTTCAAAACCGGCACCACCCTCTCCTCGGGAAATACACTTCAACCCCTGCAAACCAAAATGACAATCCTCGGGAATGGTAACGTTGGTATCGGAACCACCTCACCAACAGAGAAACTCGATGTCAATGGAAACATCAATTTTACCGGAGAACTGAATATCAATAGTGTTCCCGGAACAAGTGGACAAGTACTTACTTCTGGCGGAGATGGATCTGCACCAACTTGGGTAGATGCCAGTACGGTTGGAACAACCGATCACGGAGCGCTTACAGGACTCACAGACGATGACCATACGCAATATGCCCTTCTTGCCGGAAGAAGCGGAGGACAATCTCTTACCGGTGGAACAGATGCTGGTGATAACTTCACGTTAAGTTCAACCGCAAACGCCACTAAAGGAACAATTAACCTTGGTTCTACTGCATATATTGATGAACTAAATGGACGAGTCGGGATTGGAACAGCAAGTCCAAATGCGAAACTCCACGTTGATGGAAGTACTATTTTTGATACCGACAGTGGAAATCAAAAATTCTATCTCACTCGTTTAGGCGCAGTAGGCGAACACGCCGCATTTTCGGTAAACGATTCCGATTTTGTTGTTGAAAGTCGGCAAGACGAAGCAACAGGAACCACTGGAAATGTTATCTTTAAAATGGGAGGAAAAGTTTCTTCTGGGCAAACACCCTATTTTGCCGTTCGCAGCTGGACAGAAAGCGGAGATACTCAAACTGAACTCTTAAAAGTTGATGGTACAAAACAGTATCTCAAGGGAAATGTGGGAATCGGCACCACTTCTCCTTCTGTTATGCTCGATGTAAATGGCGCAGGGAAATTTGCCGGAAATGTAAACATGAGCGGAAATAGCATCACCAATCTCGCAACGCCAGCAGATACCGATACCACGTATGCCGCTACGGTGGAATACGTGAATAATAAAATCAACGGACTCACATGGAAAGATCCTGTTGACGATGCGGATGAAACCGATGGACTTGGTACGCTTGGCGCATGTGACAGCACGAAAGAAAGTTGGGCAACCTACAACAAAAACGACGGAGCGGTGTACGTGTGTAATGGAACCGATTGGGTGCTTATTGGAGCTTCAGCCAGTATTCCGTATGCTACCACGAGCAATGCCGGTATTTTAGAACTTTCTGGAGTACTCGATGGCACGTGGAATAATGTAGGCATTACCGATGATTCTTTGGTCGATGCCGATGTCAACTCTGCTGCCGCCATTTCTGGAACAAAAATTTCTCCCGATTTTGGCAGTCAAAATGTAACGACAACAGGAAGTCTCACAGTGGATACCAATACGCTTGTAGTAGATTCTGCAACAGACAACGTGGGTATTGGAACAGCAAGTCCAAATGCGAAACTCCATATTAAAACCGATACTGGAACCAACTCAGAAATAGATATACAAAGTGGAGCAGAAAACCACTGGGGAATATATCAAGATGAAACCACAGCAGATTTACGATTTTGGAATACAGATAACCGACTCACCATTACCGATGGTGGAAATATTGGTATCGGCACCACCTCTCCTACCTACGCGCTTGCCTTTGGAAATACGAAAGATCGAGCAGTTGGAGTAGAAAGCACAGGAGGAGACACTGCAGGAAAAGCACTTGTTCTCTCTGCGGGAAACACGGGAACAGATGCCTCAACCGATTTTGTGTCGCTCGGACAAACATCGAGAACGTGGTATGGCATGACCACTGACTCTAACGGAAATGTCTATGCGACTGTAAGTAATGGAGACATCTACAAACAAACCGGAGGGACGGGAAACTTTCTCCCCCTCGGACAAACATCGAGAAATTGGTATGGCATAACCACTGACTCCAGCGGAAATATCTATGCAGCTGTGTGGAATGGCGACATCTATAAACAAACCGGAGGGACGGGGGACTTTCTCCCCCTCGGACAAGCATCGAGAAATTGGACCGACATGACCAATGACTCCAGCGGAAATGTCTATGCGACTGCATATACTGGCGATATCTACAAACAAACCGGAGGGACGGGAGACTTTCTCCCCCTCGGACAAACATCGAGAAATTGGCGCAGCATAACCGCCGACTCCAACGGAAATGTCTATGCAGCTGACTATAGTGGTGACATCTACAAACAAACCGGAGGGACGGGAGACTTTCTCCCCCTCGAACAAACAACGAGATATTGGTATGGCATGACCGCCGACTCCAGCGGAAATATCTATGCGGCTGTAAGTAATGGCGATATCTACAAACAAACCGGAGGGACGGGAGACTTTCTCCCCCTCGGGCAAACATCGAGACTGTGGCGCAACATGACCGCCGACTCCAACGGAAATGTCTATGCAGCTGAAAGTGGTGGCGGTATCTACGAACTCTTCGCCACTTCCGGTGGTACTCCAAACCTCTCTGGCGGACAACTCGTCCTCACTTCTGGAGCAGGAAAAGGAGCAGGAGCAAGTACTATCTCTTTCAAAACCGGCACCACCCTCTCCTCGGGAAATACACTTCAATCCCTGCAAACCAAAATGACAATCCTCGGAAACGGTAACGTTGGTATTGGAACCACCTCACCAACAGAGAAACTCGATGTCAATGGAAACATAAACTTTACCGGAGAACTGAATATCAATAGTGCTCCCGGAACAAGTGGACAAGTACTTACTTCTGGTGGAGATGGATCTGCACCAACTTGGGTAGATGCCAGTACGGTTGGAACAACCGATCACGGAGCTCTTACAGGACTCACAGACGATGACCATACGCAATATGCCCTTCTTGCTGGAAGAAGCGGAGGACAATCTCTTACCGGTGGAACAGATGCTGGTGATAACTTCACGTTAAGTTCAACCGCAAACGCCACTAAAGGGACAATTAACCTTGGTTCTACTGCATATATTGATGAACTAAATGGACGAGTCGGGATTGGAACAGCAAGTCCAAATGCGAAACTCCATATTAAAACCGATACTGGAACCAACTCAGAAATAGATATACAAAGTGGAGCAGAAAACCACTGGGGAATATATCAAGATGAAACCACAGCAGATTTACGATTTTGGAATACAGATGACCGACTCACCATTACCGATGGTGGAAATATTGGAATCGGCACCACCTCGCCAACCTACACGCTTGCCTTTGGGAATACGCAAGATCGAGCAGTTGGAGTAGAAAGCACAGGAGGAGACACTGCAGGAAAAGCACTTGTTCTTTCTGCGGGAAACACGGGAACAGACGCCTCAACCAATTTTGTGTCGCTCGGACAAGCATCGAGAGAGTGGCATGGCATGACCACTGACTCTAACGGAAATGTCTATGCGTCTGTGCATAACGGTGACATTTACAAACAAACCGGAGGGACGGGGGACTTTCTCCCCCTCGGACAAACAACGAGACTGTGGACCGGCATGACCGCCGACTCCAGCGGAAATGTCTATGCAGCTGTGTGGGGTGGTGACATTTACAAACAAACCGGCGGAACAGGGAACTTTATCGCCTTGGGGCAAACGAGTAGGTATTGGTATGGCATGACCACTGACTCCAGCGGAAATATCTATGCGTCTACATATACTGGCGATATCTACAAACAAACCGGAGGGACGGGAGACTTTCTCCCCCTCGGACAAACATCGAGAAATTGGCGCAGCATAACCGCCGACTCCAGCGGAAATGTCTATGCAACTACAGATACTGGCGATATCTACAAACAAACCGGAGGGACGGGGGACTTTCTCCCTCTCGGACAAGCATCGAGACAGTGGCATGGCATAACCACTGACTCCAGCGGAAATATCTATGCAGCTGTGTGGAATGGCGACATCTATAAACAAACCGGAGGGACGGGAGACTTTCTCCCCCTCGGGCAAACATCGAGACTGTGGCGCGGCATGACCGCCGACCCCAACGGAAATATCTATGCACCTGTGTATGGTGGCGGTATCTACGAACTCTTCGCCACTTCCGGTGGTACTCCAAATCTCTCCGGCGGACAACTCGTCCTCACTTCTGGAGCAGGAAAAGGAACAGGAGCAAGTACTATCTCTTTCAAAACCGGCACCACCCTCTCCTCGGGAAATACACTTCAATCCCTGCAAACCAAAATGACAATCCTCGGAAACGGTAACGTTGGTATTGGAACCACCTCACCAACAGAGAAACTCGATGTCAATGGAAACATCAATTTTACCGGAGAACTCAATGTCAATAGTGCTCCCGGAACAAGTGGACAAGTACTTACTTCGAATGGAGATGGCTCTGCACCAAGTTGGGTAGATGCTTCTGGTGGAGCATGGGGAGAAATTACAGGAACCATTTCTGATCAAACCGATCTTCAAGATGTACTTGATGCAAAACTCAATATTACTGGGGGAACCATGACCGGCGATCTTGTACTTGCGGGAGATCCCGATAGCGATTTAAAAGCGGCAACGAAACAATATGTCGACAACCTCATCAACGGACTTACTTGGAAAGATCCTATTGAAATTACCGAAACCGATGCCGAAACAAAGTATGGTACGTGCGATACCACCACCGAAAGTTGGGCAACATACAATAAAAACGATGACACCATTTACATCTGTAATGGAGATGAGTGGATCGAAATGAGTTCTACTGTTGGTGTTCCCTTTGCTACTGATGCTATTGCCGGAAAAGTACAACTCACGGGAGAAATTACTGGTTCGTACAACAATGTTCTTGTCGCAGATAATGTTATTGATGAAGCAAATCTCAAAGTAACAAATAGCGCAAACGATAACTATCTCCTTACCTTCGACAACGCAACCAACGGATTTACTTGGATAGATCCAACAACCCTCACAACAGCAGAAACAAACGATCTCACGAGTGCTGTAACATGGGCAAATGTTCCCGATGCAAATATCACAGAGAGTTCGGTGACACAGCATGAAGGAGCACTTACCATTACCGAGAGTCAAATTTCTGACTTGGGAAGTTATTTGGAAAATGTAGTAGAAGATACAACTCCTCAGCTTGGCGGAGATTTGGACGTGAATGGACACAAAATTGTTTCTGCGAGCAATGGGAACATTGAGGTAGCACCAAATGGAACTGGTGATTTTTTCGTCAATACCGATGATTTGTATGTGGATACCTCCACAGGCAACGTCGGCATCGGGACAATCGCTCCTGTAGAAAAGTTGACTGTTGAAGGGAATTTACAGTTAGGTTCAATTGCAAATGCACTTATCAATATGCCAGCCAATGTATGGGGCGATAAATGGTATTTTGCAGGCCCTTATATCAAGATGGCTATGGACCAAGCAAGCACATCTTGGCTGACAACATTTGGCGGGACTACTGGTTTAACAAAATTTAGGTGGTCATCAACAAAACAAGGCGGAATTAACGGACCTATTCTTGATTTGGAAACGGGGGGAATGCAATATTTTACGGCAAAGTCGGCATCGGGACGACTTCGCCAACTAGACAGTTGGCAGTCGTCAAAAATACAGCCGCTACCACTCTAGATGTATTACCTACAATTAGTGTCGCTAATACGCACGTTTCAACGGGACCAAGTGATGCTTCTTTTGCTTCATACGAAATAACTGCTGGCAACAGAGCAATAGTGGGTGAGTTCTTTGCAGACGGAAGTGGTTTATTCAATAGTGGAACACCAGATTTATATTTTAGGGTTTCAACTAACCATCCAATTCTTTTCGGGACGAATGGAACGGAAAGGGTCAGAATATCAGAGAGTGGCAAAGTCGGAATCGGCACCACCTCACCAACAGAGAAACTCGATGTCAATGGAAACATCAATTTTACCGGAGAACTGAATATCAATAGTGTTCCCGGAACAAGTGGACAAGTACTTACTTCTGGTGGAGATGGATCTGCACCAACTTGGGTAGATGCCAGTACAGTTGGAACAACCGATCACGGAGCTCTTACAGGACTCACAGACGATGACCATACGCAATATGCCCTTCTTGCAGGAAGAAGCGGAGGACAATCTCTTACCGGTGGAACCGGCGTTACAGATAAACTGGTCTTGCAGGGAACGAGTGCCAATGGAACGAGTACGGCGAAAGCATTAGAAGTGAATGTCGGGAATAATGGGGGGACGAATGCACTGACGGTGTTGAATAGTGGGAATGTCGGCATCGGCAACACCTTTCCAACAGATAAACTCGATGTCAATGGAAACATGAACTTTAGTGGAGCAGGAAACATTATTCGTTTTTCTGGAACAAACGGAGGTGGAGAAGAAGGTATCTCATATACCGATACCGAAGGAAATCCACGATATGCAATGCACTTTCCTGGTTCTAATGAAGTTGCTCTTTCGAGTCGCGGTCCAGATGGAACGGTTACTATTGCTGCCAATACTTCAACAGTTGGTTCCGCAGGTGAAGTAAAAATGGCAGTTTTTGAAGATGATAAAATACAACTCGCTCCAAATGGTGGCAATATTGGTATCGGCACCGCCTCACCAACAGATAAACTCGATGTCAATGGAAACATGAACTTTAGTGGAGCAGGAAACATTATTCGTTTTTCTGGAACAAACGGAGGTGGAGAAGAAGGTATCTCATATACCGATACCGAAGGAAATCCACGATATGCAATGCACTTTCCTGGTTCTAATGAAGTTGCTCTTTCGAGTCGCGGTCCAGATGGAACGGTTACTATTGGTGCTAATACTTCAACAGTTGGTTCCGCAGGTGAAGTAAAAATGGCAGTTTTTGAGGATGATAAAATACAACTCGCTCCAAATGGAGGAAAAGTCGGAATCGGCACCACCTCTCCAGAAGCAAAATTTCACGTTTCTACTCCCAATTCTCTTGAACCTAATGGGATTTTAGAAATAGCTTCAAATGACAACACTGGAGCAAACCTCTCATTCTTGAAATCTCGTGGTTCCTTAGGTTCAAAAGCCCAAGTCAATACCGGTGATAGATTGGGAGGACTCTATTTCAAAGGTTATACCAATGGCGGCACCTATAGTGGAAATGTTGTGGCTATTCAGGGAGTTGCAGCACAGAATTTTACCTCGTCTGCACAAGGTTCTTACATTACTTTGGAAACAACTTCGATAGGGAATACCAGTCGACAAGAACGTATGCGTATTGATTCGAGCGGCAACGTCGGAATCGGAACCACCTCACCAACAGAGAAACTCGATGTCAATGGAAACATAAACTTTACCGGAGAACTGAATATCAATAGTGTTCCCGGAACAAGTGGACAAGTACTTACTTCTGGTGGAGATGGATCTGCACCAACTTGGGAGACTCTTCCGACAGGAACCGACGATCAAACCCTCGATCTCACTGGAAACACTCTTTCCATTGAAGACGGAAATTCTGTGGATTTGAGCAGCTACCTCGATAACACCGACGATCAAACCCTCAGTGAGATTCTCGGAACAAGTACCGATGCTGGAGGAAACGCCATCACAAACCTTGCTTCTCCTTCATCTGGAAGTGATGCCGCTACCAAAACCTACGTCGACAACCTCATCAACGGACTCACATGGAAAGCACCAGTTGATGATGCCGATGGACCGGATGGCGGAACCCCAGATGATGACTTGGGAGGACTGCTTTGTAACAGCACAAATGAGAGCTTTGCGACTTACAATAAAGGAGACAGTCTTATTTATGTCTGTAACGGAACAAACTGGGTAGAGATGAGTTCTACCGTGGGACTTCCCGATCTTAACGGAGATATTACGGGAAGCATTACGAGTAACGTTATTGCCGATGATATTATTGATGAAGCAAATCTCAAAGTAACAAATAGTGCAAACGATAACTATCTTCTCACCTTTGACAACGCCACAGGAGGATTTACTTGGATAGATCCAACAACGGTTGGTTCTACCAGTTTTATCGCACTCTCTGATACTCCCAATTCTTTTACCGCAGGCTCTGTTCTCTTTACCTCTAACTCTGCTGTAGCAGAAGACAACAGTAACTTCTTTTGGGATGACACAGAAGATCGTCTTGGGATTGGAACAGCAAGTCCAAATGCGAAACTCCATATTAAAACCGATACGGGAACCAACTCAGAAATAGATATACAAAGTGGAGCAGAAAACCACTGGGGAATATATCAAGATGAAACCACAGCAGATTTACGATTTTGGAATACAGATGACCGACTCACCATTACCGATGATGGAAATGTGGGGATTGGAATTGTAAATCCAACTTCCACCCTTCAGATTAATGGAAGTTTTGCGGTGCTTCGTTCCGAGGTAACAGCAAGCACGAGTAGCTCGGGAGAGACCATCATCGGTGTTACCGATACCGCCGCTCCACGAACCATTACGCTTTCAAACGCCGATGCCACTTCTGGACGAATAATGATTATTAAAGACGAATCGGGAGGTGCCGCCACCAATAATATTACCGTTGTTGTTGAAGGCGGAGGAACCATGGATGGGGCTACTTCTATTGTGATTTCTGCAAATTACGGTGTGCTTCGTTTGTACTCAAACGGAACAAACTGGTTCTCTTTCTAAACATGACTTCTCTTCTGCACAAACTCGGCAATGATCCCAGCCTCTGTCATCCTGAACTTGATTCAGGATCTCAAAAGATTGCGGATCACCTCCGCAATGACAAAAAAATGAAAATATAAAATATAAAACCCACCCTCCCATGAAAAAAACAACAAAAACAAATTTCCTTCTTTCTTCTCCGGCTATGAAATGGATACAACGCTTTGCCGCATCTTCTCTTGCTTTTCTCATTTTCTTGGGACAAGCGGGAGCTTCTGGCGTTAACTTTAACGTTACCGATAATTTGTCGGCACCATTGAATAATCCAGCTTTTACGGGAAATATTTCATTTCCCGGAACAGGTATTTGGAATAGCGCTGGAGATGTGGGAATTGGAACCATAGTTCCAAGCAGTGGGCTGAGGCTTGATGTTGAGGGAAAGGTTGGAGCAACTGAGTATTGTAATGAAACAGGTCTCACGTGTTATACCATTGGAGATTTGGTGGAAAATGGAACAACCGCTGTTTGGGGAAGCATTACCGGAACGCTTGCCGATCAAACCGATTTGCAAAATGCGCTTGGTCTCAAGGCAAATACAGCAGATCTCGCAACAGTGGCAACCAGTGGAGATTATGCTGATCTTACCAATGCGCCAGCAATTGATGATCTCTTGCCAACGCAAACGGGAAACAGCGGAAAATATCTCACCACCGATGGAAGTAATGCCTCTTGGGGAGATGTTTCAACAGGCGTTGTCGATCATGGCGCACTTACGGGTTTGACGGATGATGACCATACGCAATATGCTCTTCTTGCAGGAAGAAGCGGAGGACAATCTCTTACCGGTGGAACCGGCGTCACTGATAAACTGGTCTTGCAGGGAACGAGTGCCAATGGAACGAGTACGGCGGCGGCGTTGCAAGTCAATGTTGGGAATAATGGGGGGACGAATGCACTGACGGTGTTGAATGATGGGAAGGTGGGGGTGGGGACGAGTAGTCCAGATTCACTATTACATATATATTCTAGTGGATCTAGACCAGAAATCCATATTCAAGAAACAACAGCAAATTCTGCCGCTCAAATCTATTTACAAAACCCCGTGAGAACGTGGGATCTAGGAGCTGATTCAGATCCTGATATTTTTTACATTGGTAATAGTGGAGATGATACGCAAAATACCTTCGTTCTCACAGCAGACAAAAAAATGGGTCTGGGTATTACTTCCCCACAAGATACGTTCCATATATCCAATACGGCAGATGTTGGTATTTTATTGGAAGCAGATAGTGATAATATATCAGAAGGCGATAATCCCCAAATAACTCTTACTCAAGATGGAGGGGGAACGGATGGATTCATTGCTCTTGAAGGAAATGCAGGAACACAATCAACAGACACTATCGCCAATGCTTTTCTTTTGGGAACTGAAGATAGCTACTCACCTATCCAATTTATTACGAATGATATAGTAAGAGCCACTATTAATTCTTCTGGCAACGTCGGAATCGGAACCACCTCACCAACAGAGAAACTCGATGTCAATGGAAACATAAACTTTACCGGAGAACTGAATATCAATAGTGTTCCCGGAACAAGTGGACAAGTACTTACTTCTGGTGGAGATGGATCTGCACCAACTTGGGAGACTCTTCCGACAGGAACCGACGATCAAACCCTCGATCTCACTGGAAACACTCTTTCCATTGAAGACGGAAATTCTGTGGATTTGAGCAGCTACCTCGATAACACCGACTCGCAAGACCTCGATCTCTCAGGAAATACCCTCTCTCTCACAGGAGACGGAACAACTGTCGATCTCTCAAGCTACCTCGATAACACCGACGATCAAACCCTCAGTGAGATTCTCGGAACAAGTACCGATGCTGGAGGAAACGCCATCACAAACCTTGCTTCTCCTTCATCTGGAAGTGATGCCGCTACCAAAACCTACGTCGACAACCTCATCAACGGACTCACATGGAAAGCACCAGTTGATGATGCCGATGGACCGGATGGCGGAACCCCAGATGATGACTTGGGAGGACTGCTTTGTAACAGCACAAATGAGAGCTTTGCGACTTACAATAAAGGAGACAGTCTTATTTATGTCTGTAACGGAACAAACTGGGTAGAGATGAGTTCTACCGTGGGACTTCCCGATCTTAACGGAGATATTACGGGAAGCATTACGAGTAACGTTATTGCCGATGATATTATTGATGAAGCAAATCTCAAAGTAACAAATAGTGCAAACGATAACTATCTTCTCACCTTTGACAACGCCACAGGAGGATTTACTTGGATAGATCCAACAACGGTTGGTTCTACCAGTTTTATCGCACTCTCTGATACTCCCAATTCTTTTACCGCAGGCTCTGTTCTCTTTACCTCTAACTCTGCTGTAGCAGAAGACAACAGTAACTTCTTTTGGGATGACACAGAAGATCGTCTTGGGATTGGAACAGCAAGTCCAAATGCGAAACTCCATATTAAAACCGATACGGGAACCAACTCAGAAATAGATATACAAAGTGGAGCAGAAAACCACTGGGGAATATATCAAGATGAAACCACAGCAGATTTACGATTTTGGAATACAGATGACCGACTCACCATTACCGATGATGGAAATATTGGTATCGGAACCACCTCTCCTACCTACGCGCTTGCTTTTGGAAATACGCAAGATCAAGAGATAGGGGTGGAGAGTCAGGTGGCGGACTTGGCGGGGAACGCACTCTCTCTTTTGGCGGGAAATGCGGGAACAGGTTTGGCAACCGATTTTGTGTCGCTCGGACAAACAACGAGACTTTGGTATGGCATAACCGCCGACTCCAGCGGAAATGTCTATGCAACTACAGATGCTGGCGACATCTACAAACAAACCGGAGGGACGGGGGACTTTCTCCCCCTCGGACAAGCATCGAGAAATTGGCGCAACATGACCGCCGACTCCAGCGGAAATATCTATGCGGCTGTAAGTAATGGCGATATCTACAAACAAACCGGAGGGACGGGAGACTTTCTCCCCCTCGGGCAAACATCGAGACTGTGGCGCAACATGACCGCCGACTCCAACGGAAATATCTATGCAGCTGTGTGGAATGGCGACATCTACAAACAAACCGGAGGGACGGGGGACTTTCTCCCCCTCGGACAAACATCGAGACTGTGGACCGACATGACCAATGACTCCAGCGGAAATGTCTATGCGACTGTAAGTAATGGAGACATCTACAAACAAACCGGAGGGACGGGAAACTTTCTCCCCCTCGGACAAACAACGAGAAATTGGACCGGCATAACCACCGACTCCAGCGGAAATGTCTATGCGGCTGTAAGTAGTGGAGACATTTACAAACAAACCGGAGGGACGGGGGACTTTCTCCCCCTCGGACAAACATCGAGATATTGGACCGGCATGACCGCCGACTCCAGCGGAAATATCTATGCGGCTGAGTATGGTGGCGACATCTACGAACTCTCGAGTAGTGGTGGTACTCCAAACCTCTCCGGCGGAGAACTCGTCCTCACTTCTGGAGCAGGAAAAGGAACAGGAGCAAGTACTATCTCTTTCAAAACCGGCACCACCCTCTCCTCGGGAAATACACTTCAACCCCTGCAAACCAAAATGACAATCCTCGGGAATGGCAACGTCGGAATCGGCACCACCTCACCAACAGAGAAACTCGATGTCAATGGAAACATAAACTTTACCGGAGAACTGAATATCAATAGTGTTCCCGGAACAAGTGGACAAGTACTTACTTCTGGTGGAGATGGATCTGCACCAACTTGGGAGACTCTTCCGACAGGAACCGACGATCAAACCCTCGATCTCACTGGAAACACTCTTTCCATTGAAGACGGAAATTCTGTGGATTTGAGCAGCTACCTCGATAACACCGACGATCAAACCCTCAGTGAGATTCTCGGAACAAGTACCGATGCTGGAGGAAACGCCATCACAAACCTTGCTTCTCCTTCATCTGGAAGTGATGCCGCTACCAAAACCTACGTCGACAACCTCATCAACGGACTCACATGGAAAGCACCAGTTGATGATGCCGATGGACCGGATGGCGGAACCCCAGATGATGACTTGGGAGGACTGCTTTGTAACAGCACAAATGAGAGCTTTGCGACTTACAATAAAGGAGACAGTCTTATTTATGTCTGTAACGGAACAAACTGGGTAGAGATGAGTTCTACCGTGGGACTTCCCGATCTTAACGGAGATATTACGGGAAGCATTACGAGTAACGTTATTGCCGATGATATTATTGATGAAGCAAATCTCAAAGTAACAAATAGTGCAAACGATAACTATCTTCTCACCTTTGACAACGCCACAGGAGGATTTACTTGGATAGATCCAACAACGGTTGGTTCTACCAGTTTTATCGCACTCTCTGATACTCCCAATTCTTTTACCGCAGGCTCTGTTCTCTTTACCTCTAACTCTGCTGTAGCAGAAGACAACAGTAACTTCTTTTGGGATGACACAGAAGATCGTCTTGGGATTGGAACAGCAAGTCCAAATGCGAAACTCCATATTAAAACCGATACGGGAACCAACTCAGAAATAGATATACAAAGTGGAGCAGAAAACCACTGGGGAATATATCAAGATGAAACCACAGCAGATTTACGATTTTGGAATACAGATGACCGACTCACCATTACCGATGATGGAAATATTGGAATCGGAACAACAAGTCCAGACTCTGGAACAGGAGGACAGCTCAAACTCGACACAGAAGGAAATATAGGAGCAACAAAATATTGTGATGAAAACGGAGATAACTGTTATACCACCAGTGAACTCTCAGACACCCTTTCTCAGCTCTCTTGTGCAGATGGACAAACGGCAAAATGGAACGATACCAATGCCGCTTGGGAATGTGCAGATGGAAGCGCACTTTCTCACCAGTTCACTACTACAGAAACATGGAACGCTCCTTTTTCTGGAAGTACTATTACCCCTATTCTTGTAGATGCCACCAATCTAACAACAGGAAGACTTCGTGTTATGGTCGATGGCGTTTTAAAAGCAATTGTTCCTCATGGAGCCAAAGAGTACCGAGTATTACAACCTTCTTCAAACCTCTCAGTAGTAGCAGAAGATTATGCCTATGATGTTTCTACTGCTTCGTACGACTCAAGCTTTGATATAAGTTCGCAATCACAGGGTGCTTCGGATATAGCTTTTAATACTGACGGAACAAAAATGTTTGTATTAGATAATAATAATACAAGCATTATTTTTGAATACCATCTTTCAACAGGGTTTGATGTTTCTACTGCTTCGTACGACTCAAGCTTTGATATAAGTGCGCAATCACAGAATGCTACGAATATAGCTTTTAATACTGACGGAACAAAAATGTTTGTATTAGGAAATGATAATAATATAGGCATTATTGCTGAATACCATCTTTCAACAGGGTTTGATGTTTCTACTGCTTCGTACGACTCAAACTTTGACCCATATTCTAATGTTAATTTTTTTGCTCTTGGATTTATTGGTCTGGCATTTAATACTGACGGAACAAAAATGTTTGTAATGGCCTTAGCGAATCCTTATACACTTCAGGGATCTATTGTTGAATACCATCTTTCAACAGGGTTTGATGTTTCTACTGCTTCGTATGATTCTATAGGTGCCCCCCTAAATTTATATGATTATTATGCTAATATAGTTTTCAGTCCGGATGGAGGTAAGCTATTTCTATCATCAGGCTTCATAGGAGTATACAATCTTTCAACAGGGTTTGATGTTTCTACTCTTTCACAGGCTTCAGATTCTATCACTGGAGAACAACCAATGGGACCCTTCGCTTTTAATGCCGACGGAACAAAAATGCTTGTCCTAGATGTACCAGGTTCTGCTGTTAGCGAATACAATCTCGACGGAGCATTTTTTGGAACGGCCTATGCTTCTGTTGGTCCTGGAGGATCAACGAGTGCCGAAGGCACTGATAACCTTGGAAACCATACGGCTACCCAAAATATAAAACTCAATGAGAACTGGCTTTCAAATGACGGAGACAATGAGGGAATTGCTATTACTAATGGTGGAAATGTCGGAATCGGAACAACAAGTCCGACCGCTGTGCTTCACCTGAAAGCGGGAACAGCTACGGCGAGTACAGCACCACTCAAGTTTACGAGCGGAACACTCCTCACGACTCCAGAAGCGGGAGCGGTGGAATACTTTTCCAATCAATTCTATCTCCGCGGTTCTGACGGACTCTCGGTTGCCGGCAATGTCGGTATCGGCACTGCCACCCCTACCTACGCGCTTGCTTTTGGAAATACGCAAGATCAAGAGATAGGGGTGGAGAGTCAGGTGGCGGACTTGGCGGGGAACGCGCTCTCTCTTTTGGCGGGAAATGCGGGAATAGGTTCGGCAGCGTCAACCAATTTTGTGTCGCTCGGACAAACATCGAGAACGTGGTGGGGCATAACCGCCGACTCCAGCGGAAATGTCTATGCAACTACAGATGGTGGCGACATCTACAAACAAACCGGAGGGACGGGGGACTTTCTCCCCCTCGGACAAACATCGAGACATTGGACCGGCATGACCGCCGACTCCAGCGGAAATATCTATGCGGCTGAGTATGGTGGCGACATCTACAAACAAACCGGAGGGACGGGAGACTTTCTCCCTCTCGGACAAACATCGAGAAATTGGTATGGCATAACCGCCGACTCCAGCGGAAATGTCTATGCAACTATTGAGTATGGCGACATCTACAAACAAACCGGAGGGACGGGAGACTTTCTCCCCCTCGGACAAACATCGAGAAGTTGGGACGGCATAACCGCTGACTCCAGCGGAAATATCTATGCGACTGAAATTCTTGGCGACATCTACAAACAAACCGGAGGGACGGGAGACTTTCTCCCTCTCGGACAAACATCGAGAAATTGGTATAGCATGACCGCCGACTCCAGCGGAAATATCTATGCGGCTGTAAATAGTGACAATATCTACGAATTCTTCGCTACTTCCGGCGGCGCTCCAAACCTCTCTGGCGGAGAACTCGTTCTCTCCTCTGGAGCAGGAAAAGGAACAGGGGCAAGTACTATCTCTTTCAAAACCGGCACTACCATCTCCTCGGGAAGTACACTTCAATCCCTGCAAACCAAAATGACAATCCTCGGAAACGGCAATGTCGGAATTGGCACCATTTCGCCAATAGAGAAACTCGATGTGAGTGGAAACATCAATGTCTCAACAGGAAATAATTACCTCATCAATGGAAGCCAAATCAGCTCTGTGAATCTTTCAAATGATACGAACCTCACCAAAAATGATGATACTGATATTTCAGGAAACAGCTGGGTTCTTGATGAAGATGATTTTGCATCTGATTCCGCAACAAAAGTTCCCACTCAACAGAGTATTCGAGAATATGTTGACGATATAGATTTTCGTTTTTCTCGAACAAATGTAGCATACAATGCTTCTGACGCAGCAAAAGATGCTGTGTGTGTGAGTGATTTTGGAAGTAATTATCAAGCGGCAAGAATTTTAGATGTTATGCTCCAAGATATTGCTCTTATTGATACTTCTACTTTTGATAAAATAGCATTCAATGTTTACGGAGATTCTACCCAGAGCTTTGCACCTTATTCTATATTTCTTGGTCTTGGTGTTCTCGGGGGAGATTATCCTATTGGGTGTATTGTAAAGAGTAATGATTTTCGTTTTTCTCGAACAAACGTTGCATACAATGCTTCTGACGCAGCAAAAGATGCTGTGTGTGTAGGCGATTTTGGAAGTAATTATCAAGCGGCAAGAATTCTTGATCTTTCTCTGCAAAACCCTGCTGTTCTTTATGATCTAAATACCGATATTGAAGTACCTGTTTTCTTTAATGTTTATGGAAATTCATCTGAAAGTATTTCCATCCTTCCTTATGCATATCATGGTGGATATTTTTTCGACGATGAAAATAAAGGAACATATCCTCTTGCATGTATTTTAAAGTAAAAGAAAAAAACAGAAAAACAACCTCCATGAATATCGTTTCACGGAGGTTGTTGTGAATATTCCCAAAAAAACTTGCTAAGAAAGAAAAAAATAAGGAAAAATCATAACCTTATTTTTATTGTTATATAATGGCTTTTGGTAAATCAAAAGAGGTGCTACAACCTAGTCTTCAAAAAACAACACCCTGCACTACAAAAGTTCTTCAAGAGGTGAGAGATTTTTTAGAGCAAGAAGGTATTATTGTTTTACGGAGAAAAGAGGATGATTCTTTTCTTCTTTCGTTTGTAGAAGAAGCAGTACAGTATGTTTTGCAGAAAGGGTTTCTGGGAAACGACGAAAAGCTGTTTTGTTTTCTTGTTACTCAGCGAGTTGCTTTGAAGTTTTCTCTCGAAAAAATACACGATCTCAATGAAAGGTTACGAGAAGCAAATAATACGATAGATAAATCAAAAAGAGAAGGTATGTTAGATCTCCTTACAGGTACTTACAATCGAAAGGGACTTTCAGATGAATTCAAAAAGAGAAATGTTGAAAGAAAAGAAGATGATCTAGAAAAAAACTTTTCCATTCTCTTCATTGATCTCGATAATTTTAAGAAAGTGAATGATACCAGAGGGCATTCAGAGGGTGATAAGGTGTTGCAAAAAGTGGCACAAATCTTACAGGGACGAGAACATGATGTCGTCGCTCGATGGGGAGGTGATGAATTCGTTATACTTCTCAATTGTACTAAGGATGCAATAATAGTTGCTCACAGGTATCGGGAGCTTATTTTGGATATAACAGACGATGACGGCAAAAAATATGGAATAGGCGCATCTATAGGGATTGTAGAGATTCCACATAAAGAAATAGGAAGGGGAATCCATCTTGTGAGCCAAGCAGATGATGCAATGTACGCAGTAAAAAATTCGGGAAAAAATGGAGTTTGTATTTGGATTAATGGAAAGGTGTATATCATAGATCCTCCTAAAGAAAAATGAAGCAGAGGCTTTCGCCTAATTTTCCATTGTTCCCATAATGCTTTTTCGCCACAATAACGAAGTATTTTCTTCATCGTGACTCTTTCAATACTTAAGATCGTTCAGAAAATCCTCGGGAAAAAAGAGAAGAAAAAAAGACCTCCTCTGTGGATAAGCATCCTTTTTGGTAGTCTTCTTTTTGGCGGTGCTTTGTGGATTTTATTACTCACGCCATTTCTTTCTCCGAGTGCAGAAAACCTTCTTCCGGCAGAAGGGGTTGTGTTTTTTGCAGATTTTGAGTCTCCCTCATGCCAAAATACGCTGGGAACATCTTTTCCACTGTGGTGTCAAAAACAGTCGGAACTCCTCGAAAAGTTGACCGGTGTTTTACCCATTCGTGCGGAGAACTTTGCGAACAAAATGGTGATTGCGGCGTATAAAAATCCAATCTCAAAAGAAAACCCACTGCAGTTTGTTGGGCTTTTTCGTCTCAAAAATCAACAGTTCCACAAAAAAGAGGAGGAAATAGTAAAACAACTTGGAGGAGGACTTGCACAGCAGAATAGCGAAAAAAGCTCTGATGTTATTTTTGAATTTGGAGAAGAGGGGAATCAGAAAAGAGGTTTTTTTCAGAACGGATGGCTTATTGTTTCTGATGATCCGGTTTTTTTAAGCCGCATACAAGATGTGCATTCTGGAAGTGCAGTTTCACTCGGAGAAGCTGATGTATTTTCCTCTTCTCATTTTCCTTCAATGGGAGAAGCATTTGTTCACGGATTCTTAACGAAAGATTTTCTTTTTCCTCTTATTCCCGAAAATATTGCTTCTCAGGCAGAGCATGTTTTTCGCCATGCTTCTTCTCTTTCTTTTGCAGTAGGATATTCAAATGGCACTGTTTCGGGGTCTTTTGATATTCCTCTTGAAACCATGAATTCCCACTTCTCCTTTTCTTCAGAAGAAAAAGGTATTTCTTTCCCTTCCCAAGAAAAGGGAATAACACTTGTTGCAAATCATTTTGGCAAACTCTTTCAAAGCCTGACACAAGAACTTGAAAAAACCGATCCCGCATTTTCATTTTTTCTCTGGGGACGAGCGCGAGCGTTGTCGCAAGATTGGCTTGGAAAAGAGATTGATTTTGAAAATGATATTCTTCCCCTTTTCGAGAAAGGGATGGCGCTTTGGTATGTTCCCAAAAATTCATTAATAGTAGCAGGAGTGGGAACAGAAGACATTTCTCTCAAGAAGGAAAAAATGCTTGCTGGACTCAAGCAAAAAGCAGAACGATTTATTCCTCGCATCATCACACACACATTAGAAGACGGAACACAAATTCGAGAGATTGCCGCTTGTACGGATTGTATCTCTGTTGTTTCTGAAGAAATTCAGGGCGGAACACTCGATATCTTTTCTGCAGAAGATGCTGAGGGAAAAAAAATGGAACTCTCTCTCGGAGAAAAGAAAAATGTCTTTCTCATTGCAAATGATACCGTTCTCGCAAAAGACATCCTCTCGTATGATTTTTCTTCTTCCAAAGGAAAAAAAAGTGATCTTCTTTCGGCGGAAATGAAGAATATGGAACTTCCCGAAAATGCTAAATTCGATTTTTTTCGAGATATTTCAGAAGCAGAAATCCATATTTCTGGAGAAGAAAAAACTCTTCATATACGCATAGCAGGAAAACATCTCTAGAAAATCTTCCTACAGAATGAGCATAGCATCGCCGTATGAGAAGAAACGATAGTTCTTTTGAATTGCCTCTTGGTACGCCGCAAGAAGAATATCTTTTCCCTCCATTTTTTTTGGACTCATAAATGCGGAAACGAGCATGAGAAGTGTGCTTTTTGGAAGATGAAAATTTGTAAAAAAACCGTCAACAAAGCAAAAATCTGCCGGAGGAAAGAGGAAAAGTTTTGTAAAATCCTGAAAGGGCATCATCGCTCCATTTTTCCTCACACTACTTTCTAAGGTTCTGAGGGACGTACTTCCTACCGCAATAATCCGTTTTCCCGATTTTTTTGCTCTTGCGAGAGATTCAGCGGTTTCTACCGATATTTCTGCATATTCCGCATGCATTTGGTGGTCTTTTATTTCCTCTGTTTTTACTGGTAAAAATGTTCCAAGACCAACATGAAGGGTTACCCACTCCATTTGAACTTTCTTTTTTTGTAGGAGCTCAAGAAGAGGTTTTGTAAAATGGAGTCCTGCTGTTGGTGCCGCCACAGATCCATCGTGATCGGCAAAGACTGTTTGATAGTCATTTTTATCTTCTTGAGTTGCCTGTCTCTCCAAATAGGGCGGAAGAGGAATACTTCCATATTTTTCCAAAAATGTCGAAAATGATTCCTTCGAGAAAAAAGAAATCTCTCGAAGTCCATCATCTCGAATTTTCTCTACTTCTGCGTGTGATCCATCAGAAAAGCTTAGTATTCTTCCTACTGGAAAGGCTTTTCCCGTGCGAATCATGCATGCCCATTTTTTGGGTGTTATTTTGTGACAGAGAAAAACTTCTTCTTTTTCCGAAAGAAGGATTCGTGCGGGAATAACTCGACTCCGATTAAAGACAAGAACATCATTTTCATTTAAAATATCAGGAAGATCGCCAATGTTTCTGTGTGCCCTGTGTTTTGTATTTCGGTCAATCACCATGAGTTTTGCCAATTCCCTTTTGCTCAGTGGTTTTTTGGCAATTTGTTCTTTTGGGAGGACAAAATCGAATTCCGTAGTTTTCACCCAGGCGAAGAGAACGAGAATTTCTCTTTTGATCCTACAATTTGAAAAAAAGTAGTTCCGGGTTTGAGGGGAATTTCTTCTCCGCTTTCTGTGGTAAAAGAAAAGACCTCATCCTTATTTCGATTCCATTTTCCAGAAATTGCTTTTCCATCCCGAAAAATAGTGGCAAAACCCGATCCAATAGTGTTCATATCGAGTCGCCCCTTTTTATCTCCTTCAATAGACCAGATGGGAATAATAAGAATCCCTACATTGGTAGCACAAATATCGGAAGTTTCCATTGATTGTTTTCGCTGATAACATTTTTTTTCGGCATCATATTGCCAAGAGACATGGTGCTGAGTGGTGGAGAAATCCACATCAAGAAATGGTGCGTCTTCAGAAGAAAGTCCTGTTGGAATATCTTCTGAGAACAAAAAAAGAGCTTCTTCATGAGAAGAAGGCGGAATTTCTTCTGAAATGGTTTCGGGAAGAAGAAAAAGATTGTGAGGACGCGCAATAGTATTGTCTCGCTCAAAATGTTTATCGTTAAATCCCTCGTCTATATTGATGAGAGAAGAATTATAGACTTCTTCAAGTCCTTGGGGACTTCCCCCTGCATGAACATAGGCTCCTGCAATGGGTTCTGCCATTTGCACAAAATAGTGTCGTGCGCTCCGAACTGGTCCAATTTTCTCTGGAAAATCCTCAGAAGAAAAAAGTGTCAAAAGACGAGGAATTCCGCCCTCGGCAGGCGCTTCAAAAACCATGCGTGCTTTTTCTATTCCGGTGTGATGAGCTCGCGCACCAGGAGCTTCATCAATCATAACGCCAACAATTTTCTCTACCTCTCCCGAAATGCGAGGAAGCCCTGTGAGAAGAGATTTTTCAAAAGCAGGTGGTTCTCCAACATCACGAAGCGGAGGGGGAGATATAAGATTCTTGGGTGTTGTTTTTCCAATAAAATCCGAAAGAAGTATTGTTTTGTGAGAAGCTTCTTTTTCATGCTGTTCCCACCAATATCCAAGTACTCCTGTTACTACAAGCACAAAGGCGATTGGCACAAAAACGAGAAGGAATGCACGAAGATGCATATATGGGATATGAGAACTAGGCTTTCTTCTCCACCTTCTCTCCAGTTTCTCCTCCTTCTGATGATGTCTCTGTCTCTTCATCTGCAGAGTTCACACGAGGCGCATTTACACTTGCAATAACTGTTTCTGGAGGATCAATGAGAGTTACTTCTTTGGGGAAAGGAATATCGGCAACAGTAATGGTATCGTGAAAGGTTTTGAGCTTTTCAAGTGAGGTCTCTACAGAAGAGATAAGGTGCTTTGGAAGACATTTAATATGAATTTGTTCGTGTTGAATAGTGAGGACTCCTCCCATAAGTTTTACTGCATCCGAAATACCAGAAAATTTTACGGGAACAACAGCATGTACTTCTTCATTCATTCGAACCGCATGGAAATCAATATGAATCGGGTCACCTGAAATAGGGTGAGTATCAACAACGTGAATAAGAACCGGAATTGTTTTTCCAGAAACTTCGAGATCGACAAGTGTTGCTTTTCCTGCTTTTCGGTAAACACGTCGAAATTCTTGCTTATCAACAGTTATATTCTTTGTTTCTAATTTGTGACCATATACAACAGAAGGAACTTTCCCTGAACTTCGTATTACTTGTGCCGTTCCTGGAGTATAAACATCTGTTTTAAGAATGGGGTGTGACATGATCGACAAGAAAAAGAAGAAAAAACTCTGACGTGGCTTTTTGGTGCCGGAGGAGGGGATCGAACCCTCACTCCCCAAGGGGAACGGGATTTTGAGTCCCGCGCGTCTGCCAGTTCCGCCACCCCGGCATCTCATTTTCAAAAACGCTTGCGGATTCTCGCAAAAAAGAGGGAAGTGGTCAAGATTTTGTTTGTCAAAGGAATTCGGAGGAGTTACGAGGGAAACATGAGTCAAAAATTATTCGACAGGAAAATGTACATCTTTTAAAAATCGCTTGGAGATAGGGTTTTAAAGATTATTTTGGAATATCCGATCGTCCCCAAAAAAAAGCCTCTACAAAGAGTCCCATCAAAAAAATCATTGTTCCAATCCACCAAGTAAGAATGCGAAATTGCTGAAAGAGCATGATTCCTACGAGCGCAAGTCCAAAAATAAGCCCCTGACGAATGGCTCCAGAAACATGTCCTGCCACAGTAGTATTTGGCAAAAAGGCAATACGGAGTAGTGCGGAAAAAGCGCAAAATGTCAGGCTTTCCGAAAGGAAAGCTGTGAGATAGAAAAGAGGAACGCCAACTTGAGGTGAGGCAATGGGAGAAATATTATTAAAGACCATTCCCCATGAGAGCCAAGCAAAAAACATGGCAACAACGAGTACCCAAACTGGCCAATATTTTCGACCCATATTCATTGGGATGCATTAAACAGACTGAAGAAGATCTGAGACTTTTTCAGTATTTTCCCAAGAGAACTCATTTCTTCCAAAGTGTCCGCCGACAGCGGTTTGTTGAAAAATCGGTTTCCGAAGATCAAAGTGAGAAATCATTGCCGATGGACGAAGATCCCAAATCTGCTGTACGGCATCTTCAAGAGTTCGGTCGGAAAGAGTCCCTGTTCCAAATGTCTCAATAAAAACTGAAACCGGACGAGAAACTCCAATAGCGTATGCGAGTTGCACTTGGCATTTTTTTGCAAGATTTGCCGCCACAATATTTTTTGCAATATGTCGTGCGGCATACGCCCCTGTTCGGTCGACTTTTGTCGAATCTTTTCCCGAAAAAGCTCCTCCTCCATGTGGACAACTTCCTCCGTAGGTATCGACAATAATTTTTCGTCCCGTCAGTCCAGAGTCTCCTTGCGGACCGCCAATTACAAAGCTCCCCGTAGGATTGATGTGAAAAAGAGTTTTTGAATCGAGAAATTCACTGAGAATGGGTTCAATAATGTGTTGGTGTACTTCTTGAGAGAGGCTCGTTTGAGAAATATCAGGAGTGTGTTGAAGTGAGATCACCACAGTGTGGACTCGTTTTACTTCCCCAGAATCATCATATTCCACAGTAACTTGCGACTTTCCGTCTGGACGAAGAAATGGGCAAATTCCTTCTTTGCGAACTTCTTCTGCTTGTCGTGTCAATCGGTGTGCCAGAGTGATGGGGAGTGGCATAAATTCTTTGGTTTCTTGGCAGGCATAGCCAAACATCATTCCCTGATCTCCGGCTCCAAGTTCGTGCGATTCGGTTTCATCTACTCCTTGCGCAATTTCTGAACTCTGTTGCCCAATAGCAGAGAGAACTGCCATTGCCTCAAAATCGAGTCCATATTTTGCATGGGTATAGCCAATATTGTGCACTACATCACGGACAATTTTTTCTACGTCCACCCAAGCCGTTGTTCGCATTTCTCCAAAAACCATTGCCATTCCCGTTTTTACTGCGGTTTCTACCGCAACACGGGAATGTGGATCTTGCCGCAATGCTTCATCGAGAATAGCATCAGAAATTTGATCGCAAATTTTATCGGGGTGTCCGCACGTAACCGATTCGGAAGTAAAGAGAAAGGACATTTTTTCGAAAAAGTCATGGGTCAACATATCATCTTTGTGAACACACTGTCATCTTTCATCGACAAGAATATTTTGAGAAAGAAAAAATGAGATTAAAGGACGAATACAAAACCTCGTCCTCTTGCAATCTACTTAAAAAAATGAAAAAATCGGTCAAGTTGTTTTCACACATGGAGGATAATATTATTGTAACGGGTGCTAAGACGCATAATCTCAAAAATATCTCAGTCAGTATTCCGCGAGGAAAATTGGTAGTAGTAACCGGACTTTCTGGCTCTGGAAAAAGCTCTCTCGCTTTTGATACTATTTTTGCAGAAGGACAGCGTCGTTATATTGAGTCTCTAAGCACCTACGCCCGTCAATTTTTGGGAATGATGGAGAAGCCAGATGTTGAAAGTATTTCAGGGCTTTCTCCTGCTATTTCTATTGATCAAAAAACCGCTCCACGAAATCCGCGAAGTACAGTGGGAACCGTGACAGAAATTTACGATTACCTTCGTCTTCTTTATGCGAGAGTGGGAAGACCACATTGTCCCATTTGTAATCATCTTGTTGAAAAACAGTCTGCAAGCCAAGTAGCTGAGCGTATTGCAGAGATGCCAGAAGGAACACGAATCATGATTCTTTCTCCAGTTATTCGCGGAAAAAAAGGAGAACATGAGCGAGTCATTGAAAATATTCGTCGAGAAGGTTTTGTTCGCATGCGTATTGATGGAAATATTGTTTCTATTGCCGAAGAAGTAGAGCTTGATCCCAAAAAGCCTCATACCATTGAAATTGTTGTTGATCGTCTCGTTATAAAAAATCTTGGAAAAAGATATATCGATCTTCCGAGTGGAGAAAAAGTAGAGGATAAAAATGAAGACAAGAGTCGCCTTGCCGATTCTGTAGAAATTGCTCTCAGAAAAAGTGATGGGCTTGTTACTATTCTCGATGTCGACACAAAGGCAGAAGTCATCTATTCTGAACAATTTATTTGTCCAGAACATGGTCCTGTTATTGGAGAAATTGAACCGAGAAATTTTTCGTTTAATTCTCCCTACGGTGCCTGCGAATCGTGCCATGGACTTGGACATCGTATGGTGGTGAAGCCTGATCGAATCCTCCCGAATCCTCGGCTTACTCTTGCGGAAGGTGCTGTTGTTCCTTGGGCAACTATGACGAGCAGAGAGGGGTGGAATCAGCGTGTTCTTCAGGAGGTCGTGAAAAAGTATAATTTTTCCATGAATACTCCTGTAGGAGAGCTTACAGAGCAGCAAGCGAACATTATTCTTCATGGAACAGGAGATGAGGAGTATTCAGTTCTTATGGACTCCGATCGATTTTCGGGAAATGCTCTCGTGAAGTTTGAAGGAGTTATTCCCAATTTAGAACGTCGTTTTCGCGAAACAGAATCCGATTTTTCTCGAAAGCAAATTGAAAAATTTATGGAAATGGAAGAATGCCCAGATTGCCATGGAACGCGCCTCAAAAAAGAAATTTTGAGTATCACCATTTGTGAAAAAAATATTATTGATGTTACTCGTCTTTCGGTGAGCGATGCCTTTTTGTTTTTTCAAAATCTGCCCGAAAAACTGAATGCTTACGAAAAAGAGGTTTCACGCCTTATTCTCCTTGAAATTTCTGCAAGACTCTCATTTTTGCAAGATGTTGGACTTCGCTATCTCACACTTTCTCGCTCGGCGAATACTCTTTCGGGAGGAGAAGCACAACGTATTCGTCTTGCTACACAGATCGGGAGCAAATTACAGGGTGTTCTCTATGTTCTCGATGAGCCGTCTATCGGGCTTCATCAACGAGATAACTCTCGACTCATTAAAACTCTCCGCGATCTCCAAAGCATTGGAAACACGGTATTAGTTGTAGAGCACGATGAAGAAATGATGAGAGAAGCCGATTGGCTTCTTGAAATTGGACCTGGAGCAGGTGCACACGGAGGAGAGGTTCAGAATCAAGGTGTTCTTCGTGATTTTCTCAAAAATCCAAATTCTCCCACTGCACAATATCTTTCGGGAAGAGAAAAGATTGCCATTCCAAAAAAGCGTCGAGATGGAAACGGAAAACATCTTCGCATTGTTGGCGCCAATCAAAATAATCTTCAAAATGTAAGTGTCAGTCTTCCTTTGGGGAAGCTCATTGGTATTACAGGGGTTTCTGGTTCCGGAAAAAGTTCTCTTATCAATCAAATTCTCGCGCCATATCTACTCAACGAACTTAATCGTGCGAGCCAACCTGTTGGAAGCGTGGAACGCATTGAGGGGATTCGTCTTCTTGATAAAGCAATTGTGATTGATCAATCTCCCATTGGAAGAACTCCACGAAGTAATCCTGCTACCTATACGGGTGTCTTTACCGATATTCGTGATTTATTTGCTACAACTTCTGAGGCAAAGCTCCGCGGATACCGTGCTGGACGGTTTTCGTTTAACGTAAAAGGAGGACGATGCGAATCTTGCCAAGGAGATGGTATTGTAAAAATCGAAATGCATTTTTTGCCAGATATTTATGTCCCGTGTGAAGTCTGCAAAGGAAAACGCTATAATGCAGAGGCACTTGAAATTACATGGCGAGGGAAAAATATTGCGGATATTCTCCAGATGACCGTTTCTGAGGGGCTCGAATTTTTTGCAAGTATTCCTTCTATTCAACGAAAACTCGAAACACTGGATGAAGTTGGGCTCGGGTATATTCAGTTGGGGCAATCTGCTACCACACTTTCTGGTGGAGAAGCACAGCGCGTCAAACTTGCAACAGAGCTCAGCAAACGGAGTACTGGAAAAACATTCTACATTCTCGATGAGCCAACGACAGGGCTCCATTTTGATGATATCAAAAAGCTCCTAGTAGTGCTGAATACTTTAACAGAAGGAGGAAACACGGTTCTCGTTATTGAGCACAATCTCGATGTTGTGAAGTGTTGCGATCATCTTGTGGATATTGGTCCAGAAGGAGGTTCTGGTGGAGGTCAGATTATTGCAGAGGGAACGCCAGAAGAAGTGGCAGGGAATGAGAAATCATTTACTGGTCAGTATTTACGAGAAATATTCAAAGAAAAATAAAAGTTGAATAAGATTTTTTAAAATGAGGCTTTATCCATTTGCAAACTGACCTAAACTGGTGTCGTTTTTTTTGTGATAAAAAATAATGTCCAAAATATGCCTCAACTAGTCACAAAATTTTTGAGACAAAATTTTTTATAGTGATATAATAAAAATATGAAAAAAGATCCACTGACCCCATTTGACGGAAAATTCAGTTCTTCTATTGGAAGGGGAAAGGATAATGTTGTTGTTTCTCTTATGTCAAAGATGCCGAAAGAAGAGAGGGGGGAGGAATATGTTGTAAAGTGGAATCACAATCCAAAAGAGCCAATGGATCCTGAGGGTCATTTTTGGAGAATCTTATACAAGAAGAAAAAATATGAAATGCTAGAGTTCTTCCTTGGAGGTTTTATTCCTGAATCCTTTTTCATTTTAGGAAATAAAAAAGATGGCAGTCGAACAGTAGTAAAGGAGTATACAGTACAAGAAAGAGTTCCTCAGGTAACAATAGCCTCCTTGAGTGAGAGTCAAAAAGAGGATCCTCGATTGTTGCGAAATATATATCTCCTTATTCTGAAATTGCAAAATATGTATCGCATGCTGGAGCGAGTAAATAGCGTTGTGGAAGATTCTGCAAAAATAGATGCAAAACTTGATTTGGGTGGACTCTCGAAGTACGCAGATAGACATAAGGACGAAAATCTCAAAAACTTCGACTGGAGCGTTGTTAACTATGATTTTATGAGTTCTCCAAATTTATTGGTAGATCCAGAGACAATGAAGATTTCTTGTATCGATTTTGATCAGGGGGTTTGGAGTAATGAAAAAGAAGCAACTTGGACCCTGCTTTTTATTTTTGCGAGACAGAACGAAAAGGTTATGAATATTATCAAAATGGAACATGAATAAAAAAAGTAGGAGAGAGAAAAATATTTCCCTCCTGTTATCCTCTCCTTCTCTGTTATCCTGAACTTGATTCAGGATCTCTTCTGTTGTGAAGAGAGATTGCGGATCACGTCCGTAATGACAAAGAAGGAAGCCTGCAGTAACAAGATAGAGAGTTCACAATGACAAGAAAAAAGAAATAGCATAGAATGCATTCCATGAAAAAGCGTGCATTCTCCCAGCGCCGACTCGGAAAGAAAGTAGAAAAAGAATCCCATTTTTGGCTTATTGTCTTTGGAATTCTTGCAACACTTTTTCTTCTCCTTTTCCTCTTTCTTATTCCTCTTTTTCGGCTTGCAAGTGGTTCTTTTTCAGAGTTTGTTCCGTACACAAATGAGCTTCGCAAGGCAAATATACTGGTGCTTCTTCAAAATGAAGCAGAACTTCGTCCGACGGGCGGATTTCTTTCGGGCTTTATTCTCTTTACCCCCAAAGAAAAAGAAAGACTCCACTTTTTCGATTCCTATGCCGTGGCAAATCCTCCCATTCCCCAGAAAGCGCCGCCGGCGATGGCAAAAATTTTTGCAGAAGATCCGAAGTTTTCGGGAATGGTATTTCGTGATAGCAATTTTTCCCCAGATTTTTCCGAGTCCGCACAAGAGACAATCCGCTTTCTGAGATTTGATCCTCGCTTTGCCAATACAAAAATTGATGTCGTTGTTGCGGTAAATTTTTCCGCGGTAGAATCAGTTATTCAACTTTTAGATCCTCAGGATTCTCAAGATCTTTTTCTTTCGCTTCAGCGACAAACGAAAAATATCAATCTTCATTCCAAAGAAGAAATTGATCAGCGAAAAGATTTTTTGGGAGACATGGCGCACAATCTTTTTCGATCCGCTTCATGGTTTCGTCTTCCAAAAATGGCACAGCTCGCCACATATTTAGCAGATACAAAAAAAATCCAAGTCTGGTTTTTGGATGAGAAGTTGCAACATATTGCACAAGAAAAAGGATGGACAGGAGAGTTTCCGAAAAATAATACTGCAGAAATGCCATGGAATGGTTTTTTTGGGGTGAATGTTGCGAATTTGGGCGGAAAAAAATCCGATCGATACATTCTGCGAAATGTAACTTCTGAAATCACGCTCTCTCCCGAAGGAGGAGTATCAGAGCGATTTGCAATACATTTACAACACACTGGAACAGATAATATTTTTTCTGGTCCTGAGCGAATGCTCATTCGTGTGTATCATCCACAAGGAACTAAACTTTCCGAGACTTCTGAAGAATGGGAACAACAATCTCTTCCTGAAGAAAAAGTTGAGGAGTTTTCGCGTGTGATTTCTCTTGATCCTGGACAATCTTTGGAAATACCACTTGTATTTGTTTTCCCAGAAACGTGGCTTCCAAATGAGTCGCATGAGCTTCTGTGGCTTCAACAGAGCGGAACGGAAGATGATCTCACGCTTATTTTTCGTGGAGTGGGGGAAACTGGGTTTTCTGTTGATGGTTGTGATGAATCGCTCTTGCGAGAAAATATTTCGGTGTGTAAAACAAGGCTTTCTCGAAATCGAATATTTACTGTCAAACTCCTCCCCGATACGTTTCCTCCATTTTTGGAGCAGGCAATTTTTGAACCTCCTCGAGAAATCTTCACTCGATTTTCAGAGGCACTTGCGAAAGAATTTTCTCCCGATACTTTTGAACTTCGATGTGATGAAAATGTGTTTGTTCCCTATCAACTTGCTCGAAATGAAAATGATCTTCGGGATGTCCGTTTGGTCTTTGGCGACATTGTACTTTCAGAAACGAGTCCGTTTTGCGAACTCTCTTGGAAAAATCTCTCTGATATTTTTGGAAATACCGCTTCTTCTGGAACGACACTTCGGATGAAATTTGACTGACTCTCTTTTTTTTCCATGCAATACGTTATAATCGCTCGAGATTATCAAGATGAAAAAGCTCTCGAAAGACGTCTTAGTGCAAGAAAAGATCATCTTAATGTCAACGATGCCCTGAGAAAGGAAGGAAAAGCAATTTGTGCCGCCGCATTGCTCGGTGATGTGGGAAACATGAACGGATCTGTGCTTATTGTTGATTTTCCATCAGATGAAGAGTTGCAACAGTGGCTTGCAAAAGAGCCGTATATTTTGGGAAAAGTATGGGAAAGTGTCGAAATTCTTCCGTGTAAAGTAGCGCCATCATTTCTCCATTCCAACACATGAAATATGCTGTCATTGGTCATCCCATAGGGCACTCTCTTTCGCCACCAATGCAGAAATCGGCGTTTGATGCATTCGGTATTTCTGCGACCTTTGAGCGGATTGACGTGTTACCAGAAGAACTTCCTGTTTTTTTTGACAAAGTTCGAGTAGAGGAATTTTCTGGACTCGCCATTACTATTCCACATAAAGAAGCAGTTCTTCCATTTTTTGATGAACTCACGGAAACAGCGAAAACAATTGGTGCCGCGAATACGCTTTTTTGGAAAGATGGAAAAATGTATGGAGACAACACCGATGCTTTTGGTTTTCTCTCTGCTGTGTCTCCATCTGTTTCCGATTTTTCTGGATTGCCTTCTGCCGTCATTGGTACGGGGGGCGCGGCGCGTGCGCTTATTTTTGCGCTCAAAAAAGCTGGCGCAGAAGTAACGATTTTTGGGAGAAATCCCGAAAAGGGAGATAAACTTGCGAAACGCTTCGGTGCTTCATTTGAACTTTTGGAGCATTTTTTCGCATCCCGCTTTTCTCTTGTCGCAAACGCGACTTCTGTGGGGCTTCGATCAGATGAATCTCCGGTTTTAGAACCTGTTTGGAATGAATTTTCTGGCGTGGCGTTTGATGCGGTTTTTTTTCCACTTCATACTCGTTTTCTGCTCGATGCTCAAAAAAATGGTGGCACTATTGTTACTGGAGAAAAAATGTTGCTGTTTCAGGGAATGCGACAGTTTTTTCTTTGGACGGAAAAAGAGGCTCCGCAAAAGGAAATGGAAAAATCGCTTTTAAATGCATTTTTGGAAAATGGGAATCAGTAGTTTTTCCCGTTTTTCCCGAAACAATATTTTCCCAAAATAAAGATGGTATAGATTTCGATTTCTCATTTCCTTCTCTTTTTAAAAGTGGTACAATACGATTGATTTTTACACGAAAAAACGTGTCTCCCACTCAAAGCAAAAAAACAGATATTCTCGAAAAAATTAAATCCGCAGGGCTTGTGGGTCGCGGTGGAGCGGAATTTCCCACTTATCGAAAATGGGAATTTGTAAAGAGTGCCAAGGGAAAACCAAAGTACGTGGTGTGCAATGCGTCCGAAGGAGAAATTGGACTCTTTAAAGATATTCAAATTCTTCGTGATCACCCCGAGCAGGTGTTTGCTGGCATGAAACTTGCCATGGATTTTCTCGAAACAAAAAAGGGATATTTCAATATGAATGCCCGATATTACCGTGAACTTCACGAAAAGCTTGATGATATTATTGAGCAGTACGCCAAAGAGGGGTACGACATCAAAGTTTTTCGTGAACATCCTTCATATATTGGCGGAGAAGAAACCGCACTTCTGAATGCTATTGAAGGAAAACGAACCAAACCGCGACTCAAACCACCATTTCCGGCGCAAAAAGGACTCTTCGGAAAGCCAACACTTGTTCACAATGTAGAAACTCTTTTTAACATTGCGGCAGTGGAACAGGGGAGTTACGACGGTCGTCGATTTTATTGTCTCTCTGGAGAAATACAGCATCCCGGAGTGTATCATCTTCCAGCGGAGTGGTCGTCGTGGAAAGTGCTTGAAGCCACTGGAAATGAGCCAAAATTTCCCTATTTTATTCAAATTGGGGGAAGTGCAAGTGGTGAGGTTTTTAGTGCAGAACAGGCAAAAACCGAGCGGGTTACTGGCGCTGGTTCTATTGAAGTCTATCGCATGAGCATAAAACCAAAAGATCTCCTTATGAAATGGCTTGAATTTTACAAAGAAGAAAGCTGTGGAAAATGCACGCCATGTCGTGAGGGAACCTATCAGCTCTATCACTTGGTAAAAGAGGCGAAGCATATTCCGTGGAAACAAATGGAAGATGTTCTCGAACTTCTCGAAAATTCCTCGTTTTGTGCGCTTGGAAAATCCGTTCCAGTTGCCATTCGAAGCTACGCAAAAAATATTCTCGACAAACCTCTATGAAGAAAAAAGTCTCGATATTCATCGACGGAAAAGAAATCCAGACAGAAGAAGGAAAAAATATCCTTCAGATTGCTATTGAAAACGATATTCCCATTCCTCACTTTTGCTACCACGAAGATATGGAAGTGGAGGCAAATTGTCGTGCATGTCTTGTTCTTTTAGAAGACACAAAACGAATTGAAACGTCGTGTACGGTTCCGGCATCGGAAGGACTTCGTATTCATACGACTTCTCCAAAAATCGAACGTTTGCGGAAGAAAAACATGGAGCTTCTCCTTGCGTCTCATCGAAAGCTTTGTCCAAAGTGTCAAAAGGGTGATTGGTGTAAAGTGGCGGATACAATTGATAAATACCACATTCCCGAAAATAAGTACGTTCGCCGAAGGGTGGGACGAGCTATTCATAAAATGGGAACGGCCGCAGAATTTGACCCAGAGCTTTGTATTGCCTGTAACAAGTGTGTGAAGGCGTGTGATCGTATTGGTATTCATTTTTTGGAGCTTTCGGGAAAAAATACAAAAACTCGAGTCGATTATAATAAAGACCCCAAAGTCGATTGTATTTACTGCGGACAGTGCACTGTGGTGTGCCCAGTAAATGCTATTCGCGAACAGGGACATATTGAGCAGGTGGAGGCGGCGATTGCCGATCCAGATAAAATTGTCATCGTCCAAACAGCACCATCGGTTCGGGCGAGTATTGGAGAGGAGTTTGGCGCTCCGTACGGAACAGATCTCACTGGAAAAATGTACACGGCATATCGACTCCTTGGGTTTGATAAAATATTCGATGTGAATTTTGGAGCAGATATTACTACTATTGTTGAAGCGGAAGAGCTCATTGAGCGAATTCACAGCGGTGAAGGACTTCCTATGTTTACCTCGTGTTGCCCAGGATGGGTGAAATATCTCGAATACTATCATCCAGAGCTCATTCCACATCTCACCACAGCACGTTCTCCACAAATGCATTCTGGTGGTGCATATAAAACGTGGTGGGCAGAGAAAGAAGGTGTTGATCCTAAAAGAATTGTAGTGGTTTCGGTAATGCCATGTACTTCAAAAAAATATGAGGCACAACACGAAAAAATGAAAATTGATGGCATGTTTCCTGTTGACTATTCTCTTACAACGCGGGAACTCGCGGTGCTCCTTAAAAAGCACAATATCGATCTTCCAAGTTTAGAGCCAAGTGAGGTTGACCGCTACGGTATTCATACCGGAGCGGCGGTTATTTACGGTGCATCTGGAGGAGTGATGGAATCCGCGCTTCGCACAGCATACCGCATGATCACAGGAGAAAATTTGAAAAACGTTGAGCTCACCGAAGTTCGAGGAATGAAGGGCGTGAAACGAGCCGTCATTTCCATTGGAAAAATGAAGGTGAAAGTGGGGGTTGTGGCGATGCCAAAAAATATTCGAAAAGTTCTCAAGGCAATTAAGGAAAATCCGAGTCTGTTCGATTATCTCGAATTTATGGCGTGTCCTGGTGGATGTATTGGCGGTGGAGGACAGCCAAATCCTTCTTCTGACCGCATTATCAAAAAACGCATTGCCGGAATCTACGGCATCGACCGAAAAATGACAATGCGGAACGCGCATGAAAATCCTATTGTTCAGGAGTATTTCGAATACCTCAAGACCATTCCCGAGGAAAAACGAAAATCACTCCTCTACACGAGTTATTCTCCCAAACGAAAATTTGAATAACCCCTCATAAAACATGAATCCGTTCCTCATTGTTTTTAGTGATACTGGAGGGTTCTGCACCATTGGACAGCGTGCTGAAAGTCGGTATCATGGACTTTTTCTTCCTGCTGGGAATAGTTTTTTTCGTATATTAGAAGATATTTGTCCAGAAGGTCATTCTGGAAAACCAGTCCTTACCGTTGAATCTGAGTACTCTGCTTTTCGTCGTTTTCCAAATGGCGTTCGAGAATCCTTTGTTCTTCAGGGGGAAACCTTGCTCTACGAACGCGATACCCAAGGAAACACCGATCTTTTTCTCGATTTTCGAGAAGCATATAACGCAAACGGACTCCACCGAGATTATGATTTTCAAGAAGAGGAAGATGGTGTGCGTATTCGTTTTCAAAATTTACAGTTTCTCCCTGATTCTTCTCTCTTTATAAAAACAGATCAAAAGCAAAGACTTTGGTCGCTTGAATGGGTACGCCGAGAGTATTCATTTGATGCTGAGCGTGAGGGAGGAGAAGGTGAATTTTATGTCCTGCGGTGTCGTCTTGGTCCAGTTCGGCGTATTTCTCTCTCTTTGGAGGGAAGAAAGAAGTGGGGAGAAGAAAACATTGAGAGCGAAAATATTTGGGAAGTTTCTAACGATTCATCAAATCTTCAGAAAGCGACACATTCATCTGCTATTGCACTGCGCGGACTTCTCTCTGAGCGAGATGGACGAAAGGGGCTTTTTGCGGGACATCCGTGGTTTTTTCAGTTTTGGACTCGAGATGAGGCAATAAGTGCAAAAGGACTTTGTCTTGCAGGAAAACGAGAAACGGCAAAGCGGATTCTTCTTGGCGCGCTTTCGCGTATGGATAGCACTGGGCGCATTCCCAATCGGTATCCTGCTTCCGATCTTAGTTCTGCAGATGGTGTTGGATGGATATTCTTCCGTCTTCGAGAGCTTTTTCGCGAAGGGTTTCTGCTCTCTTCTGAACAGGAGATGGTGAAAAATGCCCTTCAGACCTCTCTTCAGCGACTCGAAAAAAAGCTTCTTCATGATGGACTTTTTTATAACGGTCCACTTGAAACATGGATGGACACTGGTTTTCAGAGTGACACGCGGGAAGGGTATTGTATTGAAATTCAGGCGCTTATGTTGAGCATGTATGCCTTTCTTCATGAACTCGCACCAAATTCTCCCCTCACAACAGGGGCAAAGGGGTTTTTAAAGCAAACATCTTTTCGGGAGCGCATTCGACAGGCATTTTGGAATGGGCAATTTTTGCGAGATGAGGCGAGTGGGAACCTTCTTCGTCCAAATCTTTTTTTAGCGGCATATATTGCGCCAGAAATTCTCTCAAAATCTGAATGGAAAAGTTGCTTTGATGCGGCGCTCGAAAAGCTCTGGCTTTCTTGGGGGGGACTTTCGACCATTGAAAAAAATCATCCACTCTTTCATGCCCATTATACCGGAGAAAATAACCGAAGTTACCACAGAGGAGACAGTTGGTTTTTTGTGAATCACTTGGTGGCAATTGCGCTTTACCGCACCGATAAAAAGCAATACGCCGAATATATTCAAAAAATTCAGGAGGCATCTACCGCCGAAATTCTTCATTCTGGAGCGATTGGTTGTTGTGCAGAGGTGAGCTCTGCACAGGAACGGCGAAGCGAGGGATGTTTTAATCAGGCGTGGAGCAATGCGACGTTTTTGGAAATGGCACGAGAAATAGGAAAATGACATGTCGGATGAAACTCAAATGGGATTAAAAGATTTTCTTTCGCAAAAATAAAAGAGTAGATCAGGTATAATTTAGGACATCGTAATTAAGTTTTTGCTTTTTCAAGCGGGATTTCAGAATACCAAACTAAAAAGAAGAAAGGCGATATTTGGATTTTTACGGACGTTTCTTCGCGGAGTATGTGTATCGAAGATCATGTGCTCCACAATGGTTCAAAATATTACAAGCGCTCAAGTGTGGAAACAAAAAAAATCTCTTCTTCCGTCACAGTCTCCCGAAGGGGACTGTGACGGTTATCGGCAGATTTTACAGGGTTTCTTCTTCTATTTCCATTTTTCCGGAAGTTTTGTACGCGAAAAACTGTTGCGAAGCATTCTGATATTTTTAACACATACTCTTCGGCAAAAAATATTTTGGATTCCCAAAAAAACTCACATAATTTTTACTGTGAGTTAAAAGTTTTGCCGTCCTCCCTAGAAAGGGAGGACGGTGTGCACGGATGCTTTTTATAGGCAGTTCAAGATCCGAATTTCCTTGACCCAGCCAGTGATCCCCTCAATCGTCCCCGCAGGGGCGACCGCGATGATCCTTATCATATACCGATCCCAAGGGTTGCCGGGAACAACGAATGTCCCTTCTGTCTCTTCGAATCCTGGGGTGTCGACTACGGTTAGATAGCGGTTTTCGTTCCCATCGGGGAATGGCTCAATATCTACCTGTATTTTCCCCTTGGAAATAAGAATGTACTTACAGGTCTTTCCTCCTCGTGTAGCGTGGGCGGGGGATTTCCAAGCCAAAAAGTCTTTCCCATCTGAATAGACGGGGACGGCATTGTTTTCCCCCCAGTATTGGGGCTGTGGGCCGCATCCGCAGTCGTCAGCAATGGCGACAACGGAGACCAGTAGGAGGGTGGTGATACTCAGTAGAGTTTTCATTATTTTCTCCAAAGTTTTGCATCCGTGCTGTTAAGGGTCTTTGTGATTACTTTTGGTGTCTTTAAAAAAGACCCACCGGTAAATCACGTCCACTCGTTACTTGCGAGTGGAAACTAATTTTATACTTAAAAAAAATATTGTCAAATCATATTGTATTGCAGCGTCAAGTTTACATTTTGAGATGAGAAGAGATCCAATCTGAATGCAAGAAGAGAAAGCTTTTTATAAGGAGTCAATCCATGCATTCCAAGCCCTCTGTATCTTTTCTTAAAATTGTAATATTTCAGAAATGACTGAAGTTCGTATTCCAAAGTCTCTAGGGTGTCAGATGGATACCAATAGTACTGTATGGATCTCTGATTCAGTGTTCCATGAAATCTTTCTATCTTACCATTCTCTTCTGGACAATAAGGAGCGTTTCCTCTGTGCACTATAGAGTTTCTTTTCAGGATGGTAGTGCTACATGTATCTTTTCCTTCTCCTTCGAAGATCCTATTACTCAGACTTTCTACACCATTATTCCAGTATTCCTCCATATTCTATCTCCAAAATGTAAACCCTTTTGCTGCAAGGCTAATAAATTCATTTCAGGAATCAGTTTTTGGAGTTTTCTTTTGTGCGGTGTTGTCCGCAATGGTTGTGGCGTCCTTTTTTGCCACCTAGGAGAAAACGGGAATGCTAAAAATGATTACCAAAAGGAGTGCAGAAATAAAGAATCCGAAGCATATTCCTGAAAAAACCTACCCACTCTGCAGGGGAAAAAGAGGCGGTTTCAAGAAATTCCACCTCCTCTTTTTTGTGATTTTCTGTTAAAATATCAGGAAAAAATACTCTCCCCATTCATCCTAAAACGAAATGCTCCTCTTTCTTCTCGCCTTTGTACGGCTTTCCTCTTTTATTCTTTTGCTTTCGGGAGCGTATTTTGCTGTTTCTGGGTCTTTTTTTCTGACAACGTTATTTCTTGCGTTTTTTTCCCTTATTCATCTTGGTATTCATTCTTATTGGTTCCGAAAAGCGCATTGCGAAGACAGAGTTCTTCTTCGTATTCGTCCGGCACGACTCAGTGAAAAAAATCCAGCGGTAATGGAACAGGTTTTTTCTGCGCTTCATTTTCTGAAACAGGGTGGGGGGGTATGGGAAACTCTTTCGGGAAAACCACATATATCGTTTTCTTTTGAAATTGCTTCGTACCAAGGAAGCATCTGCTTTTTTGCTCGCATGCCACGCACTCTCTTTGCGCTTGCAAAGAGTCAGCTCTATGCACATTATCCAGAAATAGAAATGGAAACGGTCTTGGAATACCTTCCACTTGCTCCCACAAGAGCCGTTGGAACAGAGCTTCGCCTTATGAATGCCGATATATTCCCGATTCGTCGCCATTCCCAATTTGAAGACAAAACGGCAAAGGTCATCACAGATCCGCTCTCGGGTATTCTCCATCCGCTTTCAGGATTGCTCGAAAACGAAACGACTGTTATTCAAATTGCGTGTCAGCCGCTTCCTCCTCGTCGGTTTCGAAAACTTGGATCAAAATGTCTTCGTATTATAAGTGCAGGAACATACAGCAATTCTGATGTAGAAAGCGCATGCGTTCAAAATCTTCTCATTCTAAATTCTTTTCAGCGTTTTCTTCGCTTTCCTTTGCGATTGTGGTTTTTCCTCCGGCAAAGTGGAACGGTTTCTTCTGGAAAAAGTATAAGTCTCGATATGGAAATGAATCGAAATCATGATCGAGAGAATGAATTAACGGCGGCAAGTGACAAACTGAGCCGGCTTCCGTTTCTTTGTTCAATTCGTATTGTTGCTTTTGGAGAAGATCCTTTTTTACTCGAACAGAAAACAGAAGAGATTGTTGGAGCATTTCGGCAGTTTAATATGCCTCAACTCAATGGTTTTGAGGCAAGTTCCTTTTTGCGAAAACCACAACTTTTGGCACGACGCTTGGCACATTCTGCTATTCGCGGGCAAATGGTGCTCAATAACGAAGAATTGGCAACGGTTTTTCATCTTCCCACAAAAACCGTGGAAACGCCAGATGTTTTGTGGGTGAGTCACAGGAAGTTTGAGCCACCAAAGAATCTCCCTATATTTTCTCGTCATGCGGAGGCAACTGCGCTCGGAAAAACTAATTTTCGTGGAAATCGCCATATTTTCGGCATTTTGCCAGATGATCGACGACGACATGTATACATTGTGGGAAAAACAGGAATGGGAAAATCAACGCTCCTTGAAAATATGATCTTTTCTGATATTCAAGCAGGAAAAGGAATAGCGGTTATTGATCCACACGGAGATTTGGCGGAAGAAGTGATTGGTTTTGTCCCTTCAAGTCGTACGAATGATGTTATGCTTTTTGATCCATCCGATTCTGAGTTTCCCGTATCGTTCAATATTCTTGAATGTCCAAATCCAAATAATCGTCATCTCGTTGCCTCTGGAGTAATTGGGGTGCTCAAGAAAATGTTTTCTGAAAGTTGGGGTCCTCGGTTAGAACACGTTCTTCGAAACACACTTCTCGCCCTTATTGAAGCAGATGGAACAACGCTCCTTGGTGTACTCCGCATGCTTGGAGAAGCAGAATATCGAGAAGAAATTCTTGCAAAAGTGCACGATCCGCTTGTACTTGGATTTTGGAAAAATGAATTTGGAAAATGGTCGCCAAAACAGGTGACCGAAGCGGCATCTCCCATTCAAAACAAGGTAGGACAGTTTCTCTCGGCAAGTCTTGTGCGGAATATTCTTGGACAAACAAAATCGAGTATTGACCTGCGATTTGCCATGGACAAGGGGAAAATTATCATTATCAATCTCTCCAAAGGAAAAATTGGAGAAGATAATTCCGCACTTCTTGGATCGCTTCTCGTGACCAAGTTTCAGCTTGATGTTATGAGTCGTGCGGATACTCTAGAAAAAGATCGGCGCGATTTTTATCTCTATGTTGATGAGTTCCAAAATTTTGCAACAGATTCGTTTGCTACCATTCTCTCGGAAGCACGAAAATATCGCTTGAATCTCGTAGTGGCAAATCAATATCTCGCGCAAATGGAAGAAACGGTTCGGGATGCTATTTTTGGAAATGTGGGAACAATGCTTACTTTTCAGGTAGGGTTTGACGATGCGGAAACGCTAAGCGATCAGTTTGGCGGAGAGGATATTATTGCTCCTGCGGATATTGGCTCGCTTCCAAAATATGAGGCATATCTTCGTCTTATGATTGATGGCATGCCAAGTTCGGTATTTTCCGTCAGCACGTTGCCACCTCCAGAATTTGAACATGAAGAAGGTCGAACACAAAAAATACTCAAGGCATGTCGTCAACGCTATGGACGACCACGAGCAATAGTAGAAGAACGCATTATTAAATGGTCAATGAATCAAGAGAAGAAAGAGGGCGGAGGAAAAAGAGGGAAAGGGTAACCTTTTTCTTCCATATACTTTTTTATTTCATCAGCTAATGAGGGGTTTCGAAAATTTCGCGCAACGAACGGAAAAGCATATTTGTTTTGATTGCGACGTTCAGCGCCGAGACCAACAAAGCGCACTACCGCTTTTGGAAGATCTGAATCAAGAATAACTCCGTTTTTCGTATCACCAACACGAAAAGGGGAACCATTTTTGAGTACTGCAGAATCTGCCAACACTGCCCGAGAGATGATGTTTTTACACCATTCTTCCTGAGTGTTATGTGGTCTATGATTATAACAATATGCATTCACACGGTCTTCATTGAAATTCATTTTGTCGGTAAGGAAAACAATAGGTTCTAGAATAATGGCAATTTTTTCCATTTGAAGAGCAACCTCCATTCCCTTTTCCACATCATTACAAACTGGTTCCCGTGCTGGAAATTCATCGTCTTCCCATATGTTTTGCAATTCTTTTCTTCTGTTTTTGAGTATTTCGAGTATCTCAGGAGAAAGCCTTGAGCCTCGTATTTCTGTGTTCCCCGAAAGAGTTTTATACGCCATTTCTATTCTCTCCTTATCATATTTCAGCATTTCTCTGAGAATATATTTTTGGTCACGATTTTTAAATTCCTGAAAGTGTTCTCGCATAAAAATAAATAAGGAGCAGGTTTTTAATGGAAAAAAAGAGTATTGTCAAATATGGAATTCCTGCGTCTGAATTTGTTATCCTCCTTCTGTATATGTATAAGAAATGACAGGAGAAACAAGCCAAAAAATAGAGACTGGTTGGAAAAATGCGCTCTCCAATGCATTTCAAGAGCCTTCGTTTCTTGAAATGAAGGCGTTTCTCACAGAAGAGATTCAATCTGGAAAAACGGTATATCCGCCACCGAAACTTATTTTTCATGCGTTCGATTCTTGTCCGTTTGAAAAAACAAAGGTAGTTATTCTTGGGCAAGATCCCTATCACGGCGTTGGACAAGCGCACGGACTCTGCTTTTCGGTGAATCGCGGTGTTCGTGTTCCGCCATCACTTCAAAATATTTATAAAGAGTTGCAGAGTGATATGGGGTGTAGCATTCCTTCTCATGGAAATTTGGAATATTGGTCTCAGCAGGGGATTTTGCTGCTCAATGCGGTGCTCAGCGTTCGCGCGAAATCTCCGGCATCACACGCAGGAAAAGGGTGGGAGGCTTTTACTGATGCCGCTATAAAGGCACTTTCTGACCAAAAAGAGGGGATTATTTTTCTCCTTTGGGGAAGATACGCACAAGAAAAGGGGAGGGTAATTGATCCCAAAAAACACTTCATTCTTACGGCGGCGCATCCATCTCCTTTTTCGGCTTCAAACGGATTTTTTGGTTGTCGTCACTTTTCCAAAACAAATGAATTTTTAACGCTCCAAGGAAAAATTCCTATCGATTGGCAGATTCCTTCTTATTTTTCTTGACGCTCCTGGTGCGTTTATATACTGTTTTAGTACACTAAATCAATTATCCCATGGATGCAGAACATTCCGAAAAAAATGAGCTTCTCGAAAAACTCCTTCTCGCCCCTCAAAATCTTCAGGAACAAAGAGAGCTTCTTAGCGCACTCTTTACCCCTGCAGAACGAAAAACACTTGCCGAACGAGCAGAAATTGTCGAACTTCTTTTTGAGGGGAAAACCCATCGAGATATTGCCAAAAAGACGGGGGCAAGTCTTGCGACTATTTCTCGAGGAAGTCGAGAAATGAAATATGGAAACGGAGTATTTCAAAAATTTTATGAACGTGTTCTTCGAAAACACACCTGCGGAAACCTTCCCGTGTTCGAAGCTCGGCAAAGCATTTCACTAGAAGATGCGGCAAATGTGTTTGAGCGAATCCAAATCTCCAAATCTCCTTTGTTTTGTTTTGAATCTCGCTCGTTAAATCCTATTTATGGGCGTATGAGCCTGCTTGGCATCGATCCTATTCTCGAAATTTGTGGAAAGGAAAATATCATTAAATTTCGGGTATGTTCGCCCCGTGGAAAGCGTTTTCTCAAAGATTTTACTTCCTCTGGAATTGCAGATCAGGCAGATGAAGTGCTTCAGCAAGACAAAAATATACTCGAACTTCGTATCGAAAAAGACACGGGGTTTTGCTCGGAAGACGCGCGAACACGTCGAAAAAATATTGCCATCGCACTCCGTGCATTTCTGGAGTATTTTCAGTGTAAAACATCCGGAAAATTTGGCGTGTATGGCGCATTTTCATATGACTTTGCACGACTTTTTGAGATTCTTCCCGAGCTTTTGCCCGAGAATGATATTCCCGATTTTCACTTTTTTCTCTTCGATACTTTTGTTCAGTTTGATCTCCTCAAAGAGAAGGCGGAGCTTGCTCTGTTTCGTGAAAACAGAGGGGAGGCAGAAGCTGATATTGCACAGCTTTTTCAGTCCATTTCGAAGCCAAAAAAATTGCAAAAGAAGGTATTTTCCACGAAAAATATTTCTGCCGATATTTCGCCGGAAGAGTACGAAAATCAGGTGGAAACTGCACGAGAATTGGCGCGTCAAGGAGAGATTTTTGAAGCGGTTTTTTCCCGAAAGTTTTCTGGAGAATTTTCTGGTGACCCATTTGCGCTTTACAAAATCTATCGTGAAAAGAATCCTGCGCCTTATCTCTTCTTTTTCGATTTTGGCGAAAGTCAACTTGTTGGAGCAAGCCCCGAAATGATGGTTCGGGTCGAAAATGGAAAAGCTCATCTCCGCCCCATTTCGGGAACGCGTCCGCGTGGAGAAGATCCTGTTTCCGATCACGAAAATATGCTTGAGCTCCTCTCGTGCGAAAAAGAACGGGCGGAACTCGATATGCTCATCGATCTTGGACGAAACGATTTAAAACGAGTGTGTGAACCTGGTATTGAAATTACTTCGTATCGACATGTCGAAAAGTATTCCCGAGTAATGCACACTATTGCGCATCTCACGGGAAATCTGCGAAAAGACCGTGATGCGCTTGATGCGCTTATTGCTTGCCAATCTGCCGGAACACTCACTGGCGCGCCAAAAGTACAGGCCATGATTGAAATTGAAAAAACAGAAACGAGTCGTCGTGGATTTTATGGTGGTTCTATTGGGTATCTTACGTTTTCCGGAGATATGGATACCGGAATCATTATTCGTTCGGCACATATTCACAATAATCGCTTCTCTTTTCGTGCCGGAGCAACGTTGCTCTATAGCTCTATTCCTGAAGATGAGAGCAAAGAAGTAGAAAACAAGGCACAAGCGCTATTGGAAATACTCCGCGGAGAATTTTAGATTTCTTTTCCTTTATGAAAAATATCCTTCTGATCGATAACTTCGATTCATTCACCTTTAATCTCGTTGATTTTTTTGAAACAGCGGGCGGGAACATCACGATTTTTCGAAATGATGTGGCAGTAGAAAATATTCGTCCCGAAAAATACGATCTTCTCATTATTTCTCCCGGACCGAGTGTTCCAAAAAATGCCGGAAATCTCATGAAAATTATCGAAAAATCTCTCGAAAAAGTTCCCATTTTTGGAGTTTGTCTTGGACATGAGGCACTCGCCGAAGTCTTTGGCGGAAGTCTCAAATTTGTTCTTCCGGTACACGGAAGGAGCACCGCTATTCACCACGACGAAAAGACCATTTTTGAAAATATTCCCCAAGATTTTTCGGGAGGTCGGTATCACTCACTTGCAGTAGATGCGATGCCAAAAGATTTCGAAATTTCTGCGACCACAAAAGATGGAATCATTATGGCAATGCGTCACAAAACGCTTCCTATTGAGTCGGTGCAGTTTCATCCAGAATCGGTGCTTACCATGAAGAAAGACTCGGGAATGAATATTGTGCGGAACGTCATGCGAATTCTTACCCGATAAAATTTGGATTTTCTATGAAGAGGAGGGGGGAGGTGTTACCTCTGCTTTTGATTCCGTTTTTGGTGGAGACTCTTTTTGTTCTGTCATACCAGATGAGGCAGAAGTAGAAGCGTTTTTACTGTCGCTTGCATAAAATCCCGATCCACGAAAGTGAATAGCAGGGGCGGAAAAAATCTTTTCCGCACGCGCCTGACAATGAGGGCAGGTCGCCTCTGTTGTTCCCATGGGAACTTGTTCCCCAAAATTTTTCCGACAATTTTTGTTGGTACATTGAAATGTGTATCGTGGCATTTCTCGTAGAGGAAAAACAAGAAAAGTATTGCGCGCTTCCTTCTCTTTTGCAAGCGCTCTTTTTGCGAAGAGCGGAAAAAAATGTTATACTTTTTTCATGGTTTCAGAGCAAAAACACACTATTCGGCAGAAGGTTTTTGAAGTTCTTGAGAACAAAAGCAAAACTCACTGGGGAAGAGGAGTGGAGTATCTTCTTTTGCTCCTTATTTTTTTCAATGTTACGTTTGTGGTCATCGAAACGCTTCCCGAGTTTTCGCAATACCCCACCTCCCCTTTATTTCTCTGGTTTTCGTTCTTCTCTGGGGGCATTTTTTTTCTTGAATATCTTCTTCGCATTTGGACAGCTCCTTTATTAAAATCGGTTTCTGGAGATAGTTTTTTGAGCAGGGTTCGGTTTCTCTGCTCGCCACTCATGTTGCTTGATGCGCTTGCAATTTGTTCGTTCTTCTCTCCGTTTAATATTCGTTGGGTACGAGTATTTCGACTTTTTCGGGTATATCAGGTTATTCGGGCAACAAGTTATGCTGACGCGTCTGATCGTGTTTTACAGGTTATTCGAAAGAATAAAGAGGAGCTTGTTGCCGTCTCTTCCATTATGTTTCTCATACTTATTTTCTGTTCAACGCTTTTGTATATTGCGGAGCATGCTGTTCCTGGAACAAAGTTTACGAGTATTCCTGCCGCTATTTGGTGGGGGATCTCCACACTCACCACCATTGGATATGGTGATATGGTACCCGTCACTCCCCTCGGGCGATTTTTTGGTGCGCTTTCGGCAGTGGTAGGTGTAGGAATTTTTGCTCTTCCAACAGCCCTCTTAGGGGCGTCTTTTTATCATGAGGTAGCGCGTCGTCGTGAGCGACAAATTCAAAGAATTGGAGAAGAAGTTGAACTTCTCCACGATGTTGCTCTTGAGAATGAAGAAAAAATAGATCAGGTACTTCGCCGTCAGCAACGGAAAATTCAAGATCTTGAAAAAACGCTTGAAGAGGCTCAGACAAAAATGGATCGAATTCGAAAGGCGAAAAAAGCTCTTGAAGATCGGCAAGAAAATAAATGAACACATTATGTGTTCTTCTTAAGAATTTTGAGTACAGGAAAGGCGATACAAGCTCCAATGATTGCTGTAACAAGTTGTGGCCATGTTAAAAGAACAGCAACGCGCTCCACTGCTTCTGGAATAAGAAGATTTGGCAAAAGAAATATGACGGAAAGTGTGAGAAAAATAAATTTCAAAAGCGCGGCAATTCCAGCAGAAATCCAAAATCCAAATCGTCTTCCGTAGGAAAAGGTTTTTATATAGAGAGCATTTGCAATCATGATAAACGGCACCATAGAAGCGAGAGCAACAGGGAGAATCCCTGAAGTGAGTGCGACAGAGCTTGGAAAGAGTCCAATAAAGATTGCTTCAGCAGGTCCTAAGAAAATGGTCGCCAAGAGAAGAGTTGCATTTATAAATGGTCCGGTAATCCATTGTGAATGAATGAGTGCTGGAAAAATAGTACAGAATGCAAAGAATCCAACAAATATGCCAATGCGCCGACTCGGAGAAGCGATGTATGGCAAAAGGATGTTATCCTTCATAGTTTCGAAAAAGAAGAAAGTGTAGATCTTTTTGAAAAGATCAAAGTTGAAAATACTATATTGTTTTTTCTGGATCAATAATTTGGTGAATAGCTTGCTCAAAAGAATTTCGTATTTCTTGGGGGTGTCTGGTTTGGAAAAATCTCCTTAACTTGAAGAGGTCATCATTCCTTTCTAAACGGTAGTGTAGCTTTTATTGTGTTCGGGGTATGGAATAATAGAAATACTTCCTTGGGAAACGGATACTGATTCAGAGAAGAACAAGGGGAATGGGTACTCCGAAGAAGGCTCCCATGCATGGAAGGAGACCTTCTCTGATCTCATCAGTCGCGGGCTGAACCAGATTAACCTTGTGATCTCCGATGAACTCAAGGGGATTACTGAAACCACAGAGGAATATTACCACGGAGGAAAACACTAATTGTGTCTGATCCACCGGAAACGGAATCTGATTAACCGCATCCGAGCCGACAAAAAGAAAGAGTTCTCCGATGACTTCAGCCATGTCTTTTCCGTTGACGATCCGGAAAACAGTATCGAAAGGATCGAAGAAAGGCTCATATTCTTTACGGAGAAATGGAAGCCGCACATCTCAATATCGATTCCTGTCTTGAGACCGGAAAGCTCAAAAACTATGCCGCCTTTCTCCATTTCCCCGAAGAAATACGAAGGATGATCTACACTACCAACTGGATCGAGAGGCTTAATACTCATAGCAGAAAGATCACCCAACGAGTCCCTGTATTTCCGACACTGGACTCACTGCTCAACCTCGTTTTTATGGTGACCCAGCACTTTGAAAACGGACCGTACAAACGGCACATTCCTGCTTTTTATAAACACCTCAAACCTTCCCATTCCGACCTCGGACATAATCTTCTGGACATTACCACCTCTTACTGCTCAGCCTGTTCGGTATTTCCCTCATCCGATCCTGTGTCTTCTTTTGTTTCCGCGGGGGTGGGAGCAACCTCTTCTCCTCGGAGGTAGTGAAGTGCTGCCTCCATTTGTGGATCTCTGTCTGCTTCAAAATCTTCTGTGGTGCGCTCTATAAAAATATCTGGCTCAATGCCAACCTTTCCGATATCTCGTCCATTTGGTGTGAGCCATTTTGCAATGGTGACACGAAGATGTGCCCCCCCCTTCATTTTTACGAGTTCTTGCACCGTTCCTTTTCCAAAACTTTTTTCGCCAACAATAACAGCACGACCCAAATCTTGAAGAGCTCCGGCAACAATTTCGCTTGCCGATGCTGATCCACGGTTCTGAAGAACAACAAGCGGAAGATCTGTCTTTGCGTTTCCATCTACAAAAATACTGGTTATTTCAGGAGGTCGTCCCTTTTGAATAACAACCTTTCCTGTTTTTTGAAATGCTGAAACCATGGAAACGGCTTTGTCGAGGTATCCTCCCGAATTAAATCGAAGATCAAGCACAATTCCTCTTGGATCCTTAGTAAGTGCTTCTGTAAGAGCTTTTTCAAATTCTGTGTCCGTATTTGTTCCGAACTGACTCACCTCGATAATGGCGATATCATCATCAAAAGAAAGATCTACGGTTTCCACCTTGATTTTCTTTCGAACAAGAGAAAGTGAGAGTTCTGTTGCTGTTTCGGGGCGAAAAATATCAAGCACAACTGCTGTATTTTCTTTTCCTCGTATTTTCTTAATAACATTTAGAAAATCATCTCCGGATGCCTCTGCACCATCAACCTTCAGAATAATATCTTCTGGAAGAAGCCCTGCTTCTTCTGCGGGGGAATCTCGTAGAGGAGAAACAACCACGATAGATCCTTTTTTTACAGTAAGCTCTGCCCCAATTCCTTCAAGGTCACCATCAAGTTCATGTTCAAAATCACTACTTTCCTCGGGGCTTAAAAATTCCGAATAGGGATCGTTGAGGGACCAAACGAGTCCGCGCACAATACCATATTCCATCTTTTTCGGATCAATGGCGCTTTGGTCGACATATTTTGAACGAATAATATCGATGGCTTCTTTGAGGAGGGAAATATCAATGTCTCCTTCTTTCTGATCTTTTTCAGGATATCCATCTTTTTTATCTTCTTCGCTTGTAAATGTTGTCAGAGGAAGTGAGGAGTGCTGATATTTCATTTCTGACGCATACCAACCCAGAATAAAGGCGAGAATAGGGAGTGCAATAAACGCAGAGAATGAAATAAATTCAATATTTCCAGAAGAACCAGTAGTTCGCGGAGAAAAACGCATAGAGGAGGGAAGAGGGAAGAAGCGCGATTATTTCCAGAGCAGATCCGATGGGGAGACGGAAATTCCGGGACCCATGGTGCTACTCAGCGATATACTCTTTAGGAACACTCCTTTTACTCCAGAAGGCTTGTTTTGTACAATTGCTTTCATGATTGTTTGGAGATTTTCGAGAATGTCTTTTTCCGAGAAGGATACCTTTCCAATAATGGAGTGAATAATACCGTTCTTATCGGTTCGAAACTCAATTTTTCCTTGTTTGAGCTCCTCAATAGCGGCAGAAATGTTATCGGTTACTGTTCCCGACTTTGGTGATGGCATAAGTCCTTTTGGTCCAAGAATACGTGCAGCTTTTGCAAGCGAACGCATCATTTTTGGAGTAGCAATGGCAATATCAAAGTCAATTTCTCCTTTAAGTACTTTTTCGATGAGATCCTCACCTCCTACAACATCTGCACCTGCTTTTTTTGCTTCGGCTTCTTGACCGCCATCTGCAAAAACGGCAATTCGTTTTGTTTTTCCAGTTCCTGCTGGAAGAGTTGTGGTGGAACGCACGACTTGGTCGGCGTGCTTAACATTCGCAGTGGTTGTGACATGTATTTCGATGGTAGCGTCAAAAGAGGTGGTAGACGTCTTTTTTATTAAGGCGACGGCTTCTTTTGTGTCATAAAGAGTGTTACGTTGAACGAGCTTTTCAGCTTCGCGGTATTTTTTCCCACGATGTGGCATGTGAAGTGGATAAAGAAAGTGGTGCGATCGAACGTTTTTTTAAAAAAACAGTTCTCCCACAAAACGGATTCCGCACTATTCTTCCTGTTTTTTTTGAGTTCCGCAACCTTTTTCTCTCCTGAGGGTTCGATGAGAAAAGTTCTATTTCTTGGGCTGTGCAGAAAAATTGATTTTTTTGATGAGAAATGTCATAATGATCGTGTCTTTAACAGAAACATCAATGACTAATTTAAAAAGAGGAACGATTGCCTATTTTTCCATGGAGTTTGCTGTGGATGCACATATTCCCAATTATGCCGGAGGACTAGGAGTACTTGCGGCAGATATTATGCATTCTGCGGCAGATATGAAAGCACCTCTCGTAGGAGTTTCCATTCTCTACCATCAACACGATAATCCGGTGGAGTCATTTGACGCGAGTCCATATATGACCCTTCGTCCTGAACGAGCTACTATTACCATTGAGGATCGAGAAGTTATTCTTGGGGCATACGAATATCAGGTGAAAAGTGTGAACGGAAATTTCGCTCCCATTTTCTTTCTCACTACGAATTTTCCCGAAAATAAGCGTTGGGATCGTGATCTCACGAAAAATCTCTATCCATCGCATACCTATACTCGTTTGGGACAAGAAGTTATTTTAGGGATTGGTGGAGTACGCATGCTTGAGGCACTGGGATATCATGACATTGCTTTCTATCACATGAATGAGGGGCATGCGGCATTTCTTACGTTGGAAGTCCTTCATGAAGAGGGATTTCAAGATCAGGATGTAAAGGAGCGATGTAGTTTTACAACGCATACACCGGTTGCTGCGGGACATGATTATTTTGCGTATGACATTGTCAATGGTGTCTTACGAGATATGGTTCCATGGCATATTAAAAAACTTGGAACACCAGATATGCTGAGCATGACGCATCTTGCTATGAACTTAAGCCACAAAACGAATTCGGTTTCCGAAAAGCATCGTGAAGTTTGTCGGGAAATGTTTCCAGGATATGATTTTGAAAACGTGACAAATGGTATCCATCATCTCACATGGGTTTCGGAGGAAATGGCAAAGGTATTCGACAAACATCTTTCGGGGTGGCGTCAAGATCCTTCTCTTTTTGCAAAAGCAGAAGAGGTTCTTCCAGATGAAGAGCTTTTTTCGGCACATCAAAAGAATAAGACACAATTTGTACAATGGGTGAATAGTCATCGGGAATTTTTTCCGATTGCAGGAGAGCTCCATTCCGACGATTTTTTTGACGAGGATACCTTGACGATTTGTTTTGCAAGACGATTTGTTCAGTATAAACGTCCAGAGCTCATCTTTAAAAATATTGAACGTCTTCGGGATGTTGGCTACAAAAAACTTCAGCTTGTTTTTGCGGGGCGGTGTCATCCAGATAATCACTATTGTATAAATGTTCGAGAAAATATAGAGCAGTTTGGGCGTGCTCTTCGTGGGCAGGTTCGTGTTGCAGTGGTTCAAGATTACGATCTCGAAATTGCTTCTCATCTCGTTTCTGGCGGAGATGTTTGGCTCAATAATCCCATAAAACCGCGTGAAGCGAGCGGAACAAGTGGTATGAAGGCGGCACTCAATGGACTTCTAAATCTCTCTATTTTAGATGGTTGGTGGGATGAAGGATATGTTCAAAAGCCACTTTCTGGTTGGGCATTTGGAGAACGGTCAAATGGTGTAGCTGATCCTGAAGTGCGAGATCATCTCGATTGTTCTGAAATCCATGATCGCATTGAAGAAATTACTGCGGAGTATTATGACAATCGTCAGAATTGGTCGAAGCGAATGAAAGCCGCCATTTCACTTCTCGGAACATTTAATACACATCGCGTGGTGGATGAGTATTACGAAAAAATGTGGAAGTTGGATTCGTAAAGATACCAAAAATCTAAATTCCGAACGAGATCTAAAACAAAAATCTTATATGCGAGGGGTTTCCGTTTTTACTTCTTTTCTCCGGTGATATTTATTAATGGCATCGAGATATGCTTCTACGCTCGCGGTAACAATATCTGTGTTGCCAGCACGTCCGAAAAATTGTTGCTCTTCCGGTGTTTTGAGAATAAGGGAAACAACGGCTTGTGCATCAAGCCCTTCTGTAACGGCATCCATGCGAAACTCCGAAAGTTCACCATACTTTCCGGCAATACTCTCGATTGCTTTATAAGCGGCATCCACTGGACCAGTTCCCGTTGCCTCTGCCTTTCGTATTTTTAAATTTGGGCAAAGAAGTGTAATGCTCGCGGAGGGAACTGCTTTTGTTCCCGTGTGAACATCTAAATCGATTACAGAATATCCCTGTTGCTCTTTTCCCAGTTCTCCCATGAGAATTGCATCAAGATCAGCATCTTCAATAATCTTCTTTTTGTCCGCGAGTGCTTTAAATTTTGCAAAAACATCGTTGAGTTGTGCTTCATCAAGATCATACCCCATTTCCTCCAAATGGTTTTTGAGCGCGGCGCGCCCCGAATGCTTTCCGAGAATAATTTGTGATTCTGAGAGACCAATATCTTCTGGGCGCATAATTTCATACGTTTCCCTGTGTGCCAAATAGCCATGTTGATGAATACCCGATTCATGCGCAAATGCATTCCGCCCCACAATCGCTTTGTTCGGCTGAACAGGTTGCCCCGTAATGTGTTTTAAGAGCATGCTCGTGCGCATAATTTCTGTGGTATTGATATTGGTCGAAACATTGTAGAAGTGTGGTCGCGTTTGTATTGCCATAACCACCTCTTCGAGTGCTGCATTTCCCGCGCGCTCTCCAATACCGTTTACTGTGCATTCCACTTGTCTTGCACCTGCTCGAATCCCCGCCAAGGAATTGGCGACCCCAAGCCCTAAGTCGTTGTGGCAATGTGTAGAAAAAATTACTGTGTCGCCGCCAGAGCAATTCGTTCGGAGAAAGGCAATAAGATCTCCAAACTCCTCTGGTTGCAAATAGCCAACAGTGTCGGGAATATTGATGGTATCCGCACCTTCGGCAATGGCAATCTCTACTACTTTTTTTAAGAAATCCCGATCACTTCGTCCAGCGTCTTCTGGAGAAAAATCGACTCGTTCGCACAAGCTTTTTGCGAGACGAACGGCATTTTTCGCCAATTCCAACACTTCTTCTGGCTTCTTTTTGAGTTTGTATTCCATGTGAACTGGACTCGTTGCAATAAACGTATGAATGCGTGGTTTTTTTGCTGGAGAAATGGCATGCCACGTTGCTTTTATGTCGCTCTCGATAGCGCGTGCTAAACCGCAAACTTCGGTTTTTTTTAATTTTTTTGCAATAGATTGTACTGCCAAAAAATCATCAGGGCTTGCTGCCGGAAAGCCGGCTTCCAAAACATCAACACCAAGTTTTTCGAGTTGAACAGCAAGACGAATTTTTTCTTCGGTCATCATGGAATATCCCGGTGATTGCTCACCATCTCGTAGAGTGGTATCAAAAATACGCAGTGTATCGTATTGCATAAACAGGAAAAAGGCAGGAGAAATTTTTGCAAAAGTTTCTTAGATGACGCAAAGGATTTTTTCCGTTCAATATCATTACTGTGAAATTTCTCTCAAATAAAGATAATTCTTACTCATCCTTGTTGTGTAAGCGAAACATTTCTTCAAGGCTTTTCTGCGCTCGTTTACGAATCTCTTCTGGAATCTGGATCATCTGATTTGAAGAAGGATTTTTGAGTGCCTTGAGAATGTGTTGAAGGCGTATTTTTTTCATATATGGGCACAAGTGACATGTTCCCACAATCTTCTTCTCGGGATGTTCTTTTTGTGCGCGTTCGGCAAGTCCACACTCAGTGAGAAGAAGAAATTCCTTTTCCGGTGCAGAGGCAAAAAAATGAAGCATTTCTTCTGTACTTCCCGTAAAGTTCGCCATTTGTACGACTTCTGGCTGACATTCTGGATGAGCGATAATACTCGCATTAGGATATTCTTCTTGTACAGACTTTACTTCAAGCGCGCTGATTTCTTCATGAACAATACATGTTCCATCCCAGATGATGAGTTTTTTGGAAACGAGTGGGCGAAGATTTTCTCCCATGAGTTTATCTGGCAGAAAAACGACTTCTTTTTGTGGCATGTTCTCGACAATTTTTTGTGCATTTGCCGAAGTGCAACAGGCATCAACTTCTGCTTTTACCTCTGCACTTGTGTTAATGTATGCCACAAATCCTGCGTTTGGGTATGCTTTTCGTAATTTTCGGACATCTTCTGCTGTTACAGAATCCGCCAGTGAACAGCCTGATTGACACGGAACAAGAACGGTTTTTGTGGGATTTATAATCTTTGCTGTTTCTCCCATGAAAAGCACAGAAGAAAAGAGGATAATATCCGCGTTTGTTTCTTTTGCTTCAAGGGAAAGACCATAAGAATCGCCAATGGAATCTGCAACACCAAATTTAATGTCTGGTGTTTGATATGAGTGCGCAAGAATAATTGCATTTTTTTCTCGTTTCAAATGGTGAATTTCAAGCGTTACGGGAGCAAGGCGCTCACAGTCTTCCCAAGAGTATTCGAACTCCTCAAGAGCCTTAAAAAGTCGCCCTGTTTCTTGCCGAATCGTGTTTCCCGAAAATTCCATACGGAAAAATATTCCAAATGAGTATATGCGTTTTTTCTTTGAGGAGCAAAAGAAGGTTTTTGATCCACTGCTCAGCGAACTATAATTTACGTGTCTTTTTTTTCGCCAAATTCTACGAAACGGAGATTGATTTCGGGGTTGTCCTTAATACGCGCGAGAAAATTTTCCATGATATTTGTTCGGCTAATATGTCGATTATCGAGTCGGCAGAAGTATTTTATTCTTAAGAGAATTCCTCGAGGATCTGGTTCGACAAAAACTTGTGGCATAATGTTTGACTGCTTTATGCCAAATTTACTCTGGAGGTTTGGCAAGTTTTTTCGTGCTTCTTCAATATCTTTTGCAAGTGCTTCTTCTGCCGCAATTCCTAGCTCTTTTCGCGCCATTGTAGCATCAGAATTTCGTTCGAGTAAAAAATCCGCCATAATATAAATGAAGCGGAACATTTTTGAGAAATTTTGAATACTTTGTTCAAAGAGGAATTTGTTTGGAAAACTCATAATTCTTCCGGTGTCTCCTCGCATTCCGGTTTGGCGCAGAACAGTTAAAAGTGGGTGCACCTCCATAACACGCCCCCTGAGTTCGCCAATCTGAATAAGATCTCCAATTTTGTAACCCTGTTCTGTACCGATAAGAAACCAAGCAATAAATGAGACAATAATATCTCGCAAAGCAAATGCGAGCGCCGTTCCAAGAATGGCGACAAAAGGAAGAAAATTGAGAACCTGTGAAAAAAGTCCAACACCAACAGAAGTAGCAATGAGGACATTAAAGGCAATGCGATTAATTCGAAGGAGTGCCCGTTCTCGTGCAATGGGAATGTTGCCAGAAAGGCGAGAAATCATTTTTCCAGAAAGTCTTCTAAGAATAAGAAGGATAAGAATGAACATTAAAAAGAAGAGGATGCGAGCCAAAAGCTCTACTGCCTGATTTTTGGCGAGTTCCTTTGTTTTTTGAATTTCGGCTTCTGTTTCGGTGATGTCATTTTTAATCTGTTCGGTTTTTTGAATATGAATTTCTACCTTGTCTCGATATGATTGCTGTTTTTGCTCAAATTCAAACCGTGCAATTTCCACTTCTTCCCGTTTTTTTAAAATATCCTCCTCATTTCTCTTTTCTGCGTTTTCCATGTCTTCGAGTTCTTTTCGAAGATTGGCAAGGGCTTGTGATGCCGTCTCAATCTCCTCTTTTTCTGGAAAAGGGCGTTCGGTCTCGAGGCGTAAATCGATTTCGAGTGATTTAAGTTTTTGTTGAAGTGTTTGAATTTGCGAAATGCTCTGTGTAAGCGATTGCTGTTCAGAGACGGTATCTGTCCCTGTGTTTGTTCCCTGTTGTCCTCCCGTAAAATCGATAAGTCGAAATGCTGATGCCGAGGGGAGAAAAAGTATCCATCCTATTGTAAAAAAAAGTGCCTGTCGCCAAAAAAAATGTTTCATGATTGTTTCTCAAAAAAATTGAGGAGAGCATGTTTCATATCATCTGTTGTTCCAGAAATGGTTTTTGAGTGACGAGTTTTTTTCTGAAAAATATGCTTGAGGGCATTTGGGAGAGGAGGTCTTTGGATAACTTCCGCAAGGCGCAAAAGAATTTCTTCTTCTGTTTTCGGAATATCTTTTTCTGGAAGGAGCGCTTTCCAAATCGTTTCTCCAAATTTTGCCCAATGAGCAGTGGAAAAAATAAGCATGGGATTTTTGGAAGCGTTTCTTCTAGCGGCGACAATGCCAACAGCAGTATGCGGATCTGGAGTTTTACCAAATTCATCTGTGCTTTTTCGAATTTCCGAGAGTATCTCGGCATCAGAAACAGTTTCCGCCAAAAAATCTTCCTGTATTTTCTTGTGTTCTTCTGTGGAGAGCAGAAATTTTCTAAAACCCTCTCGTTCTGAAATCCATGTTTTTACCTTTTCTGAGTTATGATCGGCGAGGAAAAAAAGGAGACGCTCTATGTTGCTGGCTTTCAGAATGTCCATAGCAGGGGCAAGCGTTTTTTTGGTGAATTGACCGGAAATATTAAATATACCGCTTTTAAGAAATTGGGTGGTAGAACTATTTTCGTTATTTGCACACATGAGTTTTCCAAATGGAATCCCCATTTTTTTTGCGAGAAACACCGCAAAAATATCTCCAAAATTTCCGGTAGGAATAGTGACATCCACAGTGTTTCCCAGGGGAATATTATAGAGAGAAATAAGCTGAAGATAGCCATGGACGGCATATACAATTTGTGGAATGAGTCTTCCAATGTTAATGGAATTCGCAGAGGAAAGAAGAATGTTTTGTCTGCGAAGCATTTGGCAGAAAGAGGTGTCGAGAAATATTTCTTTAACCGCGCTTTGTGCTGTATCAAAACTTCCTCGAATTCCAAGAGATAGAACATTTTCTCCTTCTGCTCCTCGCATTTGTGCCTCTTGAAGTGGGGAAACACCATCTTCTGGAAAAAAGACAACACATGAGGTGTTGGTAACATCTGCAAAACCCGAAAGTGCCGCGCCTCCGGTATCCCCCGAAGTTGCAACAAGAATGGCACGATGGAGCCCATCTCCTTGAGTAATTGCGTATGATATTATATGTGGAAGAAGTTGGAGCGCAAAGTCTTTAAAGGCGCCCGTTGGACCGTGGAAAAGTTCAAGAAGAAATCTATTTTTTCCAAGAGACGTTACAGGAGCAATGTCCGCATGAGAAAATTTTTCTGGGGCGTATGCAGATCGGCAAAAATGTTGTATATTTTCTTGAGGAATTTCTGGAGCAAAGAGTGCGAGAATTTCCGCCGCGAGTTCGGCATACGGTTTTTTGAGCCAATCGACCATCTGTTTTTCTGAAATTTTTGGAGTCGATTCCGAAGAAAAAAGCCCCCCATCTGGAGCAAGTCCGCATAAAACAGCTTCCGAAAAAGAAACTGGCGCTCCTCCGCCACGAGTGGAAACATAGTGTATCATCATGGGCATTCTGCCATAGTTTTGTCTTTTTGTCATGAAGAAGACGAAAAAATTTTGTGGAGAGGAATAGCTTTTGACACCCAACCAAAAAAGACGGTATAATGGAATGAAAAAGAAAACTCTCTTCTCACACACAAATGCCGCTTACCACCTCTCTCCTTCTTCGGGGCAGAACACTCTTTCTGACTCCTCTCATCTCTATAGTGGCTCTCCTCTTTTTCTTCCTTCCTTTTTCTTCTGCTTCCGCTTCTTCCTGTACTTGGAACGGAACTACTTCTACAGACTGGGCAACTTCAACCAACTGGACAAACTGTAATAGCACAACTCCTCAATCAACCGATGATGTTATCATCAATGGTTCTTACACAAACCCTCCCACTCTCAATCTCTCTGGAGGGGCAATAACTATTAACTCTCTTTCTCTTGGAAGTTCGGCTTCTTCTACCCTGACCGTTTCCAATGGAGACACCTCTACCAAAAAACTTATTATCACGAACAACGCTACTATTGGAGCAAATGGAACACTCACTCATACCGCCAACGGAACTTCTGAAACCCACAAACTCTTTCTTGATATCGGGGGAGACTTCACCCTCAACTCTGGAGGAACCATTAACCTCAACAGCAAAGGGTATGCATCACAGACGAGTTCGAATGCGAATGGCTATGGTCCTGGGAAAGGAGGTTATTTAGGTAGTACTGGAGCCGGTGGAGGCTATGGTGGAAATGGAGGAAATTCCCAGGCAAACGCTTCAGGCGGTTCTACCTATGGTTCTGCAACCGACCCCACAGCAATCGGTTCTTCTGGAGGATCTGGATTTACTTCCGCCGCAAGTGGTGCCGGAGGGGGAGCTCTTAAGCTTGTTGTCTCGGGAACCACCACTCTGAACGGAACTATAACGGCAAACGGAGGAGCGGGATTGATCTATGTCAATAACTACGGTGGCGGTGGAGGCTCTGGAGGATCCATTTCTCTCACCACAGACACTCTCACCGGAACCGGAACCCTTACCGCGAATGGAGGAGATGGAGGGAATGGAAGTAGTACCCATGATGGAGGAGGCGGCGGCGGTGGACGCATTGCTGTTTTGTATGCCACTCGAACGTTCACTGGAGCTATTACTGCCACTGGTGGAAACGGAAACAGTGGACAAGGTGGAGGAGCGGGTACCATCTACACAAAAGCCAATTCCCAAACAAATGGAGACCTTCTCATTAATAGTACGAGTTCTAATAGCGCAAACACGACTACTTCTTCCTCTGAAATTTTTAATAATATTACTGTTGATAATTACGGAAAATATATTATTGCTTCCTCAAATACTGTTGGTATTTCTGGCTCCCTTCTTACTTCCACCTCTACCGCATCTATTACCAACAACGGTATTTACAATCATTCCTCTTCTACTCTTACTATTCCCTCTGGTCTTACTTGGAAAGAAAACGGTACCAATCCCCAAATCGGAGACACTCAACCCATTACCGACATTATCATCAATGGAACTCTTGAATTCCAAAATCAAAATACCACAGGTTCCGCCGTTCCCTTTACCTCTATTACCATCAACTCTGGAGGAAACCTTACCCACCAAGCAAACTCCACTTCACAAACCGATGGACTCAATCTCGATCTCACCACTCTCACCCTCAACTCTGGAGGAACCATTAACCTCAACAGCAAAGGGTATGCATCACAGACGAGTTCGAATGCGAATGGCTATGGTCCTGGGAAAGGAGGTTATTTAGGTAGTACTGGAGCCGGTGGAGGCTATGGTGGAAATGGAGGAAATTCCCAGGCAAACGCTTCAGGCGGTTCTACCTACGGTTCTGCAACCGACCCCACAGCAATCGGTTCTTCTGGAGGATCTGGATATTCTTCCGCCGCAAGCGGTGCCGGAGGGGGAGCTCTTAAGCTTATTGTTTCGGGAACCACCACTCTGAACGGAAATATAACGGCAAACGGAGGAGCGGGATTGACCTATAACAATTACTACGGTGGCGGTGGAGGCTCTGGAGGATCCATTTCTCTCACCACAGACACTCTCACCGGAACCGGAACCCTTACCGCAAATGGAGGAGATGGAGGGAATGCTTCTAGCTATGACGGAGGTGGCGGTGGCGGTGGACGCATTGCTGTTTTGTATGCCACTCGAACGTTCACTGGAGCTATTACTGCCATTGGTGGAAACGGAAACAGTGGACAAGGTGGAGGAGCGGGTACCATCTACACAAAAGCCAATTCCCAAACAAATGGAGACCTCATTCTCGACAATGCTGGACGAAATGGAGCGAGCACAACTACTGGTACATCTGATACCTTCGAGAACATCACCATTCAGAACTACGCCAAATATATCATCGCTAATACCCATACCATCACTCTCCTCGCTTCCTCTCTCACTACCACCAGCAACACTTCTCTCACCATTAATGCTGGAGGAACCTTTATAGCAGACAGTCTGACGAGTATCGCAGACTTCACTCTTACCAATAATTCAACCCTTTCATTTCCGGCAATTTCTTCTTTTGGTTCTGGTCTGACGATTACCAACAACGGTATTTACAATCATTCCTCTTCTACCCTCACCATTCCCTCTGGCTCCACTTGGAAAGAAAACGGTACCAATTCCCAAATCGGAGACACTCAACCCATTACCGACATTATCATCAATGGAACCCTTGAATTCCAAAATCAAAATACCACAGGTTCCGCCGTTCCCTTTACCTCTATTACCATCAACTCTGGAGGAAACCTTACCCACCAAGCAAACTCCACTTCACAAACCGATGGACTCAATCTCGATCTCACCACTCTCACCCTCAACTCTGGAGGAACCATTAACCTCAACAGCAAAGGGTATGCATCACAGACGAGTTCGAATGCGAATGGTTATGGTCCTGGGAAAGGAGGTTTTTTAAGTAGTACTGGAGCCGGTGGAGGCTATGGTGGAAATGGAGGAAATTCCCAGGCAAACGCTTCAGGCGGTTCTACCTATGGTTCTGCAACCGACCCCACAGCAATCGGTTCTTCTGGAGGATCTGGATTTACTTCCGCCGCAAGTGGTGCCGGAGGGGGAGCTCTTAAGCTTGTTGTCTCGGGAACCACCACTCTGAACGGAACTATAACGGCAAACGGAGGAGCGGGATTGATCTATGTCAATAACTACGGTGGCGGTGGAGGCTCTGGAGGATCCATTTCTCTCACCACAGACACTCTCACCGGAACCGGAACCCTTACCGCGAATGGAGGAGATGGAGGGAATGGAAGTAGTACCCATGATGGAGGAGGCGGCGGCGGTGGACGCATTGCTGTTTTGTATGCCACTCGAACGTTCACTGGAGCTATTACTGCCACTGGTGGAAACGGAAACAGTGGACAAGATGGAGGAGCGGGAACTGTCTACACAAAAGCCAATTCTCAAACATACGGTGACCTTCTCATTAATAGTACGAGTTCTAATAGCGCAAACACGACTACTTCTTCCTCTGAAATTTTTAATAATATTACTGTTGATAATTACGGAAAATATATTATTGCTTCCTCAAATACTGTTGGTATTTCTGGCTCCCTTCTTACTTCCACCTCTACCGCATCTATTACCAACAACGGTATTTACAATCATTCCTCTTCTACTCTTACTATTCCCTCTGGTCTTACTTGGAAAGAAAACGGTACCAATCCCCAAATCGGAGACACTCAACCCATTACCGACATTATCATCAATGGAACTCTTGAATTCCAAAATCAAAATACCACAGGTTCCGCCGTTCCCTTTACCTCTATTACCATCAACTCTGGAGGAAACCTTACCCACCAAGCAAACTCCACTTCACAAACCGATGGACTCAATCTCGATCTCACCACTCTCACCCTCAACTCTGGAGGAACCATTAACCTCAACAGCAAAGGGTATGCATCACAGACGAGTTCGAATGCGAATGGCTATGGTCCTGGGAAAGGAGGTTATTTAGGTAGTACTGGAGCCGGTGGAGGCTATGGTGGAAATGGAGGAAATTCCCAGGCAAACGCTTCAGGCGGTTCTACCTATGGTTCTGCAACCGACCCCACAGCAATCGGTTCTTCTGGAGGATCTGGATTTACTTCCGCCGCAAGTGGTGCCGGAGGGGGAGCTCTTAAGCTTGTTGTCTCGGGAACCACCACTCTGAACGGAACTATAACGGCAAACGGAGGAGCGGGATTGATCTATGTCAATAACTACGGTGGCGGTGGAGGCTCTGGAGGATCCATTTCTCTCACCACAGACACTCTCACCGGAACCGGAACCCTTACCGCGAATGGAGGAGATGGAGGGAATGGAAGTAGTACCCATGATGGAGGAGGCGGCGGCGGTGGACGCATTGCTGTTTTGTATGCCACTCGAACGTTCACTGGAGCTATTACTGCCACTGGTGGAAACGGAAACAGTGGACAAGATGGAGGAGCGGGAACTGTCTACCCCAATATCACTGCATTTACAACAGACCCCACTTCAAATATCAGTCGAAATACTGCCACAGGAAACGCCACCATAGAGAGCATTGGTATCGCCGACTCTATTATTGAACACGGGCACATTTGGGCTGCTTCTGCTCCACTTGAACCCATTGCTCACTGGAAAATGAATGACAACGCAGGAAATACTACCGTTACCGATGCTATGGGAAACTTTAACGGAACTGCTCAACGAAACACCTCCTCCCTTACTACGACGGGGAAAATAAATGAAGCCCTCACGTTTAATGGAAGCAGTGACTATATAAGAACTCCAACAATAGCGCTTAATTCTTCCTTCACGGTTTCATTTTGGATGAAACCAACAAATCTTCATAATTATGGAGATCCATTCAGTGCTGGAACTTCGGATAAGCACTTGAGTTTTGTGACTTATGCCGATGGACATATATATTTTAATATTGGAGATGGAAGTAATTGGGGTAATCCTATAGTTACTGGAGCAGGAACACTTCAGAATGATCAGTGGTATCATGTTTTAGGTGTCTATGATGGAGCCAAAACGAAACTCTATATTGATGGAGTTAGTCAGGGGGTAGCTTCAAATAGCGCCTATTCTTTGAATGAGGTTCTTAATTTGGGAGCGAGAACGGCAAATGGTTACTATTTTGCAGGGCAACTCGATGACATACGTATTTACGACAAAGCCCTTACCAATGCTGAAGTTGAAGAACTCTACAATTCTGGCACTGGAACCGAAGATTCTTCTCCCATTCTTAGTCAATATAGTACTCTCGGCTCTACTTCTCTTGGTTCTTTTTCCTCAAACCTTACTGGGCTTACAGAAGGCGTTACATATCACACCAGAGCCTATATCACTACCGCCGCTGGAGAAACCTTTTATGGAAATACGGATGTATTTACAACACTTAATACCTATATTCCAGATGCTCCTTCAGCACTTAGCCCCACTTCTCTCGTTGATGGCTCATTTACCAGTGAAACTCAGCCAACGCTTGGCTTTACCCAATCCGATTCTGATATAGGAGACACCCTCAAGTACACCATTCAAATTGATGATACGAGCAATTTCTCTTCTCCCATTGTCGACTATACTTCCGCACTCCTCGCACAAGGCTCTGCCTCGTTTACCGTTGGACAAGCCGAAGGAGGCGGAACCTATACGGTTGGCGCTGAAGATCAAACCCTTTCTCCGGGGGCATACTACTGGCGAGTGCTTTCGACAGACAACAACCCTCTCTCTTCCGATTACACCACAGCAAACGGAGGATCAGTAGCATTTATTATAAATGAAGCACCCACAACTTCTTTTGTTCCTCTAAACGGATCATCACTTGAATCACTTTCTCAAATTACTGGAGTCGCTTCGGATGCAGAAGATACTATCAGTCTTCTTCAGATTTCTCTTAAAAATACCGTTTCCAATCTCTATTACAATGGGACGAGTTTCGCGAGTGGAACACAAACTTGGCTTCCGGTTTCTACGGCAGACAATTATCTCAATTGGTCATACGACATTACTGGTGATCCACTGACCGAAGGAAATTACCGAATTGATGCAGATATTACCGATTCTGCAGGGAATATTGCCTCTCCTTTTGCCGCCTTTTCTATTAAAAGTGTTTATTCTGCAAGCACCACAGGAGGAGCAGGACAAGATATTGCTTACGCTATAGCAGTTGATGATAGTGGAGATTCGTATGTTGGAGGAGTTTTTCAAGGGACGGTTGATTTTGACAGTACGGAAGGAATCGATGATCATACAAGTTCTGGACCGTATGACTATTTTGTGCTCAAGCAAAGTATGGTAACAGGAAGAGACGAATGGATAATAACAGGAGGGGGAAACGGAGCAGACCGAGTGTTGGCGATTACTACCGATGGAACAAGCAAAGTGTATGTCGCTGGAGTTTTTGAAGAAACATCAGATTTTGATCCAACTGGTGGAACCGAGAATCATACGAGTAATGGAAGTGCCGATGTCTTTGTGAGTTCGTACGATTTTGATGGAACCTATAATTGGACAAAAACTTTTGGTGGAATAGGGTACGATGCACCGACTTCCTTGGCAATAAATGGAGACGGAAACCTACTTGTTTCTGGGCGTTTTTATGAAACAGTCGATTTCGATCCTTCTAGTGGAGTCGATGAAAAAACGAGTGCCGGAGAAAGTGATTTCTTCCTTCTTGCGCTCGATGCTTCTACTGGTGCTTATGAGTGGAATATCGCTGGAGGAGGAACCGAAGCAGATGCCATTAATAGCGTGGTCACCGATTCTGCTAATAATATTTATGTAACAGGATACTTTATGGAAACGGTCGATTTTGACCCTAGTGTTGGAAACACTGCCGATTCGAGCCAAAATGGATGGGATGCCTTTTTTGCCTCCTACGATGCTTTAGGAAATTATCGCTGGTCAAAAACTATCGGTGGAACAGGAACTCAAACATCTGTTTCTGCTGGAGTTGATAGTTCGGATAATATCTATTTTACTGGAGATTTTTGGAACACGGTCGATTTTGATCCAACTGGTACAACCGAGAATCATACGAGCAATGGAAGGGGAGACCTCTTCCTGACTTCATATCAAGATGATGGAACGTATCGTTGGACAAAAACCGCAGGAGGACTTTGGGACGAAAATATTTCTTCCGTTTCGATTGATGGTGATGACACCATTTTTGTTGCGGGACACTATCGACGAGAAGCAAATTTTGATCCCGATGGAACAGATAGTAAAAGTGCGGCAGGAGGAAGTCTCGATCTCTTTTATAGTGCATATGATATAAATGGAAATTATCAATGGACAAAGACAGCAGGAAAGGAACAAACCGAATATCTTAATGCCGCCACCGCATACGGAAGTGGTTGGATCTATCTCGTGGGAGGGTATTACGGAATTACTAATCTCAATGCCAACGGGACAGATATTCATACTGCTTTTTCGGGACCAGACTTTTTTATGACACGACAAAAGTAGGGAATTACTAGAAAATTATGTTTAGAGTTGAGATGGTGCACGAGAAGAATCCTAAAAATAAACGGTGACCTGAGTCCCTTTCCCTTCTTTGCTATTTACATCAAGTGTCCAAACATATTTATCGGTTAGTGTTTTTATAATTGATAGTCCTAGTCCCGAGCCACTTTCCCCCGAAAAAGAGCGGGCATTTTCAGCCTTGTAAAATCGGTCAAAAATATAGGGAAGATCTTCAGGTGTAATGCCTACACCAAAATCTTTTACTCGAAAATATCCGTTTTTACTTATTTTGACGATAATCTTTGAGTCTTCTCGTGAAAACTTAACAGCATTATGAAGGAGATTGAAAAGAACCTTTTCTAAATCTTTCTGTTTTGCAAGAAGTTCAAATTTTTCTAGATTTGTTTGAAAATAGATTTTTTTTTCCTTTGCGAGTGGTTCAATCGTCTTGAGCATTGCTATTACTATTTCTTTTGCGTTGACTTGTTGTACCGCATCATCTTTTTGACTTTGATCCAACAAGAGAAGATCTTCGGTTAAGGTAATAAGTCGATCTGACTCTTCGTTGATAGCGTGTAAAACCTCGCGGGCTTCTTCGTCTGAAATACTTTTTGCTCTCAGCAAAGAATCGGCAGATGCCTTAATAGCCGAAAGAGGATTGCGGAGCTCATGAGAAGCATCGGAAATAAATTGCTTTTGTTGCCTCATTTTTTCGGCAATTGATGCCAGTGTTTTTCCTGCTAAAAAATAACTCAAAAAAGAACTTAAGAGTAAAATAATGGTGTCAATAGCCCACAAAGTATCTCGTGTGTCAGAGGTAAATTGATCAATAAAATTTTCTGGCACGGTTTTGTCATTTACAATTTTCCCATTGATGGCATCTATTTTTATTTCAGGGGAATCATCAAAAAACACGTCATACATTAAATTCCCATTTTCATCTTCAAGATGTATTTTTTTAATAGAGCGATCTGAATATAGAGTTTGTATTTCCCTTTTTACGTCTTGCTCTGAAAGTTTGATGTTTTGAAATTGATAGTGAAGATTATTTTCAATTTGCCAATTCAGCATGACGGAAAAAATGAGCAAAATTACTGAAATGATCAGAAAATAAAGCAGAGTGAGTTTTATTCTCGCTCGGAAAAAATCGTTAGATTTCCAAGCGATAGCCAAATCCTCGTACGGTTTTAAGAATTTTTTCATCATTATGGGTAAAGAGTTTTTTTCGTAAATTTTTAACATGAACTTCAATAGCATTACTCCAATTATCTTTGGCAAAATCAAAACAGTGATCGAAGATTTTTTGCTGGGAAACAGCCTCATTTTTGTGTCGAACAAGAAATTCTAAAATCTCAAATTCTTTAGGAGTGAGAGCAATTTTTGTCCCGTTCTTTTCAACTTTTCTTGCAATTCCGTCAAAAACAATATTTTTCGTGAGTTGTATTTTTTCTGTTTTTAGCGTTCTTGGTCTGCGAAGGAGCGCATGTACTCGTGCGAGAAGTTCTTCAAATTGAAATGGTTTTCCAAGATAATCATCCGCGCCGATTTCTAATCCATATACTCTGTCTTCAAGTTCTTGTTTGGCAGTAAGCATGATTACAGGAGTGCAAATTTCTTTCTTTCGGATTGTTTGGCAAATTTCAAAACCATTTTTTTTTGGAAGCTGAATATCGAGAATCACTAAGTCGATTTCTTGGTGATGGGAAATCCAAAATTCTTCTGCTTCTTTGCCATTCCAAAAAGAACGAACAGAAAAGTTTTCTTGCTTAAAAACTCTTTCGATAGATTTTGCCAAGTTGCGATTATCTTCGACAATTAAAATTTTCATGATTGCGTTGAATGTCGGTAATTTTTAAAAATGCTTATGATGTTTTTTTATGTACCACCATTCATATCCAATAAGTCCCAAAACAATCGTGTTGAGGAGCATGATCCATGCTACCCCCTGTGAAAACGTATGCGTAAGGTAATAGCCTTGTTGTAGAATAAAAAGGAGAAAAACAATAACGGCAATTGGGTATACCCATAAGTAGTTTCGGACGAGACCATAGATGAGCAGACACTTAGCAACACCATGCAGAATGAGAAAGGTGACGGCTATGCTTTGAATGTTGTCGGTAAAATGGATGAGCAAATTTTGTAAGAATGCAATGAATGGATCGTTGGGATCTTCGATGAGTTCTTCCTGCGCTATTATGAGCAGTAGCTGGTGAAGTTCTGCTTTAGTATTGAAATACAAAAACAATCCGACACTCAATTCAAAAAATCCGAGAATTCCTTTTAAATACAGTCCAAAACGGTAGAGCTCGTATATTTGCGTTGGAACTTTTTTGGCTGGCATAGAAAAAGGTTAAGAAAGAAGAATCAATATCTCTCGGGTTTTCTCCAAAAGCGATATAAGAAAAGAATACTCGCTATTCCTAGTAATACTACAATAAGGTACTCCGAAATGATGGGCAAAATACGTTCATAATTTATGCCAAATATATATCCTGCTATAACGAATTGCCCTATGCCGACGGTTACTCCTAAAATGTCAAAAAGGAGAAATGATTTTAAGCGTAAACGATAAATTCCCCCTAAAAATGGCGTAATCCACGCTATTGGTCCTAAAAGACGCGCTAAAAAAATGCTTTTGCTTCCGTGCTTTTCAAAAAATGCACGTCCTCGATTATAATTTTTTTCGTTGATATATTTATTCACATACTTTACATGTTCCAACTTCCTGTACAACTTGTAGCCGTATTTATTGCCCAAAAAATAACTTGTGAAATCGCCGAGCATGCCTCCCAAAAATAATATCAAAAGAACCACTCCAATATTTAAAACCCCCATTCCCGCCAAAATTCCGCCAATGATAAAAAAGAATTCTCCGTAAACAAAAAAAGAAATACCGATTACCGTTTCAAAATACGATCCAAAGAAAAGGGCAACATAGGCAAAATTTTGATGTTGTTTTAGGTAGGGGATCCAACTATCGATAAGTACAGAAAGATCCATTTTGGGAGATTATTTTTTAAGGTAATGACCGAACTTATACTCTAGTCTTCGCTTGTTTACACTTTTTCCCGTGACGAATCGAATAACATTTGCCGTAAGATATTTTGCACCTGTTCTTAAAAACCCATCTTGCTGTAGTCGTCGGTCAGAAAATTCAAAATGGAGTGGTGCCATTTTGGTTTTAAAACCATGTTTTTTTCCATTTCGCACGTAATCGCAATCTTCGCACAAAAATACATCCTCCGAAAATCCACCGATTGATTTGTGCATTGTTTTTGTCGAAAACATACAGCTTCCACACGCCGTTGGAGAGAAATATTGGGTGATAAAAAAACCGGCATTCATGAGTTTATATCCTATTTTTGGCATAAGATGTTTCGTGCTGAGTCTTGGGTACATAGAGCCAGCCTCTATTTTCAGTCTATTGGTGATAGACATGAACTTTCTGAGGAAATGTATATCATGGATCCTTGTGTCGGCATCTAAAAATAAGAGTCGTTCGTATTTTGCGAATGTCACTCCAAAATTGCGTCCGTGTGATGGACCAAGGGTTTCGCTACAATTTTCAAATCGAAATTCTGAAAATTGAGACATCATGGTTCGTGCATTTTTTTCTGTATTATCTGAACTGTTGGAATCTGAAACAATGATCTCAAAATTTTTGAAACTTTGTCGTTTTAAGTCTTGAAGAATCTTTAAAATATTATCCTCCTCATTAAAGGTGATAATAATAATGCTCACATTTTTGTGGGAAGTTTTCATGAGAAGAAAAGATTAGTTTTTAGACAGCGCAATGCCACGCTCAAATATATCATGATCACGAGGAAAGAATAAGACTGCCAAATGATGAATGGTGTAGGTGATAAAAAATGCAGACAGGACATCTATGGAGTAATGCAAATGACCAGCTAAAACAACAACACCAAATAGTAGAGATATGGCAATAAAAATAAGGCGAAGTACTCTTTGCTCCCAAAAAAGTAGAGACATCAAAAATGGTAAACCCGTATGTGCAGAAAAGAAGAGGTCACCGCCAAATGTAAATTTTCCTATCACATGACCAATACTGTTTATAACATCGACACTGTCAATCGGAATAGCACTGGGGAATGGTCCTATATGCGTTAGACTGATAAAGACTGAGCGAATCAAGATAAAAAGGCTGATACTCTTAAGAGCAAATGGTATGCGTTGTGGTTTGAATATAAAAAGAATTCCAACAAATGTCCACAAGAGGAGAGGTCCATAAATAAAAACAGCCTCAACATCGAAAATACGAATATTACTGAGAATAATATCGGTTACCGAATTACTCGCTTTTTCTGTCGCGTATGTGCCTGCATAGAAATTCACAACCAAGCTTCCAAAGAGAAGCAGTATTGAAAATAGAGATGATAGGACAAAGCCGTAATTTCGAAAGTAAGGCGTGTAGCGAGGCATAATCATCTCTGAGATTATAGTAAAAATAAAATTTTTTGAGGAAGCAATTTTTCTAGCAGATTTTAACATAAATAAAAGGAGGGAAGATTCACTGATATCTTTAGGAAAAGTTTTGCAAGATACGATTTTTTTTCGAAGTCAATCGCCTGAAGTACGACCTAAAATTACTTCTGCCTCTTTCTTCGAAAATACAAAACTGTTCCGCTGGCACCAAGTGCAAGTCCAATAAGTCCGCTCAATATTCCTACGAGTGGCGCTAAAAACTCCTCTCCATCTTCCCAATAATTTTTTTCTCTTCTCTTGTATTTTTCATCGTTACCTTCTTTATAATCATTCTTCCTGTTGAACTCCCTGTATCTATTTTCTGAAGAGGTATTTCTGTGTGTTGATTCATTTTTAGTTCTGTCTTGATCCTCGGTATTTTCTGATATTTCTGGCATATTGGTGTCATTTTTTATGGTTTTATCGTTTGGTGTTGTGGTAGATTGGTTGTTTTCGATTGGACTTGTCGCATTATCTCCAGTGTTTTCAGTTGCAAAACAAATTGGGGTCGTGAACAGAAGCACTATGGCAGGGAAAATAATTATTTTTTTCATAAAAAAGCGGTTTAAAAAATTAATCATGAGGTAATCACTGTGAGGAGATCTTCAAGTGCTTTTTTTTCAGTGGATGCGTCTGGGCGCAGAGCCCTGAGTTCACGCAAAACGGTGTCAATTTTGTCATCTACTTCTCTCCATTGTGCTTTATTTATTGGTTTTAATCGAGCTTCCGCATTATCCCATTCGTATTCCAAATCGCTAACGCGTTTGGTGGCTTCAGATTGTTTTCCTGCATCGAGCAAATCGAGCGTGTTTTGGGTAATGGTTCGAAAAATAGAAAGATCTCCGAGCGTTGCCACCCCTGAAGATGATGTATTTGTCTCATTCTGTAGAATTTCTGTATTTCCTAAAGAAGATTGCCGAATATAATATCCTACTCCTGCTATAACAAAAAGGATGGCGAGCACAACGATTGTCTGCCATAAACCGCCTTTTTGCGCATCTTCTTTTTTCCGCTCTTGATACGACTCATCGACAGTGTCACTTTTTGCAATAGAGAGGTAGGTGACAATACCTAAAATACCGCCAAAAAATACAAGACTTGTTATTGTCGCTCCAAGCCCCAATCCTCCGTGGGCGGGTGACTGGGAAAGATAATCACCAAGAGAAGCGCCGAGGGGTCGAGTTAATATATAGATAAGCCAAAATGATAATATAGAATTGAGCCCCAGTCGCCAGAGAGCAGAAAAAATTGCGATGAGTGCCGCAATAATAATTCCTGTAATGGCATATCCAAGCCCAAGTCCTTCTGCCATAAGATCACCTGCAGCAGTTCCCAATGCAAAGGTAAAAAGGATCGCTAGCCAATAAAATGACTCGCGTTGCATGGTGAAAATAGAATGGATTGAGAGTGTTTTTTCAAAGAGATACCAAATCAAAAATGTCATTCCCAAAAGGATACTAAAAACGATAGTGCTCGTTTCGAGCGGAATTCCCATTGCGTCCGTGAGATTATCTGTTACTAAAGTGCCAAAGACACTAATGAGCATTACGGCGATCCAATATACAGCAGGAATATATTTCTTCGTTTTGAATTGAGCAATGAGCGCAACGATGAGTGATGTTCCAGTTACAATTGAGGTTCCCGTAAGACCAAGATTAAGATTTACATTGAGGAAATCTGCCGCTGTTTCACCAACGGTTGTACAGAGAATTTTAATAATCCAGAAATAAAATGTAATTTTCGGAACTTTATTGATTCCTTGCTGACGAAGCCATGCCAAATGTTGCTTTGTCATTAATTCATAAATAAAAAACATACAAATTCTATCAATCGAATCTGAAGAATTCCTGAAGCAACAACACAAACGGTTTATACTTTCATTTCTGCCTTGGAGCGCTTTCTGAAATGATCTTGGAGCCTTACCTATGTTTTTACTTGGTTTCGCATTGTGAAAACTGCGGATCGTCTGTACAAATCATCTCCTCGTTTTCTGAAGAGCGTCGACATTCACTTGATGTCCAGTAGACGGCTTCGCACTCTGGTTTTGCAATGCACTCCGATTCCGTAAAAATTTCTTCACACGTTCTTTTTTCAAGCTCAAGTGTTTTTATTTTCGAGAGATTTTTCCCTGAAAGTGCAGTAACGACATTTGGTGAAATGGAATAAAATGTGTCCCCAATAAAAAGAATGCGTTGAATATTGAGGTTGTAATCCCCAAAAAAGTATTCTCCAGATTTGAGAAACACATCATTTGAAGCATAGTGTGTTACCGAACCCTTGAGAGAAAAACCATTCTCTGCGTCTACGGTATAAACGCGTGCTCCAGAGAATACGGTTTCAACATCTGCTTCTGAGCCACTTTTTCCATTTTTGTTTTCCGTAATCGTTATGGGAAAGCCAATAATTCCCTTATCCATATCTGCAAGGAGAGCCTTGTGGTTTTGAAGGAGTTCGCTTGTTGTTCCGCGGTATCCAATGATTTCTTTCTGAACTTCTTTCGGATGCTCAATATCGGAAATATCAAAAAGTGAGATTTTCATGCCGAGGACTGCGGTGTAGTAGACAGCAGAATCCGAATGGACTTTATCGGCATCAATGGATTCGTCTACTTCTTTTCCAAATCCCAAGAGATAGCTTTCCCCCCAAGGATGCAGGTAATCTGACCAGCCAGGAATTTTGAGTTTTCCGAGAATTTTTGGACTCGTAGGAGTGAGGTCAATAACGAAGAGGGGATCAACTGTTTTGAAAGTGACAAGATAGAGTTTGTTTCCAAGGAATCGGGCGGATTTCATATTTTCTCCCGGTGCAATGCCATCTATGCGAGAAACTTCTTGAAGATCATTATTAAAAATACTTACTACGGTTTCAGAGAGCGCATTTCCCCATGCCTCTCCGACCTGTGTAGCAATACGAAAATACTCATCATTTTCGCTCATGGAAAACTGATTAATGGGGTGTCCAACTGCTTGTGCCTTTCCCGAAAATTTTACACCGCCTTCTTGCAGTGAAAAACGAAATATATCTGTCTTTTCTGTGCTTTTCCAACCTGAATCGTTTCCCTTTTTCCAATATGTTTCTCCCCAGCCCGTACTGGTGACATATATATTTTTTAGAGAAGCATAGAGAGTTTCTCCTCCTCCGAGAACAGTTTCTCGAGATGGTTTTTTTGTCTCATCTTGAGTGTTAACGGTGAGAAGGGTGAGAAGATTTGCGGAAGGGAAATTGGGAACATATCGAATTGTTCCACATGTTATTTTTTCCGGCTCAGAAGAAACTGAATCCGTTATTAAGGGGAGTTCTTTCTCGAGCAAAATAGGATCAAGATTCCCTCCCCAAAAAAAGTTTCCACTCGAAACAGCAACAAAAACATTCTCGTCGATACGTCGTGAAGAAAGATAATTTCCTTCAAGGGAAACAGAACGAACTTTTTTTGGATTCTTTCGATCGGAAACGTCATACACGAGAACAAGCACTTTTCCAGAATATGAAGGAGCAAAGGACATCTCATCGGAGTAAAAATGAATGCGAGGTGTGCCTCCTTCCGTCATCCTTGTTACTCCAATAAGTGTGAGTCGATCTCCATCGAGAAACATTTCTTGAGGAGTGATATTTTCCTCTGCTAATGAGATAGTGGAATCTTCGGCAAGCTCTTCTGGCGGATATGCGCGAACAATGTGGACGGCATTATTTTTTACGAGAAAAATATGTGAACCGTCATTTTTTACAATGTCCGCCTCATCAACTCCTTCTTCCTGCACATTCGTTCCCGAGAAATCATCATCGGAACCTTCTAGGCGCGCGCTTACTGTCTCATCGCTTGTGGATTCATCAATAGCCATATCTTTTGTCATAACCATATCAATATCGCCTTCTCCATTTTTATATTCTATACCAGATCGAAGCGTCTGTTTTTTGAGTTGCACAGAGAGTTCTTCACAGTTTTGAAGAAAGGGGAGCTCGCCAAGAGTTTTATTTTCTACTTCGTGTCCGGTGGTGATTCCCCAGATCATTTGCGCCATTTCTCCACGTGTAAGAAGTGCTGATGAACTCTGAACAGAACCAGGAAAAACTCGTTCACGCAAAATGGCGTTTACATACGGGAGATACCACTCCTCTCCTTCATTTTTGTCAGTATGAATATCATATACATTGGCGATAATTTTTGCGGCATCCCGAAAGTTAATGGGTTCATGTGGGCGAAAGGTGTTGTCGTTGTATCCTTGAATAATATTGTTGTTCACAGAAAAACAGACATAGGGGAAAAACCAGTCTTTTTCTGAAACATCATAAAAATCTTTTTCTGCCTCACAATTCTCTGCAGAGAAATTTGTCTTCGCCTGCAAGGCAATTTTGAGGAATTCTGCACGGGTAACATCTTTTTCTGGTCGAAACGTACTATCTTCAAACCCGTTCACAACTCCTTCTTCTTGAAGAAAAGTTACAGCTTCCGAGGACGAAGTCCCAGAAATATCCGAAAAAGGCGTTCCTTCCGCAAACCCCAATGGGATAAAAAAAAGCCCTGCTATCGCAAGAGAGAAGAATCGAAGGGAAATCATGTCACAGGGAAAAAGACGAGAGAAACATAGCACATTCCCCAAAAATTAAAGAGAATATTTTTCCTTTGGAGCAATTTGGTATGTTTTTTTTTCGGTAACAACTCTATCCATAGGAATATCGTGCGCGTCAAAATGATGGACACTGTTTGTGAGAATACTGCTTTCAAAGCAAGGGGCTAATTTTATTCCAGAAATATTGTGCAAAAATCGGTCGTAGTAGCCCTTTCCAAACCCTATTCGAAATCCTGTATTGGCATCTACCGCAATAGCCGGAATGAAAAGGAGATCAAATGAATCCTTAGGCATTTCTTCGGCAGATTCAGAAGGACAGAGGATTCCGTATTTTCCAGAAATAAGTGTCTCCAATGTTTCTACTTTCTTGGGAATAAGAAGGTGGTCTTTGGGTGATACATAAGGGAGTGCGTAGGTTTTTTTGGGAAATTCATGAAGAAGTGTAAAAATATCTGGTTCTCCCCGAAACGGAAAAAAAAGGAGAATTGTTTTGGCACTCTGAAACTCGGGAAGTATGGAGATTTGTTTTCGAATTGCTTCACTTTTTCTTTTTCGATCTTCTTCTGAAATAGTTTCTCGTTGAAGAAGGAATTGCATCCGAAGACTTGTCTTGGTCATGGATGAGAAATGCAAAAAATTTCGCGCATCGCTTCTGGGGTTGCTTTTTCGGTACTTAATGGCTCTACTGGTTCTAAAGAAACAGGTTTTGTTTTCGTTTTTACCGAGACACCCTCTCCACATATTTTTCGAACGGCATCCAAAAGACGTGCAAAGCGATCTTGATTTTTTGCTTGTTCTTCAAATGAATGCGAAGAAAACGTAATAAGAATTTCTGTATCTGAACTGGGTGTGGCAGTTGCTTTCTTGAGAAGCATGCCCAGTACGGCATCATCAAGATTTCTGAGAACTTCCGACCATTTTTTTGAAAAAGACTCAGCAGTATTTTCTCCGTGAGAAGGAAAAATGGGTTCAGAGATGTTTTTTTCCTCCTCGGGAGCTGGTTTTGATGATGGAGCAGGACTTTGCGTTGATGAGGGCGGAGTCAGCTTTTCTGGCAGATTTTGTGTTTCAGGAAGCGTTTTATTCTCTTTTATGAAATGAGGACTTTCTGTTCGAAAGATTTCTTCACAAAATTGGGTACACTTTACTGTTGCAATTTCCAAAGGAAATCCGGGGATAATAGCATCTCGTAATTCGCGACGAGCAGTATCGAATGCATCAATAAAAAAGAGGATTGTCCTTAATTCCTCTTGTTTTGGAGGAATAGAAAGCGCATGCGCGATCATTTTCTTGCGAAGAAAATCGAGGAGTTGTTCTAAAAAATTTTCAAAAGGAATACCAGAGGAAGAAATATGTCCAAGAGTGTTGAGCGCCTCTTCTGTATTTTTTTCCTCAAGGCAATCAAAAAAATGCGCAACATCTTCTTCGCCGGTCATCCCTAATTCTTCCTGAAGAAATTTTGCGGTAAGTGTTTCATCAGCAGAAACTTGCTCAAAAAGTCCAATCGCATCTCGCAAGCCGCCTTCTGCTCGTTTTGCAATAAGGAATAGTGCTTCTTCTTCTGCAATAATCCCTTCTTTTTCAGCAATTTCCTTGAGTCTCTTTACAATTTCTTCTGTAGTAAAACGCTGGAATGAGAATACCTGACATCGACTTCGAATTGTTTCTGGTACCTTGTGAAGTTCTGTAGTAGCAAGAAGAAAATATGCATGTTGAGGAGGTTCTTCTATAGTTTTTAAAAGTGCATTAAAGGCTTCTTTTGTGAGCATGTGCACCTCGTCGATAATATATACTTTTCGTTTGCCAAGTGTGGGAGAAAAGTGGATTTTCTCAATGAGTGCACGAGCGTGTTCTATTTTTCGATTGCTGGCACCATCAATTTCAATGAGGTCAACAAAATTGCCCGCATTTGCCGCTTCACAGTGTTCACACGCGTTGCAGGGGTCTCCATCTTCTTTTGGATTTTTGCAGTTGAGCGCTTTGGCGAGAATACGTGCGATACTTGTTTTTCCCGTTCCTCGAGAACCAAAGAAAAGGTAGGCATGAGAAATTTGCTCCTTTCGAAGTGCCGCTCGAAGTGTATGTCGAATGAACTCTTGTCCTACAACTTCCGAAAGAGTTTTTGGTCGATATTTTTGGTAAAGAGACATTGAATTACGAAGAAATAGTGTTGAGGAGAGGTTTTTTCTTTCGTGAGAAAAAAAGAAGTAAGGCGGCGACGGAAATACAAACTCCAAATATTTGGGGGAGGCGAATGTCTCCTACCATGGCAACTCCATCCCCACGAAAAAATTCGAGAATGCTCGTGAAGATACCGAGGAGAAAAATCATGGCGGCAAAAAACTTTCCCGATGGCCATCGTTGCCAGAGCTTCTGTTGCCAGAGACGCCAGCCAATAAAAAAAATGAGCGTGTATACAATAGTGGCATACAGCTGAACAGCATAAATTTTTCCAGAGTAACGAACATCGAGCAGATCGTATTGGGTGACAAAAGGAAAGGGGAGTGCATCTGGTGCTGGACGACCATACGCCCATCCTGAAAAATATCCCCCGAGTGAAACAAAAATACTCACCACAATTCCGGGAAGAATAAATGTATCGAGCCAAACAAAGAATTTTTCTTTGCGCCAAAGCGCAATAAGAATAAATACGAGGAAGAATCCTCCCAATGCCCAGTCCGCCTGAATGCCTCCATTCCCAATAAGGAAAAAGCTCTGGAAACGTGAGATTACGCCTTCTCCTTCTTCTCGATAGGAAAGCGAAGACCAGAGCGAAAGAAATGCGCCAAGGCGCCCCATAAAAAGAGGAATAACAACAAAAAAGAAAAGGTGATCGCTTAAGAATTTAAGAGAGACCTCTTCATCACGAACAGTTCGAATAAGAACGACTGATGCCAAGAGAACACCAATAAAGGCGACAATGCCTCCCGTCGGTATAATGAGCGGACCGATTGGAATACTACCAAAAGAGTTCACAGGAGAAAAAGAGAACGACTTAGAGTATGTCAATTCAGACGACAAGTTGCAAGCGTTGGGTTGTGTGGGTGGTGATCTCGAATCAATAAAGCAAGATATATTCTTGTTTGTCGTATTTTTTGTGGTTATTACAGCTATATGTTTTCTTCATGAATTTGAATGTGTTTCGCTTTCTTTTTCTTGTGCTGCTAGTTGTCCGCAGGCACCGGCAATATCATCTCCATACAGGGCACGGATGGTGGAAGGAATATTATAGTTTTTTTGGAGAAAATCTTGCATTTTTCGAATGTGATCCATAGATGGCTTTCGATATTTTTCGCGACTTGGTCCTGGGTTCCACGGAATAAAATTCACATGTGCAGATCGGTGTTGGAGTAGCTCTCCCAGCGCCTCCATTTGTTCTTTTGTATCATTCACTTCGCGGAGTACTGTCCATTCATAAAAAATACGGCGACCGGTTTTTTCCGTATATTCATCGAGTGCGGCAAAAAGTTTTTTTAGCGGAAAACCTTTATTCATAGGAACAATTTGCCCCCGAAGTTCATCGGTGGCGGCGTGAAGTGAAACTGCCAAATTGGGAAGGCGTTCTAGTGAGAGGAGTTGGGGAATGTGTGCGGCAATACCGACAGTAGAAATAGTGATGTGTCGAACGCCCAAATTCATTCCTTCAGGTGACTCAAATATCTCGAGTGCTTTTTTAACATTTTCAAAATTGAGGAGCGGCTCGCCCATTCCCATGAAGACAATATTCCGCACACGATATTCTGGAGGTGTTGTTTCAAGATTCCACTTTTTTTCGGAATTTTCTTCTTGCCACTTTTTTTTGAGTGAACGCGCAAAGAAAAGAACTTGCTCCACAATTTCCCGATCCGTTAGATGCCGAGTAAAACCAAGTGCTCCGGTAGAACAAAAGCTGCAATTTGCGGCACATCCAACTTGACTCGAAACGCACACAGTATTTCTTCCTTTGTGTTTCATGAGAACAGCTTCCGCCTGTTTTCCATCTGTAAGTCGAAAGAGAATTTTCTCTGTCTCTTCTCCCTGAAGATGTTTTACCTTTTCGAAGCTTGAAAAGGGAATTTCTTGAATGAGCTTTTCTTGAAGGGCTTTTGGGAATACGCTCATTTCCTCAAATGCACTAATAAATTCTCGAAAGAGTGCTCTTCGAAGCTGTTTCTTTCGAAATTCTTTCTCGCCAATAATCCACGTGTCTGGGTACATATCGGTGAACATGGTATCTTTTTTCTCCTTGGAAGGCGAGTTTTGTGGTATACAAGAATTCCTCATTTTCTTTCCATGCTTAAAAAACGAATTATTCCTTGTCTCGATGTTCAAGACGGACGGACAGTGAAAGGAGTGAATTTTTTCGATTTGTGCGATGCAGGTGATCCCGTAGAACTTGGAAAACGATATGCAGAAGAAGGTGCGGATGAACTGATTTTTCTCGATATCACGGCAACGCATGAAGAGCGAAATACAGCTATCGATCTTGCGGAACGAGTATCCCGAGAAATTAGTATTCCTTTTACTATTGGCGGCGGAGTTCGATCTGCAGAAGATTTTTACGCCATTCTTCGAGCAGGAGCAGATAAGGTTTCTGTGAATTCCGCCGCAGTAAAAAATCCAAATCTTATTTCAAAGTGTTCCGAAGCTTTTGGGGCGCAAGCCGTGGTGGTTGCTATTGATGCAAAAAAACAAGGAAAAGAATGGGAAGTTTTTGTTTCTGGAGGGAGAAGAGGAACCGGAAAAAACGTGCTGGATTGGGCACGACAAGCAGAGGAATTTGGTGCCGGAGAAATCCTCCTCACCTCCATGGATCGAGATGGTACAAAGGAGGGGTTTGATATTGACCTCTTAAATGCCGTATGCGAGCAGGTAAAAATTCCCGTCATTGCCTCGGGAGGAGTGGGAAGCACAGAACATTTTTTGGAAGTGTTTTTAAAAACACCAGCAACTGGAGCATTGGCGGCGAGTGTCTTTCATTTTGGTGACATTGCCATTCCAAATTTGAAGAAGATGCTTTCTGAAGAAGGCATTCCTATTCGTTTATAAAAAAAATCCCAGAAATATTCTGGGATTTTTTGAAAGCTGTTTCTCGAGGATTATTTATATGGTAGGAACACTATTATCTTCCTCTTCACTACTGTCTTCTTCTCCCTCGTCAAAATTTTCTTCCGTGGAGGGATCTCCGTAGGTTTCTTGCTGTTTCTGTTCTTGTATGCTTTTGAGAAGTGATTCCCGAATACATTTTCGAAGGTCTTCTGTATTTTCCTCAAGGCATGAGGTGACGAGTTTTCGAAGATCAATTTTCTTCTTCCCTTCCTCATTTCCTTTTTTATCTTGGGAGATAGATCTTCCATTACTGAATCCTCCATTTTCTTCTTCATTTTGCATGTTCTTTTGTAATTTCATATTGCGAGGAGCATTTGTTTCTGAGAGACCGCTTCCTTGTGTTTCAGCAATTTTCTGAAGGAAATCTCGAACACACTCCTTGAGATAATCGGGGTGATTTTCTTGGCAATATCGAATTGCTCTTTGTCTTCGCTCTCCCCCCCATTTTTTTTGCACTTCTTCCCCCTGAAATATGTCTCCTTCTTGAGCATCACTTTCTGTAGCGTCTCCTTCTTCATTCCGGCTTTGAAGTTCATCTTGCCACGCGCTTTGCTCTTCAGAAAAATCGGAGCTTTCGTTTCCCGTTTCAGGAGAGAATTCACGACCTGTCTCATTTCCTCTCTTTGGAGGGAACATTGGCGCACTCTCATGTGGACCGTCGTCTTGGAAAGACCCTCGAAAGCGCGCTCCTTCTTTTACACCTCTTTCTTGCTGAGACTGGAGATTTTGATTTTCTCCATTTCCCCTTTCGCTGACAAGAAGTGGTCTATGAAAAAAGTCGGCTGATTGATTGTGCGATCCATCCCCAGAGAGTACGAAAAGCGCGCCAAAAAGACCGAGACTCATTCCGCCGAGGGCAGAAAAAATCATTTTTTTATCCATGTGTGTTTATGAAATATTGATTACATTATAAACTATTTTTTATAAAAAACAAATTATTTTAGTAAAATTGAGAACTTTACCATGTTAATGCATATCCTTCTTCTCCAAAAAGAATAAGGAGTTCGTTTTCATTTTCTCCACACTCCAAGCGAAACTCCTTTTTTGATGAGAGCTTTCCATGAAAGATCTCTCGGATTCTTTCTCCAGAAATATCCATACTTCCAAAACGAGCCTCCTCATTTTTTATATCCGAAAAAAAAAGAGCATCTTCTTTGCAAAGTGCTATATGATCAAGAGGGAAAAAGAAGGGGAGTTTTTTTGGTAAAATATCTGTTTTTGTAAATGAAAAGAGAGTATCTTCTTTTTCAAAAAATAGGATTTCTGGAGACATGACACGAACAAGCATATCTTTTCCAGAGGCGATTTCGTACTTCCTCTTTTTTTGCACAAGGATCAAAAACAATTTGTCTGGTGTTTGGAGAAGAAGATCATTTCCAAAAGGAAGAAGCGAAAGAGGATTAATATTAAAAAATTTCCCTATTTTTTCTGTTTCGCCATTTGGGAGCAAATGAACAACGGTTTCGTTTTCTTTTTGGAATTGGTATTGACTCTTATCTAAAAGGCTGACAGAGAGTGTATCATTTTGGGGTTTTGGGATTTTTTCGGGAGAAAGGGGACTGAGCATGGGGATTTTTTGAAGAACTGGTGACCACGAAATAGTTTTTCTCCAAGGAATGCTCATCTCTTCACAGGCTGCTTCATAATTCTTTTTGCTGAGACAAAAGCGCCTTTCTCCTTGTGGAATGTGAAGAAGACAGGGATTTTCTGTGCAGGAAAATGTTCGAAAATGTGAAGCATCTACTAAAAATGGAGGATTCCCAGAGATAGAGAGCATTCCTCGATTTCCCCAAAAAAACCACCAGAGAATCCCCACAAATGCCAAAAAAATAAGAATGGCAATGAGGAGTTTTCGATTCTGTTCTTTCATAAAAAAAATACTTCTTCTCCAGTATATACTTCTTTGTAAGAAAAATTCCGAAAAATGGGAAACAAGTACTTCTTCTATTGGAATTATACTATTCTTCTACAATGCGTCCATCCACAAATCGGATATGTTTCTCTCCATTTTGAGGAGGTATTTCATTTTCTGGTTTCGCATTTCCATTGAACATTTTTCCAAAAAACGATTCTTTTTGTTCGGGAGTTTTTTCCTCATATTCGTTTAGTGTTTCCTCTGGATTCTGCTTTTCGGATTCTGCCAATTTTTCTTGGGGAACCGTTTCTTCAATTTTTTCTTTCAGATTTTCTCCGAGTGGTTCTTGTTCAAGAACGGCAAACGGATCAATTATTTTTTCCTGTGCATCAGCGACATCTTTTCGAAAATGAAGACGAGAGCCGTCTTTTGCGAGATCAATATAAATAGTATCTCCACTTTCAAAATCCCCTCGAATGAGCGCATCAGAAAGAGGATCTTCTACATATTGTTGAACAGCTCGACGGAGTGGGCGTGCTCCAAATGCAGGATCATATCCTCTCTCAGAAATAAACATCTTTGCTTCATCAGAAATACGGATTTGCATATTTTTTTCTTTCAACATTTCTCGTGGCTCCCGAAGCATGAGTTCGACAATTATTTTGAGTTCGTCCTTGCGAAGTGGATGAAAAAAGATGATTTCGTCAAAACGATTGAGGAGCTCTGGATGAAAAAACTTGAGAAGTTGAGGAAAAACTTTTCCTTTGAGATGTTTTTGAAATTCTTCATCGTTTGCTGGAAAATCGATTTCTAAATTTTCTTCTGTTTCGGCAAGAGGAGAGACAAAAGCATTTTGTCTCGCAGAAGTTTCTGCTGGGTTTTTTATTGTTTCATCTGGTGTTGTATTTTCGGTATCCATGACGGAAAAAAAAGTGAAGAGATTTCTTATTGCTTTTCATCTGTTAGTCCTTCCCAAAAATCATTTCCAAGCTCTGGAGAAGGAGATTCTGGTGGATTTTCTGGTGATTCTTGTGCAGGAAAAAAAGGCTTTGTGTCCTCCTTTTGAGGGAGATTACGATCACTTTCATCTGAGGCATTCACTTCTATTTTTTTGATTTCCTGTTCTTTTCGGAGCTGTTCATCTTTTGCCTCTTGTTCTCGGATGCCTTTTTCGGCTCGTTTTTGCTCTGCACGTTGGAACTCTTTCATATTTTCGAGTTGTTGCCAGTAGATGGCATATTCCTTCGTAATAATTTCTGAAGAAAGGTTTGAGGTACAAATAATAATGGTATGTTTAAAACTAATAAGCCGACCATGATTATCTGTAAGTCGCCCATCATCTAAAATCTGGAGTAAAATATGAAAGACATCGGGATGTGCTTTTTCCACTTCATCGAGAAGAACAATGGAGTACGGATTTTTTCGAACCGCTTCGGTGAGTTCTCCTCCTTTTTCATATCCCACATATCCTGGTGGTGGTCCAGTAAGACGCGCCACGGCGTGTTTTTCCATGAATTCCGACATATCAAACCGAATGACCGCTTCTTCTTTTCCAAAGAGCATTTCGGCAAGCGTTTTTGCAAATTCTGTTTTTCCTACTCCAGAAGGTCCCATAAAGAGAAAAGAACCAATAGGGCGCTTTGGTTTTCGAATACCGCTTCGTCCTCTGCGTACTGCAGATGCTACGATTTTAACTGCATAATCTTGTCCAATGAGGCGTTGATGGAGAACATCTTCTAGGCTCAGGAGACGACTTGCTTCTGATCCTGCAATATGATTGAGAGGAATACCACTCCATCGAGAAACTACTTGAGCAATATGTTCTGGCTTAATTTCATCATGGCTTCGCGATTTCTCTTCTTCAAAGTGCGACCGAATTTCTTCAAGCTGTCTTGTCTTTTCATTTATTTCTTGTTCAAGTCGTGTAAGTTCCTCAATGTTCACTACTCCTTTTGCACGCTCGCGTTCGGCGCGGAGTTTCTCGATTTCTTTTTCCATATCCTTCTCCTTTTCGGGAGTCGAAATAGAAGGCATGCGCGCCATAGCGGCGGCTTCGTCAATGAGGTCAAAAGCTTTATCTGGCAAAAATCGGTCGGCAATAAATCGATTTGAGAGGAGAATAGCAAGACGAATGATATCATCGCTTATTTTTACTTTATGAAAGGCTTCGTACTTATCGCGCGATCCCTGAATAATTTGGAATGTTTCGTCAAAACTGGGCTCCGGAACAATAACTTGCTGAAAACGTCGCGAAAATGCCGGATCATTTTCAATAAACTGATGGTGTTCTGCTGTAGTGGTAGCACCAATACAGTGGATTTCTCCACGAGCAAGAGGTGGTTTTAAGATTTGTGCGGCATCTCCCGCGCTTTCTGCGGAAATGAGCGTATGGATTTCGTCGATAAACAAAATAACTTCTCCGTTACTTTTGACTGCTTCTTTAATGACGCCTTCCATGCGTTGTTCAAAATCTCCTCGGTGGCTTGCTCCTGCCACAAGGCTGTTAATGGAGAGAGAGATAATCCGTTTTCCCTTCAAAACTTCTGGAACATCTCCTCGTACAATACGATTGGCAAGTCCTTCGACAATGGCAGTTTTTCCTACTCCTGGATCTCCAATGAGGAGCGGATTGTTTTTTCGTCGGCGCGCCAAAATATGGATAGTTCGCTCAATTTCTTCTGCACGACCAATGACGGGATCAATTTTTCCTTCTCGTGCTTGTTGGCACATATCAATACCAAATTGATCAAGGAGCGGTGTTCCTTCGCCAATGAGAACGTCTTTTTTTTGTCCCATTCCCACAACATTTTCTACTTCTTGTGAAACAACTTCTGCGGTCAATCCAAATTTTTTAAGAATATTCACCGCAACGCCATCGCCTTTGGTGAGTGCAATAAGGAGATGTTCACCAGCAGTAGCATGATGACGCCATTTTCTCCGTTCTGCATCCGATTCAAGTAAGACGTTTTTTGTACGAACGGAAAAGGGAAGAAACTTATCAGGATTTTTATTTTTCCCTGTGCGAACCTCTTTTCGCGCGGCACCTTCCAATTCTTCCAAATCAATTTTGAGTCCCTCAAAAATCTGTTTGAGAACCTGATCTTGTTTTGCATTACGGATCATTCCAAGAAGCACATGCTCGGTGTCAATATCTACTGCTTCGGCATTTCGTGCTTCTTCATTAGAAAAAATGAGAATACGACGTATAGAATTGCTGAAGAACTCATCAATTGCCCGAAGCGAATTTGGTGGCGGTGATGTTTTAATTTCCTCTTTTCTAGTGGAATCGGATCCTTTTTGTGGTTCTGGCATTTTGTGTTTGGTGAATTTTCTTTCTATTATCTCATTTTTTCCCTTCTTTTTCAACCTTTATTCATGACTCACTTTTGGATTTTTTTAGGAAAAAATAGAGCTCTGAAAAGTAAAAATGTTAGATATTTCTTGAATTAGTGACCAGCTTTTTGATTTTAAACGTCAAAAATTTGACAATAGAAAGAATCTAGTGAAAAATTCTAATCAAAAAAAATTCTTGCGGTGTTTGAATTTCCCCCCCTCTTAATCGCTCTCGCTACCTTTATCTTCGTTTTGAGTGCGATTATTTTTGAGTGGCTCGATAAGGCACTTGCAACAACCATTGGCGCCTTTATTCTCATTCTTTGTAGAGTAATTAATCCCGAAGATATTGAGGAAATGATTGATTTTCGGACGATACTCCTTCTCCTTGGCATGATGCTTCTTGTCGAGGTTGTACGTGAATCAAAACTGCTTTCGTGGATTAATATTCAGATTTTAGAAAAAACGCGGGGGAACCCGCTTTTTTTATTTTTCCTGTTTGCGGGAATGACATTTTTCTTCTCTACGTTTCTCGCAAATGCAACCACAATGATGGTGCTTGTACCAATTACACTTGCCATTACACGCGGAATGGGGCTTGATCCGAAACCGTATCTTATTGGAGAAATTGTCTTTTCCGATATTGGTGGTGCACTCACCTTTATTGGTGATCCGACAAATGTTCTCATCGGTTCCGCAAACCATTTCTCTTTTATGGATTTTCTCCGCTATAACTCAATTCCTATTTTTATTATTTCCTTTATCGTCATTGGTGTTTTGTCACTGAAATACTGGAATGCTGTGTGTCCGATTCGCGGAAGTATTCCAAAAATGTTTCTAACATATCTTCTGATGGAAAAAATCCGCCGTCAGTTTGCAACAGAATTTTTTCACCGAAATTTTGCTTTTGCTTCTGCGGGCGTTTTGGCAGTTACCGTTTGTGCGCTTGTATTCGATTTTTTTCATCTTCCTATTGAGTTTATTGCGCTTCTTGCTGGCGTTTCAGCAATTTGTATTTCACAGAATTTTGTTTCAACATCCGCAGTGTTATCCCGAGTAGATTGGCATCTTCTCGTTTTTTTCGCAGGGCTCTTTCTTCAGATTGGTGCCCTAGAAAAAGTTGGTGCGCTTATTCCTGTGAGCCATTTTATTGCTCTGCACTCAGATTCTATCTTTGAACTTTCCATGTTCGTGCTTTGGGGAATTGGGCTTCTCTCTGCTTTTGTTGAGAATATTCCACTCGTGGCGATGATGATTCCTGTTCTCACCCCAATTCTTTCTGGTGGAGAATTTTCGGGAGACACAAATTTTGTTTGGTTTGCCCTTTCTCTTGGTGCTTGTCTTGGCGGAAATGGATCACTCATTGGCTCCTCCGCGAATATGGTTGTTGCGCAAATTGCAGAACGAAATGGTGTAAAAATTTCTTTTTGGGAATACTTTAAAATTGGCTATCCGCTCACAATACTTTCTCTCGTTCTCTCTTCTCTCTTCCTCTTTTTCGCAACGCAATGAAGAATATCGTTACGACGATTTCGGTGCTTTTCCGCGAATGTGAGCAGATATTCGGTTCACGCGATTTCTCTTTTCTTGCTATCGAGAGTCTTCGCAAAGCAGTTGTCGATTACAAAGGGACACGAAAGGAGTTTTGTATGGAAACAGAGAAAATGGTGGAAATTGTAAAAAATACTTCTCCGCGGATCGCTCTTTTAATAATGATGTTTTTTCGTGTTTTTGAGGAATTTGAAGATTTTTGTCGTCAAAATCCAAATGCCTCGCTTGATGAGTATGAGGAAAAAATGGTGGAGATTATTGATAACGTAGAGGAAAAACGAAAAAAAAGCGTCGAAAAACTCCTCGCTTTTTCCCATGAAGTGCTCAAGAATCGTGATCGAATACTTCTTCACGATGCGAGTCATACCATTTTTGACATCCTTCTTGAGGTAAAAAGAGGAGGAAAAAAACTTGAAATTGTTGTGGCAGAACAAGAGGCAGAAAAAACGGCGAATATTATCCGATTTCTTGCAGAACACGATTTTTCTTTTCGTGTCATTCCTGAATATCTTCTCTCTTACGTTCGAGAGAACGTTGATTGCTGTTTTGTTGGCGCAGTAACGGTGAATTCACTTGGTGAAGTTGTAGGTGACGCAGGAACAAATTCTCTCGTTTCACAGATGCGTGCGTGGAAAATTCCGGTTATCGTTCCCCTGACTACAGACAAGTTCAGTCTTTGGGATGCAGAACGAAAGCATCACTCTTATAAGGTGGTAAAGCGAGAATCTGTAAATGCAACAGAGTATGACAAGCTCATCTATTCACACGATCGTTATCCAGTAGAGTGGGTATCGAAATTTATTACAAATAAAGGTGTTTTAACTGCGGAAGAACTTCAGAAAATGTACGATACCTATTATGAAAAAAGCTCCTCATGGCGTGTTCTTTTAAAAAGAGGAGACTCATGATGAACTTACATCGGCAAAATATGTTCACCTGCGAGATTCACTAGTTTTTGGTTTCGGGCAGTGCTCGGGTTATAAATCTGGTAAAAGAGTTCTACAATTTCGCTTGTTCCAAGTTCTACAACATTGAGTCCACATCCTTCTAAACCAGCACGGGCAATGTTTACTCGTTGCAACAATTTTTTGTGGAGCTTGTCAAATTCTCGGTGTCGCATGCGAATATTCTCAAGACTATCTTCTGGGCTAATGCTTTGAACAAACAGTTTAAACATGCCTCCTCCTTGTGATCGAATGGGGTCATGCGGAATGATGACATAAAAATTTTTTTCCATAATGTCTGCGTATTCTACGAGTTTTTTGATATACTCAATATACTCAAGTGTTTGCTTTCGGAGTAGAGGATTTTGTTGAGTTTTTGCGGTTTTTGTAAGATTTGCAACGTACACATCAATGTCGAGTTTTCGGGAGCGCACTAGGATTTGTATAGGAAATTCTAGCGTGTTGACAAATCCTTGGTACGCATAAATGAGCGCATTTTGTTCTTCTATTGATTTGAGGTTGAAATTCACAGAAGAGGTTTTTAAAATAGCACGTACACCACCATTTTTAAGAACGGCGACGCCATCTCGAATTTCTGAGATCGGAAGAAAACGCTGAGTGCTTGCCTCAGGAGAACTTTTTTTTTGCCGGACAGTTTTGTCGTTTGTCTCCATTACGCTTTTTTGGGATTTTGAAGGGTGTTGACTTGTCCCGAGCGAAGGGGGGCTTGGTTTCCACGGATGGCAGAAATTTTCTGATCTTCTTGGAATTGCTGAAGTCGTGCGTCGTGTCGCATTTTATCATCCTCATGAAGTGCTGTTGCTGCTAAATAATGATCTTCCGCATTTGCTGTGGGAGAATCCTTCTGTTCATCCAAAACACCAGAAGAAAAGTCGAGTGCTTTTGAAATCTCTTCAAGATGATCGATACTCACTTCTTTTGTGTTTTCATCTTCATCTTCATTCTCTTTCTTTGACACGGAGGGGGAAGGAAAACGAAAAAGGAATTGGGTTGATTGTCTTTTGTCCCAAACTCGTTTATTGGGAAGGATAATTGTTTCAAGCATGAGGAGAATCCATTTTGTAAAACTGATACCGCGAATTTCTATAAATGCAAAAGCGACAGTAAGTAAAGAGATAATTGCTATCGGAGGAAGCCAAACACTCATGTAATAGCTCTTACTAAGAATCATATAAAGTGTGTAGGCAATACCACCTCCTATAGCGCAAATAATGAGTTGGCGCATAGTGATGGGACCAATAATGGTGTCTTCCCGTTGAACATCCTGTGGAATTTTGTATTGGAGCATGTCTTTTTCGTTTTTGTTATTTTCCTCCTATTGTACTGTTTTTTTTAGGTTTCTTCAATCAGTTCTGATTTGGAGTTTTTGTGTATGGAAAATCATAAAATATACACTCTAAAATTTTTTTTCAGAAGGTTTTTTCTTATCATATCTACGCAAACGCTCTATTATCTCATTGGGATCTTCTCTTCCGTGTGAAAGCAGACGATCCATTTCTTCGGGAGAAATCCCAATCTTTCTTGCAAGAAAATGGGGATAAGATACTAGGTTATGATGAGGATTGCAATGGTTGTTTCGAAATACGCCCTTTCCTTCTGTTTCCAACATCGAAATGAAAAATAAAATTTTGCCGATACTTTTAAATGAATAGTTTATTTTCGTCAAGGGAAAAAAAGGGAGTAAGAAAACAATTCCAAAGACTTTGAGAGGAAAAATATGGAGAAAATTTCTTTCTGTAAATCCAAATCCAAAAAATTATTTTCCTTTGTCTACTTCTTAATATTTCCATAGTTTTTGGGAGTTTTTTTGTAAAATACAAAAAAGTACTTGATTTTCCTTTCTGCCCAAGTATACCCTATGGGGGTATTTTTCACGAAAAAAGATGAAATTCAGCGAAGCACTTTCCGCCCTTGAAGTTCGATGGTTTATGTCGAGTATGGCAACTGGCGCGGTAGGAATTCTTTGGACAAAGATGTCGGTTTTTCTTGTTCAGCCGTGGATGAATACACTTGGTGTTGTACTTCTGTTTCTCGCGTTTTTCCTTTTTCTTATTGCGAGTGTTGGATACGGATTTCGGGTGATTTTCTTTTGGGAAAACGTAGAGAAAGATTTTCTTTCGCCTTCTACTGCAAAGTTTTTTTCGGGTATTAGCATTTCTCTTGCGGTTTTGAGTACTGGGGTATCGCTCGTATTCGTTCCCCAAGGAATTTTGGGTCATACATTTGGTATGTATCTCGCCGGAATATTCTATGTGATTGGTTTTGTATTGGGGATTTTCTTTTTGCTCGCAACGTGTTCGCAGACAATTATTTCTCACGAAACAGAAATGAAGCATGCTATTGGAGTATGTCTTTTGCCGCCGGTTGGTGTATTTGTAAATATTTTTTCTGGGAACTTCTTTGCGACTACTTTTCTTAAGGGGACAGTATTTTTAAATATTATTGGTTTGATTCATTTTTTTCTTTTAGGACTGCTTTTTTTACTCACTGCTTTTGTTCTTACGTTTATTCTTTTTCGTCTGAAATTTGCTCCTTTGCCTCAAAAAGAAATGGCTCCAAGTTTTTTTATTCCACTCGCTCCTGTAGGAGTTTTGACCATTGCCTCTGTGAGTCTTCTCCCTTTGCTTTCTGAAATTCTTCCGTATAAAGCTCTTTTGACGAATGCCTTGTATCTCTTGCTTCCTGTCTTTTTGTCATTCGGATTTTTTTGGTTTTTGATTATTTTGCGGGTCATGACGAACTACATTAAAACAGAAGGAATTCCCTATACGCTTGGATTTTGGGCGCTTGTGTTTCCTCCTGCTGCACTCGGAACAGGGACATTTGTCGCAGGAGGCTTTCTCCCTGGAATGGGTTTTCTCTCTTGGATTGGGGTTCTTCTCGGAGCTCTTTCTTTGGCTCTTTGGGGATTTGTTTTTACGAGAACCCTTTTGGGAATTTTCAGCGGAAGAGCATTCTCTCGTCCGGTCTGTCTTAAAAAATAAAAGACTTTCGAAAAAGAGATCACTATTTTGCGTTTCGCATGGTGTAGTCTCGTACAAAAATAGAGAGAATGGTTGCTACTGGCACTGCTAAAATCATTCCAAGAACGGGATTGATAATATTCGGAAAACTTGCACCAGCAATAAGAGCGATAATAGTCACGACAGGAGGAAGTCCAACCGACCTCTTCATAACGAAGGGAACAATGAAATTCCCTTCAATAAACTGTAAAAAAACGCAAAATATAACAAGCCCTACTCCCGAGGCAATCGATTCATTAAATGCGATAGGTGCAGAAACCGTAAAAGAAAGCAGTGGACCAAGGTAGGGAAGGAATTCGGCAATTCCAAAAACCATGGCAAGGGTGAGTGCGTATTCAACTCCAATAATATTAAGGGAAATATAGGCAATGCCTCCAATAACAAAAAAGAGAATAATTTGCCCATGCACCCATTCTCCAATTTTTACCTGAACGAGATGGAGTTTTTCCGTGAGATACGCCTGATGACGAACCGGAAAAAGCGATTGAAAAAAGTCATTGAGATTTTTTCGGTCGAGCACCAAGAAAAACGTGAGGAGGAAGGTGAGAACAAACTCAAAGGCAAAGCCAAATGTTCCTAAAATAAGCTGAAGTCCTTTATCGGCAAAATTGGAGAGCCGAGAGCCGAGTTGATCGATGTTATCGACAATGGTTCGGAAAATCTGTTCTGAATTTGTATTTCCGAGAAAGCTGCTCAAGAATTCCTGCACTTTTTGGCGTAAGTCAGAACCTCCTGCATCGGTCATAAAATGGATGCTCCGAATCCACTCTTCAAGTGATGTTGCAATCTGTCCGAGCTGATCGGCAATAATAGGAACAAGTTTCGCAATGAGGAGTATTAAAAATCCAAAGACAAGAAAAAAGAGAAGAATAATGCCAAATCCACGAGGAATTCGCCACGATTCCAATTTATTCACCGCAGGATTAAACGCGGCGGCAAGAAAGAGCGAAAGGAGAAACGTAACAGCAATATCAACAAGTTGAACGGCAACCTTACTCAGAAGAATAACGCCCATCACAATGAGCGTTGCTTTAAAAACAGAGAGGAGTGAAATTTCAAGCATCACGGGTTGATCTGGATTCCGAAAGGATGGTGGAGCTGGCGCTTCAGATTCTATTTTCATCTGTGCTCGTCGATCGTCAATCTCCTTTTTCCACTTTCGAAAATGTTGATTTGCCTTTTTAAGGGTGTCGCCAATGCGTTTCATGAGAAAGTGGGGAGAGAGAGATAAACAGTGTTCTCATCAGTTGTAAGAAAGGAGATGAGCGTATCGACAATAATCCACGAGAGGAGAACCACTACAAGTCCAAGAAGAGTATTTTTTATTGTTTTGACACCGCTTTCTTTATCTTCCATGATGCTTCCAAAGATAAATTTATATCCTCCAATCATAAGGAGAATAACAGCGACCCCTCCAGCAATAAAGACGAGAAAACAAATAAGATGAAGCACAAAGGTAATAAGATCTTCCCAATGAATATTTCCTGTTTTTATTGCGAGCGCGAGGCTATCGGGAATAATGTTCAGTTCACACCCTGCAGCGAGTGCTCTTTTGGGAATAAGGAGTATTCCTCCCCAGAGGAGAATAGAAAGAATCTTTTTCATGAAAAAAGTGTACAATACCCTCCATGAAAGACGCAACGGGACCATTGGCTTTTTGGAATCGATACCAAAAGATATTGGGGAACGATTTTGACGCATTTTATGCGGCACAACATGCTTCACTTCCAAAAACTCTTCGGGTCAATACTCTTCGAAATACGGTTCCAGAGTTTCTGGAATGGGCGAAAAAATATCATCCAGATTGGAAATTAACGTCACACCCTTTTTCTTCTGAAATTTTTCTTATTGATCGGGATCAACGTCACCATCCCCTTGGAAAGAATCTTGGGCATATACAGGGACGCTTTTATATTCAGGAGGCGAGTAGTGCGCTTCCTCCGTTGGCGCTCAAGGTTGTTCCAGGGCAACGCGTTCTCGATATAGCATCGGCACCAGGGAGCAAATCCACGCAAATAGCAGGGCTTCTTCAAGCACAAGGAAGCCTGTTTTCAAACGAATTTTCGGGAAGCCGTATCAAAGTACTGGCGGCAAATCTTCAGCGATGTGGCGTACCAAATGCAATTGTATCCCATCTTTCGGGAGAGCGTTTCGGGAATCTCCTTCCAGAATATTTTGATCGTATTCTTGTCGATGCCCCCTGTACGGGTGAGGGGACATTTCGAAAAGACAGAAATGCACTTTTAAACTGGTCATTACAGAGAATTTTAGCGGCGGGAAAACTTCAAAAATCTCTCCTTCGTTCCGCTTTTCAGGCATTGAAACCTTATGGAATTCTTGTGTATTCCACTTGTACGCTTGCTCCAGAAGAAAATGAAGGAGTTCTTCGTTCTCTTCTTGCAGAGTTTGGAGATGCTGTTGAAATATGCGATCTTTCGGGGCTTTTTTTAGAAGCGCATCGCGCACAGGGGCTTTCGGAGTTTGTATCGGAACAGTTTTCTTTTGCGCCAAAAGTGCTTCGTGTATGGCCACATCTTTTCAATTCCGAGGGTTTTTTTGTTGCGGCAATTCGTAAAACAGAGTCTCTTAGAAACTCCAAACACCTTCCCCCTCTTCGAAAGGAAAGAGCAGGATCTCTTCAAATTCTCCCCGAAAAACACTCTCAAGAAATTCAAAAAGCATTCTCTTCTGCTTTTCAGTTTTCCCTTCCTCCCCATATTCTCATAGCAGAACGAAAAGGGTTTTTGTGGGGAATTCCTCAGGGGGCTGAGGATGCGATGCCCCTTCTTTCTCCAGATCGTCCCGGAATTTTGCTCGGAAAAATGCATCGAAATAAACTCCGTATTTCTCACGAATGTGCTGTTGCTTTTGGCGTTCATTTTTCTGGAAATCTTGTTCTTGAGTGTTCTGCGGAAGAAGCACGGGCATTTTTAAGAGGAGAAAACCTTGTATCTCCTCCTCATCTTCCTGAAAAAGCAGATATTCTTTTGCGTTTTCAGGGTCTTCCTCTTGGGCTCACAAGAAAAGTAGAGGGGAGTCTAAAAAATAATCTTCCTCGAAATTTTCTCATGGAAGATGTTCACTGAGGAACACTAAGAATTCTTCGAATTCATACAACAAAAAATCAGATGGCGCTTCCAAGAAAAAAGAAGAAAAGTCCTGAAAAGAGCGCAATATCTCTTCTTTTTTGGCAGAGATCAACATGAAATTTTTGGATGAGTTTTTTCTCAAACGGAGGAAACAGGAGAAGCGAGATTCCAAAAAGTCCTAACACTTGGAGTGGGTTTTCTCGGAATAAGAAAAATAGAGCTTCAAGAAATGCAATTCCACCCAAGAGGAAAAAAAATTCCGAGGAAATATGCATGTTTCTGTGTTTTTTTGGTGTGTTTTTTTTCATATTGTTTTCTCCATTATATCAGAGAGAAGATTGTTTTTATACTCCCTTTGTTCAAAAATACGTATACTCTTTGGGAGTTTTTTTTTGATGAAATTTTTCTTCAAAACTCTTGGCTGTAAAATGAATTGGCTTGATTCTGCTCGTCTTTCTGCAGGGCTTCAGCTTGCGGGGCATACTGAGGCGCAAAATGAAGTAGAGGCGGATATTATTTTTATCAACTCTTGTACAGTGACAGCTCGAGCAGATCGGCAGAGTCGACAAGAGGCGAGTCGAGCAATGCGAATCAAAAAAAAAGTAGCGATTTTTGGATGCGGACCAAAAGCAGATTCTGAGATATGGAAAAAGCATTTTCCCAATCTCCTTATTTTTTCTGATGATACTCATTTTCGTTCGTTTTTTCAGATTCCTGAGGAAGCCAATGAATGTCTCGCTTCCACGAATCGAATGCGAATTCCCATTGCTATTCAGAATGGGTGTGATAATCAATGTACGTTTTGTATTACGCGTATTGCGCGTGGAAAAACAGAAGACATTCCATCTGAACTTCTTTTGCGACAAATTTCTCGAGCAGAATCTTTGGGGGTACGAGAAATAGTTTTGACCGGAATTCAATTGGCAAGTTGGGGATGCGGAAACTCCGAATGTTTTCCCGAAAAGACAAAACTTCCCGTGCTTCTTGAAGAAATTTTGAGACACACAACACACCTTCGAGTCCGTCTCAGTTCTTTGGGACCACAGTTTTTACGGAAAGAATTTTTTGAAGTATTTTCGCATCCAAGAATTTGTGATCACCTTCATCTTTCTGTGCAATCTGGCTCTTCTTCGGTGCTCAAAAAAATGAATCGTGGACACGGAAGAGAAGAAGTCTATTTTGCCGTGGAAAACGCTCGAAAGAAACGTCCAAATGTTGCTATTACGGGAGATTTTATTACGGGATTTCCAACAGAATCGGGGCAAGATTTTTTGGAAACGGAAACTCTTGTCACAAATCTTGCATTTGCAAAGCTTCATGTTTTTCCTTTTTCTGCGCGAACGGGAACATCGGCATCAAATTTTGCTGGGCAGATTCCTGTTTCCATTCGGAAAGAGCGTGCCGCAATGCTTCGAAAAACAGGAGATAAGTTGAGAAAAACATTTCTTGCTCAACAAATGGGACAACTTCTTGAGGTACTTGTGGAAGGGGGAGGTCAGGGAACGAGCGGAAATTACATTCGTTTAAAAGGAGAAAATGCTCCTTTGGGGGCGATTCTTCCAATACACCTTACTCCCAAGAATATTGCGGAAGATTTTTAAAATCTCCTTCTTGGTAGAGTTTATGTCTGTGGAACAAATACCTCATGCGTCTCTAGGTGTCCATAGCGAACTTGGTGTTCTTTTTTGTTGAGGAGATACGAGAGATACGAAAATCCAAAGACAAGAATCATGGGGAGGAGGATCCAATGAATTTGAATATTCTCTCCAGAAAAATGCATGGTTTGTTCAGTAAAGAGTGAGGCAAACTGTCCAAGCGTTCCAATTTCAAGCAAGAAATCGTAGGCACCGTGAATAGTCATGGCAAGAAGAAGTCCTACTGTGACCATTTCATCACGAAATACTGAGGTTGGTCGAAAGTTTGCAATGCGATGAAGAAAGAAGGGGAGTGCAGGAGTTTTTCCTTTCCGAACTCGCTCGCTGAGCACTGGTTTTGCAAAGTATCCGAGTCCATAAAAATATCCGTAAATTCCAGAACAAAGAATATGGATAAATACGACAAAAATAGAGCGTACGACAAAAAGGGTCACTAAATTTTCCATATCCCCACGAACCATAAGGAGAAAGAAGTATCCAGCATTTTCAAGAAAGGCAAATCCGAGTGCTCCGATAATAGAAAATTCAATCACATCATCAATAGACTCAAATATATTATGATCAACCTTCTTCACCACCCAATGTTTTGCGTATTCTTCAAGGAATCCTACTGAGAGAAAAACAAGCAGACTCGAGAGGAGAACGTTTCCAATTTGTACTCGAATGGCAGAATCAAAATCGTTTGGCTCGATAACAAAAAAGATAAGATCGAATCGAGCGCCCCAAAAAAATTGATACGAGAGAATAATCGCTCCTGCAAGCATTCCCGCACAAAAGGTAGCAAAAATACTTCCCCAGCGTCCCCTGTGGCGAGGTCCAAAAATAAGAAACCAAACAACAGTGGGAATGAGCGCAAGTGCTAAACAGAAGAAAAATTCTGTAGGACGCTCTGCTGCCCGTAAAAAAATATCAATCATGTGTGTGTTTTGTGAATGGTGTTTCTGTTGCGTTATTAAATTTTAAAATAATAACATAACAATGTCAAACAAATGGAGGTATCTAATAAATTGCATTTCTCAACAACTTCATGATTTTTTTATCATCGCTCTATTCATCCACATCAAAAAAAGGAGAAAACGAAATGCAACTCCTTTAACATTTGAGAAAATGGCTGCCCGGGTTGGGATCGAACCAACGAATGGCGGATTCAAAGTCCGCTGCCTTACCACTTGGCTACCGGGCACTGTTTTTTTTGGCAACCAAACTCTTTGCAAATACTGCCGTTTTTTTTATTGGAGGGCAAGTCTCTCGCTTACTTTCCGGTAAAAACATCTCTTGGGAGATTGCTGATCTGTGTATTTTTTCGGATAATGTTTGAAAGTCTCGTTCGTTCCAAGATATTTTTGTTCCGTCCCTGAAAAATTCTTTCATACCAAAATTGATCTCCTTCACGTAGCGCAATGAATTGTCGAACAACGAGTCGCTTCATGGTTCTTCCCATACTTGCCTCAGGAATATGATCTTCTGCCAGCATTCCTACCCACGCATCAATATTCTCCACGCTTCCATAGGTATCTCGGAGTCTATTTTGGATCTTCTCTTCTTTAGTAATGTCAGAAAAATTTCTTATGGGCGGAAGTTCCAAATATGCTCTGAGTTCTGTATATGATGGAAGACCATGATCACGTCCGCGTTGAATGTTGAGGGAAACTAAATCCATTCCGCCAGAACCGGCAGTGCCAAAGAGGGCGTTCCGCAAATCATCGACCACGAATGTGTCGAGTTCTTGCATTTTTTGCACCGTTAATCCCTTTAGGAGATACCCAATATCTTCATCTTTTTTCACGAGATCGGGTCGAAAAAAACTATCATGTAGCGCAAGATTTCCCTCGGGAATTTCATTTCCTCTGTTGTCGAGTCGGAGAAGAGTTGTATTGATCAGTGTGTGACCAAATCGAAAAGCAGCTGTTGAGAATTCATTTCGAATCCCCGGATCTTCCTTTTCTTTATAGCCTCTGTATGAGGGAAATTCTCTTCCCAAAAGTGCTGGAAGAAATTCGCGATAGGTGATGACTTGAATTTCGGCAACAACAATTCTTCGGGAGAGTTGGTAGATTTGCTCATCGGTGAATTGTGGTTTTTGGAGAAATATTTGCTCTGCAATTCGATTGTGTTCACGAACAAAGAGTGTATGCATAGCGAGAAGTCCTAACTGCTCGTTGGCGCGTACGTCTCCAGCGAGGAAAAAATTGGGATCAGTTCCGCCGGCATTGGAAAATCCATCTGTATTTTTAGGAAGAAGATTTCCAGAGCTCGTTTTAAGTTTTCCTCCAGAAAATGTTCGGAGTGCATTTGCTCGCAATTCGTCGGATCCATATATATTTGAACCATCAATAAAGGAGGTAATCCGATTTATCTGTTCTCGCGGAGAAAATGGACTATTTCCGCTTCCGTGCTCATATTCTGAGCGTTGAAATGGAATCTGCTCTGTTCCTGTATTTTGTGCGTCAAACCATGGGTCTCCAGCGGGAACAGCAATAGGAAGCGGTTCGTAAGAGAGCGTTTCAGTAAAAGTAATGTCGTGGTCAAGAAATTGTCCCCACTGCCACACCATGCTGGTAAGCCCTTGACTGTTTTCAATACTTGTATCTTGCGCAAAAACCGTATTACTAATTTCTCGTGGATTCGGTCTTGTTTTTCCTGCCGGGGAAGAGAGACTATCGCTGTATTTCGATGGAAAAAAGCGGAGTAGGGGGGTGTTGGCGCTTCCCCATTCGGGATGCCAAGGGTTATTTTTTATTCCAGTGATGGTACGAAACTCTTTCAAAAGACGAGAGAGAGAATTGGGGGGATCTGTAAAAAATGCATCTGCCCCGAGCTCCTTTTTCACTTCGGGAAATTCCCATTCTTCTGCAAAATTTTCCTCTTCTCTTGGGAGAGATTCTTCTTCTGGTACATTGACAAAGGGGGGGGAGAAAATATTCTCCGTCTGAACTTCTTCTGAAACTTCTGGTGTTGTATTTTCTGAGGAAACAGGACTTTTTGTTTCCTCGAAAGGTGTGCTCTGTTGAAAAACAGGGGGTGCAGAAAATGGATTATCTGCAAGAATAATTTCAGGGAAACACAAGAGAAGAAAAACAGCAAAAATACCGCGAAATGTCATTATGGTCTTAAAAATTTTATATATTTTATATTAATATTTTAATACGTCAACTAATTAAAAATACTTAATTAAAAAATGTTATGTTAAAAACAATTTGATAAATTTAAATAGTATTTTTTTTATTCTAAAAAAATTCCATCGGAGAAAAGAGATATTTTTTTGCCACAGAGCAACATTTTTTTTCCAGATTTTCCGATACAAAAAAACGCTCGTACATTTTCTATTTGCGAAAAATCAAGATTTTTCGGAGCGAATAGCTGACGAATTGCTTCTGTTTGTACTGCTTCTGGAAGATACAAAAATTCTTTTCGGGAAATGTATTCCTTCTGCTCTTCAAGAAATTTTTCGGCACTTTGCTCGCAAAAATTACTCTGTCGCCGAAAGATCTCTGCTTGTCGGAGAAGGTTTTCCCTAAAATCTGGAAAGCGTGTTTGGAGCAGAGGGAAAACCTCATTTCGGAGAAAATTTCGAGTGTAGCGAGAGCTGCTGTTTGTTTCATCTTCGCAGAATGTAATTTTTTCTTCTGCTAAAAATGAGAGAATTTCTTGTTTTCGAAAGGGGAGAATCGGACGAAAAAGCTGTGTTTCTGCATGAAATTCCAAAATGCCAGAAAGTCCTTTTGCTCCCGATCCGCGGAGAAAATGATGAAAAATAGTCTCGGCATTATCATCTCCATGTGTTCCGAGGGCAATAGCCTCTACTCCTTCATGCTTTGCGAGTGAAAAGAGAAATGCTTGCCGTGCGTTTCTTGCTTTTTCCTCAGAATCTTCTGGATTTTCCCATTGTTCAGAAAAAAAACAGAGAGCGTTTTTTTGTGCCCACTCTTTGCAAAATTCGGCATCATGCATGGAGGATTTTCGTAATCGGTGATCGAAATGTGCGACGAGAAGGAGTTCTTTTGGAAGTTCTTTTGCGAGGAGTGTTCCTAAAAAGACAGAATCTGAACCACCAGAGAGTGCAAGAAGAATTTTCTTTTTCTGAATGTTATATTTCTGAAGAAGATGGTGCAGGTGCTCTTTTGCTCGATTATACAATAATTTCTCTCTGAACTTTTTCATAAGTGACATGCAAAACACCAATCATTTTGAAGAAGGAAAATAGAACTGAAAAGAGGAGCATTGTTACAAATGAAAGTGGCCAAGCAAGGGGTGAGAAGAGAGTAAAAAGAAGAGATCCTCCCAAAAATAAGAGCGTGGTTTCCGAAAAACGTTCTTGTGATGTTTTTGATAATCCCTGAAGTATTTCGGAAATAATATTAGAGGTTTTTTCGGGAGAAATATTTCCTTCATCAAAAGATGAAACGGCATTCTGCATTTCTTGGAGGATGCGTTTTTTTTCTGTTTCTGCGTTTTTTCGAATTTCCGTTTCGCAGGGAGTGTTTCCTTGACATACTTTTAGAGATTCCTGAAGTCTCTGCTCAAATATCGTATCCATAGTGTTTGTCTCATTGCTCATGGCATTTTTGAGTTCTTCGGTTATTTTTTCTTGAAGTTTTTCTTGAAGTGGTTGTTGAAAAGTAGTGATCCATCCTGAAATTTCTTGAGAGTGCTGAGAGATTTGTTGAAATGTCCATGGAAAAATAGAGAAAGAACCGAAGAAGAGGAGAAAGAGAAAGAGCGTAGTGAGCGGTCGGCGAACATCATTCGTAAAATCTGGATGAATGCGGTTTTTCATATTGCGCCGAATGCTCCAGAAGAGAAAAGAGAGAGGGAGCCCAACGCTCAGAAAAAACTCAAGAGGAGCATTAAACGAAGCCATTCCGGCAAAAAATGCCAGAAAGGCAGGGAGGAAGATCAAAAGGAGAGACGAAGGGAGAATAGCAGCGAAAACAATTCCAGAAACCGAAATAATAAAAAAAATGACAGGAAGAAGAACACTTTGCCAAGAAAGAGAGGAGATATCTTGCTCAATGGTGAGCTTGAGTTGCATAAGAAAAAAAAGGAACGCTACGAATGAAAGCGCATGAACTCCGAAGAAAGCCGTTATTTTTTGCTGGTGTGAGAACATTTATGTGGTAAGTCCAACAAGTCCGATAATAAGCCCAATACCAGCAAATGCGCCACCAATAATCCAAAATCGCATAACGATTTGTGGTTCTGTCCATCCAATCGCCTCAAAATGATGATGAACTGGAGTAGAGAGAAAAATCTTTTTTCCATTCCGAAGTCGTTTTGAAGTAATTTGAATAATGACAGAAAGGGTTTCGAGGACAAAAATAATACCAACAATCGGTAAAATGGCAACGGCATCAATCATGAGGGCAATTACTCCGAGGCAGGCGCCAAGAGCAAGACTGCCCGTATCTCCCATAAAAAATTTCGCAGGAGGAACATTGAACCACAAAAAGGCAAAAAGGGCGGAAACAATTATCCCACAAAAAATGGCGAGAAAAAAATGCCCTCGAAAAAAAGCGAGTGCACCAAACGTGGTAAACGAGGTAATAAGAAGACCTCCTGCGAGCCCATCAAGTCCATCGGTAATGTTCACTGCGTTTGCGGTGGCGACAATAACAAAAATATAGAGCGGAATAGCGAGCCATCCTATCTGCAGCATTCCCATTCCAGGGATGCTAATTTCGTTGTACCCAAGACGAAAAAAGAACCACAACGCTCCGAGGAGAGCAAAAAAGATAAGAAAGATCATTTTTGGTGCCACCTCAATTCCACGTTTTTTTCCGATTTTTCGCGCATTCCAAAAATCGTCTATTGCGCCAAAAATTCCCATGATTATTAGCGAAAAGAGAGGAAGATACACTTCTCCTCGTTGAAGAAGAGATTTGTCGATTATTCCTACAAAAGAAAGAAGGCGAGAAAAAAGAGTGACAATGAGTACAGAACCCCAAATAAGGACACCTCCACCGGTTGGTGTACCCGATTTTTTGAGATGAAGTGCTCGAAAAACCTGAGCAATACGTCCATCAGAGGTGTGTTCGCGAATTTCCTGTTGTATTTTTAACGTGGTGGCAATGCGGTAATAGATGGGTTGGAGGAGGAGAAAAAAACAGAAGGTGGCAACACCATACGAAAAAAGGGTAATGAGGAAGGGGATGGTTTCGAAGATTACTTCTGGCTGTTCCACAGAATTCAAGATAGTGAGAAAAATATCAGGAGGGATTATGTCAGTTTTTTCCTCAGAGAACAAAAAAACATTCTTTTTCTTTTCAAGAATGTGCTATGGTCACACGGCATTTTTTTATTGAAATTCTCATGCTTCATCAGGAAAACTTCGGCGATGACAAGGTTATAAAGTTTCAATCGCCAAGAGGAATGCACGATATTCTTCCTGAAGATCACGATTATTTTACGGTGGTAAAAAAAGCTGTTCGTCACCGATGTCGTCAAGCGGCTTTTCGGCGTATTTCTACTCCTGTTATGGAAGATGCGGGTGTTTTTGATCGTTCCCTTGGAGCGGAAACAGATGTATTGCAAAAAGAAATGTACCGACTCACGATGGGGGATAATACTTATGCGCTTCGTCCAGAAGGAACAGCTGGTATTTGTCGTGCGTATTTAGAGCACGGAATGGCAAGTTGGCCACAGCCGGTTCAACTCTACTATATTGAACCAAATTTCCGTCACGATCGTCCGCAAAAAGGGAGGTATCGTCAGTTTTTTCAGTATGGTGTTGAGGTGCTTGGTGGACGTGACCCATCACTCGATGCTCAAATTATTCTTTTGGCAAGCAAGATTCTTGAAGATCTCCTTGTTCGCGACCGATTCACACTCCAAATTAATACCATTGGAACTGCAGAAAATCGAAAGGCATACGAAAATGCTTTGCGCGATTATTTTCTCCCGAAAAAACGAAATCTCTCAGAAGATTCTCAGCAGAGAATTGATTCTAATCCACTCAGAATTCTTGATAGCAAAGATGAAGATGATAAAATTCTTGCGGAACTGGCTCCAAAGTTTGAGGGGTATCTTGATGATGAAGCAAAAGAATATTTTGAAAAAGTTCGTCATTTTCTCGATCAGCTTGGAATTCAGTACGAAATAAATCAAAAACTTGTTCGAGGACTCGACTATTACTGCGATACGGTTTTTGAATTTATCGATTCCGATGGACTTACGGTGTGTGGAGGAGGACGATATGACGGTCTTATGGAAATGCTGGGAGGAGAGCCAACACCAGGATTTGGTTTTGCCGCTGGAGTGGAGCGCCTTGCTCTGCACTTAAAAGATGCAGGAGTAGTTCCTCCAGAAAAAGATAATGTCGATATTTATGTGGCGTGTATCGGTGACCCCGCAAAGGGGAAGGCAATGCGCCTCATTTCCGATCTTCATGACATGGGACTTCATGTTCGTGGAGCGATTGGGAAAGCATCATTAAAAAATCAGCTTCGCATGGCAGATAAATTTGGCGCACGCTGGACGCTTATTTTAGGAGACGTGGAAGTACGAGAAAACATTATTATTCTTCGAGACATGAAAGAAGGGGTGCAAGAGCGCATTCCGTTTGATGGTATTCTACATCGTATGAATGAGCTCTTGGTCGAGCAAAAGCCAGATACATGGAAAATGGGAGAATAAATACTCTCCATTTTTCAAAATACGGTGGAGCTCTCTATTTCTTTACCACATATCCCAAATAGAAAAATGGGGTATCGAGCACAGCGACAAGAATCTTTACAAGAAAGGTGGCAAGAGCGACTTCCCAAAAAAGGTTTTTTTCTAAAATTCCTAGAACAGTAATTCCAAAAAGAGAGATGGAAGTGAGACCTACAAAAGTAAAAATAAGTGTATCGACCATTTGTGAAAGAATGGTGGAAACATTGTTTCGCACAAAAGGAAGTTTTCCATTTGTGAGTATTTTTATTTTTTGGAACAAAAATACATCTAGGCTTTGTGCTATGGCAAAGGCGAGGAGTGATCCCAAAAGGATGCGCGGAGTTACGGAAAAAAGAGTGCTGAGCGATTCTTGTGTAAAGTCATATTCGTTTGGCGTAAAAAGGAGGAGAACTTGCGAACAAATCACAAAGATGAGCGAAGCGAAAAATCCAATGCCAACGGCTTGCAATGCCTCCCGTTTTCCGTAGTGTTCCCCAATAAGATCTGTAGCGAGAAAAAGAGAACCGTAGAGCGCATTCCCACCAGTGATGGCAAGTCCAAAGAGAAAAAATTGTTTCGTGACAAAAATATTCATAAGCACCGAGTACACAGCAACGGTGGAAAACAGAGCGAAAAGTCCGATACGAAAAGCAAGGAGTATGGTTCCCAATAGAAAAAGGGTTAGCCCAAAAAAGAGGAGCTCATTCGTCATTGATGTGCAAGAGAGAGGCTCTTATCGTACGACGAAAATGGAAAAAAGAAAAAGTTGCAATGCTCAAAAAGCCCTCTTCTTTTGGAGGGCTCTGAATTTTATTGCATAAAAAGAGAGGGGCGAAAAGGTGTCTTTATGCTCTCACTAAAACTGCAACAGGAAGAACCGAGAGCACTTTTGCAAGTGGAAGGGTGTTATCTTTTGCGTCAAAAATGTTTCCCGTAAGAATATCTCGATACCTCCTTTGCACACCTTCTGGTGTATTTTTGAGAACGATTTTATCTTCTCCCCATGCTTCTTTTTCTGTTCCTGCTTCTTTTTTAAGAAGTTTCCCCGAAAGTCGCGTTGCAACGGTAATTACTTCTTCTTCCCCATGAGAACGTGAAAAAGCAATAAGATGATCCGCTACCGATTCTCCTTCTCCAAAAATTGGTGTGTAATCTCCTTGTGTAAAAACATCACCTAATTTCTTTCGTACACGAAGTGTTTGTTGTGTTATCCAAAGCTTGAGAGCGTCTTTTTTTTCTCTTCCAGAAAATCCGCTCTCATTAGAATCCTGAAAGAGAAGTTCTATTTTTTCGGAGGAAAGACTCTCTGTATATTTCTCTAATCTTTGCAAAAGGTTTGAGCGATATGAAAAATCGATAGATCTTCTGTTATCTGGATCAACCAAACTATCATCAAAAATCTCATTTCCTTGGTAGGTGTCCGGCATTCCCGGCATAGTATTTTTGAGGACTACTTGCAGAAGGCTGTTGCGTTTTCCCAGTGCGTCAATTTTTTTCTGAAATATCTGAAAATCATCGAGAAAAATTTCCGATTTTTTTCTGTCCATAACCAACTCTACAAATCTTGTGAGAGCGTTTTCGTATGATTGATTTTGATCAATCCAGCTGGTTTCTGTTTTTGCCTCTTTCGCTGCCTTGAGCATATAGTTTCGTATTCGGAAAACGAAGGTGTTCCAAGCCTCTTCTGTTTTTGGTTCTTCGTGTGGCCATGCTCCCAAAAGTATTTGATAGAAGAGATACTCATCATTTTTCGAGGGAAGGTTTTGTGGTGTTTTATGAGAACTATCTCCATTTGTCTTTTTGTCAGCGTTCATTACGCTCCAACGAGCGAGGTTGTCTTTCCACTCATCGGGAAATTCAGAAAGAGCGTTTATTCGAGCACGGACATCTTCTGACCTTTTTGTGTCGTGTGTAGAAAGAGTTACCATTCCGTTTGGAGAATTTTTGAGGAGTTCTTGCGAAAAGTGGTGAAAATCCCTTGTAGTACTGGTGGGGTGTTCAAGAGAAGCGCCCACTTCATTCAATGAAGAAAGAGGGAAGTGTCTGTAGGCTTGCGTATTCTCTTCTGCAATAGCAATAAGGGCGGTGGTGTATTGCTGTAGTGCTCCCGAAAACTCACTCGCCTCCTTGTGCCCCGACTCATTTTTATTTTGAGAAACACAGAGCAGGGTCTTTTGTATAAAATCGATGACGAGTTCTGTATCTGGTCGACTGTCGGGATCCTTTTCCTCCCCATGACATCGTTTTTTTGCTCCCTCAATTGCCTCTCTGATATATCTTGTGTCACTTTCATTTATTCTGGAGTCGTTCTCTGAGAGATATGTGCGATAAACGGGATACGATGCCATGAAAATTTCGAGAGCGGTTGTAAGAGATTCATAAGAATAGTCACATGCACCCAATCTCTGTTTTGCAACTTTTTTGAGCTTTTCGGTGAGATAGTTTCGAGCGGAAGCTAAAATATATCGAAGTACCCATTTTTTTGTTTCGTAAATCATGTCTTCAACACTCTTTTCGGGATGCATTTTTTCATAGAGTCTGCTGACAACATTTTTGCAAGCATCTCCAAATTCTTTTGCTACTTCTTCTTGCAAATCTGCGATCTCTTCACTCTTCCGAAATCTTGTGTAAATACCCGAAATATTTTCTGTTCCCTCAGCGTCCGCCTGAAGTCCATTTATTGCGTTGAGCGCATCATAGCCAGTAGTTCCGCTTACTGCCCATTTTTCTGGAATCTGTTCATGATCTTCTCCGTATCCGGCGAGTATTTTTTCTGCAACAACATATATTTTTTTGTTGACTGAATCCTGAATCCACTGAAAATACTGTTTCGGATCATACAATCCATCGGGATGGTCGATGCGGAGAGCATCTATTTTTCCTTCTGAAATAAGTCGCAAAATCATTTTGTGGGTTGCATCAAAAACACGTTTATCTTTTTGTCGCAATCCACCGAGACCGTTTATATCAAAAAAACGGCGATAATTAATTTCGTCAGCGGCTGTTCTCCAGTACTTGAGAACATAATGCTGTTGCGTAATAAGAGCATCAAGATCAGCAAAGCTCTCTATATCTCTGGGTGTTCCATTGAGTTTTTCGAGATATTGCAAAAGGGCTTCTCTGTGAGATTCGTCGAAAAAAAATTCTTGAATCTCTTTTTTTAAAGCGATGCTGTTTTCTCTCCGAACTTCAATAGCAGCAGGAGATTCGTCGTTTCCATTGGAGAGATTTTTGAGTCGAAAAAGGATCTTTCTAAATGTTTTTTTCTCGTCTTCAGACTCCAAATTTTTAAGAAGCGGTTCGAGAATATGAGGATATGTTTTTGGATCAATGGGGAATGGGTTATCGTAGTAAGCAAGTGTAAAATCACCATTTTCTGGATTGTATACCGTTTTTAATTCTCCATTCCTCAGGATATTTTTGTAGTGATCTCCGAGAAAGGGAAGAAGAATTTTTCCTTCCCCGTCTTCCCAGTGAATGTCAAAGAGATACGCATATTGACTTTTTTTTCCATTTTCAAGGACATCCTGCCAAAACAGATTCCCCCCCTTTTCTATTGCCATATGATTTGGCACAAAATCGATGAGCATCTTCATTTGGTGTGCTTGAGTAGCAGAAGCGAGTTTCTCAAATTCCTCTTCGCCACCAAGTTCCAGATTTATTTTGTTGGGATCGGTAATGTCGTATCCATGTCGACTTCCTTTTTGTGCCTGTGTAATAGGCGAAAGATAGAGGCTCCCCACTCCGAGTTCTTGAAGGTAAGGGAGAAGTTTTTCTGCTTCTTTAAACGTAAAATCTTCATTGAGTTGGAAACGATAGGTGCTCTCTGGAATGTACTCTTTTTTTCCTCCTTCCATGTTTTGAAAAATAAAAAACTGTTCTTATTCTTCTTATTTTTTCAAGAGAGTCAAGAAAAAAGTATTACATTGTAATATGTTTTTTAAAAAAAGAAGAATTTGGAACAAGGAGATTGAATTTATCTCTCCTTCCCCTTATGATTCTTCTGCTCTTTTTTTGTTCTTCATGCCTGCTACTTCGCTTGATCAAATTGTGTCTCTCTCAAAGCGTCGCGGATTTTTATATCCTGGTTCTGCGATTTACGGAGGATTTGCCAATTCGTATACCTATGGTCCCTATGGAGTGGAACTCAAAAATAACATTAAGCGTTTGTGGTGGAAGACTTTTGTGCAGAAACGTCAGGATATCCTTGGAATTGATGGAGGGATTCTCCTTCATCCTAAAACATGGGAAGCAAGCGGACATGTCGCCGGTTTTAGCGATCAGCTTGTCGATTGTAAAAATTGCCGTGCGCGTCTTCGTGCCGATCATCTTGTAGAAGATGCCCTGAACATTGATTGCGAGGGAAAAACAGATGAAGAAGTGACAAAAATCATTCGAGAAAATGCTCTCTCCTGCCCGAACTGTGGCTCAAAAGATCTTACAGAAGCACGGAAGTTTAACCTTATGTTTCAAACGCAAATGGCAAAAACAGGAGAAGACTCTACAGCATTTTTGCGACCAGAGACTGCACAGGCTATATTTTTGGAATTTAAAAATATTCTCGATTCCTGTCGAGTTCGACTTCCCTTTGGAGTGGCACAAATTGGAAAAGCTTTTCGAAACGAAATTACTCCCGGAAATTTTATCTTTCGCCTTCTCGAATTTGAACAAATGGAAATCGAATATTTTCTCCGTGAAGAAGACTGGGAAACACTTTTTGTGCAGTGGCAAAACGACATGAAAGCTTGGTGTCAACTCATCGGACTGAGTCTAGAAAGATGTCACGATTTGGAGCACGCAAAAGAAAAGCTCTCGCACTACAGTAAGCGAACGGTTGATATTGAGTACGACTTCCCCTTTGGGCGAAAAGAGCTCTACGGACTTGCGTATCGAACAGATTTCGACTTGAGTCAGCACGAGAAGTTTTCTGGAAAAGAATTGAAATATCGTGATCCGGTAACAAATGAAGTTTTCATTCCTCATGTACTAGAGCCAACCTTTGGTCTCGACCGTTCGGTGCTTGCAGTACTGTGCGAATCGTATACTGAAGAAATGCTAGATGATGGAGAGTCGCGAACGGTGCTAAAAATTCCTCCACGCATTGCACCGGTTTCTGTCGCTATTTTACCGCTTATGAAAAAAGACGGACTCTCAGAAATTGCTCAGGAAATTTTTAATGATCTTTCTGGCTTGTTTTCGTGCGAGTACGATGATGGAGGTTCTATTGGAAAACGTTATCGCCGACAAGATGAAATCGGAACGCCGTTTTCTATTACGATCGATTACGATACGAAAGAAGACGACACCGTTACTGTACGTCATAGAGACAACATGAAGCAAGAGCGGATTCATAAAAGTGAGTTGCGAAAAATGTTAGAAGAGGGGATTAGATAGTTTATGGCTCTTGAGTAGGAAAATCATTTCGATTATCCTCTCAACATGCTTAAACACGCCAAAATATCAGACTACAAAATAAAAAAAATATTGATGTGTTTTTGTGAAGATATCGATGCCTCAAAAACAGCAAGAATTCTAGAAATAAATCGAAGGACTATTGATCGGTATTTTAATATCTTCCGAGAAAAAATAACTCTTCACGCCATCGCTCAAAGTAAGGAATCTGGAGAGTTTGAACTTGATGAAAGTTATTTTGGAGCTAAAAGAGTACGAGGTAAAAGAGGAAGAGGGGCAGCCGGAAAAACACCAGTCTTTGGTATACTTAAACGAGACGGAAAAGTATCAGTAACCATCGTAAAGAAATGCAGTAGAGAAGAGTTATTGCCTATCATACAGGGAAAAATACTCGAAGGTTCCACTATCCACACCGATGGCTGGAGGGCTTATGACGGACTCATTCTAAATGGGTATGATCACTATCGTGTCTACCATTCCCATGATGAATTTGCTCGAGGAAAATGCCATGTGAATGGCATAGAATCTTTCTGGTCATTTGCCAAGAGAAGACTCTCTAAATTCAACGGTATTGCTTCTCATAAGTTTAATCTTCATCTGAAAGAATGTGAGTTCCGATGGAACTATAAAGATCAGAATCTTTATGATAAAATGCTAAAGATTTTGAAGAAATTTTAAAATCTGCTACTCAAGAGCCAAAAAATATTTCCGATAAGAAATCTTCTATTTTCCCTCAAGCATGAATTGTCGCGTTAAAAGGACTGCGTGCATTTGGTGTTGAGTAACATCAATGCGAAGTCTTGGCTCGTTTGCGCTGTTCATAATGCCTCCGAGTGCGTTTGTGTCATTCTTGTCCGCAGAGTGTTTGAGATAGTCATTTTGCCAAGAGTGACCCACTTGCCAGCTCGTGAGTTTCTGGAGTCCTTCATCAATAACACTTGTAAAATATTTCTGTGCTTTTGTTTCTTTTGTAAGACGTGCGAGTTCCCATGCAGAAACAATTCCCTCATACGCATATGCTGTGTTTCTGGTGCGTGTAAGTATTTTGTGCGTGTCAATCATCCAGTATGCCATTTCTATTGTTCGCTTTGCATATGGCTTATAACCTTTCCACTCAGCTGTATAAATCTCATAAAACGACATGCTTCCCCATTGATAAAATCCTTTTGTAGTTGTGCTGTCTGGATTTTTTTGAAGAGCGAGTGTCACATTTTGTTTGTACATTGCTTCGGCAGATTCCATAATCTCTGGAACAAATTCGGAATAATTCAAATACTTTGCCGCTTTCGTGAGTGCTAAAAGTGATTCTCCATCAAAGTAGGGTGATGGGTTTCCTTTTCCAGTACCATTTTTATATTCAAATTGGGAAAAGAATTGCCCATTCTCTTTTCGGAGTGATCGGAGAAATGAGAGATATTCGTTTAAATCTGCTTCGTATTGGGCGCGATTCTCAATAGTATTATCACTTCGGAGCCACTCAATAAGTGAAAGGGCAACAAGAGCAACGGTTCCGGTACTTCCTTGGGAATCTCTGGGATACACAACAAAACGTCCGCCAAAATTTGTTTTTTGAGAATGTTCTCGAAAAAAAGCGAGCCCTTTTTTAAGTGCGGCTTCTGTTTCTTCTGAAGGATTTTCCGCATGAATCAGTGAGATTCCCCAAAGTGCTCCGGCTTGCCGTACTTGGTTATCATCTTCTCTATATGACCGCGTGAGAAAGTTATATTCGTACTCAAAGTTTCCTTCTGGTTTTTGATTTTCCAGTAAAAATTTCGTCCCGAGTGTGAGTGATTCATTGAGTATGTCACGACTTAATCGCATTTCTGTTTCCTCTTTTTTTTGTGATGTTGGAACAATTTCGTTTTTCGAAGAGAGAGAAGGAGAGCAAGCAGAAAGAAGAGGGGTAATCAGAAAAAGAAGAAGGAATTTTTTCATAAATACAAATAAAAGATCTCGCAAAGCCTACGGAGTTGCACAAAAAAAAGGAAGCTTTGAGAATTTCTTGACCTCTTGGTTCTTTCAAAATTACACTATGAGTATATTTTTTATTCAAAACTGTAAACAGAGAGGTGTTTCCAGTTGAAAAAGCATAATCGAAAAAAAGTAAAATTTCTCCTCCTAAAATGCATCCCCAAAGAATGATAATAACTCAAAAATCTTTTTAAAAATCCGTGGAACCACTCCTTTTTTCTTTTGGCGCAGGAGTTCTTACTGCGCTTGCTCCGTGTGTGCTTCCTGTGCTTCCTGTGATTCTTGGAGGAACATTTTCTGGAAAACGCTCAGTGCGTCCCCTTATTATTACACTCTCGCTTGCAATTTTCATTGTTCTTTTTACGCTTCTCCTCAAGGTGTCAACACTCCTTATCGCCATTCCGCAGAGTACATGGGAACATGTTTCTGGAGGGATTCTCTTCTTTTTTGGAATGATTACTATTTTTCCGGAGATTTGGGAAAAAATTTCCCTCTCTCTAAAATTTGGTAATGTTTCACAAGCAGTTCTTGATTCTGCCGGAAAAAAAGAGGGATTTGGGGACTCTTTTTCTTGGGAGCGGCGCTTGGTCTTGTTTTTTCGAGTTGCTCCCCTGTCTATCTTCTTATTCTTGCGAAAGTGCTCCCCGAAAGTTTTTTTACTGGCATAATCGACCTTTTTTTCTATTCGTGCGGACTTTCCTTTGTTCTTTTTCTTATCGCCTTTTTTGGGCAAAAATTTCTCCAAAAAATACAATGGACAAGAAATCCAAGAGGAATTTTTCGCAGAGGTCTCGGCGTTCTTATACTCATTGTGGGAATTGCCATTTTTACTGGTATTGATAAAATTGTTGAAGCAAAGCTTGTTCGTATCGGGTATGACGGAGGTTTGGAAATCGAGAAAAAAATTGCGGAGCATTTTGAAGAAAAATTAGTAAAGTAACCCCTCTTGAAAAAAGGAGCGCTTTGACAGAGAATGAGTTCCTAATAGAATTTTTCTTTTCTTCATCTGTTATGTCTTCTTCACGCGATCTCCTTATAATAGGACTTGGTCCTGCCGCTTACACCTGTGCTATTTACTGTGCGCGGTATAGAATGAATGTTGCGCTTATTGGCGCACAACCTGGCGGGCAAATGGGGGCATCTGGTGAGGTAGAAAATTACCCAGGATTTCTCTCTATCCCTGGACAAGAACTTGCGCAAAAAATGATGGATCAGACAAAGGAAAATGGTGCAGACGTGGTGTTTGATACCGTTGATGAGATCACCAAAATGCCAGAAGGGGATTTTTTGGTGAAGGGCACTATTACTGGAGAATATCGTGCAAAATCCATTCTCCTTTCTACTGGCACAAAGCGACGAAAACTTGGTGTTCTTGGAGAAGAAGAATATTACGGAAAAGGATTAACCTATTGCGCCACCTGCGACGGTATGTTTTATCGAAACCTTCCTGTTGCCGTGGTTGGTGCTGGAAATTCTGCCGCAGAAGCGGCGTTGTATCTTGCGGATATTTGCGAGTCGGTTCGGGTTTTTGTCCGCAAAGATCATTTTCGGGCAGACGCGGTATTGGTGGAAAAAATCAATAATAACCCAAAAATTATTGTAGAATTTCTCACGGAAATTGCAGAGGTTCAGGGGGGTGCCAAAATGGAGCGCGTTCTCTTAAAAAATGGAGAAACCAGAGATATTCGTGGACTTTTTATTGAGATTGGCGCAAATCCTGAAAATACATTGGCAAAACAACTTGGGGTCGATCTCGATTCCGAAGGGTATCTTGTGGTCGACAGTGGACAGCGAACAAATATATCTGGTGTTTTTGCGGCAGGAGATAATACAACAGCAAGCGAAAAATTTGCACAGAATGCGACTGCGGTTGGAGAGGGGGCGGTGGCGGCAAAAGCGGCGCACGAATTTTATCAACACAGCGATATATGATGAGCGAATGGTATAAAATTGTTGAAAAATCGGCAGAAATACTTCCTAAGGCACATATCCTTACCTACTTTCAAAAAACTGCTCTTTTGCGAGTAGAAAAAAATACGCTCGTAGTGGGAATTCCTCGAGAGTTTTTTCGTGGATGGCTTGAGAGCAACGCAAAAGACGCTATTCTTTCTGCCTCTCAACAGTTTTTCCCAAATTCCGAAAATGTGCTTTTTGAGGTGGATGGCACTTTAGAGCAACAATCTGACTTTGATCCACGCAATATTTTCTCGGGAACTTTCCGAAAATCTTCTCCCGTAAAAAAACAAGAACCGTTTACCATTTCCCGTATTCAAATGGGATTGGCACGCCGATTCCTTAATCCTTCTTTGACATTTGAAAACTTTATTGTTGGCTCTGGAAGCGCTCTTGCTCACGCGGCGGCGGAAGCAGTGGCGAATGCCCCAGGACAAAAATACTCCCCCCTCTTTCTCTTTGGTGGAGTTGGGCTTGGAAAAACTCACCTCATGCATGCCATTGGGAATCGTATTGCTGAAGAAACGCCAGATGCGAATATTCTCCTCCTTCAAACACAAAACTTTGTTGATGAAGTGGTGAATGCTGTACGAAGCGGAAAAGGCGATCAAATCCGTGATAAATATCGTCGCGCAGACGTTTTTATGCTTGATGACGTACAATTCATTCGAGGAAAAGAGCGAACACAAGAAATTCTCTTTCACATTTTTAACGATCTCAATCTTCATAATCGACAAATTGTTCTCTCATCCGATTGTGCCCCAAGCCTTCTTGAGGGTTTAGAAGAGCGCCTTGTCTCTCGCTTCTCTATGGGTATGGTGGCGGATATTCAATTTCCAGATTTTGAAACTCGTCTTGCCATTTTGCAGGAGCGTTGTCAGGAGTCGGATCTTAGTTTTTCTCGTGATGTTCTGGAATATGTTGCGGAAGAGTGCTCGGGGTCGGTGCGAGAACTCTTGGGAGTTTTTCGACAAATGCTCGCAAATTTTGAGCTTCAAGGAGTTTTGCCGAATAAAACAAATGTTGGGGAAATCTTTAAAAATATGAACCGAGAAAAGCGACAAGAAATGGATATTAAAGAAGAAGTCGCCTCTGGAAAAGCAATGAGCATTGAAGAAATTGCAGAACGTACAGCGCTCTTTTTTGATGTTCCTCTCGAAAAACTTATCGGAAGCAGTCGTCTTCGTGAGTATGTTGTGCCACGACAAACGGCAATGTGGTTTGCGAATAAAAAACTCAAAGAACCTCTCCAGAAGATTGGAAACTATTTTGGTGGACGCGATCACACATCGGTGCTTTCAGCAGTTCGGCGAACGGAAAAGAATCGAAAACTTAGTAGCGATTATTGGCGACAATGTAATGATCTTCGAAAAAAGTTGGGAATGTAGTGAGACTAAAAAGAAAAACGTGAAAATGGATTGGTGAGGGGGTATTTGTGTGATATAATCCCAAATGATTTTTATGATTGAGAGTGGATTTGCCATACTAACGATAGATGAAAAGTCGAGTGCAAAAAATCTATTGCCGAAAAATCGAAAATATCAATACTGATTTTATATCCACCCAAGTATCTACCTGTTAAAAAGATCAACACCACTTCTACTCTACTTGTTGATTTTTATTGGAATAATATCCCTGTTTCAAGTGTTTTTTGTAAGGGTCTTGACTAGATAAGGAACTTTCTTTATCTAGTTCTTATGAACAGGAAGCCAAAAAATAAGTATTACTACCGTTCGCGGATTTCTGAAGGAAAATTCAGGGAAATAATCCGGTATTTTTCTACTGATCTGACGGCAGAAAAAACAGCGGAATTTACTGGTTTGAATCGAAACACCATAAACAATATCTTTCAGAAGCTTCGTGTTCGTATTGCTTTGGAATCAGAAAAAGAAAGCCCTCTTTCTGGAGAAGTAGAGATAGACGAAAGCTATTTCGGTCCAACACGGGTCAGAGGAAAAAGATGAAGAGGAGCAGGAGTAGGAGGAAAGACAATCGTCTTTGGGCTTCTCAAACGAGGAAGGAAAGTCTATTCGCAGATTGTTCCCGATGCCAAAGCAAAGAGTCTGGTTCCTATAATCAGGGGAAAAGTGTCGCCAGATTCTCATGTCCATTCTGATGGTTGGAAGGCATATGACGGACTGGTGGATTTTGGATTCGAGAAGCACTATCGAGTACACCACGGAAAGAATGAATTTGCGAGAGGAAAGAAGCACATCAATGGCATCGAATCGTTCTGGAGTTATGCCAAAAGAAGGCTCAGGAAATTCAATGGAATACAAAAAGAAAACTTCTTTCTTCATCTGAAAGAAACAGAATTCCGATTCAATTATCGGAATAAAAAACTCTATGATAAAATATTGGAGACATTACGAAAAAAATCTCTTAACTAGTCTAGACCCTTTAGATTATAAAAAGTTGCTTTTAATTTTTTCGCAAATTTTACATAACTCCTGCTTATAAAACACTTCACCCTTTCTACCAGAAAAATGCTTGCCAAACTGTTAGAACAGGGAGAACTAAAGTCCAAAAATATACGAATAAAATTTCATCTTTAAAGCAAAATTTTAGCGAATCAAATAACCTCACTTTCCTTTTATTTTTAGAAATTGGCGTTTTCCTACTTGAAGAATTTTGGATTCTGGTGTTACTTCGATTTCTGCTTCAATATTCTCTATTTTTTCTTCATTCCACTTTACTCCTCCTTGAGAAATGAGTCGTCGTGCTTCTCCATTTGAATTACAAAGTCCCGAGGCGACTACAATTTCCAAAATGGTGAATGTTCCTGAGGGGAGTATTTTTTCAGAAACTTCGGTCGGAAGTCCCTTCTCCGAAAACATGCGCAAAAATTCTTCTTCTGCATGTTCTGCTTCCTCTGCGTTATGAAGTGTGGTCGTTATTTCTTTTGCGAGTCGAAGTTTGGCGTCTCTTGGGTGCATATTGAGGAATTCCCAGATTTCTTGATGGGTAAAATCGGTAAGGAGTTCAAAATACTTAGACATCAAATGGTCTGGTATAGACATGAGTTTTCCAAAAATATCTCGTGGAGATTCGGTAACGCCAATAAAATTGTTCAGCGATTTGCTCATTTTTTCTTTTCCACTCGTTCCTTCTAAAATAGGAACAGTAAGAATACTTTGCGGTTTTTTGCCATATCGATCTTGAATTTGCCGTCCAGCAAGAAGATTAAAGAGCTGATCCGTTCCTCCAATTTCTACATCTGCTTCAATGGCAACAGAGTCGTATCCTTGCATGAGCGGATAGAAAAACTCCACGAGATTAATATCCATTCCTTTTTCGAGACGAGTTTGAAACATATCTCGTTGAATCATTTGCGATACGGTAAAACTTCCGGCGAGCTCTAAAATTTCAGAAAATGTCATCTTACCGAGCCAATCGCCATTTTTTACAATTTCTATATTTTTGATATCGAGCACACAAGATGCCTGATTGAGATAGGTTTTCATATTCTCATCAATTTCTGCATTAGTGAGTGGCTGGCGCATTTTATCTTTCCCTGTGGGGTCGCCAATTTTTCCCGTAAAGGTTCCAAAAAGGAGAACAATATGGTGTCCAAGCTTTTGAAATTCCGCGAGCTTTCGGAGTGGAACAAGGTGCCCTAGGTGAAGATCTGACCCCGTGGGATCGATGCCAAACTTGATTCGAAGTTTTTTTTCGGAACGAAGCTTTTCTTCTAAGTCTTCTCGTTGGATAATATCTACGGTGCCTCGCTTAATGAGTCGTTCGATATTGTCCTTTGGCATTGGCATATTATTTCAAATACATTTATGAATATTCTACCTCTTTCTTCTCAAAAAAAGAAGGTTCCGCAAGAAGAACATGGTGCTCGTCTTGATGATTTTCTGGTGCGCGCTTTTCATATTACGCGCTCGCAATCGAAAAAGGCGATTCTCGAGTCTCGTGTGTTGGTGAATGAAGTACCTCCAAAAAAGGCGGGGATCGTTCTTTCGTCTGGAGACGACATTACGTTTTTTTCCCCTCATGTTTCTTCTGGGCTTTTACCTTCTCATGAGCCAGTGAATATTCTTTTTGAAAATGAAAGTGTGATTGTGGTGGAAAAACCTGTTGGTATTGTTACGCATCCAGATGCAACCCACACGAAAGACACTCTTCTCCAGAGAGTGCTCGCGCATACTTCTCTCGCGGAAAAAGGACTTCCTTTGCGCCCCGGAGTTGTTCATCGACTCGACAAAGAAACTTCTGGTGTTCTTGTCTTTGCTAAAACGGATTCTGCTCTCCTTGTTCTTCAAAAAAGTTTTGCTAAGCGGAAAGTACAAAAAATATACCGCACGCTTATTCATGGGGCGCATATTGCAGAAAAGGGGACAATCGCTTCTCCTATTGCTCGGGACGTGCGTGATCGAAAAAAAATGTCTGTTTCTGCTGGAGGCGAGGCAAAACATGCGCTTTCTCATTTTACTGTAGTACAACGCTTTCAGCATGTTTCGGAACTTTTGGTTCAGATTGAAACTGGACGCACGCACCAGATTCGTGTACATCTCTCTGCTATTGGTTCACCTGTTCTTGGGGATGCGGTGTATGGCAGTCGAAAACAAGATGAAGAAGTCTCTCGCACAATTGGCTGTGCTATTCCACGTTGTCTTCTTCATGCGGAGTCGCTTTCTCTTGTCTTGCCAAACGAACAGGAGGAGATGACATTTATTTCTCCAATTCCCTCAGATTTTTCCGAGGTGCTTTTTGCGCTTTCCGCGAAGAAATAACTCCTGCCTGAGATGAAGGGCAAATATCGGCGAGTGGGCAGAGGTGACATTGGGGTCGGTGGGCAATACAAATGGCTCGTCCCAAAGCAACGAGAAGATGTCCAACATCACCCCATTTTTTTCGGGGAATGTATTCCATAAGTTCTCGCTCAATTCGCTCTGCATTATCTGATTCTGTAATACGGAGAAGCTTAGTGATTCGTTTAACATGGGTATCGACAACAATTCCTTCTACAATTCCAAAAGCGGTTTCGAGAATAACATTCGCCGATTTTCGGGCAATTCCGGGAAGCGTAATCATTTCTGCAAGAGAGTGGGGGATTTTTCCAGAAAATCGTTTTAAGATGTGTTGTGCGGCACCTCGAAGATTTTTTGCCTTGTTCCGATAGAATCCTGTTGAATAAATAAGTTGCTCAAGTTCTTCTTGGGAAATACTTGCGAGTGCTGAAAAATCTGGAACTTTCTGAAAAAGTGCAGGAGAAATTTGATTTACTCGTTCGTCGGTGCATTGCGCTGAAAGCTGAACAGCAACAAAAAGTTCGTACACATTCCGATGAAGAAGAGCACATTTTGCTTGAGGAAAAGTCTTTTTGAGTCGTTTGAGCGATTCTTGTATTCGTGCCGATTTTTCTGAGGAAGAACGTATTATCATCATGAGGAGTATAGAGGAAAAAAACTTGAAAAATCACACAAGAGCGAGAAAATTTTCTTTTTCGTTCAAATTCCGTAGATGGAGCTGTCTTGATTTTTTCTCGGAAGAGGGGAATGATGTGGGTGATGAAATATTTTCCTTCCCTGCCACTTCGGGTTTTTCTTATATCGCTTTTTGCCCTTGTTTTTACGGGGTGTGTGTCTGAGAAAAATAATGAAAACGAAACGGTACAACAAAAAAAAGAAGTTCAGGCGGTTCAAGAAGAAGGAGTGGTTTCTCCATTGGAAGTTATAGAAAATGAATTGGGAACTCATCTTTTGGTGACTCGTTCTGGGAAGAAATATATCCTCCGAAGTCAAATTGTCGACCTCTCTGATTTTGAGGATTTTTTGGTAACGATAACTGGAGAAATGACAGAAGAGCAGAATGAGAAGGTTATTACAGTGTTCGCCGTTGACGTAAAACAGAGTCGACCAGAACTTCGCCAATCTGTTTTTACTGAATCTGATTTTGGGATCTCTTTCACACTTCCAGGAAACTGGCAACGACTGGAAGTTTCAAAAGAAAAACTGGAATATTTTCCAGAAGGTTCTGCTCCGGTTATTACTGTAGAACGCATTCCTATGCGAACAAAAGAAGGGGTTTCTGCTCAAGAAATAATGGTTACGGGGACATCGGTACTTGTTTCTGGAAAGAACGCAAGACGCATTGTAAAGAACGGAGGAGAGGTTGATATTTTTGTTATGCTTCCTGAAAAGTCAAACATTCTTGTCTTCTCTCTTACTCCTCAAGGTTCTCCTTCAGAAGAGCGTAGTATTTTTTATTCTCTGCTTTCTGAAATTTCTTGGACATCAGCTGAAACAGAAATTCTTTCTGAGGAGATTTCAGATTATATGGTTGGGGTTCGATGTGGGGGGGTGGCAAAACTTCTTTGCCCTTCTGGGTATCGTTGTGAGCTCGAAAGCATAACTCCAGATTCGACCGGAGTTTGTGTTGATGCGAGCCTTGCTCCAAGCGTTGTGACGAAAATCCTTTCGCGTTCTCCAGAAACAACTGATTCCGATAAACCTTCTCTTACTCCTTTTTCTGTACCAAAAGAAGAAACTCCCACAGGTTGGCTTCGCTACAATCGCGACTCCTTTGCCTTTTCCTTTGCTATTCCTCGCTCTTGGTGGTGGCGTGGTGTTTCGGGAGATGGGGAAGTACTTGCACGAACAGAGATCGGTCCCGAGGAAATTGCATCTGACAATTGGGCAATTACGATTGAGATTCTTCCAAAAAGTCTTTCCGATGCTCGTCAAGAAATTCACACTGATACCATTCTTTTTCTTCTTCCTCGAGATGACAAAACTCACTTCGTTATTTCTGGAAAAATAGAATACGCTGAAATTACCAAAGACGTTGCATCTTCACTTTCTCTTCTCTCTTCATCATGAAAAAATTTCTTGTTGGTCTTCTCGCGGGAGTTTCTGCTGGTATGCTCTTTGCTCCAAAGTCTGGAAAACAGCTTCGAAAGGAATTGGTAAATTCAAAAACAAAAGCCACAGATTTTGCCACCCTTCTTCTTGAAGCAGGAAAAGACGCGAGTGGAGAAGTTCAAGATCTTCTTCAGTCAAGCGATATCCAGAAAATGATTTCTTCTGGAAAAAAATCAGTGGGAGAATTTTTCCTTACACTTGAAGGAAAACGAAAAGAGCTAAGCGCTGATGGACAAAAAGAGCTCGAAAATTTACTCGAAAAAGCATGTAACATGATTCTTGGAACAAAAGGAATTCTTGAGAAAAAGGGGAATGCCCTTCAGAAAACTGCTCAAAAGAAAGCGACTTCCGCAGTAAAATCTGTAAAGAAGGTAGTAAAGAAAGTAAAGAAAGATCTTAAAAAATAGCCCATCCATCGTGATCTCCTTTTTGAGAAATTTCATTTCAGAAAATCATATCTTTCGACGTTGGTATTCTGCAGGAAGTGGTATACTGGCGGCTTTTGTCTTTGGTTTTCCCGCAAGAAAATTTTGTAATATTGGTGTTACCGGAACTGATGGAAAGACAACGACAGTCGAGATGATTTCTCATGTTCTGCGTTCTTCAAAAAAAAAAGTACTCTCCATCTCTACTTCGCGGATTGTTCTTGATGACAATATTCTTCCTCATAATAAGCGAACTACTCCTGGACCGTGGCAACTACAGAGAATGTTTCGAAAAGCGCAACGAAATGGAATAACGCATGTGGTGCTTGAGGTTTCTTCTCATGCGCTTTTTCAACGACGTGTCTTTGGAATTCCACTTGATGTTGCTGTACTCACAAATATTACTCCAGAGCACCTCGATTATCATAAAACTCTAGAAAAATATGCTGCAGCAAAACATCTTCTTTTTTCTCGACATTTACGAAAAGGCGGAACATCTGTTTTGAATGCCGATGATTCATTTGGAAAGATATGGGCAAAGGAATTTTCTCAAAAAGGATATTCTATACTCACCTTTTCGGAGCAGGGGGATAGATCCGCAGATTATCGTTCGGAGTTATTTCTTGCCGATGAAAAAGGAATTTCGTTTACATTATATTCTCCGGAAGGCTCTTCTTCGGTTTTTATTCCGGTTTTTGGAAGTTTTAATGTTTCGAACGCACTTTCTGTTCTCTGTGTTTCGCGCGCGCTTGGTATTTCTGAAAAAGATGGAATAGAATCGCTCACTTCTTTTTTCTCTGTTCCGGGGAGAATGGAAAAAATAGAATCGGGGAAGGATTTTTCAATATTCATTGATTTTGCACTCACGCCTGGGTCTCTTGCAAAAATGCTTACTTCTGCTCGTGATATTTCAAAAGATGGAAGACTCTCTCTTGTGTTTGGATCATGTGGAAGTCACAAGGATATTGAGAAGCGTCGTCTTTTGGGAAAAATAGCAACGAAATACGCAGATGCTGTTTTTGTAACAGATGATGAGCCATATTTTGAGAATCCCGAAGTTATTCGTAAACATATTCTGGAGGGGGCTTATGAAGAGAGTGTAAAAGCAATTTCTTCTGGAAAAGTACGAGAAATTCCAGATCGAAAAAAAGCGATATTTCAAGCAATTTCCGAGGCAAGGTCTGGTGATGTAGTTGTTGTAGCTGGCATGGGGCATTTGCGATCTCGGAATATTGCGGGAAAAGAGATCTCTTGGAGTGACGAGAAAATCATTCGGGAAGCAATTCCGGCATAACTTTAAAAGAAATATGCCCCCGATCGCATAAGTGAATATTGACATCAATTTTCCTTCATGAAAAAATGGCATGGTCTTTATTTTTGTTCCTAAATGCTTAGCAAAACGAGAACGCGAAAAAGAAAACGAGTTCATGGATTTCTTCGACGAATGCGCACCCCAGGAGGAAGGCGCGTCATTCAGCGTCGCCGAAGTAAGGGGCGACACAGAATAGTCGTTTGATGTTTTCATGCTTTCCCGACAACATCGCTTGACGAGAGGTTTTGAAGTACTTTTTCGGAAAGGTGAGAAAAGAATATTTTCTCACTTTATTTTTCGGTCACTTCCTGCATTTGATGGAGTTTCTCGCTTATCCGTAATTGTTTCGAAAAAAACGGAAAAAATGGCAGTTGGAAGAAATCGAATTCGCCGACGTCTTTTTGAGGTAGCTCGAAAGAGCAATTTTCCCGAATTCCTTCCACTTCCATTTCGTATCGTACTCGTTGCTCGTTCTTCTGCAAAAAATGCCTCCTTCTCGGAGCTAGAGAAGGACTTTTTAGAGGCGTGTACCGCAACGAGCATTTCTCAGCTCAAAAATAAAAAGCCATAATGCTTTCGTTTTCAACGAGAAATTCCTCGTTTTCTTTGGGAAAACGAGGAATTTCTCGAGATGGTTAAGCAACATACTCAAAAAAGGAGTGTCTGATAGAATAATCTATCAGTTTGCTAAATCAATTTCGAGAATGTAATTTCGATCCTTGTCGGTTGCCTTTTCAGGGTCAACCGAGGCAATGCAGGTGAGGATAATATCTTCATCTGTGGTGTCGATGTATTTGGGCCCATCTCGTTCTTCGTCGACAAGATCCATTCCTTGCACCACTTGTGCGGCACAACTCATGCATGCTCCAGCATGGCAGGAGAAAGGAATTTCAATGCCTTCATCTGCGGCTTCATCAAGGAGATTTTTTTCTCCTTTAGGGTGAAATGTCCCAAGTTCATTTCCATCGGAATCATTAATGATACAGGTGATCATGGTTTTTTTGAAAAAGTCTTTGCGAATTCTCGGTTATTCTTTCTATTGACGCAAGAAAAAAATTTTCTATTGCCAATTATCCATATATTCTGGAATAATTCATGAGAATTTTGGGCGCCTAGCTCAGTTGGTTAGAGCATCTCGTTTACACCGAGAGGGTCGGGGGTTCGAATCCCTCGGCGCCCACCATATTATATTTTTTGTGCTTTCTCCGTACCGTGAGGAAGTAGGTAAGCGCTCCAGAAAAATTAAAGACAATAACAATTAAGAGCCAAATGGTTTTGTTTTTGATGGGTCTTTTGAGAATATCAACAATCATGAAAATCCAGAATAAAAATGCACAGAAAAATATCAAGAGGAGTGCAGGGAGAAAATGGGCGATATTTCCAAATGCCATTTTTAGGGCGATTTTACTGTCGAGTTTTTGTGCAAAGTCACTTTCGAGCAAATACCACTTGTTTCCTCTCTTCTCAAAAACAAAATAATCAGAAAAACCAGGAATATTCCATTGCCCCCCCTCTGCCAAGAATGTTCCTTCTACTCGTATTTTTCCTTGAGAGATTTCATTAATACTTTCGATGTTTTGTTGGAATGCAATGTGTTTCCCTTCAATATTTTTTTGAATTTCCTTTTTGAGTATTTCTGGTGCATTTGGCGAGAGTACATCTTTTATTTTTTCTGTTTCAGAAGTATTAACTGCCTCTTCTATCTCGGCTATTCTCGCCCGTATTTCTTTTTTGTTATTATCACTCGGGTTTGCAAATACAATTCCTGACGAGAAAAAAAAGAGCACAATGAGGAATAGGAGATATTTTCTCATGAACTACATTATGCCATAAAAAATTATTTTTATAAAGAATACGCTTATGTTTTCTGTTCTTTATGAAGCGCAAAAAACGAAACGCTTTTTTGGAGAATTTCTTCTCGTTCCGCCTCCTGTTCTGAAGCACTTGTAATTCCTCCTCCTGCCTGAAAAAAAGCCCTATTTTTATAGAGAAGAATCGTTCGGATGAGAAGGGAAAAAGCACCGTTCCCCTTGGAGTCTAAAAACCCAAGCGTTCCACAAAAAATACCACGAGCATGTGGCTCAACTTCTTCAATAATTTCTACTGCTCGTTTCTTGGGACAACCAGAGATAGATCCTCCGGGGAGACAAGAAAGAAGGGTTTCTATTGCAGAATATTCAGGAGATTTTTTTCCAGAGATACGAGAGAAGGTGTGCCAAACCGATGGGTTTTTTTGAATACTCCGAAGGGAGGACACTCGAATTGATCGGCATGTTTTCCGAAGATCATTTCGAAGAAGATCGGCAATCATTAGGAGTTCTGCCTTTTCTTTTTTTGATTGAAGGAGCTCTTTTTGAAGCATTTCATCTTCCTGTAAGGATTTTCCTCGAGGACGAGTTCCTTTGATAGGCTCTGTGGTAACAGTATCTTGATAAAAACGAAGAAAGAGCTCTGGACTTGCAGAAAGAATGGCACCAGTGTCAAGACCAAAAAACCCTGCTTGTGACGATGGATTTTTGAGAATCATTGCAAGAAAAAGCTGTTTTGTGTCTCCCCAGAAATCTGCAGTAAAGCGCTGAGTGAGATTTATTTGGTAAAATTCGCCCCGAAAAATATCGTGGTGAGTTTTTTGGAATCCCTCTTCCCAAGCCTGCGTTGGAAAATCGTGTACAAACTTTCCAAGAGAGTAGGATCTCTCTTTCAGAAAATGTGGAAGAGTTTTGAAGAGTTCTTTTGCGTCTGTGGAAAGGGCATATTCATATTCTCGAAAGAGAAATGAAGGGGTAGAATCATCCATCTTTCCGTGAACGCCAAGCGCATTTCGCGCCCAATCGTATGAGATGAAGCCCACCAAAAATCCACTTGGCACGGCAGGCATGCCTTTTGGAGTGGTGTGGGTTTTTGTGCTCTCCTGAAAGAGGAGGAATTGGTCTTTTTCTCGAAGAATTGTTACTTCTGATACACTACTCTCGAGAAAAGCATTCAAAAAAATATCGGTGGAAACGCTTCTCTTTTTCACATTTTTTTTCGGAAGAGATTCCGAAGCACTTTTCCAGAGTTCAGAAGAAAAAAGACGAATGGAGAAATCAGGAGATACGTTTCTGGGGCATATTTTTCCACTTCTCCGCCAAATTTTTTCTTAAAAGTGCTCACTCGTGCGAGTCGGTGATTTGGGTCGTTCTCTGGCGCAACCCCAAGAAAATCGTATTCGGTGCACCCCCGTTTTTTTGCTTCTTGAATTGCTCGCCATTGGATAAGTGTGGGGGCATTTTTGTTTCTGCTTGGATCAATACTCGCCCCATAGTAGTATGTTCCAGTGTTTTTCCAAAAGACAAAAATACCGGCGGCAAGCCATTCTTTTTCATCTTGTGCTACTAAAAGTATAGCGTGCTCCCCAAATGCCTTAAGAAATTTTTGAAAATATTCTTTTCCGTGTGCAGAAAAACCATCTCGCGATGCTGTTTTTTTGATGAGATTCGAAAACTGCTCTGTGTCCCCTGATACAGAAATCATCACACTATTTTTTTCCGCCTGTCGAATGTGCCGACGTCCAGTACTTGAAAATCCCGAAAAAATCTCCTCTTCCGACCCAGAAAGAGGAATAATACGAGTGTATTCTGGAAAACGTTGTGATGCACTCCGAAGGGCAAAAAATCCTTTTGGAAGAACAGTGTTTTCTCGATTTGGGGCAATACGGATGGCAATACTTTTTCTCTGCTTTGCTTCTTGCAAAATGGTGTGCCATTGTTTTTCTGTGGGACAGGCACGAGGAATTTCGAGTAGTGTTTTTCCGAGCGGAAGCTTCCGCTGGATCAGGAGTATGTCTTCTACAAAAAAAACAGTATTTCCCAATGATTTTTGAAGACATGCCCATGGAGATGATTGCCAGAGGTTTTCCATTTTGCTCATATCATAACAAATAAAGCCCCTCTTCCCAAAATGCGAGAAGAGGGGCTTTGTCGATCAGAAAAAACCGTTCTCAGGAATTCTCTCCACTTGTATCTTCAGAGGAATCATCTCCCGAATCTTCATTTGCGTCATCAGAAGCGTTTTCCTCATCCGTTTCGTTAGTATCTTCGTCCACGGCATCACTACTATCATCATCTCCGCTTACGGAATCATCACTGCTCCCATCATCCCCTGACTCCTCGCCAGAGTCATCAGAAGCGTTTTCCTCATCCGTTTCATTAGTATCTTCGTCCACGGCATCACTACTATCATCATCTCCGCTTACGGAATCATCATCTCCCGAATCGTCATTGGAATCATTATATATTTTTCCATAAACACATTCTTGTATTTCTGCTCCACTTGGATCCTCTCCAAGATTTTCATGACAATCTTTTTTTACTTTTCGCTCTTTGAGGATGCGATCTTTTATATATCCTTTAATTTTCTCTCTCATACACATTTGAACGTCTTTTGGAGTTTTTCCGCTCTCTTCTGCACATGTTTTTTTAGCATCCACAATATTTGAAATAAGGCTCATTTTTCGTGTTTTATTAAGTTCTCGAATATGTTTTGTGAGAGTAACACCCTTTTCCTTACATTTTTTTTCAGAGAATCCTTGCTCATCACAACGCTCCAAAAATCGGTCGCGTCGAATTTCTTGATGAGCTTCTTTTTGCGCTTCGTGGACTATTTTTTTTACTTTTTGACCCGCTCCGTTTTCTTCTGCACTGGCAGGAGTTGTGAACATAGGGGCAACAAAGAGAGCAAAAAGGAGCATTCCTGTTGATACGGTTATGCGCCACAAGGTATTCTTTTTCATTAGGTAAAGAAAAAAAGATAAAAAAGTGCTACCATTATTGCGCAGAAGTCCCTTTTCTTTCAAAAGAAATCCATTGACATATCCTTTTGAACATTTTTTGAAAACCATTCGACACGAAGATGTTTTTTTGACAAAATTCCGAGGAGTAATGCGATGAACAATGAGTTTTTTTATTTTCTATCGACGAGTTTTTTCTTCCGCCCTTTCTGGTATGTGGCGAAATCGTTTTTCACTTCTCGTCTTTTTAGGAGGAACCTCTCTTTTGTTGTTTCTTCTCCATGCTATTTCTTTTATCTCCCTCTTTCCCCAGTTTCTTCTTCAACATTTTGAACAAAAGGCAGACATTGCCATTTTTATTCAACGCGACGCACCGGAGTATCGAGTAGATGCTTTTCGTGAATACCTTTCTCAAAAGAAAAATTCTGGAAAAATTTCCGACTATTGGGAGCTTTCCCAAGAAGAAGCACTTGCAGATTTTCGAAAACGATATCCCGAAGAGACTCGTTTTCTCGATCAATATAATATTGAAAATCCATTTTCTACCCTTTTCAGTATCGTTCCTATTTCTCCAACCGATACAACGCCTCTCCTAGAATCGTGGCTTTCTTCTGATGAGTGGCGAGATGTCATTGATCATGATGCTCTCAAAAAGAGTGAACATGCGCGATACCAGGTACAAAATTTTCTTCAATTCACTTCTCTTTCCGATAAAACCTTTCTCTTTTTGCGTATTTTCTTCTCTCTCCTTTTGTTTGCTCTCTTTTTCCTTTTTGTTCTTTTGCATATTCGAGGAAGCCGTCAAGAAATTCAGATTATGCGTCTCGTGGGAGCAAAAATCTCTTTTTTACAGACTCCTTTTCTGCTCCAAGCCTTTCTTCTTTCGCTCTTCTCTTCTCTTTTAGGAACGCTTATTTTTTTGTGGGCGCTTGATGGGGTGTATGTTTTTCTTTTGCAACTTTCACACGAATTGGGGATAGAAGGAGATGGAGCAATCTCTGAATTCTTTCAAAAAGAACACATCGTCTCAGGCACACTTTTTTTGAATATTTTTCTTCTTCTCGTGATGAGCTTTTTTTCTGCATGGCTTGCCGTGCAACGCATGCTTCGCGAACAGCTCTTTACGAGATACACCCCTTCATGAAAACCCAAAAGGAAAAGAGCATTATCCTTTCTCTCCGTTCGCTTTCGGAATATGATAGCATTCTTACACTTTTTGGAGAAGAGACGGGACTTTTCCGTGCGGTTGTTCGTGGGATTCGTCGTCCAAAATCGCGTCTCTGTGGTATTCTACAGCCCTTTACTGAAGTCATTTCTGAATGGATTCCTCCTCGTTCTGGAAACGGGTTGGCGCGCTATATTCGTGCTGAGTATGTTGCTCCACCACCATCCTCTTTTGATCCTGTTCTTTTGTTTCTTTCTGAAATGGTAGAGAAGGGGAGTGTGGAACACACTCCTAACATACATCTCTACGAAATACTGAGAGGTGTTTCTTTAGCACGATTTCCAGAGCGTCTTGTTGGGATTTTTGTGGTTCAACTTCTTACTCTTTCTGGGCTCCTTCCTTCGTTCGCGCTTTGCGCTCACACAAAAGAGAAACACTGTACAGATGGATGGTGGCGTGAAGATGGCGCTATTGTCTCCTTTTTTCCAAAAAATGAGGGAGCAATTCCGCTCGCATTTTCGGAAATAAAAACACTTCGATACTGGCAAGATGCCCCTCTTTCTGTTTCAGAGCGAATTGCGCTTCCAAAGGAATCAGAACGGCGAATTCTTCAATTTCTTTTTGCCCTTCTCGAAAATCGACACGGCATTCGCCTTGCCTCTAAAATTCTCCTTAATTTTTAGGGAGTAGCTTCTGATACTTCTTTAAATGTTCCGTATAATCGCGCATGAAGAAGCATGGGATCAGGCGAAGAGATAGCGATTCCATCTTCGGAAATTCGCAGATTTCCTGAAAGATATTCAAAAAACAACGCCCCAAAAAAGAGGATACTCACAGCAATAATCATGAGTACAAAAATATCCGGTTTTTCTTTTTGCATTTTTCTTAGAATGGATTCAGAGAATCATATCATAAATTTTCCTTTTTGAGGAATCTTTTTCTCGTCCGAAAAAATATGGCATAGTAGAGGTGATTTTTTGTATTTTTCCTCAATGCAGAACGCTCTTTCTCCACTCGATGGACGATATGAAGAGAAGCTCAAGCCACTTCATTCCTTTTTTTCTGAAGAAGCACTTATGCGTTTTCGGGTCTTAGTCGAAGAAAAGTGGCTTCGTTTTCTTTCTGATCGGGATGATATTTCTGCTTTGAGAAAGTTAACTAAGGGGGAGCATGAATTTCTTCAGAAGATTGTCTCCAGTTTTTCTGAAGATGATGCACTGCACATAAAGGAGATTGAAAAAACAACAAATCATGATGTCAAAGCTGTTGAATATTTTCTCAAGGAAAAAGTAAAAGATACCTCTCTTGCCGACATTTCGGAATGGATTCACTTTTCCCTTACGAGTGAAGACGTGAATAATCTGGCGTATGCTCTTCTCTTACGAGATGCAATTCAAAAAACACTTCTTCCACTTTTGCAAAAGGCAGAAAAAGAAATTCAAGCTAGGGCACGCCAGTGGAAAGCAGTTTCTCTGCTTTCTCGAACCCACGGACAACCGGCAAGTCCAACAACGATGGGAAAAGAGTTTCTTATTTTTTCTGCTCGTTTACAGCGTCAATTACAACAACTCGAGAAACAAGAGTTTTTGGGAAAACTGTCAGGAGCAAGCGGAAATTTTAATGCGCATGTTATTGCTTTTCCTGAGATAGATTGGCTTGAGCTTTCGGAATCGTTTGTAACCTCATTAGGACTTACATGGAATCCTATTGTGCCACAAATTGAGCCACACGATTTCTTGGCAGAGATTTCTCATCTTTTTCTTCGCATGGGGAATATCTTTCTTGATGCTTCTCGGGATATTTGGGGATATATTTCTCTTGGTTTTTTTCGTCAACAACTCAAAGAAGGAGAGGTAGGAAGTAGCGCCATGCCACACAAAGTAAATCCCATTGATTTTGAAAATGCAGAAGGAAATATTGGGATTGCCAATGCCCTTTTTACTCACTTCGCGGAAAAGCTTCCTGTTTCTCGTTGGCAACGTGATCTTTCAGACTCTACGGTGTTGCGAAATATGGGAGTTGCCTTTGGACATAATTTTCTAGCTATTCAGAGTTTTTTACGTGGTCTTGAGAAGCTTACTCTTGATGAAAAAACAATATACAACGATCTTGCTGCACATCCAGAAGTTTTGGCAGAGGCAATGCAAACCATTTTGCGAGCGCGCGGTGCAGAAAACCCCTATGAGAGACTCAAAGATCTTACGCGCGGAAAAGAGATAACACTCGAATCATTTTACGACTTTGTGCAAACCCAAAAAGATCTTTCGGAAGAAGATAGGGTTCGGCTTTTAAGTCTCACTCCAAAGTTGTATACGGGAATTGCAGAAATAATAGTTGATCGATTTTTGTCTGACGCGAATACCTAGATTGGAGAAAACTTTTGGCTCTTGAGTAGCAGATTTTAAAATTTCTTCAAAATCTTTAGCATTTTATCATAAAGATTCTGATCTTTATAGTTCCATCGGAACTCACATTCTTTCAGATGAAGATTAAACTTATGAGAAGCAATACCGTTGAATTTAGAGAGTCTTCTCTTGGCAAATGACCAGAAAGATTCTATGCCATTCACATGGCATTTTCCTCGAGCAAATTCATCATGGGAATGGTAGACACGATAGTGATCATACCCATTTAGAATGAGTCCGTCATAAGCCCTCCAGCCATCGGTGTGGATAGTGGAACCTTCGAGTATTTTTCCCTGTATGATAGGCAATAACTCTTCTCTACTGCATTTCTTTACGATGGTTACTGATACTTTTCCGTCTCGTTTAAGTATACCAAAGACTGGTGTTTTTCCGGCTGCCCCTCTTCCTCTTTTACCTCGTACTCTTTTAGCTCCAAAATAACTTTCATCAAGTTCAAACTCTCCAGATTCCTTACTTTGAGCGATGGCGTGAAGAGTTATTTTTCTCGGAAGATATTAAAATACCGATCAATAGTCCTTCGATTTATTTCTAGAATTCTTGCTGTTTTTGAGGCATCGATATCTTCACAAAAACACATCAATATTTTTTTTATTTTGTAGTCTGATATTTTGGCGTGTTTAAGCATGTTGAGAGGATAATCGAAATGATTTTCCTACTCAAGAGCCAACTTTTTTTATCATGGCAGAATAGTTGAGAAAGACTCTTCTTTTCGCTATAATTTGAAGATTCTCTGTCTTTCACAACAAGAATGTTCTCCAGAAAAAAATGGTTGTCCTTTGCGCATACACCCATTCCTCTTCCAAATTTGAACCGTTGGAAAATTCGCATGGAAACAAGTCGGAAGGCTCGAGAAGCAGCTGATCAGCTTATTCAGGGATCACGATTAAAGTCAGAATATTTTGTGATGTGCCTTCTTTCGGGACTTATCGCCACACTCGGAATTTTGCTTGATGATATTCCTCTTCTTATTGCTGCTATGGTTTTAGCGCCACTTCTTAACCCTGTACTTTCATTTGCCGCAGGGCTTTCTCTTTTAAACACTCGTCTCACTCTCTATGCCGCCACAAGCTTTTTTGGCGGTATTCTTTTTGTAGTGGCGGCCTCTGGGCTTTTTGTAAAACTTCTCCTTCTCTTTGGGAATACACTAGATGTTCGAGAGTTTTCCCTTCGTTTTCAGCGATATGATGTTTTTCTTCTTCTTTCTGCGTTTCTTTCGGGTTTTGCGGCTGTATACTCGTGGCTCCGTCCTGTGAATCAACTCAATCTTATTGGTATTGCTATTGCGGTATCCCTTATCCCCGGAGTTAGTTTTTTTGGTGTTCTTTTGGGAATTGGGAACATTGATCGCATTCAAGATTTTCTTTTTGCTTTCTCATTTAACCTCTTTTGTCTTATTTTTGGTGCGGTTTCTGCATTTCTTCTCCTTGGATTTCGACGTGTGCGAGATGAAATTCGTCAAGAAGAGGAAGATCTTCACATTTCCGAGTAGAAGAAGGAAAGGATATGAGTGATTAGTTGCTTGGAATCTTGACTCGAAATTTTGCTATTAACCCTTCGGATGTAGCATCAACCCTTTCGAGCTGGATCAATTCTCCTGAAACCTTTTTTACTGCTCCTTGTATACTTTCTGTAGTTTTTTTTATTGTTGGAGAAGCGCACTTTACTAATTTTCTTGCCTTTCCTATTCCCTCTTCTCGTGTATATGCCTGCTCACTGATAAATCTCTCAAAGCAGTCTTGATGATGTGGGAGCGATGGAAGAGCGCTTGGGTTAATCGCTGGAGAAAGAGGAATAATTTTTCCTGCTTCTGAGCGCATGGTCGCATTGATTTCTCCAATGTCAGTAGCCGTAGCTGAGGATGGTAAGGAAAGTGCAGTAATGAAAGCAATAGCCACTTGTAATTTCTCCATTATTTAAGAATTAAAAGGAGCCAAATTCTCTGAAAAAATACGCCTTCCGTCAAAGAAAACCTGATGACAATATCTTTTTTTATGGCTCTTATGAAACGGCTTCCTTTTTCTCTTTTTTATCGGTGGAGAGATATTCCAGAGCCTTTTTGAGTTCTCCTATAAAATCCATCCCGAGGTCTTTGAGAGAAATTTTGAGCTTATCACTCGAAACAAACCATTTCTCCTGATGTTTGAGGAGATTCATAATTTGAGAAGCATTTACTTTTTTTCCAAGAATCAGATGAATTTCTCGATCATTTCTTCCAACAGGTACGGAGCGCACAGCGAGAATATTTGCTTGTCGTGCAAGAATTTTGAGTTCAATCACCCTGAGGAGCATTCGCACTTCACGAGGAATTTTTCCGTATTCCTCTGAAAAATCATCTGCAATTTCTCGAAGATCTTCTTCCGTTTGTACTGCCGCCAAATTTTGATACGCAAGAATTTTCTCTTTCGAATCGGCAACATAGCTACTAGGAATATACGCATCTATTGGGAGTTCAATAGTAACACTTTCTGCTTCTTCGGGTTGTTCCAGTTTTTTTCCTTCTTTCATGTTTCGAATCGTTTCATTGAGGAGTCGCACAAAATACCCTACTCCTACTGCGTTAACCGTTCCTGCCTGATTAACCCCAAGTACATCTCCTGCGCCACGAATCTCTAGGTCTCGCATAGCAATTTGAAAACCGCTTCCGAGTTCGCTTGCCTCAACAATGGCACGAAGTCGTTTTTTTGCCTCTACTCCAAGTTTTTGGGTTTGGTAGAGAAAATAGGCGAACGCTTGACGTTTTCCACGACCAATTCTTCCACGGAGCTGGTACAACTGCGAAAGCCCAAAACGTTCTGCATTCATCACAATCATGGTGTTTGCGTTGGGGAGATCGATGCCGTTTTCGATGATGGTGCTCGAAACGAGAACATTATATTTCTTCTCTTTAAAATCGAGGATCCGCTGTTCCAAATCTTGTGAGCCGAGTTGTCCATGTCCCACGACAACGTGCGCCTCTGGAACGAGATTCCGAATTTTATCGGCAACACTCTCAATGGTGCTGACACGATTATGGAGAAAATATACCTGTCCATCTCGCTGGAGTTCGTGTCGCAAAGCATCTTGAATAAGCCGGTCAGAATATTTTCGCACTTCAGTAATGACCGGCAATCTTCCTGGTGGTGGAGTGGTGATAGTGGAGATATCACGAAGTTTGTTGAGCGCTAAGTTTAGGGTGCGTGGAATTGGGGTTGCTGTAAGCGTAAGAATATCTACATTTTTTCGGAGTTCCTTAAATTTTTCTTTTTGCTTCACACCAAAGCGCTGTTCTTCATCAATAATCAAGATTCCCAAATCGCGAAATGAGACATCTGGCTGAAGGAGTCTGTGTGTTCCAATGACAATGTCAATTTTTCCAGATTCAAGATCTTGAAGGGTTTTCTTTTGTTCTGAGGCGGTTTTAAAACGCGAAAGCGCTGCTACTCGAACTCCAAAGTGTTCCATGCGCTTTGAGAACGATTCATAGTGCTGTTGCGCTAAAATGGTTACGGGAGAAATAAGCGCGACTTGTCGTCCGCTCTGTACACATTTAAATGCCGCTCGAATAGCGACTTCTGTTTTTCCAAATCCAACATCTCCACAAACAAGACGATCCATTGGTTTTTCCGATTCCATATCTCGTTTTACATCTGCAATAGCAGACATTTGCCCTGGGGTTTCTTCGTAAGGAAATGTTTTTTCGAATTCTTGCTGAATCTTTGTATCTGACAAAAATGAAGTTTTTCGTGCCTGTTCGCGTTCTGCATAGAGACGGAGGAGTTCTTTTGCAACTTTTTCCGTTTCTTTTTTTGCCTTTTTTTGAACATTCTCCCATTCCGCAGATCCCAAGCGATTGAGTTTTGGCTCATCACCTTCTTCACAGAGAAAGCGAGAGACTTTGTCTGCCTGATCAACGGGGACAAAAAGCCGGTCGGTTCCGGCATAAGCGATTTCTAAGTATTCTCGGATATGTTCATCTATTTCTTGCTCTGTAACGCCCAAAAAATGCCCGATTCCATGATCCATGTGCACAACATAATCTCCTACTTTAAGACTTGTTAAGAACTCAAGGTTGAGCTTGTCAAGTGATTTTTGTTTTCGACTTCTCCGGAGCTGAAAAATTTCTCGATCCGTTAGGAAGAGGATTTTTTGATCTGGGTTCTGAAAACTTGATGGCATG